>JBEHWX010000071.1:0-31700 GCA_048498995.1 Bacteroidota bacterium
CGTCGATGGTTCCGTGTTGGCAGGGGGCAAACCCCCCCGTTGATTCCGTGTTGGCGAGGGGGCCACATCCCGCCGATGGTTCCGTATTGGCAGGGGGCCACATCCCGCCGATGGTTCCGTATTGGCGAGGGGGCCATATCCCGCCGTTGATTCCGTATTGGCGGGGGGGGGCAAATCCCGCCGATGGTTCCGTATTGGCAGGGGAATGTAGCGGCGTTCAATTGAACGCCGCTACATTGACATCCCGCACACCGCCATGCGCATGTATGCCGGATCGCCTCGGGGATACCGCTCCGCGCATTGGCCCCATTTCGGGCGCCACCCGTAAACGACAACGAGCGGCCCGGGACCTTCGATCCGGACCGCTCGTTTCGCATGAGATGCCGCGCCATCATTCACGCGCCAGATTCCGACAATTGTCTGCAAGGCCGGGCGTCGACATCTCCTAGCTTCGGCACCTCATTCTGTTAGACTAAAGGCCGAATAGGATGGCAGGTAAACTGATTAGGTGCCATTACGCTTTTGCAGATAGCGTCTAATAATGCGGAATAGCCCAACGCTACCTTTGAATAACCCGACGATCGAGTACGCAACGATCTTGCCCGTCATTTCGGCGCCTTCCTTTCGTGCGCGATCGTACTTCTTCGAGACGGAATTTGTGCGACGAGCCATGGTGGTCCTCCCTGGTGGATGATAGGGTATCTGCAAATTCTAATATGCTCTTTATGCGTGGAGATCTCACACGGTTTTGTTCGTCGAAGGAACAACCAATTCCCCCTTCAGATCCTTCTCCAGATATGTCAGCGCCACGCATGCGGTTCGCGGGGGCTTCACGATGCCTCTAATCCAGTCGGAGACGGTCGCGATGCGGACGCCGAGGATACGGGCAAGCTCGGTCTGAGTGATGCCGCACTCCTCGCACATCCGCCGGATCTCCGGCCCGGTCCATTCTTTCGACAGGTCGATCATGGTCGGAAGATACGCGAGCCGGATCGTGATTCGCCAGCGGACTTCGCCCCATCGTATCCCATCCGACAATTGCGGCATATTTACGATAATCGTAAATTGCGGCCGTTGTTCTCCGGCACCACAGCCCGGAGACCGTGGATCTCCCGTCATCCACCGCCCCTCGTGCAACTTTCCACTGAAGGGAGTATCTTGCCATGCATCCGGCACCAGTACGAGACTTCACCGCGGTCGAGACCATCTACCGCCGCTCAATCCGGACCGTCAAGCTCAAGATCAGCCTGGATTTCATCCGCAGTCGTGATATGGAGCTTCAGACCATCGGCAACCCCGACGACGTCCACACCATTCTTCAGGCCGTCTTCGCTACCCTCGATGACGATCAGGAGCACCTTGTGCTGCTCATCCTCAACGTGGCTAACGATGTGATCGGCTACAAGGTAATCGCCTCCGGCGCTCAGGACGCGGCGCGAGTAGACTGTAAAGTCCTCTTCCGGAACGCTCTCCTCCTCGGCGCCGCCAACATCATCATCGCTCACAATCATCCAACCGGCAACTTTGAGCCCTCGAAGCATGATATGGCGCTGACGCGGAAGGTGGTGGAAGGGGCAAGGCTGCTCGATATCGAGCTGCTGGATCATGTGATAGTGAGCTCGCAAGGGTATGTGTCGTTGAGGGGACGGTTTGCACAAATATGGGGCGCTTAACGAATAGTTCGGTAAAATGAGTATTCCTGAACCTGTTCTGTCGACATCATTAGGCCTTGGTAAAAAGGCTCTCTTCTACTGCCTCGGGGAAATCTCGTCTCGCCTTCAGAAACGGTATTTCCCCTTCAAGACTGATCGCCTTGTATTGGCCTTAGGAGATCCTAGGATTGCCTTGGATTATGAGAGCTACATCTGCAGGATTGACATTCCAATAGGCTTGAAAAATTTCTCGCTGTATGATGTCGAAGTTGTGTCGTGTCACTGTGAAGTGACATTGGGTACTCGGATTCTTGTGCGGGTGAACCTGTATGATCGCTTACTGCTTCAGGGGAATTCGCCGATCCAACATCAGTATGATCTTCAATGTGATTTGACAGAGTTCCATTCGAAGGTGATCGAGTCTAAGTGCGAGCTAAAGAATGAGAGCTATACTGCTACATGCTATAGTCGCTTTGACCTTTCCTTTACATTGAGAACCGTTCATGGATACCATTCACTAATGCATAATATCGAAAAGAACGTGCTTGTGCGTAAAGTCCTAAGACGTGGGGCGTGAAGCGTAGCTTGTTGCATGTTGCCATCGTGCCGCGGGCTGATGACCTGTCATTGCCGCGCCTTTGATCATCCTCCCACAAACGCCAAGGGGCGCCGCATGCTGGGCGCCCCTGCTCGTTCTATCGATAGCTTGCTCAGCCCACGCTCGGCGGGCATCGCGATTTCACTCATTCGTCATTCAGCGTTCTCTCCGCCTACCCGCACGAGCGCTGCTCTTCGGAGCGGCCGTCCACGCTCGTGATCCAGTCCAGGCGGATCACCTCGCCGTCGTCCAGGCGGAGGTACTCGGCCTTTCCCTCGGTGTAGACATCCTCGATGTGGCCACAGCTCCGGTGCTCCACCCCCTGCGGACCCGTGTAGGTGATCTCCGCCGGCTGGTGCAGCGTGGCCAGCGACTCCAGCTTGTCGTGTATATCGCAACCGACCGGGCGGTATTCCCGCGGACTCATGTTCTGATTCTGATCGCTCAGCATGGCTCTACTCCTCCATGAATCATCCTCTACTTCTCACGGCCCCCGGCGCGGGCGCTGCCGCCTCCGGTAACCGAGACCTCGTTGACTTTACTCCCTGCATTTCCCGAGCCATGTTTCGCCGCGGCAACCCGTTGATACATCCTCCGCGAATCTTCCCGAAATCCTCCTGAAATCTCCCTGAACACGGCCGGGGAGCGCGCCACGCGGGCACGCCCCCCGATCCGCGACCCGGCCTCCCGGGCTCCACGGCGCGCATCTTCGAGGCGGGACGGGGAGACGCGCGCCTCCATGGCCGCGCCGTCCGCTCCGGGGCCGCCGTTGGCGGACCACGTTACCGGACCACGATCCGGTCCATGCGCGCGGCCCCGGCCGTGGTGAGCTCCAGGAAGTAGGTTCCGGGGAGGATATCCGCCAGGTCGATCGGCAGCGCGTGCTCGCCGGCCTCCATGGTCGCGTCGGCCACGGTCCGGAGGTGCCGGCCGAGCAGATCCACCAGCTCTATCCGCACCGCGCCGCGCTCGGCCAGGGTGAAGGCCGCCGTGACGCCGGTCGTGGCCGGGTTCGGATGGAGCGCGATCCCACCACGTGTCGGACGATCGCCACGATCCACGCCGGCCACCGGGCCGTCGTACTGCCAGACGCCGTAGCCGGTCGAGCCGGCGAACGTGCGTCCCCCCGAGCTGACCACCGGTGCCAGGAAGGTGAAGCCGGGGAACTCGCCGGTCCCGAAACGCCACGTGCTCCCGTCGAAGACGTGGGTGAACACGGAGACGCCGAGATCGGTGTAGTCGTAGGTCTGCACGAACACCTGGCCGTTCAGCTCCTGGAACCGGACGCCGAGCGGACGGATCTCCGGGAAGGTGGCCATGGTCGAGCCCCAGATCGCGCCGCCGTCGGTCGACATGTAGATCGTGTTGTCGGACTGCAGATAGAAGCGGCCTCCGGCGGCGAGCACCTGCGGCGCGGCGCCGAGCGTGGTATCGTCGGGAAGGCCGGCGGTCGTCTTCTCCCAGCTCTCTCCGCGGTTCGTGGAGCGGTAGATGCCGGCGCTCGTGCCGATCACGACCGTGGCGCCGTTCACCGCGATATCCCGCACCGGCACGGTGACGCCATCCTGTGTGGGAAGTCCGTTGACCCGCCGCGTCCAGGTGGCGCCGCGATCGGTGGAGCGGAGCACGCCGCCATCGACCCAGATCAGGCCGTGCTCGTCTTCTCCCATCCGCGCAAACGTCAGGTAGACGTTGCCATCGGCAACCGCCATGGCGGTGAAGTCGGATGCGCTGTCGAGCCTGTCGGCCAGCGGCTCCCAGGTGAGGCCGCTATCGAGCGAGCGCCAGGCCGAGTTGTTGCCGAAGCCGATGAGCGCGCCGCGATCGAACGCCAGCCGGCGCAGGTCGAGGGTGTCGGCCTCCTCCCAGGAGACTCCGGCGCTGGTGGAGCGGAAGACCCGGCCGAACGAGGTTCCGGCCACGAGCAGGTCGCCGTCGGCCGCCAGGGCGCTCACCGAGGTGCGTCGCAGTCCGGAGACGATCGAGATCGGCTCGCTCTCATCGGCCGGGAGCACGTAGGGACCGATCTGCGTCGGGAGGAGCAGTGCCTCGGGGCGCGCCACCGGCTGCGTCCAGACGAGGGAGGGGACGTTGACGCCCACCCAGGTGTCGCCGGCAAGGCGATAGCACTCCTTGTAGGAGCCGGCCCAGAGCGCGCCGTCGCCGTCGGCCACCCAGGTGATCATGGCGGTGTCCGGAAGGCCGCGCATGATGGCGCTCCAGGCCTGGCCGCCGTCGATGCTCCGGTACAGGGTGCGGGTATGATCGAACAGGTAGAGCGCGCCGTGGCCGGAGGCAAGCGTCCGGTTGACGCCGGTGATCGAGCGGAGGTTGCCCGGCATCACGCTCCAGGAGGCGCCGTGATCGGTGGAGCGGAGGAGTGTGTCACGGTCGACGCCGCCGAGCAGATAGAGCGCGTCGTCGTCGCCGGCCGGGGCATAGGAGGCCGGGAGCTTTCCTCCGGGGATCCAGTTCAATCCGTCCTCGGAATGAAGAAGCGTATCTTGGCGGAACAGATAGAACATGCCGTTGCGCGCCATCGGCTGTCCGGTCGTGGCCAGGGGATCCCAGGTGGCGCCGTAATCGGTGGAGCGGAGGATCCGGCCGCCGGTGAGCCCCGCCAGGGCGATCCGGCGGACGAGCGCGAAGGTGAAGATGCGGGGCGCGCTCAGCTCCTCCCATCCTCCGTTGTGGTACCGGATCAGTCCGGCCTGTCCGGTCGATGCCATGATCACCGAATCGTCGGCGGCCACGGCGTTGAAGTATGCTCCCTCGGGGCCGCCGGTGCGGCTCCACTGCGCGCGCGCCATCTCGGGGAGCGTGGCCTGGGCGAGCGCGGCCATCAGCATGGCCATGAGCAGGTGGAAGGTCGTGCGTGTCATGATCGTTCTCTCCTTGCGTGGGGCCTGGAGCGCGCCGTCCCGCGGGGCGCCCCGGCCGATAGATCTGTGTCGTGTCCGTCCCGTCCCGGGACGGGAATTCCCGAATGCATTCACGGTGCGCGCAACCTATCGGGGGCGGCTTAACAACGGCTTAACAGGAATCCGGTAACAGCGATACACGCTACCGGGAGCGTCGGCGCGGGAGCAGGGCCCGAGTCGGAGCCCGAGGTCGCGACGGTCACGAATCATGGCGGCAACCAGACGACATCCGGGGTTCAAGCGCGCATCGGCGATGGGACGCGAGGAGATCGACGCGATCCTGGCCGAGGGGGCGCAGCTGCGCTCGCGCGTGCCGGAGATGGCGCGCGGACTGGCGGTGATGGCCGTTGAGCGCGCCGAGGCGATCGGCTACGCGCGCGGCGTGGCCCGCGGTCTGCTGACGCTTGCCTGGGTGGAGCTGATGGAGCGCGCCACGCAGCGCGCCACCGCCACGGCCGAGAGGGCGCGTGCCATGCTTCGGGAGCTGGGAGATGTCGAGGGGGAGTCGAGCGCGCTGAACGTGCTCGGCTCGCTGGCGCGTCTTGGTGGAGAGCTGGAGCGATCGGCCGCGCATCACGCCGAGGCGCTCGAGCTGGCGCGCCGCGCCGGGAGCGCGCGCGAGGAGGTGATCGCGCTCCACGCGATGGCCGGCACGCTGGCGCGGGGAGGGCGCACCGAGCGGGCGCTCGAGCTTGCGCGCGAGGCCGAGCGGATCGCGACCGAACGGGGTGGCGCCGAGGAGCAGGGGAACGCGCTCGTGGCCCTGGCCGCCTCGCTCTGCGAGCTGGGACGCTTCGCCGAGGCGATAGCGCCGCTGGAGCGGGCGCTGGCGATCGGCCGCGCCACGGGGCACCGGATGATCGAGATCAGCGCCGTCGGCAACCTCGCCGTGGTGCGCGAGACGCTCGGCGATCCCGGCCGCGCGCTCGAGCTGAACCTGGCCTGCCGCGAGCTCCTGGAGGAAACCGGCGACCGGCTCGGCATGGCCACGCTTCTCCACAACATCGGCGGCATCTACAGCCACCTCGGCGATTACCCACGCGCCTACTCCGCCTATCTCCAGTCGATCGAGATCAACCGGCAGCTCGGGAACGCAGCCGGCGAGGGGAACACGCTCGCCCACCTCGGCATGCTCTACACCGCCGTCGGCAACCGTGCGCGGGCGCTGGATGCGTTCATGCGCCCCGTCACCCTCTCGGTCGAAGGGGGGAACCCGCGCCACGAGGCGCGCGCGACCCTTCTGCTCGGCTCGGTCTATCGGGATCTCGGCGATCGTTCGCGCGCGCTGCGGCACTACCTGAAGGCGCTCCGGCTGCTGGAGCGCGCCGGCGCCGTTGCCATGGCCGCGGAGGCCGAGCGGGTAATCGGCGAGCTCCACACCGAGGCCGGCCTGCTCGACGAGGCGGAGACCTTTCTCCGGACCGGACTCGAGCGGACGCGCCAGGTGGGGGCGGCGGCCGAGGAGATCCATGCCCTGCTCGCAATCGGCGAGCTCCACCGCCGTCGCGGCGATCGTGACGCGGCGATAACCACGCTGGAGCGCGCCGCGGCGCGCGCGCGGGGCATCGGCCACGGGGCGCTGCTGGCTGAGAGCGTCGAGAAGCTGGTGGAGCTGGCGCGCGATGCCGGCGATGCCGGGCGCCTTGCGCGCTACGTCGCGGAGCGGGAGGAGTGCGCCGCGCGGACCTTCCTGCTCGACGGCGCGCGGCGCGTGCGGGAGATGATCGCCCGCTTCGATGGCGTGGAGATCGATCGCGATCTGAGGCGCGGCGAGCTGGGGGAGGAGGATCTGGCCCGCGTGGCGCGCATCGCCGCGCTTCCGGCGGAAGCCCCTGGTGGAAGTTCCGGAGCGGCCAGTCCTGACACGGCGCGGACGTCCGCCGCCACCGCGCGCGCGGAATCATCCGTCGACGCTCGCTCGCCACGTGAGCCACGCATCCGGGTGACGACGCTCGGCGCGCTCCGGCTGATGGTGGACGGGCGCGAGGTGACCGGGAGGGACTGGGGGAGAAAACGGGCACGGGAGCTGTTCAAGCTTCTCCTGGTGCATCACCGTCGTCCGGTGAGCGTGGAGCAGATGGAGGAGATGCTCTGGAGCGACGCGCCGGGGCGGAAGGTGGAGACGCTGGTGATGAACGCCGCCTCGCATCTGCGCAAGGCGCTGGCCGGCGGCGCCGGCACCGCGGCCACGCTCCGCGCCGAGAGCGGCGCCTACATCCTCGATCTGGGTCCGGATGCCGAGGTCGATTTCGTCCGCTTCAAGGAGCTGATGGTGGCCGCTCGCCGCGCCCCCTCGGCCGGCGAGCGGGGACGTCTCTACGCGGAGGCGGTCGCGCTCTACGGCGGCGACTTCCTCCCGGAGGACCGCTTTCGGGAGTGGAGCGATCATGAGCGGCACGTGCTGCGCGACGCGTTCCTGGAGGGGATGGAGTTTCTGGCGCGGGAGCATCTGGCGCATGAGCGATATTCCGCCGCGCTGGACGCCGCGCGCCGGATCATCGAGCAGGACCCGACGAGCGAGGCCGCGTGGGAGACCACGCTCCGCGCGCTGACGGGGCTCGGCAGGACCGGGGACGCGCGCCGCGCCATCGACGAGTGCGCCGAGGCATTCCGGCGCGAGCTCGACCAGGAGCCTCCGGACGCGCTCCGCGTGCTTCCCTCCGCATGAGCGACGGCACGCATGGGCGTGGCCGGGACATCTGTTTCGGGCATGGCCGCGGGATCGACAATCGTATATCGCTGTGAACTTCAAGGAACCATAGAGAGATGAGCAACGAACAGCAACGCGAGGTGGCCACGCTGGCCGGTGGATGTTTCTGGTGCCTGGAGGCGGCCTTCGCCGCGCTCCGCGGCGTCTTCTCGGTCAAGTCCGGATATGCCGGCGGCAAGGCCGCGAACCCGACCTACCAGGAGGTCTGCACCGGACGGACCGGGCACGCGGAGGTGGTGCGGATAGAGTTCGATCCGTCGGTGATCGGCTTCGAGGATCTTCTCGACGTCTTCTTCACCATCCACGACCCGACCACGCTCAACCGCCAGGGGGCGGATGTGGGAACGCAGTATCGCTCGGCGATCTTCTATCACGACGACGAGCAGAAGCGGAAGGCCGAGGAGAAGATCGTGGCGCTCACGGCCGAGAAGGTCCACGACGATCCGATCGTGACCCAGGTGGCGCCGCTCACCGAGTTCTATCCGGCCGAGACGTATCACGACGACTACTACAACCGGAACCCGACGCAGCCCTACTGCCAGGCGGTGATCGCGCCGAAGCTCTCGAAGCTCCGGAAGTACCACATGGACCGCCTCCGCGCCCAGTAACGGCGCGGCGGCGCACCGTCCAAATGGTATCGGTCGGCGCGGATGCCGTCGGTCACATTCGAGCTTCGTGGGTGGTTACCATTGGTCCGCACTTCCATCATCAATGTCCGGAGCCCGACCGTGCAGCGAATCTCCGTTCCCATCATCGCGTTGGCCGTGGTGGTCTTCCTCGCGATCTCGAGCGCGTGCAGCTATCCGTCGCGCTCGATGCTGCAGGATCTGCGGCCGGAGATCGTCGAGGCGCATCGAAACCGGACCGGGCCGTATGGGCTGAAGGATTCGATTCTTCGAGTCATGGAGCCGTCGCCGATGGTCACCTCGGTTCGGGAATCTCCGCTCCGCTTCACCGCGAACGAGCTGGCGGTCTTCCGGAGCGGGATGCGGTTCTATCTGCGCGGCACGCTGATCGACACGCGGACCGGAAAGCCTCCGGATGAGGCCTCGGTGCTGATCGTGGAGCCCATTGCCGAAGCGATTCCGCTCGCATTTTCGGTCGAACGGGTGATGGATCCGCCCGACCCGTCGACCGGAGATGTCGAGGTGGTGGATAACGTCAACTCGACGACGCGGCTCGCGTTCGTTATCGACGGCGAGCCGGCGCTTCTCTACGACATCGGAGCGATCCAGGCCGAATATGGAAACCCGCCGCGATGACGAGCGGCGCGGGATGAAACCGTGACGCGGAGATGCTTCCGCCCATCGGAACCGGCGCCTGGCATCCGCACCCGCGGGGCGGCCACGGGGAGGCCGCCCGTACGGAAATGTCTTCAGCGCGCGCATGGATACCACGGCGGGCCCCGGCTCGAGGCTTCGGTAGGCGCACGTCTTCAGCGTGCGCTCATTCCAACGACGTACGGCACCGGGTACGATGGCGATCGCGCCTCTTCAGCGCGCGCATGGATGCCACGGTAAGCTCCAGCTCGAGGCTTCGGTAGCCGCACGTCTTCAGCGTGCGCTCATTCCAACGACGTACGGCACCGGGTACGATGGCGATCGCGCCTCTTCAGCGCGTCCGATCTTGCATTCCTGATATCGCGCTCATAACCTTACGCTCAGCTTCCAGCCTTCCCTCCTGGTACCACTCGGCTTCAGCCGGATGGCGCGGCCGACCCGTTGCCGTGCGTATGTGAGAGCAATGCCCCGGTTCGTCGTTCTCTTCCTGTCGCTCGGTCTCGGCCGGGAGATCGGACCGGATCCCGACCCGTGCGTGCATCTCACACCGACATCCGCCGCGACCGGAGCGCATCATGGCGCGTCTCTCTCTCTTCCGGCCATCCTGTTGATGGTGGCGATCGGCCTGGAGCTGGCGAGCTCCTGCGCCGCCACCCCACCCCCATCCCGCTTCCCGAACAGATGACGGCACTGCCGCCGGGGATCCTCGAGGCGCACCGGGCGCGAACCGGGGCATTCGTGCTTGTCCATACCCCGGGCCGGCGCGATTCGCTCCGGAAGATCGCGGGGTATCAGCCCTTGCCGATCCGCTTCACCCCGATCATGATCCGATACACCGTCGATCGACACACGCTCCTGCTCATGGGGAGAGCCTCACCGAAACGATGACCGGATTGCCTTCCGAGCAATGGGAGATCGCGATCGTGTCGCCCGCGCGTGGGGCCACGCCGCCGGGGTTCGTCGTCGAGTACGGAATCATCCCCTCGACCCCGTCGGCCAGTGATTTTTTCCTTCATCCATTTCATCGATCCGGGCCAGTGGCTTGCGTTCATGGTCGAGGGGGAGTCGGCGCCCATCCACGATCTCGATGAGCTCGAGGCGGATGTTCCGCGGGGAATGGCGGCGCCGAAATAGCCGGATTGAAATGACCGGGCCGAGATAACCGGCATCCGAGCCGGCGCACCTCCGGTGTGCGGATGTCCGGCAAGGATGGTATCATGATTGATCGACGGATCGGTGCGCCCGAGGCCATCGGCTCCCACCGGTTTCCGTCGGACGCATCCGCACACCAAGCTTGGAGCAGGATCATGATGCGTATCTCGCTTCCGGCCGCCCTGCTGACGGCCCTGATCGGCATGGAGATCTCGAGCGCCTGCTGGACGCCACCGAAGCCTCCGCCGGAGACCACCCTTTCGCCCGACATAATGGAGGTGCACCGCGAGCGGAATGCCGCCTACGTGATGGTCGCCAGCGATCGTCTGCGGCAGATCTCCCCCTACCGCGAATCGCCTCTCCGGCTGACGGTGAAGCATATCGGCATCCGCCGCTCCAGCCGGACGCTCGTGCTCTGGGCGGCCGTGACCGACACGCGCACCGGCGCGCCGCCGGCCGCGGAGCTCCGCGCCGGGCTCGGTCCGATGGAACAGGTGCAGGGGGCCGCGCCACCTACGTATCTCTTCCCGATTCAGTTCCCGATCCCGATCGCGCCGGACGGCGAGTTCTCCTTCGAGTACCCGATCGATTACACCTCGCGCTTCGTGATCGTGCTGGGCTCCGAGCCCGCCCTCATCTTCAATGTGGGAAATCTGGTGGACGGGTAAGGGAGGCCATCCCGCGCCTCGCATCATCCCGTCTTCCGGCTCGAATATTGCTCCTGGATCGGCGTCCATGGGGAAGGCCACCGGCCGTTCCCGCTCATCCGCATGTGTTCAATCAAATCGTACGGAGGCATGTATGCGCGCCGACTGGAACGAAGAGCTGCGCCGGGCATATGATCAGGGCTACTGGGATGCGCGACGCGAATTCGAGCGTCATCTCCAGCGTGAAATGGGAGATGGCATGCAGGGGAGCGGCATGCGGGGAGATCAGGGGCGCACGCGGGGCGCCGGATCGATGGGGGATCAGAGCTCGCATGGCCAGGGAAGCTGGAGCTCCGGATCGCCGAACATCGGCGGCCACGAGCCGAATGTCTACGGTCAGAGCCAGTACGGACGAAGCGTCTACGATCGCGACGAGTCCGGACGTGGCGGCTTCGACCGGAATCAGGGAGGATCGAATCAGGGAGGCCCGAGCCGGGGCTGGTACGGTCAGGGTGGAGAGAATCCGGGCGATCCCGGCCGCGGCTGGTATGGTCAGGAAGGAGAGTATGGCGGCGGCCGGCAGGGAAGCAGCCAGCAGTGGGGAGGCCAGTACGGCGGCGCCGGCGGATCGAACGTGGGCGGATCGACCATGGGCGGCCAGGATCGCGGCGGATATCGCGACTATCCCCCCGGCGATCGCCGCTCCCCGTTCGATGGCGAGGGACGCCCGGGCGGACACGGCTCCCACGGAGACATGCGGGGTGACTACCGCTCCGGCGGCCGGAATGATCGCGACGACGACCGCGGCTTCTTCGATCGCGTCGGCGACGAGGTCCGCTCCTGGTTCGATGACGACGATCGCTCCCGACGGGACGATCGCGATTATCGCTGAGTCGACCGTTGTCGTGGCGGCCATCGCCGGTATACACGATGTGTGCTGATGAGTTGATGAGGGGAAGAGCGAGGGGCGGCGTCGGAGACCGCCCCTCGCTCGTTTCCGGTCCCGCCGTCGTGCTCCCGCGCGTGACGTCAAAGCGCGCGGATATATCGCGACGCGAGATGACGATTCCCGGCTCCGGCGATAGATTGCCGCCGGTCCTCCCGAGCCATCCCGACATCCATCCGGTCCCGTTCCGTTCCGGGTGATGCATCCCAATCATTCGAGCAACCGATGATCATCCCACTCATGCGCCGATCCGTCGCAACGCTCGTCGTCGCGTTCATCTGTGCAACCGCCCTGCGCGCCGAGATCCCCTCGGCCGGACAGATCGGGATCGCGGTCCCCTGGCTCACCTCGGAGCGGGTCATCTCCGATCTCCGCGCCGGTGAGATTCCCCTCTCTCCGAAAAAGTTCCATCGCCTCGCCGCCGACGATTCGCTCCGCGCGGCGGTGATCCGCGTTCTTCCCGACTCCAACGGCATGGTGGCGATCGTCCACTTCCAGGCGTGGTCCGGGCGTGCCGGCGCGCCGCCGACCTGGCTGGAGGGGGAGCTTGGGCTGACCTATCGCGGCTCGGCCGACGGAGCCTGGTCGGTCGCGGCCATCACGCCGGCCGCCGGCGTGCCGCCGAGGATGTCGCGCCTTTCCGCCGCGGCGTGGAAGGAGCGGCGCGAGGTGGAGGAGTTTCTGGCGAAGCTCCGCGCCGCCATTCTCGACGGCGACCGCGCCACCGTGGCCGGCATGGTCCGCTTCCCCTTCCTCGGGCATCCCGCGCTCTACGACGACCGTGCCGGCGAATCGATCGTGCGCGATCGCGCGGAGCTGGCGCGGAACTACGACACGATCTTCAGCAAGGGCTTCCGCGCGATGATCCTCCGGAGCCTTCCCTGGAAGGTCACCCCGGCGGCCGTCGAGGCGGCCGACCGCGTCAAGCGCGAACAGTGCGGCGAGCCGGGGGAGTACGTGCTGGTGCCGGAGAAGGACCCGGAGGCCGATACCTTCTTCCGCTTCGCGATCCGTCGCGTGGGCGGACGCCTTCTTCTCTATCGCATCATCGGTTGCGCCTGAGGCGCGTCCCACCGTTGCCCGCGCGATCGCTCGGCGCGTCCGGAGGTCACGGAGAAATCCCGCCGCGTCTTGATTCGGGCGCCGCTCGTCGCGTCGCCCGCGAAGTGCCGTGCTCGTCCACGATGTTCCGTCTCCGGCCCGTCGCGTCGCGCGCCCGCGCTTGGCTTCCGAGATCCATGACACCGATGCATTCCGAACGCGGGAGGAGGCTGATATGAAGCTCACGGTGATCGATGCCGCCGGCCCGGTGGGGCGGCAGGTGGTGAATCTGGCGCTGGCGACCGGCCACGAGGTGACCGGCGTGCTCCTTTCCGACGAGCGTCCCGAGGTGGTGCACGAGCGGCTCCGTCTGCTCCCGGCGCGGATCATCGACGGCGGCTCGCTCGGCGGCTCGCTCGGTGACGCGCTCCATGGCGCCGACGCGGTGATCTCCGCGGTGGACCCGACCGCCGCCGATCCCGCGATGATGATCCCGCTGGCCGATGCGATCCTCCGCGGCATGAAGCGCTACGGCGCGCGGCGCCTGGTAGATCTGGTCTCTCCGGGCGTGCCGGACGCGCGCGGCCGTTCCCGGGCGCTCGAGGGATTCACGCTGGTGCGGTCATTGCGGCCTGTCACGGAGCCCGAGGCGATGGCACGCCCGGTGCACCCTGAGATGGTCCATCACGCCGAGCTCATCCGGGCATCCCGCGTCGACTGGACCATGGTCCGTCCGGCGCGCCTGATCGACGGCATCCGGACCGGCCGATACCGGCACGGATATCTCCGGCTCGGCATCGGGGCGTCGATCTTCCGCGCCGACCTGGCGGACTTTCTGGTCGCGCTGGCCGTCGGCGGAGGCTATCTTCGCCGCGCGCCGATCGTGAGCTACGCGGCGAAGACCGGCATCCCGGGCATCGACGCCGGATTCCGATGATCGAGAGCCGGTGAGCCGCCGGTGACGCATCGATGTGGAAGATGTACGAAACGAGAGTGAGCAACGATGGCTGACACGACGACGAAGACGCTGGAGATCGATCTGTTTTCCGACATCGCCTGTCCCTGGTGCTATATCGGGGAGGGGCGGCTTTCCCAGGCGCTCGCGCAGCGTCCGGATGTGGAGGTGCGCTGGTTCTGGCATCCGTTCCAGCTCCAGCCGGGGATGCCGCGGGAGGGGAGGCCGTGGGAGGAGTTCATCGCCGAGAAGTTCGGCGGCGTGGAGCGCGCGCGGCTGATGTTCGCGAACGTGGCCAGCGTGGGAGCGACCGACGGCATCGAGCTCCGGTTCGACCTGATGCCGAAAGCGCCGAACACGCTGGACGCGCATAGGCTGATCCTCTTCGCGCGCCAGCATGGCCGTGCCCGCGAGATGGCGCAGGCGCTCTTCCGCGGCTACTTCGCCGAGGGGGCCGACATCAACGACGAGGAGACCCTGATCGGCCTCGGGCGGAAGGTGGGGCTCGACGCCCACGACCTGCGCACGTTCCTCCGGAGCGAGGTGGGGAGGGAGGAGGTGGAGGTGAGCCAGATGGAGGCCGAGAAGAACGGCATCAACGGCGTCCCGTTCTACATCTTCGCCGAGCGGTACGCGATCTCCGGCGCCCAGCCGGTCGAGCTCTTCCTCCAGGCCATCGACAAAGCCGTCGCCGGGAAGGAGGAAGGATGATCCCCAGGCGATGACATCCCCGCGTGGCAATATCACGCGCCGCATGGCGCCGGCCTCCGTGGCACCCGGAACGGGTGCCGATCTTCCTACCCGGGGGTGAAACCCCCGGCAAGCCCGGCCGGCTCCGCATCGCCCGGCAAGCCCGGCCGGCTCCGCATCGCCCGGCAAGCCCGGCCGGCTCCGCATCGCCCGGCAAGCCCGGCCGGCTGGCCGCTCTCATCTCCTCGCTCCCGCGCCTGATCCCGACAACATTTCCGCCCTCTTCTTCCTTCTCCCTGCTCAATTCTCTACATTAGCTGGTCGGCACTGACGGTCCACACCCCCGCCGGTTCTTCCTCTGATCGATGTGGAGGCTCCGACGCGTCGCGCGCGACGCACGGGCCGGCACCATGCCGCCCTCCTTCCCGCTTCACGATAACGTTCTAGCCATGTCCACCGTTCTACGACATCTACTCACGGCACTCGCGGCCCTCTCGGTGCTCGCCGTGGTCTCCGCGTCCGCTCAGGACACGGTCTGGGTGCGGACGCTCACCTTCGATTCGGTCACCACCCGGCGCGGCGTCTGGAATTTCCCCGATCGGGGACAGACCTACCGGAAGATCCTGATGTACCACACGCTCAAGTGCGATCCCCGCACCACGCAGGACAAGTACAACTGCGGCGAGTGGGACTACCTCACATATGCCCTGGTCTATCAGCATACCGGACGGATGGATTCCTCCCTGCTGAAGGCACCGCTCTACAAGATCGGCATGCTGGCGCCGGACACGATCTCCTTCACGACCACGCCCACCAGCTCCACGTTCCAGCGCTGGGCCTACTCGATGAAGATCAATCAGGTCACCAACGAGACCGCCTACCCGATCGTGACCGCGACGAACGATCTGCCGACCGGCGCGGCCCCGGCACGCTTCCAGTTCCCGGTGACCAAGGCGGCGCTGCAGGCCGCGGGGCTCACCGGACTCTCCACCCTCAGCGGCATCCGCCTGGACGTGGCGACGCCGGGGAGCGCGCTGCGCCACTTCACCGTGAAGGTGAAGACGGCCGGCTCCGCGCTCCCGGTCGGATTCGACAACGCCGGCTTCACCACGCTCTTCAGCGGCGATGTTCCGGTGACCGCGGCGGGGAATCTCAACGTCTACTTCACCACGCCGTACCAGTGGAACGGAAGCTCCGATCTCCTCTTCGACGTTTCGTACGACGGCGCCAGCGGCACCGCGCCGGTGCTCCGCGCCGGACCGGCCTCCGGCGGCTACGGCGCGGCCGGCGAAAGCACTTACCTGGAGTTCGGCGGCACCAACGATTACGTCGACTGCGGCAAGTTCCCCGAGCTCAGCGGCGCGCAGAAGGCGACCTACGAGGCATGGGTGCGCGTGGATAGCTGGGAGGGAACCAACAAGATCATCGGCGTGGGCGATCGGTTCCATATCGAGCTCGGCGGCAAGGAGGGGGAGATCTACTGCTTCGTCCGCAATCCGGCCAACACCTACGGCACGGCCACGACCGGCATGAAGGCCAAGAGCTGGTACCACATCGCGATGGTCTACGACGGCACGCAGGCCGACAACGCCAAGCGGCTGAAGCTCTACGTCAACGGCAAGCCGGTCAACCTCACCTACGGCGGCACGATTCCCGCGGCGACCGCGGTCACCGATGCCTCCTTCTCCCTGACGGAGCTCGCCTGGGGAGGCGCCTCGCTCGACGGCGCCCTGAAGGAGGTCCGTGTCTGGAAGGGAGCGCTGGACGCGGCCACGATCGCCGCATGGTGGAGCCGCTCGATGGACGACAGCCATCCGAACCGGAGCGATCTGCTCGCCTACTATCCGATGTCGGAGGGGAGCGGCACCTCGGTCCCGGATCATTCCGGCAACGGGCGCAACGGCATCATGCTCGGCGCGCCGGCCTGGCGCCACGCCGGCGGCGATGAGCTCGTGCTCGGTCCCACCCCGCTGGTGGGCCTCCCCGGCCTCGCGCTGCTGAAGGGGACCTACGTCTCCTCCAAGGATTCGACGCTCGTTACCGAGACCGTGCAGGACGCGCCGATGGGGATCGCGACCTACGAGATCCGCGACCACGCGCCGGCCGTCAAGAGCGTGCGGTACGCGTGGCAGAGCGGCTGGCAGTACACCTACGATCCGACCGGCAAGAAGGTCGATTCGACCGCCGTGCCGACCGAGACGAAGCTGATCAACTCGCAGCTCTCCTATTACGGCGCGCCGTTCGAGGTGCTCAACCAGACCGAGATCGGACGCTACATCACCCCCTACGGCATCAACCTCGATCTCGGCCCGAACGGCTTCACCTGGGTCTACGACGTGACCGAGTACGAGCCGCTGCTCCACGGCCAGGTCGACCTCTCCTCCGGCAACCAGCAGGAGCTGATCGACCTGAAGTTCGCCTTCATCAAGGGGGATCCTCCGAGAGGGGTGATACAGATGGATAATCTCTCCGGCAGCCCGTCGGAGTACAGCTACAGCGCGCTCTCGAACAACACCGTGCTGCGCGACACCACGATCCACCTGAACCCGCAGGCCGATCAGTTCATGGTGCGCACCCGCCTCTCCGGCCACGGCCACAACAGCAACGACGGCAACTACCCGCACTGCTGCGAGTGGAAGGACAACACGCACTACCTGAAGGTGGCCGACACCACCTTCTCCTGGCACATCTTCCAGTACGACGACTGCGCGCTCAACCCGGTCTATCCGCAGGGAGGCACCTGGCCCGGCTCGCGCGAGGGATGGTGCCCCGGCGACAAGGTGAAGGATCACGACTTCGAGATCACCCGCCTCGTCCATGGGGATTCGGTCTCGATCGACTACGACATCACGAAGGTGCCGGCGGATAATCTCGGGATGGGAGGGGGCGTGTACGTCACCACGATGCAGCTCTTCGAGTTCACCGCGCCGACCCACGGCGTCGACGCGGAGATCTACGACGTGAAGGCGCCGACCAGCTTCCCCTACTACTCGCGTCGGAACCCGATCTGCGCCGATCCGGTGGTGGTGGTGCGCAACAACGGCGTCGCGCCGATCACCACGCTCGCCTTCGACTACGGCGTCTCCGGCGGACCGCAGCAGCATCAGGTCTGGACCGGCTCGATCGCGCCGAACGAGATGGCCGAGATCACCCTGCCGGTGCCGAGCGCCTCCTTCTGGGTCGGCGACGGCAGCAACCGCTTCACCGTGAAGTCGAGCAAGCCGAACGGCCTGGACGATCAGTACGCGGACAACGACGGCGGAAGCGTGGCCTTCAAGATGCCGGATCTCTATCCGGGGAAGGTCGTGCTCACCTATCGCACCAACAAGCGTCCGGCCGACTACACGCTGGAGATCAAGGATCTGGAGGGGAACGTGGTGAGGACGATGGAGAACCTCGATCCGGAGACGATCTATCGCGACACGCTCGATCTGCCGCCGGGATGCTACACGCTGCAGTTCACCGATCCGAACAACCTGGGGCTTTCCTACTGGGCCTATCCGGATCAGGGCTCGGGCTACGTCAGGATCTACGGCACCGACGGGAAGCTGCTGAAGTCGTTCAACCCGGACGCCGGGCACGGCTACATCTACAGCTTCAACCTCGGCACGGCCGCCTACGTGCAGGAGCCGGGCTTCGACGCGGTGGCCACGGTGTTCCCGAACCCGGCCGCCGGCAACGTGCGGATCGTGATCGACGAGCTGCCACTCGGCCACGCGGTGATCAAGCTGTTCGATACGGGAGGATCGCTTCTGAGAACCGAGAGCGCGGAGATCGGCGAGCGCTTCGCGCACGAGATCGACACCCGCGAGCTCCCGGCCGGCTCCTACTTCGTCACCATCGAAACCTCGAAGGGGACGATCACCAAGCGGTTCATCAAGCGATAGCGGAAGGGAAGAAGCGGTATGATGATGCAATCGCCGGCTCGGGCTACAGTCCCGGGCCGGCGATTCGCATATGAGGCCCCCCGCGAGCGTCCGCGGAGCGAAGATCCAAATGGCCGCCAAGGGCTCGGCTGGATATGGCCGCCAAGGGCTCGGCTGGATATGGCAGCCAAGGGCTCGGCTGGATTTAATTCGTACAGGCGTTCAATTGAACGCCTGTACAGCTCCATTTTCGAGGGCAGCTCCTATTTCGAGCGCGGCTCCTTTTCGAGCGCGGCTCCTTTTCGAGGGCGGCTCCTTTTCGAGGGCGGCTCCTATTTCGAGGGCGGCTCCTTGCCCGAGCGCGGCTCCTTTTCGAGGGCGGCTCCTTGCTCGAAGGCGGCTCCAATCTGAGCGCGCCCGCCATTCCGCGGCGCCCCCATCCCGGAGCGGGATGCGCTGGGGCCGGCGCGACTTCATCATTCCGCATTCATCATTCTCAATTCTCTTCTCTTACCACGAGTAGCCGAGCCCGGCACCGTACGAGAGGAATCCCCACCAGTCGCCGTTGCGGGTCATCACGTCGGCGCGGGTGGCCAGGCGCAGCTCGAAGCCGCGCGCCAGCGGCACCGCCAGGCCGACCTGCGGCGAAAGGATCATCGGGTTGTCGCTCGACTCCAGGGAGGTGCTGGTCGATAGGAAGGAGGTGCCGACCTCGAACCCGAGCACCGGGCTGACGCCGAGCGGGTTCGGCCGGAACTGGATGCCGGAGGCCAGCGGCGCGTACCAGCCGTTCTTCGTGCTCACGTAGCCGGCCGATCCGCCGAGGCTGATGGTCGGGGAGATCGCCTGATAGTAGGAGCCGTACAGGCCGTTGGCGCTCACCGCGTAGCTGTCCTGTAGCTCCATCATCACGCCGCCGGAGAGGGCGATCGTCTGCTGCGCCGCGACCGGAATGGCGCCGAGCGCGAAGGCTGCCAGTGCGAGGCCGATGTATCGTGTCATGTCGGTATCCGCCGAATGTTGTTGTTGACGACCAGGAGCGTTGACCCCGGCCGGCGTCGCGAAGTTTAAGATATCGGCACGGCCTCTCCGTAACGCCGCCGAGGATCGTCCCGACGCGCGGCCGCTCCCGTGTTGGGGGCGGTCGGGCTCCCTCCGTTCCCGATTCTGCAATCTCGCCTCTCATCACCTATCTTCGCGCTCGCATCGCCGAAGCAGTTCCGACCACACATCATCGGAGAACCACAGATGGCCAGAGGACTTCCGGGGGCCGACAGCTCCGCCCCCGTCACCACGCAGATGATCGACACCGCCAAGCAGAACTTCGGCGCCATGCCGGCGTTCTGGGCGCGCTACTTCACCAGCACCTCCACGACCGGCTCGGTCGAGTATCGCCACTCCCAGGAGAACCCGGTTCTTCAGCAGTTCAACATCCCGCTCCTTCCGATCGCGCGTCAGACCACGCACGTCGGCGGCACGACGGCGCAGGGAACCTCCGACGCGCAGGCCAACATCGGCGATCTGTTCGCCACCTTCGGCGCCAGCTACCTGGCCTCGCACGGCGGCCAGTTCCTCATGTTCCTCGACGTGGAGGGGAATCCCTCGGTCGGCAGCCCCTCGCTCTCGCTCGATTATTTCCTCGGCTGGGGGAAGACGCTCGTCGAGTACAGCCAGAGCCAGTCGAACGGGACGGTCACGATCCTCCCCTGCGTCTACGCGCGGCAGGGGGATGACCAGACCTGGAACGTGCTGATCCAGGCGAGCGCGCAGGGAGTGACCTGCCACGGCGGATGGTCGGCGCGCTACTACACCGGCCAGTGCGCGCCCTGCGACTGGAACGATTCGATCGTGCTGCCGAGGGAGACGCTGCCGTTTCCGATCCTGATCTGGCAGTACGCGGAGAACTGCTGCAGCGGCACGATCGACTGCAACCAGACCAATCCGGAAGTCGACATCCAGTCGCTCCTGATCAGCAAGCTGATACCGGTTTGAAGAGAATGAAGAATGTTGAATGCGGAATGAAGAAGAGGAGCGGGAAGGGGTGAGGCGTGAGGTTGCGTGAGCATGGGGCGGATGCCCTCGTGGCCGCTGGTCGCGAGGGCGTGTCGGTCCGCATCCGGCTCCCCGCGATATCTTGCGCGGCACGGCCGCTCCACTCTCCGGAGGCCGCGCGTCGCGGCCGTGCCCACGCCGGGCTCCCGCTCACATTGATATCGATCATCATCGGATGTCCCACTTCGTCTTTCTCAATCCCGACGGCTCCGCCGATCTCGGACTGGACCTGATCGTGCTGGCCCCGACCGGCGTGCGCTACGCGGTGCAGGCCGGTGGCCTCGATGCCGCGACACTCTCGGCCGAGGGCTTCATCATTCCGCTGGGACATTCGGAGGTGATGGAGGAGCTCTTCTCCCTCTTTCGCCGGAGGCGGCGCTCCGGCCGGACCGACGCGCGGGGCGCGGCCGATGCGCGCGGCGTGAGCGATGAGGAGGCGGACCGGCTGGAGGAGATCGTCGGCCGGATCACCTGCTGGTTCACCGACGAGGATGGCTGGGGAGATCGTCCGGCGCAGCTTCGTCTGGACGCGTCGCGGATGGAGTCGTGCGCCGAATCGTGGGTGCCGGTCATCACGCCGTACGGCGCCGGCATTCTCACCTTCCCCGATTCCGGTCCGGCGACCACCCATTGAGGCTCCGCCGGATTGATTGCCGGAGTTTTCGGATCGGTGACGGTGCGTCGATGGCGGTATGTGGGTGGCCATATATCGGTGACGGTGGGGGCGGTGACGCCCACGACGTTCGCACGTGGGGGCGGCCCCCCGTGGCGCCGCCCTGCCGTCGGCGGAAGAAAGCGCACGCTGAAGACGTGCGGCTACCGACACATGGTTCGTGGGGACGGCCGTGCGTCAGAGCCGGTAGGTGATGCTCGGACGGAGCTGATCGCGCCGGCCGCGATCCCGCAGCTTCCGCTGCATCACCACGAGCGCGGCGATCGCGAAGAGGGAGAAGGGGAAGGCCGAGCCGACGCCGAGCGGCATGATCGCCACGAGGAAGATCGCCGCGCCGAGCACGCCGAGCCGGAGCGTGCCGTCGCGCGCCATCAGCAGACCGACGGCGAGCTGCCCGGCCGCGATCGCGATGATGATCGCCGAGGCGTGCGCGGCGAAGAACCCGGTGATGAAGTGCCGATAGAGCGCCGCCGCTCCCGGCCCGAATCCCTCCACGTAGCTGGCCGGGTCGACGATGCCGGTGTAGGCATTGAAGAGCGCGGCGCCGATGAAGAGCGCCACGCAGAACCAGCGGACGAAGGAAGGCCACTTGAACGCGCAGAGCAGCAGCAGTACCGCCAGGACGTTCGAGATGATGTAGGGGGCGAGATATTCCGGTGCGATCTCCATATCCGTCGAGCCTCCACGGACAACGTGGTCGATGTGCCGCGCTCGTTGCGCGATGATGCAAGCTCGCCCCGTTCAGCATCCCGAACCATGACCCGGATCATGATCCCGCCTCCGCGTCTCGGGATGATGAAGTCGATGCGCGTGGCGGCCAGTAGCCTGAGGGCGGCTGGCGAGGAGGCTCGCGATCGTTGTATGTTCGGGGGCCGCATCACTCGTGTCGCGCCCGGCACCTGATGCCGGAGGAATCAACCATCAACCCGTGTTTCCCATGTCGACCACCGATACCGACATCCCGATGTTGACCGATGACCAGAAGCTGCGCATCCGCGCCGAGGAGCTCTACCGGCTCGAGCTGCGCCGCGAGCTGGAGAGTCCCACGAAAAAGAGCGCCTCGGAATCCCGGCTCTGGGCGCTGCTGAACACGTCGTTCGTTCTCTGGTTTCTGTCATCGGTCGTGGTGGCGGGGCTCACGGCCGGCTTCGCCAGCTATCGGAGCTCGTACGAGGAGGAAGCATTGCGTGGCCGCTCGCAGAAGCGGATCGAGGTGGAGCTGGGGCACCGCGTCAATCACGCCGCCACCACGCTCGAGCAGATGCGCGTCAACGTCAACCGCGGCGGAGCCTACCTCGCCTCGACGGTGAACACGCGGGTGATCACGTTTCTCAACAACGCGGCCCGGAACGATCAGGGGGAGCGAGAGGATATCTCCGTCTTCCCGGAATATCGCGACCGGACATTTCGCTCGCTCGTGGTGGAGCTCGGCACGCTCGTCGATTCGAGCGCGCACGCCGATCTGCGCGACGCGCTCTCGGGGCTCGAGATCATCGCCGACCGTGCCGGCCTGCGCGACGCCGACGACCGCGACACCACGGATCGCACCGTCTCACCTCAAGAGTCGCTCGCGTCGATCGCGCAGGCTCAGGACCTCTTCAACCGGAGCTTCGATCGCCCGCGCTGGCACCTGTCGCTGTTGAAGAAGAATTGAGGGGCGTGTGCGGGTGAGGCGGGAAGGAATGCGCCGTGTTGTCGGGTAGCGTGGATCGAGGGGATGTGGGGGCGGCCCTCCGTGGTGGCCGCCTTTCCCGTTTTGCAACGGAAGAGCGCACGCTGAAGACGTGCGCCTACCGGAGCGCCTACCATCGTGGATAAATCGTGTTGGTGGGAATGTAGGGGCGGCCCTCCGTGACCTCGCCGTTGCGGCCTCGCCGTTGCGGCCTCGCCGTTGCGGAAGAGCGCACGCTGAAGACGTGCGCCTACCACAAGGCGTACCGTCCGGGCGTTGTGTCGATGTGCGCGTGGGCCGGCATGATGCATGGCGGCTCAATTTTCGGCCGCCTTCCTGAGCGTGACGCCGAACTGGCCGTAGGCGCTATCCTCGCGGAGGCTCTTGCCGCGGCGCTGCACGTCGAGCTGCGACAGGTTCGCAAGGCCGACGAACCGGTTCGGTCCGGCGACGATCTGCGGCGCGCCCGATGGCGCGTCGGCCGGCGTCTCCCGGGCCGATGGCTCCTTCGTCCGGTCCGGCGCGGCGCGGCGGGCCAGCTCTCCCTCCCGGGCGGCGCGGCGACGCTCGCGCGCCATCATCGTCCGCATCTCCTCGCGCACGCTGTCGGTGATCCGTTTGATCGTCGCTTCCTCGTCGGCCCGGGCCATCAGGGTATCATGCACCGGCACCCGCACGATTCGCTCGACGATCCGCGGCGCGTCCGACGGGCCGGCTCCCGGCGCGTGGGTGAGCTCGCGCGGAATCAGCAGGAGCGCGAGCCCGGCAAGCGCCGCCGCGCCGATGGCCGCCTGATAGGCGGGGAGGCGCCAGGAGAGGACGCGCGAGAGAAGGGACGCCGGTCGCGGCGCGTGCGCGTGGCGTCGCGCCATTGCCGCGTGCAGGTCGGAGCGGATGGCGACATCCGGGGCCATGCGCGCCTCGGCCTCGACCATTCCCTCGCGCATCGCGGCAAGGCGGGCGCGGAGCCGGTCGTATGCCTCGCGCGAGCCGAGGCTCGCCAGCACGCGCGCTTGCTCCTCCGGCGTCAGCCGGTCGAAGTCGCGGTCGTGGCTCCAGCTCTCGATCCCGTTCGGATCGACGTCATCGAAGTCGCTCGTTCTCATGATCGTTCGGATGATATTCGTCGAGTCGGTCGGCAAGGCGCCTGACGATGTTGAACAGACGTGATTTCACGGTGCCGAGGGGACAGTCGAGGATCTCGGCGATCTCCTGCATGCCGAGTCCCTCGTGATGACGGAGGATGAACGTTGCCCGGAGCTCCTCCGGGAGCGTGTCGAGCTCGGCGGCCAGCGCGCGTCCGAACGCCTCGCGGTCGATCCGGTCGAGGATGCTCTCCTGGCCGCTGGGGATCTCGTCGAGGGGCATCCGGATCGATTCGCGCGCGTCGCGCCGGCGGTACTCGTTCTTGCACATGTTGTGCGCGATCGAAAAGATCCAGGTGGAGAATCTCCGTCCCGGGGCGTAGAGCTCCGGCCGCTCCACCAGCTTCAGGAACAGATCGTGCAGGGCGTCGTGCGCGGCGGCTTCCTCGCCCCCGAGCATCCGGTGGAAGTAGAAGAGGAGCCTCCCGGCATAGCGATCATACAGCTCGTCGAAGGCGGCGTGATCGCCCCCTCCGACGAGCTCCATCAGCTCCTCATCCTTCCTGATCGTATAGTTGCGTCGTCGTCGCAGCATTCCGGGTCCGGTCCTTAACGCACTACCTTCACCGTTCTGCTCACCGTCTCTCCCTCGGCGCGGATCGTCAGCATGTAGGTGCCGGCGGCCACCCCGGAGATATCGACGGTGGTCTGCCCGCCGTCCAGGCGGAAGCGCTTCACGCTCCGTCCGTCCATCGTCATCAGCTCGGCGTCGGCGCCGGCGCCGGCCGGAATCGTGACGGTGAGTCTGCTGTAGGTCGGGTTCGGGAACACCTTCGCCTCACGCTCCAGACGGCTGGTGGACGACGTTGCCGATCCGTTCTCCTCGAAGGAGGCCGTGGCGCTCCCCTCCACCGATCGGAGATACTCATCCACCGGCTCGGCCTGCTCTCCCTGACGTCCGATCTCCCGGATCAGGCTCTTCAGCTCCGCGGCCGCCGCGGTGTTGCCGGCCAGAAGATGGTGCTCGTACAGGAGCATCGCCGGCATCACGTAGTTCATGTTCAGCATCGGCATCAGCTCCTGATTGAACAGGTAGGCGCCGTCGTAGAAGCGGAGCTTCAGGTAGTCGAGGCGGAAGCGCTTCCAGTTGCGCTCCAGGATCGCCACGTTGTCGATCCGGCGCGCGCTGTAGCGGTTGGCCAGTCCCGTGGTGTAGAGATCGTCCCGGATCTTCGAGATGAAGGCGGTATCCACGGTGAGGGCGAAGTAGACCGGGCGTCCGGTCGAGTGGGCCACGCTGGCCAGGAAATCCGCCACGCACTCCTCGTACGGCTTCTTCGAGAAGCGCTCCCAGTCGATCAGGGAGCCATCCCCCTTGATGTCGTTCTCCTTCATCACCCGCTGGCGGTAGTCGGAGTTCAGCAGCAGGCTCACGTTCAGCACCGTCACGTCAGGACGGATGCCGAGCGCCCGCTGCAGCAGCCAGATCGGGTAGGTGTCGTTGTCGCCGACGGTGAAGATCACGGCGTTGGAGTCGAGCGAGGCCAGCACGTTGTAGTTGTAGTCGAGAAGGCTCGGCGACATCGAACGGCTGTCGTACCACTTCCGGGCGAACGTGGCGGCCAGCGCGTGCTCCCCCTTCATCTCGTAGTAGGTGAGGAAATCGTCGGCCATCTGCGAGTCGTCCGGATGGAGCTCGTAAGCGCGCTGAAGGTGGGGGAAGAGCGTGTCATTGTTTCCGCCGGACCACCAGGTGACGTAGTGGAAGACCCAGGAGTCGGGCATGGCGCGGCCGATCTCCTCGGCCACCTTCTGCTGCCGCTCCATCTTCCGCTCCTCGGAGATCGTGGTGTCGCCGAAGCCGGAATAGCGGACCGCCTTGTAGTAGTTGAGCCAGGCGTCGGCGTCGGCCGGGGTACGCGCCAGCACCTGCTTCCAGCGCTCGGCCTGCTCGCGATACCAGGCCGGCGGCATCTGCCGCTCGACGTAGCGGGGAACTTCCTGCGCTTCCGGCGTCTGCTGCGCGCCGGCCACCGCGGTCAGGGCCAGCAGGCCGCCGGCCAGCAGCGGCATCAGGGATATGCGTCTGCGAAACATGGTTCTATGATCCTGTTTGTGAGCTGTACGTGTATTCGGAAGCGCTTCCGGAGTACTGTACACGCGATCCGGCGAAAGGTTCACGGCGAACAGGGAGATTGATGAGCGCGGAATCAGGAGCGATCGGGCCGGCGCGCGCTTGTTGGCCGATTGCGGGGCGGCCACGGAGGGTCGCGCGTACGGACAGGATGGGATGGAGAGAGGGATCTCTCACGGCATGATCTCGCTCAGGTCACCCTCGTCCGGGATCGGCTCGTGGAGGAGCCGGCCGCGATCAAACCGGACCTTGTGGATGCCGGCGTCCTGGCGCGCGCGGAGCACGCGGTAGCGGTCGGCGCGTACCTCCAGCGCCGCCCAGTCGTCGATCGCCAGGCCGGTGCCCGGGGTGCGGCGCATCACGTCGATCAGCCCCTGGCGTCGATGCGGCTCGGTCAGGTGATGCGGGCTTCCGGTGGCCGCCAGAAAGCCCAGCCCGCGCACGCGAAGCAGCGTCAGATCGTTCGGGTCGGCGAAGCGGGGAGCATCGCTCGTGGCGTGGCGGAACCAGCAGTTGGCGCCGGCGCTCAGCCCCGCCAGCACGATCCCCCGCTCCCAGGCCAGACGGAGCGCGCGGTCAATGCCGAGCAGCCGCCATCGGCGCATCATTGCCAGCGTGTTGCCTCCTCCCACGTAGATCAGATCCGCCCCCAGGATCCGCCGCTCGATCTCCTCGTACGGCATCCGCTCGCGCGCCACGCAGAGCGCGTCGACCCGGCATCCGAGCTCCCCTCCGTAGACCGCCTCGAAGCTCGCGCGGTAGCCCTCCGCGTCGCCGCTCGCCGTCGGGATGAAGAGCGCGCGTGGCGATGCCAGCCCGGTCAGCCGGACGATCTCCCGGTCGATCGGGAGCGTTTCGTGCTGGCCGAGCTCGCCGCCGCCGATGGCGACGATGGTGGGAACGGCCGCTCCGCGCGCGGAGGCCGCTGCTGCTGCTGACGTCATCTTCTCGTGAATGTCCGTGGAATATTCCGTTGAATGTTCGGCGCGTCTCGGACGCGATGCCATGCGGGGAAGGAGGGGAGAAGATACGCCGGCATGGCGGGTCGCGGCGCTTGTCCGGCGGGACACACTCGGCCAGACACTGGCGGCGGGACGTGGCGATCGCTACTTTCCGCCCGTCGCTTTGCGCCGGGTCCCGCGCGGAGCGGCGGCAACGGGTCAGGCACCATTTCAGCCACGGCATGCGACGTACGATCGCCATCCTGGGCGCGCTTCTGTTCGCGCCGCTCGTCACCTCCGCGCAGGTCGACGTCTACTTCAACCGTGAGGTGGACACCACGCTCGCATGGCCGGCCGGCAACATCGCGCGCGGCCGGAGCGACTTCGGCGCGATCGTGGCCGGGGAGATCGACGCGGCGCGCCGCTCGGTGGACGTGGCGATCTACAGCCTGAGCCTGCCGCGCGTGGTCGACGCGCTCCTGGCGGCGCGCGCCCGTGGCGTGGCCGTTCGCGTGATCGGGCACGTCGAGAACATGGAGGCCGGGAGCGGCTTCGCGCGCCTTGCCGCCGAGGGGGTGCCGGTCATGGCCAACCCGCGCGCTCCCTCCGGCGCGCAGCAGCCGCTGATGCACGACAAGCTCTTCGTGATCGACGCGCGCCCCGGAGCGCCTCCCGACGCCGATCCGCGCGTCGTTACCGGAAGCTGGAACGCCACCTATCTCCAGACATATGCCGACGCGAACAACCTGATCGTGCTGCGGGACTCCGCCGTGGCCGGCGCGTATCTCCACGAGTTCGAGAAGATGTGGGGCTCGGCCGGTGAGCTCCCCGACACGCTCCGCGCGACGTTCGGCGCGGCCAAGGAGGACGATGTCGATCACGACTTCACGCTGCGCGACGGCACGCGCGTCGAGCTCCGGTTCTCTCCCTCGGATCGGACCTCCTCGCGGATCGTCGCGGCGCTCGGGCAGGCGCGCTCCTCGATCCTCTTCGCCACCCTCACCGTCACCTACGGCTCGTTCGTCACCGCGCTCCGGCGCGCGCGCGACCGCGGCGTGGAGGCGCGCGGCATCATCGACAACATCGACGATCAGGGGAGCCGCTTCGAGGAGCTGAGCCCGATCGTGGACCTTCACGCATGGCCGGAGGAGCCGCTGCTGCATCACAAGTACGCGGCGATCGACGCGCTGCCGTTCGACGCCGCCGCTCCCGCGGTCGTCACCGGCTCGCACAACTGGACCCTGTCGGCCGAGACGCTCAACGACGAGAACACGGTGATCATCCACGATCGTCGGATCGCGAACCTTTACCTGCAGGAGTTCGCCGCGCGCTATCGGGAGGCCGGCGGCGCGCGCCCGTTCGTCACGACCTCCGCCGTCGATCTCTCGGGGAATGCCGCCCCGCCGGATGCCGGGCTCCGCGCCATGCGTCTCGACGGCATGCTCCTCTTTCAGGTGCCGGAGGAATCGGAGGAAGGGGAGATCATCCTCGTCGACATGCTGGGGAGAATGATATGGCGGGCCGATGTGAAGGCCGGCGGCGGCGTGGTTGCCTGTCCCCTGGGGGAGCTTCCGGCGGGGATGTACGGGGCGATACTCACGTGTGGCGGCCGGACGCGGAGCATGCTGCTGCATCCGCCGTAGCGGGCCGCGCGGGATGGTGGAACGGATCGCGCCGGCTCCGTAGATTGTGTCGCCACTCGTCACTCCACATCTTCATGCTCCGGCCGTCGCCGGAGCGGCTCACAGACAGGAGAATACCATGGCAAGAGTCGTCCACTTCGAAGTGCACGCCGATGATCCGGAGCGTGCCATCAGGTTCTACACGGCGGCGTTGGGATGGAGCTTTCAGAAATGGGAAGGGGGGGAAGACTACTGGCTGATCACCACCGGACCCGATGATCAGCCGGGCATCAACGGCGGCATGCACCGCCGACGCGGCGCGATCGACGGCACGGCGGTGATCGGCTACGTCTGTAGCCTCGACGTCGATTCGGTCGACGGGACGATCGCGAAGATCGAGGCCAACGGCGGAACGATCGTGGTGCCGAAGGGGCCGATCCCCGGCATGGGGTGGCTGGCTTACGCGAAGGATACCGAGGGGAACCTCTTCGGGTTCATGCAGAGGGATCCGACGGCCGGCATGTGACGGCCCGGCAGGTGGTGGATAACGGCGAGGCCGGAAGCATGCTCCATGCTCCCGGCCTCGTCTCGTTACGTGGCGCGTGCTGGTCGACGCTCAGCGGACCACGACCACCGGCCGTGTGAGCCTGGTCCGGTCGCCGGCGATCCGGACGAAGTGGAGTCCCGGCTCGAGCCCGGTCAGATCCAGGTCGAGGCGATGCTCGCCGGCGCTCACCTGGCCGTCGGAGACCAGGCGGGTCTCGCGGCCGAGCGGATCGGCCAGGGAGATCCGGAGGTGCTCGTCGCCGAGGAGGCGGAGCCGGAGCGTGGCGCGCTCGCGCGCCGGGTTCGGCGCGATCGACGCGCTGGCCGCGGAGGCGCCGGCCGACGCGGTTTCCCCGGAACCGCGCTCCACGCCAGACAGGGGAGTGGTGTAGAGCAGCGCCGGATCGATTCCTTTCGGGAAGGTCACGATCGAGAAGTGATCGGGGCCCTGGAAGGTTTCGGCCCAGACATTCCCCAGGTCGTCCACATCGATCCAGAGAACGACATCCGACGGAAGGCCGGAGTTGGCGAGCGTGTAGTGCCACCAGGTGGCGGATTGATACCGGTAGATGCCGCTGTCGCCGACGGCCCAGATAACGCCATCCTCATCGAACTTCATGCATCTCTGCCCGAGGAACACCGACGTGGTGCTGTCGGAGTACCAACTGTCGGCCGTATCCTTCACCGACGATCCGTCAGCGGCCATGATGAACGTCTGGAAGCCGTTGGTCACCCAGAGCCGGTCCCGCAGATCGAGCCCGAGCGGGACGGTGTTCGACTCGCCGCGATAGGTCTGGAAGAACTCCGGTGTGTAGACGCTCCAGTAGGGATTGTCGAATTTGACCAGCCCCAGCCGGTATCCGTTCATCCAGAGCCTTCCTTTGCGATCGACCATCGTCTCGTGGTACAACACGTCGGGAAACTCGGAGTTGCCGTGATGAAACAGGCTCCACGTCTCCGCCTTCATGTCGTATCGGACAAAGATGCCGCCACCGGCGAGCCACAGCGTGCTGTCGCCTCCGGCGTACAGGTCGCCACTGAAGTACGGGAGGAGGCTGCCGATAACGGAGTCCGCCTTGACGATCGTCCAGGAGGTGTCGGTCCGGCAGGCGAGATACGAACCGTTGCTGACACTATCCCGGAACAGGCCCCAGAGGCGTCCATAGGAATCCACGGCCAGCGATGCAATTCCCCATACCGGCCGTGGACAGGCCAGCGTATCGAGCGTGTCGCCATGGACGCGAACCAGTTTCTTGGTCGTGGTGAACCAGAACGTTCCGGTTTTCCGATCGAGCGCGAATGCGTGGTAGTGGTAGCCGATGCCGGCGAAGTTCCGATCGTAGATGTGCCAGTTCGCGCGGTTCGGGATCGTGACCATCACGGTATCGTACACCACGGCCGGGCCGTTCTTCGCGGTGACGATGATCGGGTGCGTGCCCCCTTCCTTCCGTCCCGTGAGGGTGAGCGTGACGGTGGCCGCGTCGGTATACGGGGCGCTGATCTGCCTCGGGTCGATCATGACCGTCGCTCCCGGCAGGGTGGGGGCGGCGACCGAGAGGAAGACGGTGGCCGAGAACCCGACCTGCGCGGTAACGGCGACCCGGAAGGTCGCGGTGCCGCCGGTGATCGATTGCGATCTGGGGGAAGTGGTCAGAAGAAACGGCTGCGCCGAAGCCGCCGTCGCGCTCGCGACGAACAGCGCCGCGAGGAGTATCCAGATATGTTTCATCTCAGTTCATGCTCCTGTGGTTGTACTTCCGTGGGGAAGGTGGGAGGAAGATCCCGTGCTGGAAGGAGCATCATCATCGGCGCCGATGATGCCGCTTCTCCCGGCGCGCGATCGGATCGCATCGCGCGCGTCGGCCCGGGTCCTCGCCTCACCGGTCGCCGCCGATCCGAAGGTCGACGCCGATGCCGAGGCTATCCTCTCTCCCGATTGAATCGTTCGTGTCCCTGTCGTGCATGAGCGCATCGTTCGTATCCGCGGCGCTCATGCGTGTCGTGCTCGTACGTGCCATGTTCGTGCGCGCGGCGCTCGTGCGCGCGGCGCTTGGGTCGATGCTCCGCCGCTCCATGCCGCTCGCGCCTCGATCCATCGGTGCTCTTCCGGCCGCCGGGCGCGCGAGCGAATCGTTCCGGCCGACCGCGTCGCTCTCGGCGCGCCCCGATCGTTCCGCCCCCGATGCCTGACCGCCGCCGGTGACGGCGCCGGGGAGCATCGGCTCCCGCGTGGTCCGTCCGGTCGGCGATGCGGCTCGCGGCTCCGGTCGCGCGTCGCGCGGCGTTGAGGGAGCCATCAGGCGGGGCAGGAGTAGACAGGCCAGCAGAATGGCCGCCGCGGTGAGCATCAGCGTCGTGGTCAGCTTGCCGAACCAGACATGCTCCACGTCGCGGCGCGCTCCATCGGCGGTTGCCTCCGGCACGGGCTTCAAGCCGGCGCCGGCATCCACCGCGAGCGGCCGGCGGCCGACGGATGAGCCGGACGCGGGGGGGGTTGTGGGGGTGGCCCCGTCCCCA
>JBEHWX010000072.1:0-30503 GCA_048498995.1 Bacteroidota bacterium
CTTCGCCCTGGCCGAATCGCTCGGCGGCGTCGCATCGCTGATCGAGCACCCGGCCACGATGAGCCACGCATCCATGCGCCCGGAGCGCCGCGCCGCCGCCGGCATCACCGACGCGATCATCCGCCTGTCGGTCGGCATCGAGTCGGCCGAGGATCTGGTGGAGGATCTCCGGCGGGCGCTGGACGGAGCCGTGTCGAACGAGCCCACGATCCTGGCGACGGAGGATCTCTATGTCTGCTGAACATCTCCACTACCTGGCCGGCCATATCCGGATCGCCTCCGAGGAGCGCCCGCTGCTGCTGGAGAGCGGCGAGCGGCTCGGCCCGGTCAGAATAGCCTACGAGACCTACGGCCGCCTGAACGACGAGCGGAACAACGTGATCCTGATCTGCCACGCCCTCACCGGCGGCGCGCACGCGGCCGGTGTGGACCAGACCGGCGCGCGCGGATGGTGGGACGCGCTGATCGGCCCCGGACGCGCGATCGATACCGACCGCTATCACGTGATCTGCTCCAATGTCCTCGGCGGCCGCTACGGATCGACCGGACCCACCTCGGCCCATCCGGCCGACGGCCGCCCCTACCATGACCGCTTTCCGACCGTCACCATCCGCGACATCGTCCGCGCGCAGCGTCTGCTGCTCAGGCGCCTCGGCATCGACCGGGTGCACGCGGTAGTCGGCGGATCGATGGGAGGCATGCAGGTGCTCGAGTGGGGCCTTCTCTTTCCGGAGCAGGTCGATCTGCTGATCCCGATCGCCACCAGCGCGCGCCACTCCCCCTGGTGCGTCGGCTTCAACGCCATCGCCCGCGAGGCGATCGAGCTCGGACATGCCTCCGGCGATGAGGAGGCGGGACTTCGCCTGGCGCGGAAGATCGCGATGATGACCTACCGGAGCGATCGGGAGTTCGCCGACCGCTTCGGGCGGGAGCGGAGCGCCGCCGGACGGATCGTGACCGGCGAGGGATTCGCCATCGAGGGATACCTCGAGCATCACGGCCGGAGCCTGGTGGACCGGTTCGACCGCCATACCTATCGCACCCTGACGCGGGCGATGGACCTGCACGACGTGACCCTCGGCCGCGGCGATCTGGCCGCCGCGCTCGGCGCCCTCCGGCAGCCGACACTCAGCATCGGCATCTCGAGCGACGTGCTCTACCCGACGCACGAGCAGCGGGAGATCGCCTCGCTCATCCCCGAGGGACGCTACCGGGAGATCGACTCCCCGTACGGACACGACGCATTTCTCATCGAGCTCGACCAGCTCTCCCGTCACATCGGCGAGTTCCTCCGGGAGCACGCCGCCGGACGGTTCGCACGACGTGGCACGATCACTCCAACTGCATTTTCGAAACAGGTAGCATGAGCACGATACGGATAGGACTTTTCGGCTGTGGCACCGTCGGCGGCGGCATCTATAAAATCATCGGCGAACAGCGCGAGGAGATCGCCTGGGAAACCGGACACACGCTGGAGATCGCGCGCGTCTGCGTCCGCGACCCGCATAAACGGCGCGCGGTGGAGCTCCCGCCGGAGATCGTCACCACCTCGGCCTCGGACATCCTGGACGATCCGGCGATCGACATCGTCGTGGAGGTGATCGGCGGCGAGAAGGAGGCGCTCGGGATCATCGCGCGCGCCCTCACGCAGGGGAAGAAGGTGGTGACCGCCAACAAGCTCGTCGTTTCCCGCTACCTCCCGCTGCTCCGGCGGCTGGAGGAGCTGCACGGCGGACGCCTTCTCTACGGCGCGGCCGTCTGCGGCTCGATCCCGATCCTGAAGGTGATCGACGAGACGCTGCTGACCGACCGTATCGACGCGCTCCGCGGCGTGATCAACGGCTCGACGAACTATATCCTCTCGAAGCTGCAGGAGGGATGGTCGTGGGAGGAGACGCTGGAGGTGGCGCGGGAGTCGGGATTTCTCGAGGCCGATCCGACGGCCGACATCTCCGGCGCCGACGCGGCGCAGAAGCTCTCGATCCTGGCGTTCCATGCCTTCGGCGTGCACGTGCCGCCGGAGCGGATCGCGACCACCGGCATCGACGGGATCACGAGCCGGGATATCGCCGAAGCGACGCGGACCGGAAAGCGGATCAAGCTGGTGGCCAGCGCCCGCGCCGGCCAGTCCGGCCTCGAGCTCGCGGTGCGCCCGGAGGCGATCGGCGAGGATGACCCGCTCGCGTCGGTCCGGGACGAGGTGAACATCGTGGAGCTGTCCTGTCGCGAGGTGGGACCGCAGCGCTTCACCGGCCGCGGGGCCGGCTCGATGCCGACGGCCAACGCGGTGGTCTCCGATCTGCTCGACCTGCTGGCGCAGCGTCGCTACCGTCGCCGCGGCGGCGCGCGCGATCCGCGGACGCCGGCCGATGTGATTCACGCGGTGGAGGAGATCCTGGCCTCGGCCGGCGCCGCCGTCCCCGCGTGATGCTCGGGTGAGATAGATGGAATAGCGAAGAGGAGCGTTCACGGCGGAGGAGCTCCGACGTTAGGGGGCGGGCAACAGAGGGGCTCGCCCCCGCTCCGTTCAGCGCGGCGCGATGCGACTCGGGAGGCCACAAGAGAAAGACTCGGAGGAAAGGCTCTGAAGGCGGCGCTCACCGCACCGCGTGCCTGAGCCCGGGGCACCCGAAACCCTGAACCGCACTGACTTCATGGTTCATCATTCTCAATTCTCAATTCTCTCCCAGATCCATGTGCCTGAGCCCGGGGCACCCGAAACCATGAACCACACTGACTTCATGGTTCATCATTCTCAATTCTCAATTCTCTTCGGATCCATGTGCCTGAGCCCGGGGCAGCCAAAACCCTGAACCCCGCTGACTTCATGGTTCATCATTCTCAATTCTCAATTCTCTCCCAGATCCAAGTACCTGAGCCCGGGGCAGCCAAAACCCTGAACCGCACTGACTTCATGGTTCATCATTCTCAATTCTCAATTCTCTTCAGAGCTTATAGATCAGCAGGTCCTCGAAGTTGGCGTCCTGGTGGAAGGCGAGGGTCTTGCTTTTGATCAGCTCCAGCAGCGCCAGGAAGGTGACGATCACGCCGAGGCGCTCCAGGCCGTCGACCAGCTCGAAGAAGGTGGCCTGCGAGCGATCGACGAAGATCCCGAGGATGTAATCGGTCTGCTCCTCGATCGTGAAGCTGAACCTCTCGACGACGTGGATGGTCTTCTTCGGCGCCTTGTCGAGCGCGCGCTTGAAGGCGGCCATCAGGTCGAAGAGGGTCACGTTCTTCAGCAGCTCGCCGGCGGTCTCCTCGGCGAACGTCTTGTAATCGGCCTTGAAGTTCTGGCGATAGTAGACGTTCCGCTGCTCCTCCTCCCGCTCCTTGAGCCGCTCGGCCACTTCCTTGTACTGCTTGTACTCCAGCAGGCGACGTACCAGCTCCGCGCGCGGATCCTCCTCTTCCTCCTCGTCCGGCCCACGCTCCGGCTTCGGCAGGAGCATCTTCGCCTTGATCTGCATCAAGGTCGCGGCCATCACGATGAACTCCCCCGCCTGCTCCAGATCGAGCATCTGAATGGCCTGGGTGTAGAGAAGAAATTCCTCGGTGATCCTCGCGATCGGGATATCGTATATGTCGAGCTCGTCCCGCTTGATGAAGAACAGGAGCAGATCGAGCGGCCCCTCGAAGTTCGTGAGCGAGACTACGTACGGATTGGCGTTCATGGATACGCCAAGATAGCGGAACGGGATCGAGAATCGAGAATGCCCGGCCGAAGAAATCGCCCCGGCACCGGCTGCCCGCGCGAATTGAGCCCTTCGGTAACCAACTGTCACCGTCGCGCCGAGCCCCCTCCCCTCGGTCGCATATCCGCCGCGCGCCCCTCCGGACGCCACTGCCAGCCGAGATCCCGACACCTCCGGTCCTTCCTTCTCACCCCGCCATTCACGTAACTTCCACCCCATGCGACTTCGTGACCTGATCCCGATCCTGCTCCTCGGCGGAGTGGTGGCCTACGTGGCCTGCTCCGACGAAAACGGCACCTTCCGTTACGCCGCCCCCGGACGCGGCATCTCCCTTCCGGCCGATCACGCCTCCCACCCCGACTACCAGAACGAGTGGTGGTACTACACCGGCCAGCTCACCGCGAAGGATGGTCGCCGCTTCGGCTTCCAGCTCACCTGGTTCCGGGTCGGCCTTACCAAGGAGCAGCAGGAAGGCTCCCGCTTCCGCTCCCCCGCGCTTTACTTCGCCCACTTCACCCTCACCGACAAGGGGAAGAAGACCTTCCACTACTTCGAGAAGATCGCCCGAGGCGGACAGTACGACGATGCCGGCGCCAGCGACAAGGTGCTCCGCACCTGGATCGAGGACTGGAAGCTCGAGGGGCTCGGCCAGATGTTCTACATGACCGCGCGGACCGATTCGCTCGGGCTCTCGCTGATCGCGACCCCGAGGAAGCCGGCGGTATTGCAGGGGGTGAACGGCTACTCCCAGAAGGGGGCCGATCCGAAGAATGCCTCGATGTACTATTCGATCCCCCGCCTTTCGGTGGTCGGCGTGGCCACCATCGACGGCGAGCCGGTCGAGGTGGAGGGGACCGCGTGGATGGATCACGAGTTCGGCACCACCCAGCTCGGCGCCGACCAGGTGGGCTGGGACTGGTTCTCGCTCCAGCTCGGCAACAACGAGGAGCTGATGCTCTACGGCCTGCGGCGTCCCGACGGCGGCTACGATCCGCACGCCGTCGGCGCCTACATCCAGGCCGACGGCACCCGCGTTCCCCTTGCCCCGAGCGACTATCGGATCGAGGTGCTCGATCGCTGGACGAGCGCCACGTCGAAGGCGACCTATCCGTCGAAGTGGCACGTCACCATCCCCTCGAAGGGGCTGGACGTGACCGTGACGCCGTACGTGGCCGACCAGGAGCTCCGGACCGAGAACTCCACGCGCGTCACCTACTGGGAAGGGGCGGTCGAGGTGCGCGGAACCAAGGGGGGCGCGCCGATCACCGGCGAGGGCTACGTGGAGCTCACCGGATACGCCGCCAAGCTCCGGCTCTGACGCACACGGCTCTGACACGCCCGGCTCTGACGCGCCCGGCCATGCGCGCGTCCAGCCTGCTCCGAGGTCCGGATATCGTCGGACATCGAGCGAGCCCCGTAGCGGCTTCGGGCATGCGGGGAGCATGCCTCGGAGCGGACCACTTGCATCTTTCACATCGAACCTGTACTTTACTTGAGTAAAGCATGAAGCAAGCCAACCCGGAAGACGTCGATCGACTCTACGAGGCGATCCTGACGCTGAAGTCACTGGAGGAATGCCGGAATTTTTTCCGGGACCTGCTCACCGAGAACGAGATTCGGGAGTTCGCCGAGCGATGGAAGGTGGCCGGGATGCTTGCCGAGGGAACCCCGTACTCGGCCATCGAGCGAGAGACGGGGCTCAGCTCGAGAACGATAGCCCGCGTCCATAAATGGCTCACCGCCGGGACCGGAGGATATCTCCTCATGCTGAGCAGAACGAAAAAGAAGCGCGGAACATGAGCGCTTCTTTTTTTGCCCCAATCACTTTACCTGAGTAAAGTATGCGAAGGACCAACGGCAGATTGAAGATCGCGATCCAGAAAAGCGGACGGCTCACCGACGATGCCCTCGGGCTGCTGCGCGGCTGCGGGCTCGAGTTCGACATCGGGCGCAACAGCCTCCATGCCCCCTGCGGAAACTTCCCGCTGGACATCCTCGCGCTCCGGGACGACGACATTCCGGAATACGTGATGGACGGCGTGGCCGAGCTCGGGATCGTCGGGCGGAACATCGTGGTGGAGAAAGGGGCGACCGTGGAGACGCTGGCCGAGCTCGGCTTCGGCGCGTGCCGGCTGATGATCTGCGTGCCGGTCCGCTCCAACATCCGCGCCGCCGGCGATCTGGCCGGACGTCGGATCGCGACCACCTATCCGACCATCCTCGCCGATTACCTCCGGCGCGAGAAGATCGACTGCGAGATCGTCCCATTGAGCGGCGCGGTGGAGCTGGCGCCGATGCTCGACGTGGCCGACGCGATCTGCGATCTGGTCTCCACCGGCAGCACCGCCCGGATCAACGGGCTCCGTCCGCTGGAGACGGTGCTCGACTCCAGCGCGGTTCTCGTGGCCGGGCCGGCCGCCATGGCCGAGCCTCGAAAGCGGAAGCTGATCGACCGGCTTCTGATCCGGATCCAGGCCGGGCTGATCGCGCGCGGCAAGCGCTACGTGATGCTCAACGCGCCGGCGACCGCCGTGCCGCAACTCCAGCGGATCGTCCCCGGACTCGCCAGCCCCACCATCGTTCCCCTGGCCGATGACGGCATGGTGGCGCTCCACTCCGTGGTTCCGCAGGATGTGTTCTGGGACACGATGGAGCAGCTCCGGGATGCCGGCGCGCGGGATATCATCGTCATGCCGATAGGAGCGATCATCAGATGACGATCCATACCCTCACCACGCTTTCGGCCGCCGACTATCGGCGGCTGCTGACACGCCCTTCGGTGTTCGACGAGGAGACCACGCGGAGCGTCGCCGGGATCTGCGACTCGATCCGCCGCGATGGCGCAACGGCGCTGGGCTACTGGTCGCGGATGTTCGATGGCGTCGCGCCGGAGCGCCTGGCCGTTTCGGAGGCGGAGATCACCGCGGCGCTGGAGGCGCTCCGTCCGGAGACCGCCGCGGCGATCGACACCGCCGCGCGGAACATCACGGCACTGCATCGCGCGCAACTGGCGACGGAGCCCCGCGTGGAGACGATGTCGGGCGTGCTCTGCTGGCGCGAGCCCCGTCCGATCGGATCGGTCGGATTGTATATCCCGGCCGGATCGGCGCCGCTCCCCTCCACCGTGCTGATGCTCGGCATCCCGGCGCTCCTGGCCGGCTGCCGGCGGATAGCGCTCTGCACGCCGCCGCGCGTCGACGGGAGCGTCGATCCGCTCGTGGTGGCCGCGGCGGCGAGGATCGGCATCACCACGATCTACAAGGCCGGCGGAGCCCAGGCGATCGCGGCGATGGCCTACGGCGCCGGGGAGATCCCGAAGGTCGACAAGATCTACGGGCCGGGGAACCGATGGGTGGCCGCGGCCAAGCAGTACGTGGCCGCCGATCCGGCCGGCGCCGCGATCGATCTGCTGGCCGGCCCCTCGGAGCTTCTCGTGATCGCCGACCGGAGCTCACGCGCCGAGCGTGTCGCGGCCGACCTTCTGTCGCAGGCCGAGCACGATCCGGATGCCCGCGTCTGCCTCGTCACCGACAGCCGGGAGCTGGCGGCGGAGGTGGCCGCGCTCATCCCGGAGCGCGCCGAACGGGAGCCGCGGCGCGACATCATCGACGCCGCCCTACGCGAGGCATTCATCCTCGTGACCGACACGCTCGACGAGGCGATCGCCTTCTCCAATGCCTACGCGCCGGAGCACCTGATCGTCGACGTCGCGGAGCCGTCGGATGTCGTCGACCGCATCACCGCCGCGGGGAGCGTCTTCCTCGGCGCCAGCGCCCCGGTGACCTGCGGCGACTACGCCTCCGGCACCAACCACACGCTCCCGACCGGCGGCGCCGCGCGCTGGCAGTCCGGCGTGAGCGTCGACAGCTTCCGCACCTGGATCTCCTTCCAGTCGCTCACGCGCGGTGGACTGGCGGAGCTCGCGCCGGCGCTCCTCGAGCTGGCGCGAGCCGAGGGGCTCGACGCGCACGCTCGCGCGGTCACCACGCGACTGGAGGAGCGATGAGCATGGAACCGAGCATGGACATCGCATCCCTGATCCGCCCCGGCCTGCGCGCGCTGCGGCCGTACCGCGCGGCGCGGCACGACGCCGCCGAGGGTATACTCCTGGACGCCAACGAGAACGCGCTCTGCGATGATGCCGAGCTGCTCGGCGTCCGGATCAACCGCTATCCCGACCCGCTGCAGATCGAGCTCCGGCGACGGCTTGCCCGACTGAGCGGATGCGCGCTCGATCAGGTGATGGCCGGCTCCGGCGCCGACGAGGTGATCGATCTGATGATCCGCCTCTTCTGCTCCCCGACCACGGATGCCATCGCGGTAGCCGAGCCGACCTACGGCATGTATCGCGTCGCCGCGGAGATCAACGACGTCGCCGTCGAGAGCGTGCGGCTGGACGGCGCCTTCCGGCTCGATCCCGCCTCCGCGGTCGCCGGGCTCGGCGCCAACGTCAAGCTCTTCTTCTGCTGCTCGCCCAATAATCCGACCGGATCGGTGCTGCCGCGGGCGACCGTGGTCGAGCTCTGCCGGCTGTTCCGTGGGATCGTGGTGGTGGACGAGGCGTACATCGAGTTCGCCGACATCCCGTCGCTCGCCGATCTGGTGGCGACCACGCCGAACCTCGTGCTGCTCCGGACCCTCTCGAAGGGGGCGGGTCTGGCCGGGCTCAGGATCGGATGGGCGATCGCCGCCCCGACGATCGTCGAGCATCTGCTCAGGATCAAGCTCCCTTACAACATCGGCGCGCTCAACGCGGCCGCGGCCATCGCCGCGCTGGACCGCCCCGAGGCGATCGCCGCGCGCGTCGCGCTCATCCGGCGGGAACGGGAGCGGCTCGCGGGCGGGCTCCGCGGCCTTCCGATCGTCGACCATGTCTGGCCATCCCAGGGGAACTTCCTCCTGGCCCGCGTTGCCGACGCCGGCACGCTCTGCCGCCACCTGTCGCGCCACGGCGTCACGATCCGCGACCGGAGCGATGAGCCGGCGCTGGCCGGCTGCGTGCGCGTCACGGTCGGCACGCCGGAGCAGAACGATCTCCTGCTGGATCTCGTGGGGAGGATGCGCCGATGAAGACCGCGTTCATCGACCGCGACGGCACGCTGATCATCGAGCCGCCGGACCAGCAGATCGATTCGCTGGAGAAGCTGGAGCTGATTCCCGGCGTCATCGGCGGACTCCGTCTGCTTCTCGACGCCGGCTACGAGCTGGTGATGGTGACCAACCAGGATCATCTCGGCGGCGACCGCTACCCGATGGCGAGCTTCGAGCTCGTGCAGGGGCGTCTCCTCCGGCTGCTCGCCGGCGAGGGGATCGGCTTCGAGCGCGTTCTGATCTGTCCGCACGGGCCGCATGACGGATGCCGCTGCCGCAAGCCGGCCACCGGCCTTGTGGAGGAGTATCTGCGCGAGCGGGCGCCGGACCTGACCCGCTCGGTGGTGATCGGCGACCGAGAGAGCGACGTGGAGCTCGGCCGACGCATCGGCTGCCGAGCGGCGCGCCTGGCCGACGCTCCCACGCGGGCGGAGCTCGCCGGCCCGGACTTCCTCCTCCTCTGCCGGCGGATCGTCGGCCTGGAGCGGAGCGCGTCGATCACGCGCCGCACCAGCGAGACGGAAGTGAGCGTGGCTGTGGCGCTCGACGGCACGGGGTCGGCGAGCATCGCGACCGGCATCGGGTTTCTCGACCACATGCTGGAACAGCTCGCGCGGCACGCCGGCATCGACCTCACGGTGAGCGCCGCGGGGGATCTCCACGTCGACGAGCATCACACGGTGGAGGATACCGGCATCGTGCTCGGCGAGGCGCTCCGGGCCGCGCTCGGCGACAAGCGGGGCATCGCCCGCTACGGCTTTCTCCTCCCGATGGACGACGCGCTGGCGCAGGTGGCGCTCGACCTCGGCGGACGCCCCTACCTCGCCTTCGACGTCGACTTCCGGCGCGAGCGGGTCGGCGATCTGCCGACGGAGCTGGTGGAGGAATTCCTCCGCGCGCTTGCCAACGGCCTGCGCGCCAACCTCCACGTCTCGGCCGGCGGACGGAACGATCACCACAAGATCGAGGCGATCTTCAAGGGGATCGCCCGCTCGCTCCGGGACGCGATCCGCCGCGACGAACGGCGCCCCTCGGCACTGCCGACCACGAAGGGGGTGCTATGACCGGCATCATCGACTACGCGGCCGGCAACGTCCGCTCGATCATCAACGCGCTGGAGCGTCTGGGAGAGCCGGCCGTGGTCGGCGCGGCGCGGCGCGAGCTCGCCGGCGCCGAACGGATCATCCTGCCGGGAGTCGGCGCCGCCGGCGAGGCGATGGCGCGGCTCCGCGAGCGGGAGCTCGTTCCCTGGATCGTCGACTCGGGGCGACCGCTGCTCGGCATCTGCCTCGGCATGCAACTGCTCCACGAGCACACGGAGGAGCAGGAGACCGACGGGATCGGCCTGTTCCCCGGCACCGTGGTGAGGATGTCCGACGCCCGCGTCAAGGTGCCGCACGTCGGCTGGAACCGCGTGCGGGTGCCGGCGGAGCACGCGATGTTCGCCGGCATTCCCTCCGACGCCTGGATGTACTTCGTTCACTCCTATCGCTGCCCGGTAACGCCGGCGAGCACCGGCATCACCATCCACGACGCTCCACTGGCCGCCGCCGTCGCGCGCGACCGGATCTGGGGCGTGCAGTTCCATCCGGAGCGCTCCGGCGCGGCCGGACTCACCCTACTCCGAAACTTCATCGAGCTATGCTGATCCTTCCGGCCATCGATATCTACGGCGGCAACATCGTGCGACTGCAGCAGGGGGAGTTCCGCCATCCGAGCATCTACCTGGAAAGCCCCTTCTCCGCGGCACGGCGCATCGTGGCCAGCGGACTCACCGCCATGCACGTCGTGGACCTGGAAGGGGCGCGCCTCGGACGGCTCGTCAACTGGGAAGCGCTGGAGGAGATCTTCGCCGATCCCGGCGCGGAAGTCCAGGTAGGCGGCGGCATCCGGAGCGGAGAGGAGATCGAGCGGCTGCTCGCGCTCGGCGCCGCGCGCGTGATCATCGGCTCGGTCGCCTTCTCCGATCCCGATCGCCTGGCCGAATGGCTCGCCGAGTTCGGTGCCGACCGCGTGATGGTGGCGCTCGACCTCCGCGACGGCCGCATCGCCGTGCGGGGCTGGCAGTCGACCGTGGATCTCGATCCCGATCGGGCGCTCGAAGCTCTCGTCGAGCTCGGCGTGCGCCATCTGGTCTGCACCGACATCTCGCGCGACGGCATGCTCGCCGGGCCGAATATCCCCCTGTATACCGAGCTTGTCCCGCGGTTCCCGGAGCTGACCATCCAGGCATCCGGCGGTATCGGCTCCGTGGCCGACGTCGACCTGCTGGCACGGGCCGGCGTGGCCGGCGCGATCGTCGGCAAGGCGTGGTACGAGGAGCGGCTGACGCTGGCAGAGCTGGTCGAGCGCTCCACGCCGTACGCATCCCCCTCACGCTGATCACGAAGGAACCGCATCATGCTCGCGCGACGGATCATTCCCTGCCTCGATATCCACGACGGCCGCACCGCCAAGGGACGCTGCTTCGTGGATCTACGCGACGCCGGCGACCCGCTGGAGCTCGCGCTTCGCTACGCCGGCGACGGCGCCGACGAGCTCGTGCTGCTCGATATCTCCGCCACGCGTCAGGGGCGGGGCACGCTCCTCGATCTGGTACGCCGGCTCGGCCGCGCGATCGACATTCCCTTCATCGTCGGCGGCGGCATCGGCTCGGTGGAGGATGTCTGCCGCGTGCTCGACGCGGGGGCCGACAAGATCTCGATCAACAGCGCCGCGGTGGCGGATCCGGAGCTGATCGCGGCCTGCGCGGCGCGCGTCGGCTCGCAGTCGGTGGTGGTGGCGATCGATGCGCTCCGGACCGATGACCGTGATGGCCGATGGCGCGTGGCCACGCATGGCGGCGCGCGGCTGACGGAGCTCGATACGGTCGCGTGGGCACGCTACGTGGTCGAGGCCGGCGCCGGCGAGCTGCTGGTGACCTCGATCGACCGCGACGGCACGAGCGACGGCTACGACATCGAGCTGCTGGAACGGCTGTCGGCGGTCACGAGGGTGCCGCTGATCGCCTCCGGGGGCGCCGGCCATGCCGGCCACCTGGCCGAAGCCGCGGCGGCCGGCGCCGATGGATTTCTCGTGGCCAGCATGCTCCATTTCGGTCGGACCACGATATCCCGCCTGAAGCGGGAGCTGGCCGGACTGAACATTCCGATACGCACATGATCTCCACGATCGACTTCGACAAGCTCGGCGGCCTGGTGCCGGCCGTTGTGCAGCACGCGACCACGCGCCGGGTGCTGATGCTCGGCTTCATGAATCGCGAGGCGCTGGAGGCCACGCTGCGCGACCGGCTGGTGACGTTCTGGAGCCGCTCGCGCGGCCGCCTCTGGAGAAAGGGGGAGAGCTCCGGCAACGTTCTCTCCCTCGTCTCGGCGCACATCGACTGCGACCGGGATGCGCTGCTGCTGCTGGCCGAGCCGGCCGGCCCCGTCTGCCACACCGGCGCGGCAACCTGCTTCGACGCCGGCCAGCCCGAGGGCCTAACGCGGGCGTCGCATCGGGAGGCGGACATCACGGCCGGCGACATTCTCCGCGAGCTCGAAGCCACGATCCGCTCTCGCATCGACGCGCGGGACGAGAGCTCGTATACCTGGCGGCTGGCGCGCGCCGGCACCGGACGGGTGGCACAGAAGGTCGGCGAGGAAGGGGTGGAAGTGGCGCTGTCGGCGGTGACCGGGACACTGGAGGATCTGGAGAACGAGAGCGCGGATCTGCTCTATCACCTGCTGGTGCTGCTGGCCGAGCGGGGGAGCTCGCTGGGCGAGGTGGCGGGGGTCCTGGCCGCGCGCGCCGGGCAACGGAGGTCGACGGGCACCCGCTGACGTGCGCGAGGTCGAAACATATCGAGGGCCCGCCGTTGCCGGCGAGCCCTCGAATCACGCGCAAAGCATTCGTTTCCCCCCGGCAACGAAGCTTCGCGCGCTGGTGTCGCGTCGTGATCGATCCGGCGCCGCTCGATGAGACATACGCCCATACCTGCATACCTCATCCCGATCCGGCTCTCGCCGGATCACACGCCATATCACCCGACGCGGCCATGCCATGTCGCGATGAATCGAGAGATGCCCGCACGCACCGTGGCGGGCGTCCGTGGGGACGTCCGTGGTAGGCGCACGTCTTCAGCGTGCGCTCTTCCATACCGCGCTCTTTCGTACCGCGCGAGCTAAAGACTCGCGCCTACCGCCGATGCAAACCGTACGCATTATTCCGTACCGCGCGCGAGCTGAAGACTCGCGCCTACCGCCGATGCAAACCGTACGCATTATTCCGTACCGCGGGTGAGAACCGGGCGCGAACGTCCGGCGCTTCAGGCCGCTTCCACGCTCATCGGAAGGCGCTCCACCAGACGTCGCCACGCCTCGGATTCCGGAATTCCCGGCTTGCGCTTGCCGAACATCAGCGCCACCACCTTGCCATCGGCGTCGAGCAGCTCCACGGAGGTGACGATGCCGTCGCGCGTCGGCTTCTTCACCACCCACGCCTCGGCAACGCCGTCCTGGCGGAGATGAAGATTGAATCGCGGATCGAGCACGTTGATCCAGGGGCCGGTCTCGACGATCCGGTCGACGCGGCCGGTGTGGATCTGGATCACGCCCGGGCTGCCGACGAAGATCATGATGGGGAGCTCCTCGGCGGAAGCCATCTCGAGGATCCGTCGCGGAGCGTCGAGCGCCACCGGATGCGCCAGATCGTCATCGGCGTGATGGAGCGCCTGCCGGCGCGAAACGCCGTACTTCCGGAGCAGCGGAAAGAAGTCGTGGGTGTCCTGAAGATTTCTCCACCCGTCGAGGAATCCGTCGAAGTCGATCGACTCCGGAAGCTGCTCCTTGGCCGGCTCGGAGGCCGGCGTCACCACGAGCTCCGGAGCATCCTCGCCGGCGCGGAAGCGCTCCACGAGCGCGTCGTAGGTGGCGATATCGCTCCCCTCCACCATGTAGATCTTGTGGACGGCGCCTCCGGCGGCATCGAAGAACTGGAGCGAGCGACGGACGGAATCGCGCATCGGCTCGGCGACGGCGAAGCCGTGGCGCCAGTGGGAGTAGAAGATCCGGAGATCGATCTCCTCGTCGAGCACGAGCCCGGAGCCGGCGCCGGCCGACACATTCCGGTAGGTGCCGGTCCGCTCGTGCACGGCGTGGTCGTTCCGGGTCAGCGCCATCACGTCGCCGAGCGGCTCGAGCTGCGCCACGAGCATCTTCCAGTCGCCGTCGAGCCGCGTCACGTCGCGGCCGATGCCGGTTGCCACCAGTTCCATTTCGCTGACGCCGAGGCGGCCGGCGGCATCACGGATGCGGAGCTTCGGCTCCTCCTCGCGGAGGCGATCCCACCGCTGTTTCAACGTTGCCGTATCGATCATGGTATTATCCTGTTTCCGTTGGTTCGGTATACTTGACACGTGGTTCGACCGGCGCGGCCCCGGAGGCCGCCGCCACGTCGGAACCGGTCGGAAGGGAAATGCCGCGGCTACCCGTACCTCCTCGTATTGGTTCACCGCGACACTCCCTTCCTACGGTTCTTCATCCGGAGACCGGATCGGGCCGACGGCCGGGAAGCGGGTATGCGCCCGCAATCCGCTCCCTGGCCGGCCCGTCCGCGGCCGGATGGTTTTCACTCATGATGGGGACCACCAGCGGCAGCCCCCCGATCGGATGATCGAGCACCATCGCCTCCACGCCGAGCACCTCCCGGATATGCTCCGGCGTCAGCACGCTCCGTGGCGATCCGAGCGCCACGACCTTCCCCCGCTTCATCAGCAGCATCCGGTCGGCGAACTGCGCCGCGAGGTTCGGGTCGTGCAGGATCGCCAGCACACCCCCTCCGGAGGCGGCGAATCCACGCGCGGCCCGGAGCACCATCTGCTGATGCGACAGGTCAAGGCTGGAGGTCGGCTCGTCGAGCAGCAGATAGCGAGGGTCCTCCGCGCGCTCTTCCCGGAGCTGCGCCAGCGCCCGCGCCAGATGCACCCGCTGCTTCTCTCCGCCGGAGAGCGTCGTGTAGACGCGGGAGGCGAGATGCCCCACGTCGGCCGCCATGCATGCCTCCTCGGCGATCCGCCGATCGGCCTTCGATGGAGCGGCGCCGAAATAGGGCGTTCGCCCGAGCAGCACCACCTCGGTCACCGTATAGGGAGTGGTCAGATGCGATTCCTGGGTGAGCACCGCGCGCCGCCGCGCCAGGCGTGGCGCGGGGATGCGGGCCAGCGGCACGCCGTCGAGCGCGACCTGTCCCGAGGTCGGCGCGATCTCCCCGGAGAGCACCTTCAGCAGCGTCGACTTGCCGGCGCCGTTGGCGCCGAGCACCGCGATCACCTCGCCGGGGTGGATCTCGACCGAGATCCCGTCGAGGATCATCGCGCGGCCCGCGCGCACTTGAATCCCTTCGCCGATCAGCATGGCTCCTCCCCGCCGAGCCCGCGCCGGCGCAGGATCAGCCAGAGGAAGACCGGCGCGCCGAAGGCCGCCGTGACGATGCCGATCGGGAGCTCGGCCGGCACCACGATCGTGCGCGCCAGCAGGTCCGCGATCAGAAGAAGCGAGGCACCCAGCAGCGCCGAGCCCGGAATCACCACGCGATGATCCGGCCCGACCATCAGCCTGACGATATGCGGCGCCACCAGGCCGACGAAGCCGATCATCCCGCAGACCGCCACCGAGGTGCCGACCGCGAGCGCGGTGAGCAGCACGACCGCCCGTCTCACTCCCTCCACGCCGACCCCCAGATGCGCGGCCTCCGCCTCGCCGAGCGCGAGCGCGTTGAGCTCGCGCGCCAGCCGTGGCGCCAGCAGGATCACCATCAGGATCAGCGGCGCGGCCACCGCCAGATAGCGCCAGGTGGCGCCGCCGAGGCTTCCCATGTTCCAGAAGGTGATCGAGCGGAGCTGCGCGTCGTCGGCCAGGTAGACGAGCGCGCCGAGCGCGGCGGCGAAGAGCGCGTTGAGTGCGATGCCGGCCAGCAGCATCGACGCCATCGAACCGGCGGCCCGCGCCCGCGAGATGCGATAGACGAGCGTGGTCGAGCCGATGCCGCCGAGGAACGCCGCGGCCGGCAGAAGCGCGTCGCCGAGGAGCGTGCCGATCGAGGTCGTGGCCGCGCCGCCGAGCACGAGCACCGTCACCGCGCCGAGCGCCGCGCCGCTGGAGGTGCCGATCAGCGACGGATCGGCCAGCGGGTTCCGGAAAAGACCCTGCATCATCGCGCCGGAGACGGCGAGCCCGCCGCCGACCAGCAGGCCGAGCAGCACGCGCGGAAGCCGGATCGCGGTGAGCACGTGCTCCTGACGCGGCGTGAACTCCCACGGCAGCGCGAGCCCGAGCTTCGAGGCGAGAATCGCCAGGATGCCGCCGGGAGAGATCCCGACCGCGCCGATCCCGCCGGCCATCAGCAGCGCCACGACCAGCAGCAGCGCGAGGGAGGCCAGGATCATTCCGTTCCGGCTCCGCCATGCCCTGGTCGCGGAGCGGACGCCGATGGCCAGCTCCGTCATGACGCGCTCCCCTTCAGCTCTGGATGCAGCTCGCCGATCAGCGACTCGAGCGCGGTCGCTATCCGCGGCCCGAAGCCGAGCAGCAGCAGGTCGTCGATGGCGACCACGCGGCGCGCCTGTCCGGCGCGCGTGGCGGCCAGCCCCGGCTGACGCAGCAGTCCGTCGACGCCGCCGATCGAGACGAGCGCCGCGGCCGGCACCAGGATCACGTCCGGGTCGGCCATGGTCGCGGCCTCGGCGGTGAGCGGCTTGTATCCCTCGTAGCCGTCGACGGCATTGCGCGCGCCGGCAAGCCGGATCATCGCGTCGGCCGCGGTGCCGCTTCCGGAGATCTGCACGCCGCCGGGGCCACGCGTGTAGACGAAGAGCACGCGCGGCTGCTTCTCGACCCGCGCCACCTCCGAGCGCAGCCCTTCCACCTTCCGGCTCGTCGAGTCGATCAGGTGCCCCGCCTCGGCGGCCAGTCCGAGCGCGGCGCCGACATCGGCGATCTTCCGCATCGTCCCCTCCACCGAGTGGTCGGAGGTGTGTACCACCACCACGCGGATCCCCGCGTCGCGAAGCTGCACGATCGCGGCCGGGGGCCCGGCCTCCTCGGTGGCGAGGATCATCGTCGGCTCGAGCGCCATCACGCTCTCGGCCGATATCGTCCGCTGGTAGCCGACCTTCGGCAGACGGAGCGCCGCCTCCGGATAGGTGCAGGAGATGTCGGCGCCGACGATCCGGCCGCCGGCGCCGAGCGCGTAGACCGTCTCGGCCAGCGAGCCGCCGAGCACCACGATCCGCTCGCCACGCGGCGATGCGGCCTCGGACTTCGCGGCCCGCGCCTCGCCGGCGCGCTCGGCCCCGCATCCCATGCCGGCCATTGTCACCACCGGCAGCAGGAGCGCGGCAAGCGAGCGCGCCAGTCGCGAGCGCATCGTCCGATGACCTCTCGTCGCCCTCCGGCTCATCTTCTCACTCAGTGCATCGTGTGTCATGTCCATGGTCATCAGTTCGTCAGCTTGCGTGATCCGTCCGGCTGATAGAAGTAGCGGAACGTGTAGAAGCGGGAAGGCTCGGCGCCGGTCGGCGAGCTCGGGGCTCCCTTGTAATAGCTCTTGATCTGGAGCTTGGCGTACTTGCCGTCGGCGGTCTTGACCACCAGCACCGAAGTGGTGTTGGCCAGGATCGTGTGGGGCGGATTGCCGGTCGCGCCGGTGTAGGTATACCAGTCCTTGGAGACGTCGCCGGCCGCGTAGCCGGATTCCGGCGCCTGCGCGTACGCGTCGAAATCGGTGGAGGCCAGCAGGAGCGATCCTCCCTGTCCCGGGCCGCGGTCGCCGCCGTTGGTGATGATCGACGTGGCGTTGAAGGCGATATCCCACGACGCGGAGGCCGAGTCGGTATACGGAACGACAGTGCTGTCGCGGAGCCTGAAGAAGGTATAGTGTCCGGACTTTGCCGTGTCGGCCGCGAGGTCGCGGACGGTGGTCGTCGGCTGCACCGGCGTGGGGGGCGGCTCCACGACGGCATCCTCGGAGCAGGCGGAAAGAACGGCGGCGCACGCGATCGCGGCGAACAGAAGTGTCTTCATGTCGGATTCGGTTCGAAGGTTGAGTTGATGCTGATGCCGGGCGCGGTTATCGGTAGCTCATGCGGAGTCCGATATTCACGCGCCGGCCGGGGAGAGATGGCAGGCGTGAGTCCCGCTTGTCGAGGAGGTTGTCGAACGAGGCGTAGAGGAGAATCCCCCGCGTTATGTCCTTGCTGATCGAGGCGTTCCAGAGGGCATAGCCGGGTGCATATTCCGAGGCGTCGTCGAGGACGCCGTTGACGTTCAGATCGCTGTAGCCGTAGCGGCCGAGGATCACGCCGCGCAGCGTGGCGGAGGTGCCGAGCTCCGCGCTCGCCCATTCGAGCCGGACGCAGGCCGAGTGCCGCGATCGGTTGAACAGCCCACCGTATTCGGACGGCTGCACCGGCCTCACGCGGCCCGTCGAGCCCACCTTGCCGATCTCGCCGGCGCGGACGGCCTCCAGCTGACGCACGTCGTAGGCATCCAGGTAGCTGTAGCCGAGCGCGATGGTCAGCGAGTCCATCAGCCGCAGCCCCACCTCCGCGTCCACCCCCTGCGTCACCACGCTCTCCAGGTTCCGGTAGGTGAACACGTTCTGCCCGTTCTGCTTCATCGCCACCGGCACGGCGTCGATCAGGTCGTGAACGTTGTTGCGATAGAGGTTCCCCTTCAGGTGCACGATCTCGCCGAGGTCGAAATCCCCTCCCACGTAGAGGGAGAGCGAGTGCTCGGGGCGAAGCTCGCCGATGCCGTCGATCGGCATCAGCACCTCGCGCAGGCTCCCCTGCGTGGCCAGCCGCTCGATACCGGCGGCGATGCCGGTGGAGCCGAAGACCGAGTACCCGACGGAGGGATTCGTGAAGTCGAGATAGAGCTGCTGAAACGTCGGCGCCTTGAACCCGCCGCCGATCCCGGCGCGCAGCGTGATCGGATCGAACGGACGCCACATGGCCGCGATCTTCGGGCTGATCCTGACGCCGTAGGCTTCGTGCGCGTCGAGACGGGAGCCGGCGGTGAGATTGATCCGCTCGGTGGGCATCCACTCGTTCTGCACGAAGAGGAATCCGCTGGCCGCGGTCAGGCGCTCGCCGGCGATGCGGTCGGCATCGACGCTCTCGGTCACCGCGCCGGCGCCGAAGCTTGCCATGTCGGTGGCCGCGAGCGTGAGGTCGAGCTGCGCCTCCCCCTTCAGATAGAGCTGGTCGAAGCGGCTGCGGTAGAGCTCATCGGTCGTCGAGAGCGCGTGCTCGTCGGTGTCGTAACCGGAGAGATATCCCTTCGCGGTGATCGTCGCGTCGGCGCCGAGCCGCTGGCGGAGCGTGGGCGCGACGCTCCACTCGGTCCGGCGTGATGTGTAGGTCACCGGCACGCTCTCCCCGGCCACGTCGAACAGATCGGGACTCTCCTGCGATGATGTCGACAGCTGCGACGAGAGAATCCAGGTGGTTGCCTCCGACGGACGGAGCTCGAAGCGGGGCTGCACGGTCCAGGTGACGTACGGGGCGACGGTGGGCGCGATCGTCGCCGGCGTCAGGTCGTAGCCGTCGGAGCTGATCCGCTCGGCGCGCAGCGAGCCGGAGAAGATCCCGGTGCCGTACGAGCCGTCGGCGGTGAGGTCGAGCGTGCGCTCGGAGCCGAAGCGGACGCCGAGCCCGCCGGCCAGCCGCCCTTCCGGACGCCGCGTCACCACGTTGATCACGCCGGCAAGCGCGTCGCTGCCGTAGAGCGACGAGGTCGGCCCCTTGACGATCTCCACCTTCTCGACATTCTCCATCGAGATGCGCGTCAGATCGAGCGTGCCGGCGGTCCGCCCGATCAGCGGCTCGCCATCGACGAGGACGAGCGTGTAATCGGGATCGAGTCCCTGCATGCGCACGCCGGAGCCGTGATCGGAGATCACCTGCAGGCCGGTCTGCTCGGCCAGGAGATCGGAGAGATAGAGTGGACGACGGCGCTCGATCTCCGAGCGCGGCACGATATCGACGGGAGTCGTGGCCGTGGAGGCCAGTTGAGGCGTTCTCGATGCGGTGACGGTGACGCCGGGCAGCTCCGCCGGGAGCTCGTCGAGCCTGACGCGAAGCTCGGCGCTCGGTTGTTGGCCGGCATCGAGCTCGAGCGAGTCGACGTGCACGCGATAACCGATCCGTCGCACCTCGAGACGATAGCGTCCGGGCGTGACCGATGCGATGCGGAAGCCGCCGTCGGGTCCGGTCGTGGTCGCGTACGACGCACGTCCGGCCAGCTTGATGACCGCCCCGGCAAGCGGGAGCGAATCGGGGCCGGTGACCCGTCCGGAGAATGTGATCTCACGTCCGCGGGCGCTGGACGCAAGAGCGAGAGTTATGACGAGAACGAGAAGGACAGCGCGAAGAACGTATCGGGGTTCCATTGACTCGAAGGGAGTGACATGAACCGTTCGACGTGCTGAGGAGGAGAGCAACGCAGTTGTTTGACGGGGCGCAATCTAAACGTTTACTTGGATTATGTCCAAATAAAATCTTTGGCGATGATCGATTCGTCGCGAATGGAGAATGGGGAGCGGGATGGTTGCCTCTGGCGATCGATGGAGACGGGAATGAGCTATGATGCGGTGTTCGGGACTGACGTGGCGTGCGCGGCGGTGGCGGTTCGGATACGAGCGCAACTGGCCGCGCGCATGTGCCGTTGATGCAACGGCAAGCCCGTGTTCAGTGCGCCGGTAGCCGCACGTCTTCAGCGTGCGCTCTTCCGCCGCCCGTACGGAGAGAAGGCCGATAATCACGCATTGGTAGGCGCACGCCTTCAGCGTGCGTCATGGTTGCGGTGCAAGGCTCGTTTCTGTGAATGGCCGGTACGGATACGAAAACGCCTGTACGAAGCATCCGTATCTCATTCCAGGCATTGACGGCCACGCCCGCCGTTGCCAGGGCTCATCGCGCGAGGATTCCGAGGTATGGTGAATGTCCAGGATCCCCCTTTCATGATCTCCTATTCATTCGATCGACTTCATCAGCTTATCGAGCGATACCGGCGCGCAGAGCATCGACCGTACCTGCGGTACGATATACCTGACGGCCATCCAGAGCGAGAGCACCATCAGCAGGAGGTACGTGCCGAGGAACGTCATGGCCGCCCTCCTGAATCCGCCGTGGAATTCATGCCGCATCAGCACGAACAGCGTGGGAAGCAGGCTCACGACACACGCACCGATCATGCTCCACAGCGACTGCCGTACTCTCAACGTCACGATCGATCCATCTTCCCGATCACATATGCGCCCTGTAATGACCGTCGTCGATGAATAGCTGAAATGGCCGCGACGACGTCCCCCAGGTCCCGTCAAATTCTGCCACTCCAGCTTGAACTTTTCTCCCGATGTGGTCCCGGTAAAATAACCGTCGCCATCACCGCCATGCGAGCACGCGCGGCGTACCTCCGTGGCGATCTCCCGAGCGTACAATGGCGAGAAGAGCCTGATCACGACGCTCGGCGGCAGAAGGCCTATCCACCGACGGGTGCGGGGTATCGGCGCGAATGCCATCTCACGCTTCGAGGCGGCAGGCGCGCTCACGCCGGTGCGCTCCCGGACGGCGGCTCGCTCCCGGATGTCGGCCTGGCGCCGACCAGCTCCTCGAAGCGCGCGCGGACGTGGCTTGTGCCGATGCGCTTCGCGGAGCTCCACGCGAGTATCCCGGCCAGCGGCGGAAGTGCCCAGAGGAGCATCCCTCCGGCCGATGCGCCGATATCGGTTCCGGTCAGCATCGAGAGCACGAGCAGCGCGGCCGCGCCGCCGATCACCAACGACGTGCTCCCGAGCTGCCTGATGCTCACCGCTACCAGGCTCCCCTCCCCCGAGGGCTCGATGGTGCCGCTCACCTCGTGCGTCGGCGTGAAGCTCGCATCGTTGCGCGAGGTCACGTGCTGCTCCCAGTGGAGCCGGAATCCGCTTCCCTTCATCTCTCCGGTAAAGCGTCCCGGAGCCTCGCGATCCTCGTCGTTCCCGGCGAGATACGTTCGTATACGCTCGGCAACGCTTACCGGCGGAAGCGGAACGGAAATCTTCAGCGAAGTGTCGGGGGAAATGCCAGGCATACTGTCAGTCTCGATCAGGAAATATCGGGGAGATCGCTCCCCGTGTATCGTTCACGTCCCAGGCTCCCGGGCAGCCACGGGCGCTCCCACCAGCTCCATCAGATACGGACGAAGGAGGCGCACCCCCACTTTGCCATTTGCATACCAGATCAACGCGCCGGCCACCATGGAAAGGAGCACGACCGGCGCGGTTCCGATCGACTTGTGGAGATCGAAGCCGGTGAGGATCGCGATGGCGAGGATGAACGCAACCACGCTCAGGATCAGCGAGTTCCCTCCCCGTTGCCGGATGGAGGCAACCACCAGGCTCCCCTCGCCATCCGGCTCAATCCTGCCGTTGACGTTGTACATCGGCACGTAGGTCGTTCTCATCCGCGATTGCGCGATCTGCGACCAGACGATCGCGAACTCCGTTCCGGTGACGGCGCCGGTGAAATAGCCGGGCTTCTCATCCCCGCGGGGCTCGCGCTCCACGACCGCCCTGACGCGATCGGCAACCCGCGCGGGAGGAAGCGGAACGGGAATCCGCAGACTTCGTCCCCTCGACGTCGGTTCATGCAATGGCATCTGACCTCCTGAGAATGGCGCCGGTGATCGCCCGGCCTTTGAACACGAGCACGAGTCCGAATACGATCCGCGCGACATAGCCGTAGACATAGGACTGTCTGAACATGAGCGAAAAGCCAAACACCAGAATCGCTCGCACCGCGCTCGCGAGAGTATCGATCAGATCCGATACGCCGCCGACGATCGCCCACAGGCCGATGATCATCACCGCGAGCCCGAGGATCTCGTCGTTGGCAAGCCGGCCGCGCTTCGATGCGGCGCCCGGCGAGGATGCGTCGGCGACAACCGGCGCGGCATGGCCGCTCACCGACGTTGGCTCCACCATGTCCGTCCCGATCAGCTCACTCCTCTCCAGGATCGCCGCCTCGACATCATCTTCCCCTTCATCCGGCACGTCGTCCTCGTCGTCGATGGCCAGCAGGCGATCGGCCATTGACGGCGCCTGATCCCAGATTGCCGTCGCCCCGAGCAGCGGAACGATGACGGCGATGCAGAAGCTCACCCAGAAGAAGATCGGAGAGCTCTCGCTTCCGTGTTTCCCGGACACGGCCAGGTAGGTCCAGGGTATCCAGACCACCGAGATGATCGCCGAATAGGCGGCGAACGAACGAAACGTGATGATGGCGTAACGTCGAGGAGTCATATCCAGTGCAATGCGGATAATGAACATTCCGTCCGCCCGTCGCGGGCAATGCGGGGGCGGACGCCGAAGCATCGATGAACCGGCGGCGCGGCGCCGCGTCCGGACGGAGGTCGCGCCGCCACGCCGTGCGAGATGTCGTGGCATGGCAAGACCGGCCCACGCGGGCTCAGCCCACCGGTTCCACGTCGAGCGCGAGCTTGTCGATATCCCAGCCGGCGCGGCGGGCGCCGGCCTCGTAGGCGCTCTCCAGAAACTCCAGCACCATCGCGCGCGGATCGTCGGCGCGGCGCACGTCGTCGTACATCAACAGCGCCTCGGCGCCGCCGTGGACCGTTCCCCAGTATGCCTGCTCCGGGCGCAGCGGCTCATCGCGCAGCCCCTCCGGCTCGGGGAAGGTATACGAATAGAACGCCGGCGCCGGCACGTTGTCGTCCCCGGCCCAGAAGCCGAAGCTGACCACCTCGTGCGAGTACGCCTCGCGCTCGACGCGGCCGGCCCCCTCGCGCGCCGGCGCGGGGCGTCCGGAGAACCGGGTGAGCGCCAGATCGAAGCTGTGCCAGAACAGATGCACCGGCGTGCTCTTGCCGATGAAGCGTCCGCGGAACTCCTGCAGGATGCCGTCGACGGCCACGAGGATCCGCCAGAAGCGGTTCACGTAGTCGCGGTTGTAGGCGCAGTCGCGATGGTCGGTCTCGAACGGCTCGGTGCTCGGCGCCTCGTAGGGGCGCGCCAGAATCTTCACGTCGATCCCGAGCTCTCCCAGCGCCTGGAACGTACGATGGTAGAACTCGGAGACCGAGAGCCCGTCGTAGAGCGGGAAGGAGCGCTTGTGTCCGCCGTTGGTCCTGATCGTCAGGGAATGGTCGAGCAGATCGAGCTCGATCTCGAAATTTCCGTAGCCGTAGGGAATGGCCCGCGTGGTGAGCCCCTGCGACGAGATATACAATGGGACATGCCACCAGTGATTGGTCTTGGGAACGAGCTTGAGCCGGATCTTTCCGATGATCTGCGCGAACAGATGCAGCGTGTTCTTCGTCGCCCGCCATTCCTCGAGCGGAAGGGGCGGAAATGCGTATTCCCTGCTGAAGCTGCTCGGATGCGATGTTTCCATGACAACTCCTCAATGAGTGTGCATTCGCTGATGTTCTCTCACTCTCTTCCGGACGTTCTCTCACGACGGCGCCGCCACCGGCATCAGGCCAACGACGCCGCCTGTTCCTTCTTCTTGTTCTCCGCCTCCTTCGTCAGATCCGCGTCGTACTTCAGCAGCAGCGCGGCGATCGCCACGCCGGCGTTGCGCGAGGCGGTGAAGTTCTGCGGATGCGCGCGCCGCGACACCTCCACGTCGAAATAGCCGACGCGATCGGTGATGCCGGAGACCCAGATGAACGGCGCCGCCGCCGAGCCGGCCTCCTTGCCGAGCTCGGTCCTGATCAGTCCGTGCGTCGTCTCCAGCGAGCGCGCCAGGCGGATGTCGTACCCGGCCCGTAGGAAGGCATCGAGGGTCGCCTCGTCGGTCCGGGAATACTCGGTGTAGTCGGTCACGTTCACGGCGCCGAGCGCCACGTAATCGCGCCGAGCCAGGATACGTCCGTACGTCGCGGGATTCAGCGGCGGCACGAGGAACCGGTCGCGCACCGAGCTCCCCTTTTCGATGTCGGTGATGCTCCGGAACCGCTCCTCGGTGATCGTCGATTCGATCAGCTCGTCGAACGGCCCATCATGCCATTTGCTGTCGGTATTCGGATGCCCCGTCGGATGGCAGTCGTGCATGAAGATATCCGATCCGATCACGACGCTCCCGTTCTCGTTCTCCTGGCGCGGATAGGCGGCGGTCCCCATCGCTATCACGAGCAAGGCGTTGCTGAAACCGATCTTGGGGAGATACTGCTTCTTCACCCCGGAGCTCGACTGCACGTCGGGCGTGACCGCCAGATGCTCCATCAGGTCGGAGATGCACCAGACCTCGACCGAATAGTTAACGAGCTGGAAGATCGCGCGCGGCTTCGGCGCCGGGTCCTCCAGCGGCAGCGGACGATCGTCCCCCACCAGCTGCTCCGGTTTGGTCCCGAGCTTCCGGCCGGCATGATCGGGGCGCGGGGAGTTTCCGAGGAACCGGGGATGGTGAAGCTCCACGGGCCAGGGAAGCAGCCCCCCTTTTCCGTCGGTGACTTCATCGTGCAGGAGCGCGTCGAGCATCGGCACGCACTCCCACCATTTGTTTGCGACCACGAGAACGCGACTGGACGGCATGGCTCACAACTCCTTGGTTCAGGTTGGCTGTTCTGCGTCGAAGTCTCCCGTCGTGCGCGACGGAAGCGGGCGTCGTGGAAGATCGCTCCGCGCGGGGATGGCGCGGGATTCTCGTACCGGGGGGAGCGCCGGAAGTTATCGGCCGGCGCGGCGAGCGCAAAGCGGAATCGTGGCGATGCCGCGCGGCCTCACGCCTGGCCGATGACGTAGACCGTCTCGCGCCACTCCTCCGGCTGCTCGCAGCGGACGTCGTGGAAGCCGGCGCTCTCGACCAGCGCGGTCATCTCCTCGGCGGTATAGAGATGGAAGAAGCCATTCCGGGCCACCGCGAAATTCTCCAGCGCGGCGCGCGTGGCGGCCGAGACGAGGACGCGCCCTCCCGGCTTGAGCACGCGACGGATCTCGCGGAGCGCCCCGTCCGGATCGTCCCAGAAATAGAGAGTGTTCACGGTCATGACGCAATCGAACATGGCGTCCGGATAGGGGAGCGCCTCCACGTTGCCGGCCACGACGCTCAGCCTGCCGGCGGCGATCGCCTTGGCGAACTTGCGCTTCACGCGCGAGACCATGGCGGTGGAGAGCTCGACGCCGTGGACCTTCCCCCGCTCGATGCGCGCCAGGAGCATGGTGAACCCGTGTCCGCCGCCGAAGCCGACATCGAGCACGAAGCTCTCCGGCTGGGGGTCGAGGAGCTCGATGGCCTGCTCGATCTGGCGGGCGTTGCCGCGATCGAGGAAATCGGCCATGAAGAAGCGGCCGAAGAGTCCCGAGGGGCGTCCGAGCTGCGAGGCGATGAAGCGTGAGAGTCCCATTGATCCGGTGAGTCCGTGAGAGAGAGAAATTCGGCCGGCCGTCGGCGTGTCCGTTGTCGCGCGCCCGCCGACGGCGCGGGGCGGAACATAGAGAAACGGCGCTCCGGGACAAAGCCTCCCGTGACCGGGCCGGCGGCCGGACCGGCCAGGCTTGCCGGGCGGGCTTGCCGGGCGGGCCGTAACGGATCCGAACGGCGCGCCACCCCGGGGTTTGCTAACTTTGCCGTTCACGGATCCGGCAGCGCGATCCGCACGCACACAGTCAACCGGAAGGGACATGGCAACATTCAAGAATTATATCAACGGAGAGTGGGTGGACGGCGCCAGCGGCCGGACATTCGAGAACGTCAACCCCGCCGATCGCGACGACGTCATCGGCACGTTCCCGGAGAGCGGCGCCGAGGATGTCGACGCGGCCACGCGTGCGGCCTCGGAGGCGTACAAGAGCTGGCGTCTGATGCCGGCGCCGAAGCGTGGGGATATCCTCCGCAAGGCCGGCGATATCCTGAACCGCCGGAAGGATGAGCTGGCCGAGGCGATGACCCGCGAGATGGGCAAGCCGGTCTTCGAGACCAAGGGGGACGTGCAGGAGGCGATCGACACCGCCTACTACGCGGCCACCGAGACGCGGCGTCTGTTCGGCTACAACGCGCCGAGCGAGATGTCCAACAAGGTGAACCTCTCCTTCCGGATGCCGATCGGCGTCTGCGGCATCATCACCGCGTGGAACTTCCCGATGGCGGTGCCGAGCTGGAAGATCCTTCCGGCGCTTGCCTGCGGCAACACGATCGTCTACAAGCCGTCTGAGGACGCGCCCCATTCCGGCGTGCTGATGGCCGAGGTGCTGGCCGAGGCCGGGCTGCCGGCCGGCGTCTTCAACGTGGTCCACGGCAAGGCCGAGTGCGGCTCGGCGATCGTGGAGCATCCGGACACGAAGGTGATCGGCTTTACCGGCTCGACCGCCGTCGGCAACCACATCGCCTCGCGCGCCGGCGCGATGAACAAGAAGGTCTCGCTCGAAATGGGTGGGAAGAACGCGCAGATCGTGATGCCGGACGCCGATCTGGACCTGGCGCTCGACGGCGTGCTCTGGGGCGCCTTCGGCACCACCGGCCAGCGCTGCACGGCCACCAGCCGCCTGATCCTGCACGAGTCGATCTACGACGACTTCATCAACCGCCTGATCACCAAGGCCTCGAAGCTCCGTATCGGCCCGGGCCTGGACGCCGACACCGAGATGGGTCCGGTGATCAACGAGAAGCAGATGGCGCGCGTCGAGGAGTACGTCCGGATCGGACGCTCCGAGGGAGCCGTCTGCGTCCTCGGCGGCGACCGCGCCACCGACGGCAAGCTGGCCAACGGCAACTTCTTCCTCCCGACGATCTTCATCGACGTTACCCGCGACATGCGGATCGCGCGCGAGGAGATCTTCGGCCCGGTTCTCTCGATCCTCAAGGCGAAGGATCTGACCGACGCCATCGAGATCCTGAACGACACGCCGTACGGCCTTTCCTCGAGCCTCTACACCTCGAACGTCAACGACGCGTTCCGCGCGATCCGCGACATCGAGGCGGGCATTACCTACATCAACGTGCCGACCATCGGCGCCGAGGCGCACATGCCGTTCGGCGGCGTGAAGGGAACCGGCAACGGACATCGCGAGGGAGGCTGGGCCGTGTTCGACATCTTCACCGAGTGGAAGACGGTCTACATCGATTACTCCGGCTCGCTCCAGCGCGCGCAGATCGACAACTACTGATCCGCGCGCCGACACGAGGCGATCGCTCGATTGGAGCATGATGCCTCCGGCGGAGGCGCCCGGCTGAACATCGCCGGGACATCGACGAGTCCACGAGGCCGGAGGGAGATCGCTCTCTCTCCGGCCTCGCTATTTCCGCCGCGCCCGCTCCGGAGCCTCGCGTGGAGGGGGCGCGATTCGTCGCCGCGCGCTAGATTGCGTCCCGATCCGATCAACCAAGCTCGTTTCCCCAATCATGGCCAAGAAGCTCCGTGAATCGTTGAAGGCCCGCCGCGAGCGGACCGCCGAGATCATCCGCGTGCTGGAGGAGACCTATCCGAACTCCCGGATCGCGCTGAACTTCGAGACGCCGTTTCAACTGCTGATCGCGACGATCCTCGCCGCGCAGTGCACCGACGCGCGGGTCAACATGGTGACGCCGGTGCTCTTCGCGGAGTACCCCGATCCGCGGGCCTTCGTCGACGCGCCGCAGGAGGAGCTGGAGAAGGCGATCTTCTCCACCGGCTTCTACCGGAACAAGGCCAAGTCGATCAAGGCGACCAGCGCGGCGCTGCTGGAGCGCTTCAACGGCGAGGTTCCGGGAACGATGGAAGAGCTGGTGAGCCTGCCTGGGGTGGGACGGAAGACGGCCAACGTGCTGCTCGGGCATTGCTTCAATGCCCCGGGCATCGTGGTGGACACGCACGTGAAGCGGATCAGCAACCTGCTGGGCCTGGTGGCGACGGAGGATCCGGAGAAGATCGAATACGCGCTGCTGGAGGTGGTGCCGCTGGAGAAGCAGGTGAAGTTCAGCCATCTGCTGGCCGATCACGGCCGCGCCATCTGCGTGGCCCGGCGGCCGAAGTGCGGCATCTGTCCGATCGCCCACCTCTGCCCCTCGGCCGGCATCGGCGAATGAATCAGGATCGATGCGGGCATCATCATAGGCGCGGGGCATCGGCGCGCGGCGTGAGCCACGAATGATTCGTGCCGGCGGCGGCCGGTTCGGTGGCATCAATGGCGCACGCTGAAGACGTGCGCCTACCGATACGCGCCTACCCACACGGATTCGAAGAATTGCAGCGCCTCGCTCTTCACGCACGCGGGAGAAACGACGAAGGGGGATTCCCATGGGAATCCCCCTTCATCGTTCATGCTCGATTGTAGCGGCGCGATCTCGCGATCAGCGGACCACCGTCAGCATCTTCGTCGACGTCCAGCTTCCGGCGGTCACCGTGTAGCTGTAGACGCCGGCCGGCAGCGTCGAGAGGTCGACCGTCGCGTGGTGCGCGCCCGACTCCTGCATTCCCTGATCCGAGCTCAGCACGCGATCGCCGTTGGCGTTGTGCAGCGTGATCATCACCCGCTCGGAGGCGCCGAGCGTGTAGCCGATCGTCGCCGATCCCGAGGCCGGGTTCGGAGCGCTCTCCATCAGCGCGTAGCCGGACTTCACGTCCGTCAGGCGCGAGACGCCGGCAACCGCGGGACGCTGGGAGAAACCGGCCTGAACCACATCGTACGGCGAGAAATCGTCCTGAATGAACGCCACCGCGTAGAGCTGGTCTTCCACCCAATTACCGCCGCTGGGCGGGGTGTAGAAAAAAGTGAAAACCCCCTCCTCATCAGGCGCCAGGACCGTCAGTGATGTTCCCTTCGCATCCGGGAGCATGGTCCTGACCACATCGTAGAAGTCCTTCTCGTGATTATAGCTCGGGATCTTCAATTCATCCACATGGATGTGAGCCTCCGCAACGGCGACGCGAAGCCAGTATGCCCCCTGGGGCATTCCATCCGGTCCTGCCTTGACCCTGACCACGATTCGGTACTGATCACCGTCGAGCTTACTCTTCTCAACGGTAATCTTCACGGGAGCGGTCGTGTTCTTCTGAATCGTGGCCCGATCGCGAAGATCAGCTTCGTTCTTCGGGAAAACCGACCAGGAGCCGTCAACCCACGCGGCCGGAAGCGACTGAACACCGTAGTGTGACATTCGCGTCGCCGACATCGACGTGAACCACGGATCTCCCGGGGCAGGGATGTTGCAGTGATACCGCAGAGCCACGGCGCGATCCCCCATCTCTCCCATCACCCGATTCATGACGGGAGTGGCTTCGACACAGGGAGTGCAGGTCGCACTCGTGAACTCCTCAATGAGAACGATGCGTGGGAACTGCGCGTACGAGGCCGCTGAGTTAAGAACAGAGAGCGCTGCACCGACGGTGCATGCGATGAGCAAACGTCGCATGAATGGTCCTCCGTGGAGTGATGGAACGAGTGACAGAGCCCCTGGTAAAATAATGACAAAGGGGGATTCCCATGGGAATCCCCCTTCATCGTTCATGCTCGATTGTTGCCGCGCGATCTCGCGATCAGCGGACCACCGTCAGCATCTTCGTCGACGTCCAGCTTCCGGCGGTCACCGTGTAGCTGTAGGCGCCGGCCGGCAGCGTCGAGAGGTCGACCGTCGCGTGGTGCGCGCCGGACTCCTGCATCCCCTGATCCGAGCTCAGCACGCGATCGCCGTTGGCGTTGTGCAGCGTGATCATCACCCGCTCGGAGGCGCCGAGCGTGTAGCCGATCGTCGCCGATCCC
>JBEHWX010000073.1:0-29801 GCA_048498995.1 Bacteroidota bacterium
TCCGGTAGCCGCACGTCTTTAGCGTGCGCCGTTGATGCCACCGCAATCGCCTGCTCAACGCTCCGGTAGCCGCACGTCTTTAGCGTGCGCCGTTGATGCTGCAATCTCCTGCTCAACGCTCCGGTAGCCGTACGTCGTGTGCGTGCGCCGTTGATGCCACCGCAATCGCCTGCTCAACGCTTCGGTAGCCGCACGTCTTTAGCGTGCGCCATTGATGCCACTGCAATCTCCTGCTCAACGCTCCGGTAGCCGCACGTCATTAGCGTGCGTCGTTGATGCCACCGCGATTCCCTACCCCGCGCAAGCCTGCGCCATAGATCCACCGCGCGATCCCCGCCGCGCGCATCGGATCTGCTGGATGCCCTCCCATTGGAGGCGCCTTTCTCCGCAACCGGTGCGCGCTCCCGAGGGCGCGCTCCGAGGGCGCGCGCCTACCCTTTGTCGAGAGATGGCATGGTTGCTACATCGGTGAGCGGATGCCGCCTCCATAAACGCGAAGCGGGCCGGGGATTGCTCCCCGGCCCGCTTGCAGTTCGAGACGTCGTGTTCGATTAGAACTCGGCGTGCCACATGCCGCCCGCGTGGACGAACTGGACAGCCGTGCCCTGAGCGAACGAGAACGGACCACCCGCGGAGCCGTTGACCGTGGCACCGTCCGGATCGGTCGTGCCGACGATGATCACCGTGCCGTCCTCGACACCCGCCGGAAGCGTGGCCGTGGCCTGCACCGCGGCGACACCGTCGCTCTGCACGAGCTGGATGGTGGCGTCGGTCGTGAGCGTGGCACCCGAAGCGACCGAGTTCGTGGCGTACACCACGCGGCCCTTCGTGATCTCGATGGCCTTCTGACCAGCCGAGCCGCTACCGGTCGTCTGGATCTGGATGCCCTGCGACAGAGCGCCCGAGCCGATGAAGCGGGCGGCGAAGCCCGATCCATTCGTGATGTGCTCCGTGGCGTTGGCACCCGAGCCCGAGAGGATCTCGAACACGCCGGCACGGCCGTTGGCCGAGGTGCCGTAGACGCCGATGCCCGAGGTCGACTGACCGTTCACACCGGTGTTCGTGGTCGAGGTGCCGTAGACACCGTAGTTCGAGGTCGAGGTACCGTTGACACCGTAGTTCGAGATCGAGGTACCGGAGACGCCGATGTTGCTGTTCGACTGGCCGAAGACGCCAGGGCCGGCGGTGCTGACCGCGCGAACCACCGGGTTCGTGTTGGCGGCGTTCGGGGTCGAAGCGTCGACCGAGATGCCGTTGGTGCTCGCCGCCGTCACCGCCGCGCCGGCGGTGCTGGTGGCGGCCAGGCCCGTGCCGCTCGTGCTCGTGGCGGTCACGCCGTTACCGCTGGTCGCGGTCGCGGTCAGACCAGCGCCCGAACCGTTCGTCGTGGCGACGAGGGCGGCCGAGGCGTTGGCGGCATTGCTGATCTGGAAGTTACCAGCCGTGCCCGTGCCGTTCGTGAAGCCGTTGACAGCGATGTTGCTGTTGGCGGCGTTGTTGATCACGAAGTTACCCGCGCGACCCGTACCGGTCGTGACCGTCGAGATCGCGTGGCCGGCGCCGTTCGTCGTGGACGACAGCGGCGTGCCGGTGTTGGCGGCGTTGTTGATCGCGAAGGCGGCCGTGTTGCCAGCGGCACCGTTCGTGTTCGTCAGCGAGAACATCGTCGTCGCCTCGTTGGCCGTCTGCGAGAACGGCATCACCAGCGAAGCGGCGGCGGGGTTGCCGTACACCAGGTTCGCGCCGTCGAACATGATCGACTGGTTCGCAACCGCGCCAGTGCTCGAGATCTTGTTCAGAGCGATCGTGCCCGTGGCGATGTCGCCGTTGACGATCGTGCCGTCGACGATCTTCGCCGAGGTCACCGAGTTGTCGGCCAGGTCGGCCGTCACGATCGTGGCGTCGGCAATCTTCGCCGAGGTGACCGAGCCGTCAGCCAGGTCAGCCGTGGCGATCGTGCCGTCGACGATCTTCGCGGAGGTCACCGAGGCGTCGGCCAGGTCGGCCGTCACGATGGTGCCGTCGACGATCTTCGCCGAGGTGACCGAGTTGTCGGCCAGATCAGCCGTGACGATCGTGCCGTCGGCGATCTTCGCCGAGGTCACCGAACCGTCGGCCAGGTCGACCGTGGCGATCGTGCCGTCAGCAATCTTCGCCGAGGTGACCGAACCGTCGGCCAGGTCAACCGTGGCAACCGTGCCGTCGACCAGGTCGCCCGAGACGACGCTGTTCGTCAGGTTCAGCTTGCTGTAGGCGATCGCGGCCGTCGGCGAGACGTCGGCGTTCACGATGGTGCCGTCGGCGATCTTCAGCGAGGTGACCGAGCCGTCGGCCAGGTCGCCCGTGGCGATCGTGCCGTCGACGATCTTCGCCGAGGTCACCGAGTTGTCGGCCAGGTCGGCCGTCACGATGGCGCCGTCGACGATCTTCGCGCTGGTGACCGAGTTGTCGGCCAGGTCGGCGGTGACGATCGTGGCGTCGGCGATCTTCGCCGAGGTGACCGAGCCGTCGGCCAGGTCGACCGTGGCGATCGTGCCGTCGGCAATCTTGGCCGAGGTGACCGAGCCGTCCGTGAGGTCGGCCGTCACGATGCTGTTGGTCAGGTTCAGCTTGCTGTAGGCGATGGCAGCCGTCGGCGAGACGTCGGCGTTGACGATCGTGCCGTCGAGGATCTTCGCGCTGTTGACCGAGCCGTCGGCAAGGTCGGCCGTGGCGATCGTGCCGTCGGCGATCTTGGCGGAGGTGACCGAGCCGTCGGCAAGGTCAGCCGTCACGATCGTGCCGTCGACGAGGTCGCCGGAGACGATGCTGTTGGCGAGGTTCAGCTTGCTGTAGGCGATCGCGGCCGTCGGCGAAACGTCGGCGTTCACGATGGTGCCGTCGAGGATCTTCGCGCTGGTGACCGAGCCGTCGGCAAGGTCAGCCGTCACGATCGTGCCGTCGGCGATCTTCGCGGAGGTCACCGAGGCGTCGGCCAGGTCGGCCGTGGCGATGGTGCCGTCGAGGATCTTGGCAGAGGTGACCGCGTTCGGAGCGATCGTCGGGTTCGGGTAGGTGCCCGTGAGGTCACCACCGGCAGGACCGCCCGGCGTCGGGCCGCCCCAGACAACGTTCGTTCCGTTGTACATGATCGCCTGACCGGCGGCGGCGCCGACCGGGTCGATCTTCGGCAGCGAAACGGCCAGGTCGGCCAGCTTCACCTGCGTCACCGCGCCGTTGGCCAGGTCGGACACGCCGATCGTGCCGTCGAGGATCTTGGCGGAGGTGATCGCGTCGTTGGCGATGTCGACCGTGTTGACCGTGCCGTCGACGATCTTGGCCGAGGTGACCGAGTTGTCGGCGAGGTCGGCCGTGACGATCGTGCCGTCGGCAATCTTGGCCGAGGTGACCGAGCCGTCGGTGAGGTCGCCCGTCACGATGCTGTTGGTCAGAGCCAGCTTGCTGTAGGCGATCGCGGCCGTCGGCGAGACGTCGGCGTTGACGATCGTGCCGTCGAGGATCTTGGCGCTGTTGACCGAGCCGTCGGCAAGGTCGGCCGTGGCGATCGTGCCGTCGGCGATCTTGGCCGAGGTGACCGAGCCATCGGCCAGATCGCCCGTGGCGATCGTGCCGTCGACGATCTTGGCCGAGGTGACCGAGTTGTCGGCCAGGTCAGCCGTCACGATCGTGCCGTCGACGAGGTCGCTCGAGACGATGCTGTTGGCGAGGTTCAGCTTGCTGTAGGCAATCGCGGCGCCGGCGGCGACGTCGGCGTCGACGATCGTGCCGTCGGCGATCTTCAGCGAGGTGACCGAGCCGTCGGCCAGGTCGCCCGTGGCGATCGTGCCGTCGACGATCTTCGCCGAGGTCACCGAGGCGTCGGCCAGGTCGGCCGTGACGATCGTGCCGTCGGCGATCTTGGCGCTGGTGACCGAGCCATCGGCCAGGTCGGCCGTCACGATCGTGCCGTCGGCGATCTTGGCGCTGGTGACCGAGCCGTCGGCCATGTCGACCGTGGCGATCGTGCCGTCAGCAATCTTCGCCGAGGTGACCGAGCCGTCGGCGAGGTCGACCGTCTGGATCGTGCCGTCGACGAGGTCGCCCGAGACGATGCTGTTGGCGAGATTCAGCTTGCTGTAGGCGATGGCGGCCGTCGCCGAGACGTCGGCGTTGACGATCGTGCCGTCGGCGATCTTCGCCGAGGTGACCGAGCCGTCGGCCATGTCGACCGTGGCGATGGTGCCGTCGGCGATCTTGGCGGAGGTGACGGCGCCCGTGGCGATCGTCGGGTTCGGATAGGTACCGGTCAGATCACCGCCGGCGGGACCCCCCGGAGTCGGGTTCCCCCAGACGATGCTGGTGCCGTTGTACATGATGGCCTGGCTGGCCGAGGCGCCCACCGGGCTGAGCTTCGGCAGCGTGACCGCCTGGTCGGCCACATCGGCCGTCAGGATCGATCCGTCGATGATCTTCGCGGAGTTGACCGAGTTGTCGGCGTGCTTGGCCAGCGTCACGGCGCCGTCGGCGATGTCGACGGTGTTGACGTTGCCGTCGGCGATCTTGGCCGAGGTGACCGAGTTATCGGCCAGGTCGGCGGTGATGATCGTGCCGTCGACGATCTTCGGCGAGGTGACCGAGTTGTCGGCCAGGTCGGCCGTCACGACGGTACCGTCGAGGATCTTCGCGCTGGTGACCGAGCCGTCGGCCAGATCGGCGGTGACGATGGCGCCGTCGACGATCTTGTCCGAGGTAACGGAGTTCGGGGCCAGCTTGGCGTTGGTGACGTTCAGGTCGGCGATCTTCGGCGTCGTGACGGCGCCGGTCGCGATCTTGCGGGTGATCACCGAGGTATCGGCGAGCTTGGCCGTGGTGACGGCCTCGTCGGCGAGCTTCGGGGTCGTGATGCCGAGCGGAGCGACACCGATCAGGGGCACCGGGCCGTTCGGACGGGTGATCGCGATCGACTCGTCCAGGTTGAGCACGCCGGTCAGACCGGAAGTGGCATTGGTCGAGGTGACCGTGATAACGTTGCCGTTACGAGCCACGGTGGTTCCACCGGCACCGACGAAGGTCAGGTTGCCAGTGCCGCCGTTGATCGAGGCGACGCCGGTATCGGCATAGGAGATCTTGAGGTTGTTGCCGGTGCCGGTAATCTTCAGCGGCCCATCGCCGGTGAGGTTGACGGCGCCGCTCAGGCCGTTGATCGAGTTGACCATCGCGCGGGCGACCGTGTCGGCGATCACCGCGTTCATGGCGTACGGGACGCCGGTCAGCTCGGTACGCGGGGTGAGCTCGGCCGGGTCGTTATCGACCTTCACGCCGAGCCACAGGGCCTGGTTGAAGATGCCCGACGGGAAGGCAACGCCCTTGCCGAGAATCAGGTTGAAGATGCCCTTGTTGACCGAGACGTTGCTGAACGTCTCAGTCCAAACCGGGTTACCGCCCGTGGCCGCGTTCCAGAGGGTGAGCGTGAGGGTTTTCTGACCGGTGATCGGCTTGCTCTGACCGTCGGTGAGAATTCCCTGATAGCTGACCGTCTGAGGGACCTGAGCCATCGCGCTCCGGGATGTCAGCGCTAAGCCGACGAGCGCGAGCATTGCGAATCTCTTCTGCATGTTCGGTCTCCAGAGAGTAACTATAGAGTAGATAATGACAGCAAACTTGCGTAGTTGAGCGATCTGTTCCCGGCCGTTGCTTGCCGTCAGGCAACCGGCCGAGCCGGGCGTGTCACCCGGGGGGAAGGGAACGGATCTGGAGGAAGGGGCTCTCCAAGCCGCTGATCGATGTAGATCGTGATCAGCTGACTTACTTGACCACCACGACGGTGATCGCCTTGCGGATATCGGAGGTCACGAGCTGGAGCTGATAGCGTCCGGACTCGAGCTGATGTCCCGAGAGCTGAACATTGAACGCGCCCCCTTCGTGCTCCTCGTCGAGGAGGGACATGACCTCCTGGCCGACGCTGTTGTAGAGCTTGAGGGAAACGTGATCCGGCTTGGTGAGGATCACACGGACGTTCGTCCAATCAGAGAACGGGTTCGGTGCGTTGTACAGCACCGCCGAACCGGCCGAGATGTCGTCGCTGTAGGCAACGGCAGTCGTGGCGGTATCCGGGAACATGATCGGCATCGCCACGTACCAGAATCCCTGATTGTCGATTACCGAGTTGGTCGGCGCGTTTGTCACCGGTCCGATGATGGTCTGCCCGAGCGTTCCGTTGATGTGGTATCCGGAACCGGAGCCACCCGTGGCATCTGTCCCACCGGAGCCGATGACGCTGGATGGCATCACGACCTGGGCCGATGCAGCCGTCAGCTGCAGGGCCAGACCGCCGAGCACCAGCAACGTCAGTCCTAACCATTTCTTCATAATGGCACTCCTTGGATAGGGTCTATTGAAACTATGATTGCAGCATTCGAAGGGAATTCCACGCCCGGACCAACGGTGCTGGCCGGATGCGAAGCTGTCGTTCCGCCTCGGAAGGATCGGGGACGCCACCCGGGAGAGCCGGAGAGCGGAGAAGGGAGACCCACGAGTGCGAAAAGATCGATTGTTCTGCGTTGTTACGCGGGAACCTGATGAAACTGGCCGGGATACGTGGTCCCAAAGCCTGGAGGTTGCTTAGCGGGGGAACACCTGTAGCTGTGGTCTGAGCACAATCATTCCGAGCATATCCATCGTAGCATGTGTGACCATAATCATCCAGAAACACTCCACGCCTTCCGATTGCCGTCGACACCCCGTCGACCACTCACCAGAACGATCCTGTTCAGTTTCGTACTAACAACAACCCGTACAAACACGAAGAGGATCCCCATGTTCTCACTTCGGCGCGCGCATCACCCGTCGAGCCGATCACCGTCGGCCCGCCGGAGCGGCTCGCTGGCACGAAGCAGTAGAGAGAACCCAGGACCCTTGACTCTATCTTCCCGAGACGTTTTTTCCCGATCGGAGACGACGGTCGACGCTACCATTCTGGTTCCGGGGAACGGCCCCCAGCCGATATCGGCGCTGAGGTTGAAATTTCGGGGGGAGACAGGCCAGGCTTCAAAAAGCCCGGCGCAAAGTAAGCCAAGATTCCGGAAATTCCCAAATGCCTCCGTTCGAAACTTTCTTTAAGTCAACCCTCTTCGACGATGATCTATAAAACCAAGCCGATTCCGGATACACTGCCGGAGATCGGACGGGTCACCCGCCCCTGGGGCTCCTTCGCCCAGTATGTCAACAACGCCGAGACCACCGTCAGCCTCATGACCGTCGAGCCCGGCATGCGCCTGAGCCTCCAGTCCCATACCGGCCGCGCCGAGCTCTGGATCGTCCTCGACGAGGGAGCCGTGGTCCAGGTGGGGGATCGCGTGCTCCATCCGGCCGCCGGCCAGGAGATCTGGATCCCCGCCGAAGAGCGCCATCGCCTCTCCAGCTCCGGTCCCCGCGTCAGGGTTCTCGAGATCGCCTTCGGCAATTGGCAGCAGCAAGATATCACTCGCTACGATGACGATTACAATCGTCCCGCCCAAGGTGAGCAAACTGGCAAGAATGAGGGGTCGACGCCGGAAGAACGGCCCGCCCAGGAAGCGCCGGGGGAGGGGGCATGATGCCGGATATCGAGCTTCCCCCCGCCATGCGCCGCAGGAGCGTTCAGCCCCTTCCGCCGATGATCCATGCCCCGACCGCCCCCGGCGCCTACGACATCTACCCGGCCTTCCCGGCCGGCCCCGGCATCATCGGCGCCGGCCACGGTTCGCTGGCCGAACGGATCGCCGGGCTTCCCAGCGTCGTGATCGACGGCTACGTCGGCGTCTTCTGGGATATCCTCCGCGGCGAGCTCACCACGGCGCTCGAGGCCGCCGGCCACGCCCCGACCTGGATCGACGTGTCGGAGGCGCTCCGCCCCGCCGACGAGATCGAGCGGCTCGTGGCCCCCTTCCTCGGTGGGGACGATCCCCTCTGGGGCACACGCTTCACCGGCACCCTGGCCGACTTCTTCGACCCGGAGAAGCTCGCCGCGCTGGCCGGCCGCGCCGCCGAGGGGCCGACCATCTTCCATGGCGTCGGCGCCTCGCTCGTCCCGGTCGACCGGCACCTGATCTACGTGGATCTGCCGAAGAACGAGATCCAGTACCGCTCCCGCGCCGGCTCGATCGCGAACCTCGGCCGCGATGCCGGCGCCCCTCCCAAGGAGATGTACAAGCGCTTCTACTTCGTCGACTGGGTCGCCCTGAACCGGCGCAAGGAGGAGATCCTCCCCGTGATCGACACGATCGTCGACGGCCAGCACCCGGAGGATCCGCGCTGGATGGATGGGGGGGACCTGCGGAGCACGCTGGCGCGGATGAGCCGCTCCTGGTTCCGCGTCCGCCCCTGGTTCGAGCCGGGCCCCTGGGGAGGGCGCTGGATCAAGGAGCATATCCAGCAGGTCTCCCCGGAGCCGGCCAACTATGCCTGGTCGTTCGAGATGATCGCGCCGGAGAACGGCCTGATGCTCGAAAGCGACGGACGGCTGCTGGAGATCTCCTTCGATCTGCTCATGTACGCCGAATCGGCCAGCGTGCTCGGCGCGGCCGCCCCCCGCTTCGGCGCCGAGTTCCCGATCCGCTTCGACTTCCTCGACACCTACTCCGGCGGCAACCTCTCGGTGCAGTGCCATCCCCGTCCGGAGTATATCCGGCGCGAGTTCGGCGAGAGCTTCACGCAGGACGAGACCTATTACATCCTCGACTGCGAGCCGGGGGCGAGCGTCTATCTCGGATTCCGGGAGGATATCGATCCGGAGCGCTTCCGCGCCGAGCTCGAGCGGAGCTTCCGGGAGGGGACGCCGGTGGCGATCGAGGAGTTCGTGAACGTGGAGCCGGCCGAGAAGCACCGGCTCTACCTGATTCCGAACGGCACCATCCACTGCTCCGGCGTCGACAACCTGGTGCTGGAGATCAGCGCCACCCCCTACATCTTCACCTTCAAGATGTACGACTGGATGCGGCTCGATCTGGACGGCACGCCCCGTCCGCTGAACATCCGCCGCGCCTTCGAGAACCTTTACTTCGACCGGAAGGGGGCGAGCGTCCGCGCCGAGCTCGTCTCCCATCCCCGGACGATCGCCGAGGGGAGCGACTGGCGGATCGTCCATCTGCCGACGCACCCGGAGCATTTCTACGACGTGCACCGCTACGAGCTCGCGACCAGCGTGGAGGGGAACACCCGGGAGAACGGCCAGGCCGGCGCCTGCCACGTGATGAGCCTGGTGGAGGGGAGCTCGGTGCTGCTGGAGACCGCCGACGGCGCGCGCCAGCGCTTCAACTACGCCGAGACGTTCGTGGTGCCGGCCGCCGCCGGACGGTACCGTATCATCAACGAGGGCACCGGACGCGCCATGGTGGTGAAGGCGTTCGTCAAGCCGGATCACGCGGTGAAGGGGTGATCCGCCGGGGCGATCGACGGAGGGCGGGGGGATGGCAGGAAGATTGACGGCACTAGCTCCGGAGCTTCCGGCTTTCGGCCTCCGGCGCACGACACGCGCCGGCCGGCCACGGGCATTCGAATCAGGAGTCGACAACGCATTGAGCAATCCATTCGGCATCAACACGATCGGCCACGGCTTTCAGCTCCGCGATCCGGTCGTCCAGTTCGACACGATCGCCGGACGGGGTCCGGCGATCATCAGCCACGCCCATTCCGACCATACCGCCGAGGACAAGCGGATGCCGGTGTTCGCCACGCCGGCGACCGCCGATCTGCTCCGCGCGCGCGGCCACGTCGGGGAGATCGTCAGGATGCCCTACGACGAGTGGCGTGAGTTCCCCGGCTGGCGGGTGAAGCTCCTGCCGGCCGGGCATATCCTCGGCAGCGCGCAGATCCTGGTGGAGCGCGCCGACGGGCTCCGCCTCCTCTACACCGGCGACATCAAGACGCGGCGGGGACGGACGGCCGAGCCGGCCCGGTTCGACGTGGCCGACGACCTGATCATGGAGTGCACGTTCGGGCTCCCGATGTTCCGCTTCCCAGATGAGGAGGAGGTGGCCGCGCGGATGGTGGCCTTCGCGCGCGAGTGCCTCGAGCGGGACGAGATACCGGTGTTCCTCGGCTACTCCCTCGGCAAGGGGCAGGAGATCATGAGCATCCTTGCCGAGGCGGGGATTCCGATGCTGATCCACCAGTCGATGCTCCAGATCACCGACGTCTATCGCCGCCACGGCTACGACTTCGGCGACGTGGAGCGGCTCTCGGCCATCCGCTACCGACAGAAGCGCGCCTGGGTGATCCCCCCGCACATGCGCCCCCACGTGGCCGACCCGCTGCCGAACGCGCGGATCTGCTACGTGAGCGGCTGGGCGCTGATCGAATCGCGACGCGAGAGCATCGGCGCCACCCTGATGGCCCCACTGAGCGACCACGCCGACTACTATGATCTGTTCGACATCGTCAGCGCCGTGACCCCCCGCAGGGTCTGGACCATCCATGGCCCGAACACCGACCTGTTCGCGCTGGACGTTGCCCGACGCTTCGACGTCCAGGCCCACGCGCTGGCCAACTACCTGCTGGACGAGGACGAGGCGTGATCCGGCCGGACGCGAACGAGTGGCGCGTAAGCGAGTGAGCGCGTGAACGCGATCGACCGGACAACGGTCGGGACGATCGGGACATTTTCCGTATCCTCGCGGCGGAGTCTCAACATTCATCGTATCTGTGAGCGCATCATGGTGAGCGATCCGACAAGACTCTTCTCCAGCGCCGATCTCGAGCGGATCTCCGAGGCGGTGCGGAAGGCCGAAAGCGGCATCTCCGGCGAGATCGTGCCGTACGTGGTGGCCGAGAGCGATCACTATCCCGAGGCCGGCTCGCGCGGCGCGGCGATCCTCGGCGGACTGGCGATCCTGATCCTCGGCGCGCTGCCGCTGGTCAACCATATCTGGCCCTCCTTCGGCGTCACCACGGTCGCCCTGGCCGGGCTTGCCGCCGGGCTCGTCGGATGGCTGGTCGGCACCTACGTGACGCCGGCGCGGCGTCTGCTGGCCGGACGCGCCACGATCCTCCGCCGCGTGGCCGCGCGCGCCGCCGAGGCGTTCGTGGCCGAGGAGGTGTTCAACACCCGCGAGCGGACCGGTATCCTGATCTTTCTCAGCGTGATGGAGCGCCGCGTGGTGGTGCTCGGCGACGCCGGCATCCACGGCAGGATCGCCGGCACCGAGTGGGACGATCTGATCGGCATCGTCGTCGAGGGCATCCGCTCCGGACGCCCGGCCGACGGACTGATCCGCGCCATCGGCGAGTCCGCCGCGCTCCTGCTCCGCCACGGCTTCACCATTGCCCCGGACGATCGCAACGAGCTCGGCGACACGCTTCGCTTCGGCGACGTCCGCTGACCCCCGACCGGATCGACACGGCATGATCGACGCTCCCTCCATCCCCTTTCTCCAGGTCGCGCGCGCGCTCGCGACCATCACCGCTTCGCTCTCCCCTCACGATGCCGTCGCCTCCCTGGCCGGGCTCCTCCGGAGCATCGACCGGGAGGAGGATCTCTACGCGGTCACCGTCTGGCTTGTGCATGGCCCGCTGCCGCCGCACGACCCGCGCCGGCTGGCGATCGGCGGCTCGCTGATCCGCCAGGCCTACGCCCTCTATGCCGCCGATGCATCCGCCGATCCCGACTCGCTGGACCACGCGCTGTTCCAAGCCTCGCGGAGCATGGCCGGCGGAACCGCCCCGGCCGTGATGCTGCTGGTGGCCGCGCGCCGCCGCGCCGGCCTGGACGATGCCCGGAGCGAGGGGCTGAGCGTGGCGCAGACCGCCGCCATCTACGACCAACTGGCCGCCGCGCGCGGCACGCCCCCGAAGATCGAGATGCTGGCCGAGACCTGGCGGATGATGGGAGATGAGGAGATCGGACTCTTCCTGGCGATCCTCGACCGGACCGGCGGCGGCGGGGTGCTGCCGGCGTCGCTGGTCGAGCTGGCGATCGCCACGGCGTTCGATGCCGACGCCGAGAGCGTGCGCTACGCCGCGATGATCGAGGGGGATGCCGGACGGGCCGCGCTCCGCGCGCGCGACGCGAAGCTGGAGCTGGCCGAGATCCTTCCGTTCCAGCCGATCGAGCCGATGCTCCCCTCCCCCCTCGACCGGGATATCGACCTGATCGACGGCGAGGAGCGATTCCTCCCCGATCCTCGGATCGACATCGCCGACTACGTGGCCGAGGACCGGCTGGAGGGGATCCGCGCGCAGGCGCACATCCGGATCGACCGGGACGCGCCCCGCGTGGCGATCGTCGCGCGCGACGGCTCCGACCTGACCGTCAGCTTCCCGGACGCCGCCATGGAGCTGGCCGGGCTTCCGCACGGCACCGTGCTCGACGGCCTCCTGATGGCGCTCGACGCCGACGGCGCGCCGGCCCACGGCGATCTGCTCCGCGCCCGCCTGGGAGCGCGCCGTGTCCCCCCCGAGCTCATCGCCGAGCACCCGGCGATCTTCCTTCCGTTCGATCTTCTCGTGCTCGATGACCGGCCGCTGCTCGGCGAGCCGCTTGAGCGGCGACGCGAGCTGCTGGAGGAGCTGGCCGCGCGATACCGGATGCCGCTGCCGGAGCAGCGCCCCGTGGGGGACTGGGACGATGTGGAGCGGGAATATCTCCGCGCCCGCGCGCGCGGCAACGACGGGATCATCCTGAAGCGGCGGCTCGGCGGCTACGAATACGGCCGACGCGGCACCGGCTGGCTCGAGGGAAGAAAGGAATCGGGAGCGCTCGCGGCGGTGATCCGCTACGTCAACGGCGAGGAAGGGCGCCGCGGCCCGATCACCGGCTATACCTTCGGCGTCTGGCTGCGGGACGACCGCGGCGAGCGCCTGGTGAACATCGGCCGCGGAAGCCAGGCCTACATCGGCGCCGGGCTCGACGAGCTCGACCGTCGGCTCCGTCCGCTCCTCGGCAAGCGCTTCGGCACCACCTACGAAGTTCCTCCGGCCATCGTCTGCGAGATCGTCTACGACGCCATCGAGCGGAGCCCGCGCACCGAGGCCGGATTCACGCTCCGCGCGCCGAGAATCAGACGCGTCCTCTGGGAGCTCGATCCGCCGGCCGCGGCCTCCGTCCGGGAGGTGGAAACGCGCTACGAGGTGGGCCTCCGCCCCGGCGAGGCTGACCAGGGACGCGGGATCGCCATCCCTCCTCAACGGGACGACCGGTCGCTGTGATCGCACATCGCGCGCGTCGCGCACGGCACGGGCGGCTCGCATCGGCGCGGGAGGAATCGGCGGTCTGGTTATCTTCGCGCCGTCGGCCGCCGGCCGGCAGAGCAAGTATCATCAACGCTAGCCGGATTCATCATGTCGGAATCTACCTCGTACGGTCTGCTGAAAGGAAAGAAGGGCATCGTCTTCGGTCCGCTCGACGACTCCAGCATCGGATGGCACATCGCGAAGGCGGCCTACCGTGAAGGGGCGCAGCTTGCGATCTCGAACGTCGCCGTGGCGATGCGGATCGGCAAGGTCCTCGATCTGGCCAAGGAGTGCGGCGACGCGCCGGTGGTGGTCTGCGACGCCACCAACAACGAGGATGTCGATCGCGCCTTCGTGGAGCTGAAGGAGAAGCTCGGACCGGTGGACTTCATCGTTCACTCGATCGGCATGTCGCAGAACATCAGGAAGGGCCTCCCCTACGAGGATCTGAATTACGACTGGTACCTGAAGACGCTCGACGTCTCGGCCATCTCGCTCCATCGCATTTTGACCTCCGCGCTGAAGAACGACGCGATCAACGACGGCGCGAGCATCGTGGCACTCACCTACATCGCCGCCCAGCGGAACTACTCCACCTACGGCGACATGGGCGATGCCAAGGCGCTGCTGGAGTCGATCGTCCGGAGCTACGGCACGCGCCTCGGCCCGCGCGGCATCCGGATCAACACGGTCTCGCAGAGCCCGACCTGGACCCGCGCCGGCAGCGGCATCGACAACTTCGAGAAGATGTTCACCTTCGCCGATCACCTCTCCCCGCTCGGCAACGCGACCGCGCAGGAGTGCGGCGATTACGTGGCCACGCTCCTGAGCGATCTGACCAGGAAGGTCACGATGCAGAACCTCTATCACGACGGCGGCTACAGCGCGATGGGGCTCTCGATCCCGATGCTCGATCTGTTCTACCGCGCGCTGCAGAACGAGGAGATGACCCGCGCCGCCGGCATCACCGGCGGCATCAGGACCGGCGCCCCGGAGGGAACCGCGGCCTGAGGCCCGCGCCGGGCCGAAGCCATCGGGCCGGCATCTTCCGAGCGGAACATCCGGACCGGACAACGAACGAGGGGACGCCTCCCGCTGGAAGCGTCCCCTCGTTGCATTTCGATCGATCCGTCGCGCCACCGAAACGGCCCGCGCCGTCGGAGCCTTACTGTTGGAACAGGCCCACGAACAGGCCGATGTTCACCGCCAGTCCGTTCGCGCTCACGTTCGGCACATCCTTGATCACGATGTCGCCGCCGTCGGTCCAGTCCGAGGGGGCCAGCGTCACGGCATAGGTGGCGCCGAGGCGGAGCATGAAGAACTGCGTGACGGCATACTCGAAGTTGACCGTCGGCGTCAGCGCGAAATAGCTCCGGGAGATCCGGACGAACTGGTTGTCGCCGAAAACGGAATCGCCACCGAAGCGGCTGGGGTTGACCAGGTTGCCGAACGACTCCTCCGGCATGCGCGTCTGCCCCACCTCGAGGGTGTGGGAGCCGGCGCCGAGCATCAGCCCCGGCAGCAGGGTGAAGGCGCGGAAGAGCGGGATGGCGTAATCGACGTGCGCCACGGTGAGCCCGGTACTGAAGCGGATGGTCCGGGAGTACTCGGTCGATCCGATCGTGACGTTCTGCGACTTGTACTTGGAGCCTCCCATGCCGTAGACGCCGAGGCGGAGATTCGGGACGAGGCCGATGGCGGTGAAGCCGCCGCCGCCGTTCATCCAGAGCCCCCCCTTGAAATCGGGCACGTTGAGCTGCTCGGCGATGCCGTTGAGCTCATCCAGCTTGATGAAGCTGTAGGTGCCGATGTAGCCACCGCCGACACCGATGTAGGGTGGGGTCTCGTCATCGACCGGGATGTCGCTGAAATCGAACTCGTTCCCGTTTCCAGTTCCCCCCTGCGCGCGGGCGATGCCGGTGCCGAGGAGGATGAGAGTGACAATAAGGGCGAAACGGCGTAGCAGGTCCTGGATCGTCATAATACGTGCAACATTGATGTACCGGTCCCCCCACGATTCCTTCACTTCGCCAGATCAGCAATCAAATTGAGCGCCACTCTTCATCCCCCGTGTTCTTCGATGCCGGCATTCTTCCATGCCGGCATGCTTCGATGTCAAAGCGGGCGTGAAGCCGACGCGGCGTGAAGCCGACGCGGGGGCTGGCTCCGGCGCTTCCCGGAGAACGGAGGCGTGGCGCCGTCGATGCCGTCGGAGGCGACGGGGGCTCCGGCGATGGCGTGGGCAAACGTAAGAAAAAAAGCATCCCGCTCCCTCGATAGCGACGAAGCCCCCGCGGGGATCTCCACGGAGGCTTCGGATCGGATCTTCATGCCCGGCGCGTGCCCGGGAGATGCCGCCTCAGCGCGCCGTTCCGGGAATGCCGAACTGCCACGTCAGCCCGAGCTGGAGGGAGACGGTGTTGCTCTTCGACTCGGAGTCGACCACCTGACCGGAGAGCAGATCGGGGGAGATGGAGAGATCGTTCAGCGTGTAGCCGCCGAAGACCGTGATCCCGAGCCAGCCGATCTCCTCATCGAGCAGCGGAATCACCGCGCCGATGCGGGGCTCGATCATCGTCTTGAGCCCGTCGACGTCGGCGTCCAGCTTCCGCTCCACCTCGCCGTTCTCGGAGCCGTCCTTCCAGGTCCTGACGCCGCCGAGCGGGATGCCGATGTTCAGGCCGATGGCGAAGGCACTGAAGCGGACCGCCGGAAAGATCGAGAAGTAGTTGACCCGGACCCGGTTGGTGACGTTCGCGTTGTCGTACCAGGACTGCGCCGCGCCGCGGCTGTCGAGGCCGAGAGCGAGCATGCCGAAGATCGAGGAGGTCAATGGATAGGTGGCGTCGACGCCGGCGCGATAGGCGACGACCGGACCGATCTTCCAGTTCATCGGAGGATCGAGCGTCATCGAAATGCCGCCGGAGACGCCGGCGCCGACCGTGAGCATCCTGCTCGAGTTGTTCTGGGAATAATCGGTCTGCGCCCTGGTGGAAGCAACGCCGAGCACGGTCACGATTCCGCTCACGATCAGCGAACGGGTAAACGTCCGGAAGTTCATGTCGAGCTCCTTTATCCTCGGTAGAGAGAGGTGTGAGTACGCACTGGATGCGCTGTGCCGCGAAATGAGTCGCCGATGCGACTGAATGGGTGTGAAGGATCGAATATACGGGAATCGGCAGATCGTCCAACTCCGCCCGCGCTCTCCGCCCGCGCTCTCCGCGGGCGAGCTGGCCTCGGGGGGCCTCGGCGCGCATCGGGCGGCGCGGCCGATGCAGGGAGCATGGCGCGGCGCGGAACACGGGTAATGACGCGCGGAGGCCCGCTTCGCAACAGATCGCCGATGCGCCGGCGCGGCGCCCCCCTCCGTCGGAGGATCGTCACGGAGCTCCCGGGAAGTGCCCCCGGAGGAGATCCCGGGAAGAGATCTTCACACGAACACCCATGAAACGACACGGCCCCCCTCCCGGATCGGGAAGGAGGCCGTATCGCGATCGCTCGGTTCATCGCGCCGCGATCAGCGGCCGATGCCCGGGATGCCGAACTGGTAGGTCAGGCCGAGATGAACCGCGGGAATGTGCGTCTCCTTCTCGTCGCCGCCGACGGTGACGGTGACGCCGCCGCCGCTGATGGTCTGCTCGACCGAGGTGATCTGGTTGGTCACCGGATAGCCGGCCATGATCGACAGGCCGAGCCAGCCGGTCTGATCGTCCATCAGCGTCAGGATGGCGCCGATGCGGGGCTCGATCATCGTCTCGAGCTTGTTGATGCCTCCCTCCTCGATATCGGATTCCACCTCGGTGGCGCCGGAGCCGTTCTGCATCACGGCCTTGCCGGACATCGGCATGCCGATGTTGACGCCGACCACGAAGGCGCTGAAGCGGACCGCCGGGAAGATCGACAGGTAGTTCAGGCGAACACCCTGACGGTAGTTGTTGTCCGACTCCAGGCGCTGCATGCCCGGACGCATGTCGAGGCCGACGCTCAGCATGCCGAAGACGCTGGAGGTGAACGGATAGGTCGCCACCACGCTCGGGCGGAAGGCGAAGCCGAGCTCCGGCGAGTAGAGGCTGTCCACGTTGGTCGGGAAGGAGATTCCCCCCTCCACCCAGGCGCCGACGGAGAGCATCCCCGAGGCCTTCTGGTAGGAGTAGTTGGTCTGGGCCTGCAGCGAGGTGGCCATCAGCAGCGAGGCCCCCGCGGCCAGGAGAGTGCGAATCGGGAAACGAATGCTCATCGGGCAGACTCCGAATGTTGAGTGTTGGATGTTTACTTGTCGAGCCAGACGTATTTCAGCTCCATGCGCGCCATCGGGTCGAGCGCGTAGTCGCGCACGTACGGTTGAAGCAGCCGGAAGTGACGCTCGTAGAACAACGGCAGCACCGGAGCGTCGGCGATCGCCGCCTTCTCCGCCTCGGCGTAATATCTCATCCGCGCCACGAAATCGATCGTCGAGACCCCCTTTCGGAAAAGCTCGTTGAAGCGCGGGCTGTTGAAGCGCGAGCTGTTCGGATAGCTCGGCAGCGTGCTCGAGGTGGGCACCAGATCACCATAGACCAGGTTCAGGAAGGTCTCGGCGTCCGGATAATCACCGAACCACTTGGTGCCCCAGAAGAGGAGCTTCCCCGCCTCCGACTGATCGAGCAGCTGGGCGGTGGTGAGCACCTGAATATCCACTTTCACGTTCAGCGCGCTGCCGAGCATCCCCTGCACCGCCTCGGCCACCTGCATCATCCGCGGCTCCTCGTAGACGTGGAGCGTGATCGTCGGGAAGCCCTTCCCGTCCGGATACCCCGCCTTGGCCAGCAGCTGCTTGGCCTTGGCCGGATCGAAGGTGAAGCCGGGGATCTGGTCGGTCGGATAGCCGGGGAACACCGGCGGCACCAGGCCGTGCACCGCCGGGGCGTACGGCGAGTTCTGGAGCACGAAGCGGACGATCTTCTCCCGGTCGACCGCGTAGTTGAAGGCGCGGCGCACGTCGACGTTGTTGAAGGGGGCCTGCGTGTTGTTGAAGTCGAAGAAGACCGTGAGCATCGCCGGCGTGGTCAGCACCTGATACTTGGCGAAGCGTCCCTGGGCCTTCATCGTCTTCGGGTCGAGCACCGCCGCGTACATCTCGGTCGGGATGCCGAAGGCCTCGTCGAGCGAGCCGCTCAGGAACTCGTTGAACTGCACCTTGTCGTCCTTGATGAAGCGGAAGCGGATCTCATCGACGAACGGGAGGCGATTCCCCTTGTCGTCGGCGCCCCAGTACTTCGGGTTCCGCTTCAGCACCAGATCCTGCGCCGGGTCCCAGCTGGCGAGCGTATAAGGGCCGGTGCCGACCGGATGACGGAAGAAATCGGTTCCGTAGTGCTCCACCGCCTCGCGCGGCACCACGTCCCCCAGCGCGTTGACCAGGTAGTAGAGGAACGGCGCGTACGGCTCGACCAGCTCGATGACGAACGTGGAATCGTCGAGCACCTTGAAGCCCTCCACGCCGGCGATCGGCTTGCCCGCCTCGATCGACTGGAAGTACTCGGTCGCCCCCTTCACCTTCCCCTTGAACGCCCAGAGCGCCACGGTGTGGGTGCGGGGATCGCAGCAGCGCTCGAAGGAGTACTTCACGTCCTGCGCGGTCATCTTTCTCCCCTTGCCGCCGGCGAAGCAGGAGTCGTCCTGGAAATAGACGTCGGTGCGGAGATCGAAGCGGTAGATGCGTCCGTCGGCGCTGTCGCGCGGCAGGTGCTTGGCCAGCTCCGGAACCAGCTCGAGGCGATCGTTCAGGTCGACGAGATGATCGAAGATCTGGGTGGCGATGTCGTCGGCGTTCTTGTTGCTGATCAGCACCGGGTCGAGCGCGTTCGGGCTGCCGCGGACCACATTGACGGTGAAGCGCCCGCCGTACTTCTTTCCGCCGCCGGCGGCGGTGACATGCTCCTGCTTGCGGCGGCCGCAGCCGGCGATCAGAAGGATGAGCGCGAGAAGGATCAGGGCGCCTGAGCGCCGCGCGGGATAACTCTGTGTCATCGTGCCGGAGTGTGTGACAATGCAGGAGGCGCAGCGCGGTGTTTCGTGGAATCCGGCTGGCGGGCCGGGCGCTGTCGCGATACGGGAGAGACGCCATGCGTCCCGGGGCGCGGCGCGAAAATTCAAAATCCGGGCGCCATATGCAAAAAGCGCCGGCCATCGCGTGATGGCCGGCGCTCGAACATGGACGTCCGCGAACGGAGTTCCGGGTACGGAGCTCCGTGATCGGAGTTCCGGGATCGGAGCTCGGGGATCGGACTTCGGCGCGAGCTCCCCGACCGGGGAAGCTCCGCCGCGACGAGCTCCACCGTGGGGCTCGTGATGTCGGGGAGGCCGGATTCGAACCGACGACCTTCTGGTCCCAAACCAGACGCGCTACCGGGCTACGCTACTCCCCGCCGACGGGGAGTGCAAAGGTCGCGATTCGCCGCCGGGTGCGCAAGACTTTCGAGGAGGTCGCCCCGCGAGCATCGCCGACGCCGCCGGCATGCTCGCGCCACCGCGACCGATCGGCGGCACCCGATCGGCGGCCCGATCAGCGGCGCGCCAGCTGCTTCTTCAGGTTCTCGATCACCGGCACCGGCATCGGGTCGGTCTGGTTCAGCAGCGCCAGATAGTAGCTGGTCCAGTCGCCGAGATGGATCAGCGAGAAGATCCGCGCCAGGAGCGATTCCCCCTGCGACTTCACCTCGACGGTCCCGGCCGCGGCGCGACCGATGATCTTGCGGGTGATCTCCATCCGCGCGGCCACGCGGGGATGATCCCCGGCATCGCGCAGGAAGATCGCCAGGAAGCTCCCGACCAGTCCGGCCGGATGCCCCCATCCGTTGATCTCGTTGTGATTCATCTCCGGCAGCAGGTTGCCGAAGGCGAGGTTCTTCGCGTTCTCCTGGATCTGTCCGCGCCAGCGGAGGTTGACCGTGTCGAGCCGGTCGGAGGCGGAGTAGATCACCGGCACGTGGCCATGAATCTTCTCGGCCAGGGAGAAGGCGGTGTTGCCGGACTTCGGCCCGGCGCCGTACTTCCGGACGAGCTTCGGCAGCAGCTCGGCCAGCTCCCGGAGCCCCTCCTCGGTGGCCTCCCGCACCTCGGATCCGAAAAGCTCGGAGCCGACGGCCAGCGCGTGGAGCAGCGGGAAGAAGCTGTAGCCGAGGGCCGCGCGCGGCTGCAGCCCGGCCGGCACCAGGATCACCTTGTCCCGGTTGTCCATCGCGCGCCGCACCAGCTCGCCGCCGGTGGAGATCACCAGCACCTGTCCGGCCCGCTGGCGCGCCGCCTCGTAGGCCGAAAGGGTCTCCTCGGTATTGCCGCTGTAGGAGCTGGCCACCAGCAGGGTGCGTCCGTCGACGGCGGGAGGATCGTAGCTCCGGCCGACGGTGATATCCACGCCGTCGCGCTCGGGGAAGGAGTGGATGTAGCTGCGGAGGAGATCGCCGCCGATGGCCGATCCTCCCATGCCGAGGATCACGATGCGCCGGGCCTTGGCGCGGGAGAGCTTCGGGGCGCCGCCGCCGATCTCGATCCCTTCGGCCGCCTGCGCGGGAAATCCTGCGATCGCCGAGTACATGTCGCCGGGATCGTGCGCGCGAAGTTCGTCAAGCGTCATAGAGGTAGTCGTCGAATGATGTCGGAAAGGCCCCATCCGAGAAGCCCGGGCCGAATATACAGAAGGGGCGTCCAACTGAACGCCCCCTTAGCTGATCCGAATATCCCGTTTTCCCGTCACCGATCCGCGCGCGTCCGCGCGCGAGCGCTCTCTCCGGCCGATCATTTCTTCCGGTAGCCGTAGAGCCAGCGGGCGGTCCCCTCGCCGATGTTCCTGACGGTGTGGATGGTCATCGCCGGGATCAGCACCTCCTCCCCCGGCTTGGGCTGGCGCACCAGTCCGGCCATCTCGATCTCGATCCGACCCTCGAGCAGCAGGATCAGCTCGTCCTCCTCGACATGGATGAAATCTCCCCACTCGGCGCCGACCGGATCGGTCCAGAGCTCGCAGCTGTAGCCGCGCGACGCCCAGTCACGCTCGACCTGTTCGCGGGATGGCGGCTCAAGCATAGCGCCCTCCGGATATCGCTCGTCGAATGAGCGCGACGATGGCGGTGAAGACGGCCGAGCCGATGATCGACCAGATCACCGGGAAATTCTGGCCGCCGATGTTCACCTCGAACAACGCCGGCAGTCCGGCCGCGCCGGCGATCCAGACGCCGACATAGGCGCCGATGAGTCCGACGACGATCGAGACCAGGCATCCGCCGAGGTCGTAGCCGATAAGCGCCTGGCCGAGTCCGCCGCAGACGGCGGCGATCAGCAGCAGCACGAGAAAACTTCCGAGAGTCATAGACGATTCTCCCATCCTTTTTTCCGCACCAATGCAGAACCCGTGCCGGAACCGAGCGCGCCGCCACCGGCCGATCATGGTTACGACGGGATCGGCGCGCCTCGGGTGGCACCGCGACGGACGATCATCCCGCGACGGACGATCATCCCGCGACGGACGATCACCCCGCGACGCCCCATTCCTCGACGATCCGCCCCACCTCCGCGGCCGGACGCGCCAGCGCCGCGTGCTCGCCGTACTCGAGGATCGGCCGCTGGATCAGCGCCGGATGAGAGGCCATCAGGTCGATGATCTTCTCCTGATCGACCGACTGATCGTTCAGGCCGAGCTCCTTGTATTCCGGCTCCTTGGTCCGGAGCAGGTCGCGCGCGGAGATCCCCATCTTCCCGATCAGCTCGGCGAGCTTCGCGCGCGAGGGGGGCTCGACGATGTAGTTGATCGAGTCGTAGGAGATGCCGGCATCGCGGAGCCGCGTCATCACCTCGCGGCAGGTCGAGCAGGTCGGCTTCTGGTAGATGGTAAGGGTCGGCATGAGCGTCGCAATGGGTTGAAAAGAAGAACGTCGGGACGCTCGCGCTGAAGCGTCCCGACGGATCACATCGATGCATCGGGGAGCGCGCGGGGGCGCGGCTTACTCGTCGTCGTCGTCACCGCCGCCATTCCCCTCGATCACGATCACGTCGCCGAAGTCGGCGGCGCCGATGGCGCGCTCGCAGAGCCCCTCGTTGAGGATCAGCTGGGCGAAGTCGCTGTCGTGGAACTCGGCGAACGGCGTCTCCTCGATGCGCGAGGTCAGCAGGAACTGCGCCGAGGAGGAAAGCGAGGCGATCAGGTCCTCGTTCTGCAGATCCTCCGGCTCCCAGACCAGGCGGGCCCAGTAGAAGCGCTCGGCCTCGATCCGCTCCTCCGGATAATCGTAGGCGTAGCAGTCGAGATCCTCGCGATCGAAGATCTCCTCGTGCGGAATGATGGTGCTGTCGAGCAGGAAGGTGCCGACCTGATAGAAGGTGGCCTCGACGATCTCGTCCTCGTCGAACTCCTCGACGTCATCATCATCGCTCTCCGGGGCTTCCTCGGCCGTCTCCTCGTCCCGCTGCTGCTCAAGAACGGTCTCGTAATCGAGCGGCACGATCTCCTCGACATCGTCACCATCCTCGAGGGCCTCGGCTTCGGCGATGTGGAAATTGAGGAACCACCACCGGCTGATCGTCATGATCAGGTTGCTGTAGTCGTGCGGAGCGGTGATCACCGTCGCGGTGCCGAATCGGGCCTCCTGCGAGAAGCGCTGCACCAGGCCGCGCATCAGGCCGAAAGCCGCGCGCGCGTACTCCGGGGCCACGAACGCCTCGGCGATACGCTCCAGCGTCTGCTCGGGATCGCTCAGCTCCGGGAATCGCGTGCGAAGATCTACGTTGTTGTTGCTGCTCATGCTAGGATCGAGGTTAAAGTTGCTGCCATGCGCTGGCATTCTGCACGGCGCGAATATACACGAAAGCGCCGGGGCGAAAGAATCGCGACAAAAAGCATGCAAGCCGTCCGGCTGCCCCACCGCCCGCGCCGGCGCCCGCGCCAGCGCACGCCGCGCGGCGCGATATCACGCCGGGATCCGATATCACGCCGGGATCCGGTCCGGACATCACTTCCTCACGCTCCCCTCCTCGAAGCTCCAGAAGAGCAGATCGAGCTCCTGCAGCGAGAGTCCGGCCGAAACGGCCAGGGCGCGGAAGCGGGACTCCAGCTCCAGGTAGACGCGGCGCGTGCCGATCGTCTTCGGGATCTCCTCGATCGCGCCCGAGCGGAGCATGTGCTTGAGCACGTGGCGGTCGATGATCGCCAGATCGAAGTGCCCGACGTTCCGGAGATAGTGCGAGGCCTCCTTCCAGCCGAGGCCGTTGACGTTGCCGACCAGCCACTCCCGCTTGGCCGCGGCGTCGAGCGCGGTCGAGACCACCACCTCGACGATCTCCCGTTCGCGGCGGGCCACCTCCAGAAGCCGCCGCGCCTTCTGATTGTGAAAGCGGATGTAGTGCGCCGGATCGCGCAGCAGCGGCGTGGGGTCCACCTCGGCGCGGGGAAAGCCGAGCTCGCGGAGCCGGGCCATCACCCGCTCGGCGTGCGCCGCGCGCGACTGCGGCGTCAGCAGGCAGTAGCAGAGCTCCATCAGCAGCTCCTCGCGCGGCACCGCGCCGAACTCGGCGAGCCGCTCGGCGATGACCGCCGCGTGCCGCCGGTAATGCTCCACGTACTCCTTCGACAACCCGAGACTCTTCGCCATACTCTCCCGATGACAGAATTCCTTCACACGCCGGTCGGCATCCGGCCCGATTGCATCATGCTTCACGTCGAATACGAGCCAGGGGACGGGCCGTGACGCGGGCCACGGCGCGGGCCGGCTCGAAGACGATCACTCCGCCTCATCCATTGCAGCCCCTATCGCGTCCGCTCAACGGCTCGCTCCATGGCGCATGGCCACTGCTCGTTACCCGACCTGCGACCTTCCCGCGGCGCGTCGGTCTCTGAACCCAAGGCGCGCATCCGCCCCCCGCGACCGATCTCGTCGAGCGACCGATCTCGTCCGGCTCCCGGGCCATCTCCATCCCGGGCCATCTCCATCTCCGACCCGGTCCGGGAGGGAACGTCGCCCACCGCGAATCATGCGCGCTCCATTCACATCGGAGGCCACGGCACCGGCACCGATCCCACATCCGGAGAAGAGCGATGCGCCTTGCTCTCACGCTGCTTGCGGCTCTCGTCCTGCCGATCCTGCTTCGGGCCGAGACCGCGTTGCCGACGATCACGAAGGTGGCCGAGCGGCTCTATCTGATGCGCTTCGACAGCACGAGCGGGAAGCCGACCGTTACCAAGAGCGTCGTGGTCGAGTACGACGATTACGTCGCGCTTCTTGAGATGCCGGTCGCCACGGGGGGCGGAAGCGGACGGCTGAGCGATCATCCCGACGGGGGCGAGGCCGTGCTCCAGGCACTGGCGGCACGGTTCCCCTCCAAGCCGCTGCGCTACGTGCTGAGCAGCCACTGGCATCCGCACAGCCTCTCATCGATGGCTCCGTTCATCACCAGGGGCATCACCGTCATCACCACCAGGAAGAACTTCGTTCGCCTGAGCGAGATGGTCGATTCCGCGACGCTGGCGCGCTACGGCGCCAACATCCGCTTCGTCGAGAACGACAGCATGGCGCTCGATGGCCCCGGCAACTCGATCATCGCCTACCGATTCGATAAGGCGGCATATCCGAACGTCCCGACGGAGGACTTTCTCTACTTCTACCTGCCAAAGTACGGCTGTCTCCACTGCTCCTGCATGTTTCAGCGGCTCGGTCCGCTGCGCGGCAAGGAGCTGATCAGCTCGCGGGTGGAGGATCTGGAACGATTCATCCGGGTCAAGGGGCTCGATCCCCGGTACCTCGTCACCACCGACACGTACTGGGACGATTCCTCCGGCATGGTTCCGGGGGACACGCTCCGTCGGATGCTGGACCGGGGACTCCGCATGAGCTCGATCGACGATGAGATTCGGAGCATCGACGAGGAGACGCTCCTGCGCAACAGCGACAGCATCATCAAGGGGCTGATGAACGACGGCATCCCCGCCAGCTATTTGAATCGCGCGGTCTTCGCGATGGTCGAGCGGAAGAACCTCCGCAAGGCGCTGGCGCTGGCACGGCTCCAGGCACTGCTGACGCCGGCCGACCCGAATGCGTGGGACACCTTCGGCGAGATCTACTATTTCCTCGGCGAGACGCGACTGGCCAAGCGATACGAGGCGCAATCCCGCAGAATCGACAAGAGCTTCACCATCGGCGGCGAGGAGGCGTGGAAGAAGGATCTGGAGCAGTACCGGCGGCGCTGGGAGGAGCACTGAGGCATTGGGGAAACGCCGAGGCGCGGTGGTGTCTCTCGCGGCGCGCGTTTCCGCAACGGCGCTCGTTCACGGGGGGCCGTGCTCCGGCGTATCTTTGCGGCCATGGCGAAACGCACACCTCATCCGACGGCGACGATCGACCGCATCGCGGCCTCATGGTGCCGGCGCAACCGGCCCGAATCGATGAACACCGACTGGGGGCAGTCGCTGCTGGCCTACGGGCTGCTGGCGGCCGAGCGGACCACCGGCAACGCCGAGGCCAGGGAGTATCTGCGCCGATGGCTCACCTATCATCTGAGCTCCGGCGTGCAGGTCAACTACTTCGTCGGCTCCTGGAGCTTCGGCCTTCTCTACCCGGAGGTGGCCGAGAGCTTCCCCGACCTGCGGCACGCGCTGGCGACGACGGCCGAGCGGATCTACGAGCTCATTCTCCACACGGCGATCAGGAACGGCGACGGGGTGATCCTCCACAACGTGGACCTGCCGCACGTGTACGTGGACACCATCTACTACACCGCGCCGGTGCTGGCCAAGCTCGGCGCCATGCTCGGCAGAAACGACTGGCGCAAGGACGCGCTCGCCCAGCTCCGGAGCCATCTCCGCATCCTGCGCGACCCCGCCTCGGGGCTGTCGATCCACTGCCAGGAGAATCTGTCCGGCCGCCGCTCCGAGGGGGCCTGGGCACGCGGCAACGGCTGGGTGGCGATGACCTGCGCCGAGCTGCTTCCCCACCTCCGCCGCGACTCGGCCGAGTGGCGCGAGGTGGCCGCCATCCTCGTCGATCTCGTCGGCAGGCTCCTGCCGCTTCAGACCCGGACCGGACTCTGGAGAACGATCGTCGACGACAGGCGCGCCTACGAGGAGAGCTCCGGCACCGCGATGTTCCTCTTCGCGATGCTCCGCGGCCGCTCCCTCGGCGTGCTCGGCCCGGAGGTCGACGAGCCGATCGATCGCGCCGCGCGCGGCCTGCTCCGCCTGGTCGATGACGAGGGACGCTTCCTCGGCTGCTCGGAAGGGACGTGGCCGGGCACGCTCGAATACTACAAGGGGCTTTCCCGCGGCGAGTGGTGGTGGGGAACCGGCGCCTATCTGCTGGCACTCCGGGAGCTGGCCCTGCGAGACCTCGCCCTGCGCGACCTCGCCGCTCCCGGCGAGGCATAGCTCCCACGCCCTTCAACGACACGACACGGGATATATCCGACGCATGATTCTCTATCGCCCCGTCGGCATCAACGAGCTTGCCCTGATCCACGACGCCGGCCTGCGTGGCTATCCGCCGCGACTGCCGGATCAGCCGATCTTCTACCCGGTGCTCAACCGCGGCTATGCCGAGCAGATCGCCCGCGACTGGAACAGCCGCCACGGCGACATGTGCGGCTACGTTACCCGGTTCCGGGTGGATGATGCCTACGTCGCCCGCTTCGAGCCACGGGTGGTCGGGCGCCGCGAGCACGAGGAGCTCTGGGTGCCGGCCGAGGAGCTGGAGGAGTTCAACGGCCATATCGCGCCGCCGATCGAGACGATCGACGGGTTCTTCGGCGCCGGCTTCCGGGGGATCGTTCCGGCCGAGGGGCTTCTGGCCGGGCTCGACGCCACCGGTCAGTTCGGGACGCTTGCCGGACTCCTTCGCGATGGCCGCGACGCGCTCGGCCGCGCGGTGGCCTCCGAGGGGCGGACGATATTCCCGCACATTCTTTTCTGGGAGAGCGTCGATCCATCGGAGGTGGGGATCGCGCCGGATGAGCGGGATCGTCTGGTCGCCGCCATCCGGGAGCTCTGGCCGCATCAGGACCGGCTGCCGCGGCGCGAGGCGGCATAGCGTCGTCCGATATGGCGCGGGCCGATGTAACATCGGCGACGCGTTCCGTGTTCTCCAGAGAGTATATCCGTCAGGCTCACCACATCGTCTCCCCCGTCGAGGGGGTGGCCGCGTCTCACTCCGAGGATTCTCCCAGGCTCGATCGGCTCCGCTAACCTTTGGCCGATACGATCCGTTGTTTCCATGTCGGTGGCCGCAAACGTGCCCCGGTAGCGTGGAAACAGCGATAACCTTCGTATCATGGAGCTCTCGTTGTTGGGTACAGAGCGGACACTGATCGACTTGATCTTCAAGAAGAAACAGAGCGCGGCCTCGTCGGATGATGAGCTTATACGTCGAGTTGCCGGTGGTGATAAGCAGGCGTTCATGATCCTGTACGAACGCTACAGGGAGCGTCTGTTTACGTACTGCTGCCGGATGCTCGGCGACCGCGACACGGCCAAGGATGCTCTACAGGACTCCTTCGTGAAGGCGTTCCAGAACGCATCGATGTATAGGGAAGGGACGAATGTATCGGCCTGGCTGTTCCGGCTGACGCGCAACGTCTGCATCGACATGCTCCGCGCCCGTCGCGAGCACGAATCGATCGACGACGTGCAGCCCGTCGAGCGGGAACAGACGCCGGATGTGAAACTGCAGGAAGCGCTGACGGATGAAATCGAGCGGCTGCCGGAGATCTACCGCGAAGCGGTGGTGCTCCGGGACGTCCAGGGACACTCCTATCAGGAGATCGCGGAGATCACCGGCACGGCCATCTCCACGGTGAAGTTCCGAATCTTCAAGGCACGCGACATCCTCCGTCAACGCCTCACTGTCTACCTGAGCGACTTATGAAAGAGGAACTGTTTCATATGCTCGACGGCGATCTGCCCGACGAAGGAGTGGCGGAACTTCTGCACCGCCTCTCGGTCGACCCGGAGAAGCGCTCCCTCTTTCTCCAACAGGTGAGGCTCCAGCACGCGCTGGCCCACAACGGCGGAGAGGAGAGCATGACAACGATCGAGGCGACGGAGATGCGCGATCGGATCGCCTCGGCGATCGGCGCCGGCGGGGCCTCGACGCCCCGCGGTCGATTTCGACCTCGCGTTCTGGGAACGCTGGCTCTCGGACTGATCGTCGGCGCCGGACTCGGCGTGGTGGCCGATCGACTGACCACCCCGGCGCCCCCGCCGGAGGTCCGCCAGCAGATGCCGGCCCCGGTCAACATGGCCCCGCCGGCCGCGGCCCGCCCCGCCCCGATCGACTCCGCGATCGCGCTCGACACGTCGGCGACCCGCCTGAGCGCCACCGACTCGCTGGCCAAGGCCTCCACGGGCACGGCCAAGAGCGGTCGGAAGGCAGCGGTCCGCAAGGCCCGGAAGCAGAGTTACGGCGACGATCTCACCGGCGCGCGCGAGGCGCGGGAGATCATGAAGAAGAAGCGGACTCACCGGTCGACTCCCGACTGATGCCGCGCGCGAGCCCGGCCTGGTTGCCCGGCTCGCCGGAGTTTCGCTGCAGGATCCTTTTCTGCCCCCTCCCTCGTTCTGCAGCAGAGCCCGAATATCACCCTCGCGGTGGTATTCGGGCTTCTTGTTTTGTCCATCCCCGATCGTGAAGTAACGTGTCGGAATCCGCGTCGTTTATGGAACGCGATGCGTCCCTGACGGTCGTGTCGTATGTTGTCCGTCGATTTCGGAGGTCGCGAGCGCCCCATGATCGACACTAGCGGCCACGGGAACCGTCCACGCGTCATGGTTCCGCATTCGGCATTCATCATTCTCAGCCGATGTGTTCTGCGGGGGCATTCCATCGAACGTCTCGACGGCGCGTTGTCATGATCGACAATGGCGACACGGGGACCGTCCACGCGTCATGGTTCGGCCTTCGTCATTCATCATTCTCAATTCTCTTCAAATGGCTTCGATGGAGGCATTCCATCGAACGTCTCGACGGCGCGTTGTCATGATCGACAACGGCTGGCACGGGACCATCCACGCGTCATGGTTCGGCCTTCGTCATTCATCATTCTCAATTCTCAATTCTCTTCAGATGGCTTCGATACAGGGAGAGTGGATACGGCTGCGCGGCGGGGAGATGATTCCGCTCTCCTCGCTCGAGTACGCCACCAGCAGAAGCGGCGGCCCGGGAGGGCAGAACGTGAACAAGGTGGAGACCAAGGTGGATGTGCGCCTGCAGATCGAGGGATCTCCCTGGATGTCGGAGCAGACCCAGGCGCTCCTCCGCGAAAAGCTCGCCGCCAGGATCGATCGCGAGGGATGGCTCCGGCTCTCCAGCAGCACCGAGCGGACCCAGCTCGGCAACCGGAGCGCCGTGCTCGACCGGCTGCTGCTGCTGCTGGACCGCGCGCTCACGCCGGAGAAGAAGCGGGTGCCGACCAAGGCCACCCGCTCCTCGAAGATCCGCCGGGTCGAATCGAAGAAGAAGAACGCCGAGAAGAAGCAGTCCCGCCGGTGGCGCGGCTCCGAGTGAGCGGCTCCGAGTGAGCGGCTCCGAGTGAGCGGCTCCGAGTGAGCGGCTCCGAGTGAGCGGCTCCGAGTGAGCGGCTCCGAGTGAGCGGCTCCGAGTGAG
>JBEHWX010000074.1:0-29800 GCA_048498995.1 Bacteroidota bacterium
GTGGGAGAGTAGGACGCCGCCAAGATTTTTATCACATGCCCTTCGGGTTCTCCCGAAGGGCATGTTCTGTTATAGACCCAACCCTCTCCGATCGACTCCTCACCCACTCCCGTCCACGCCCGATGTGAGTGACCAATGCGCCCACATCTTCGATCCATGAAGGCGGCGGCAGGAACCTCCATGATAGCGATGCCGATTGATATCGATGGCGGTTGATATCGATGGCGATCGATACCGATGGCGGTTGATATCGATGGCGATTGATATCGATGGCGGTTGATATCCACCTCGGTAGGCGCACGTCTTCAGCGTGCGCAATAGTGCAGCTCGAGGCCCGGACGCCCTTGATCAGCCAAACGGCGGGGCGGCCACGAGGGGTCGCCCGTACGCATGGATGGTACCCGGCGTTGTGCTAGATGGCAAGCGCTTCCCGAATCTGCTTCGCCCGCCGGCGCGCCACCGGAATCCTCGTCCCATCCCCCAGCTTCAGCGCGTAGGTTCCTCCAAACCATTTCACGACTTCGACCACCCGCGTGGCATTTACAAGAAACGATCGGTGCGGGCGAAGAAATGTCCGCGCGTCCAGCCGCCCCTCGAGCTCGTCCAGCGTGAAATCGGTCGGGTAGATGCCATCAGCCGTGTGCACCTTCACCTCCTTCTCCTCAGCCTCGATCCATCCGATATCCTCGCACCGAATCACCTTGAGTTTGCGTCCCGCATGCACGGTCAGCCGCCGCAGCGGCTCCGCCACGCGTGTCCGTACCGCTTCCTCCATCTTCGGCCCCGCATCGGTACGGTTCATGTTAATCCTGCGCAGCGTCTCGGCCAGACGGCTCGCCCGTACCGGCTTCGTCAGATAATCCAGCGCGTGTACCTCGAACGCCCTGAGCGCGTGCTCATCGTAGGCCGTGACGAAGACGATATGCGGCCTCGGTTTCGGCAGCAGCTCCACCACGTCGAAACCGTCGAGCACCGGCATCCGCACGTCCAGAAACACCACGTCGGGCCGCGACTCGTGAATGAGCGGAATGGCCGCCTGACCGCTTTCCGCCTCGCCGACCACTTCCACCGGAATTTCTCCCTCGGATAGAAGCATTCGCAGGCGCTGACGCGCAAGCTCCTCGTCGTCCACGATGATGGCTCTGATCATCCTCGATCCTCCCGCGATGAGGATGAGATTGCGGGACGGATCGGATTTCCCGTGCCGGCGAGCGTGCCTTCCGGGAGCTCCGCGTTGGGAATCGTCAGGCGCACGCCGTTCGGAAGAATCTCCATCGTCGCTTTTCCCCCAAGCTCGTGGAGGAGCCGGTCCCGCACATTCCCCAGACCGATTCCCATGGAGGTGAGCCGGTCCAGATCGGTGGTCGAAAATCCGGGGCCCGTGTCGGTCACCACGATCACGGCCTCTCCTTCGGCGCTCGACGCGGAAATCCGAATCAGACAATCGCCGTCGATTGCGCCGAGGCCGTGCTTCACGGCGTTCTCCACGACCGGCTGAAGTATCAGACTCGGGACGGCGATCCGGAAAAGCTCGGGAGGCACATCGATCTCGACATTCATCCTGGCGCCAAACCGTGCCTTCTCGATCGAGAGGTAGAGCTTCACCGATGCAAGCTCGTCGGCGAGGGGAACCAGCGTGCGGGTCGATGCGCGGAGCGAGTATCTGAAGAGATCCGCAAGCGCCTGCGTCATCTCCTCGGCGCGCTCGGGAGCGGTGCGCGTCAGCGCGGCGATCGAGTTGAGGGAGTTGAACAGAAAGTGGGGATTGATCTGGGCGCGAAGCGCCTGAAGCTCGGCGCGCAGAGCCGCCTGCTCGGCATTCCGCATCCCCAGATAGAAGCGCCGCGCATATCCCCAGCCGTGGCCGAGGAGCGATCCGGTTACCGCGACGAGCAGAATGATCGGCAGAATTCCATCGCGCACCGAAAATCGGAGCCAGGGGAGCTGGTGCAGCAGCCAGGTCGCCAGCAGAAAGGAGCCGATCATCGACACGAACTGAATGGCGATGAGCGCCCCGACCGATGCCGGCGTGCGCAGTGGGATATAACGCTCGGCAATATCCGCCGAGAGAAACTGCGCCGTGAGCATCACCGTCGCGTATACCACGCCGGTGACCATCGAGCCGATCACCAGTCCCAACTCGAAGTCGAAGCCGGCGATGAGAATATAGACTCCCACGCCCGTGACCATGCCGATGCCGAGGACCCACACCGCCACGCGCGCCATGCGCCGCGGCAGAGGCGGTAAAGGAGTATGGCCGAATGTCTCCTGCATGGATCGTCCTACCGGTATGAGTAGCGAGCGCCGTCGTGAATCTTCGCGGTCAATATATTCCCGCCGCCTCTGAATCGGAATGTCCCGCCACGATGGCACCGCCGTTCGTCGTCGTAAATCGACCGTTCATCATCTCTGAATGCCGTACATCCTCCAACCCGCGCTTCCGCGTACCCTGACCGCTACGTTTGCCGCCAATACATGCGATCGGTTGATTCCATTCAGTCATCATGGAGATGGAAAACAGATGAAGCTTCTACGGACCGCTCTCAGCGTGGCGGCATGTCTGCTGTCGGCTCATGCCATCGTGCGTGCCCAGCTGAACATGTTCCCGGTGCAGGAGGGAATGAGCGATGCCAGCCAGCACGCGGAGGAGAGTTTCGCGGCGGACGCCCGCCTGATTCTGGTCGGGGCTCTCGGAGACACCACGGTGTCGGGCGCGGGGGGACCGGTCGAGCTGCGCATCGATCTGACCACCGGCATGGCGAACGCCTGGGCCTATGCGTTCTATTCCTCCTCGCTCGACTCGATCGCCACCTATGTCGTGGTGGACATTCCGATGATGGGACGTCAGGTGTTCGACGGCTTCCTTCCGGCGTCGCCGCCGCCGGGAACCGAGAGCGGCGTCGACACATCGGCTCCCTTCCTTCCGAGCGATCGCATGGTCGCGCGTCTGAAGGAAGACACGACCTTCGCGCGCTATCGGACAGACATTCCGTTCCGCCAGCCGCATCTGATCGGCATCCGCCAGCTGACGGCGGCCGAAACGTCAACTCTTCCCGCGACGTTCGGGACCGGATCACCAACATGGCACGTGGAGTTCGACGGCGGGCGGGATACCTCGATGCGATGCTACGTCTCGGCGCTGACCGGGGAAACGTACTGCGTGCGCGGCACCGCGGCGGCCGCGGTGGAAGAGACCCGCGACGACGCCACGTCGACGGGGGCCGGCTGTGTGTCGCTCGGGGAAGGGCGGTTCCTGCTGACGGCGCGAAGCCTGGATCGGCCGACGATGGCGCTCTACACGGTCGACGGCTCACGCGTCGATCTGGAGTTGATGCCGAGGAGAGAGGGGGAGATCTGGACGGCGCGGATGGATCTTGCCGCTCTTCCCGCCGGCGCCTACTTCTGCCGGATCGAAGGCCGGGGATGGAGCCGGACATTTCCGCTCGCCCGTTGATGTGAGCCGCGCCGGAGCTCGCGGAGGATTTCGAGGTGGGGTGATCGACGTACCCTTCCCGACGCATGACCGCGATCGTCACGAGCGGTGGAGGTGAAGTATGAATGGGAAGCAAACGAGAAGAAGGATCGACGACGTGGCGGTCCGGGAGGAGAGGATCACACGCATCGGCGCGGTTCCCGGGACGGTGACATGGTGAAATGAGTCCGCTCTCCGCGACGCGAAGCCGTGTGCCGGCTCTCCTCGTCATCGCGTTACATCAGATTCGACACGCCGGCGGGCACGGATCGGTCGCGGAGAGTCGGGCTCGTCTTCGGAATCCGGGAGCATGGGGAACCCCTCGATCTATGGATTGAAGATGAATGCCGTCACCAGATGAATATTCGCCACGAAGGCCCGGCAGGTCGGCAAGGTGGAGCTAGCGCCGACATGCCGAGCCGTGGCGAGAGCACTCCGGAGGACCGCCGCGGTGGGCCGTCCTCCGTCGACGCCCTCAGTTTCCGATCGTTGTGGTGCGTCGATATGCTTCGACCATGGAAAGAAACTCTCCGCGATGTCCGTCGAGATCGGAGCCTCGTCCGGCGCGGGCCAGCGAGATCACGTCGTCGATGGAAGCGCTTCCCTTGTAGCTCGAGCCGCGCAGGAGCAGGCCGAGCTCGGCAACCGAGGCGGCGAAGCGCATATCTTCACTTGCCGATCCGATCGCGATGTCGGACGCCTCCACCGGATGGTGGATCAGCCGGCTCACCGAGTCGCTCGGCTGCTTGTAGCGGAGCCGCACCGCCATCATCTCATCCTGACTCAGCCCCGGCGGGATAACGCCGAGCGACGCCCCTCCGAATCCGTCGACGCGGGTCGAGGAAAGGTCGATACCGCTTCCGCTCTTGTCGGCCGCGCGACCGGGGACGATCTCATAGAGCGCGGTCACCGAGTGCCCGGCGCCCAGCTCACCGGCGTCCTTCCTGTCGTCGGTGAAATCCTCCGCGGTCAGCATCCTGTTTTCGTAGCCGATAAGCCGGTACGACGCCACCTTCTCCGGATTGAACTCGACCTGGATCTTCACATCCTTGGCGATCGTGAAGAGCGTGCCGGCAAGCTCGGAGACCAGTACGCGCCGCGCCTCGTCGAGCCGGTCGAGGTAGTAGTAGTTGCCGTTGCCGTGGTCCGCCAGCTGCTCCATCGTCGCATCCTGATAATTCCCGGTGCCGACGCCGAGCGCCGTCAGGAACACCCCATCCTTCCGCTCCTCCTCGATCATGGCCACCAGCTCCGTGATGCTGGTGACGCCGACGTTGAAGTCGCCATCGGTGGCGAGTATCACGCGGTTGTTGCCGGAGGGGCGCATGTTCGCGCGCGCCACCTGATAGGCACGCCTGATCCCGGCCTCGCCGGCCGTCGAGCCTCCCGCGCCCAGCCTGTCGATCGCGTCGATGATCTCCTTCTTCTTCGCGCCGGAGGTGGAGGGGAGCACCAGTCCGGCGGCACCGGCATAGGTCACGATCGCCACCCGATCCTCCTCGCGAAGCTTCTCGACCAGGAGCTTCAATGCCGATTTGAGGAGCGGGAGCTTATCCTCGCTGTTCATCGAGCCGGAGACGTCGATCAGGAACACCAGGTTGGCCGGCGGCATCGCCTCTTCATCGACGCGGCGCCCCTGCAGGCCGATCCGCACCAGACGGTGCGACGGATCCCACGGACACCGCGCCATCTCCGTCGTGATCGAGAAGGGATGCTCGTCGATCGGGTTCGGGTATTCGTAGCGGAAGTAGTTGATCATCTCCTCGATGCGGACGGCATCACGTGGCGGTGCCTGACCGCCGGAGATGAAGCGGCGTACGTTCGTATACGAGGCGGCATCCACGTCGATCGAAAAGGTGGAGAAGGGCTCCGCTCGTGGCGCCACGAAGCGGTTCTCCACGATCGGATTGTATCCCTCGCCCGAGGCGACCGTGTCGGAGGCACCCTGAACGTTTCCGCTCCTGGAGGCATGCTCATCGTACTCGGCCGTCGGCCCCGACGAAACGACCGCGACGGTGGGATAGACGGCGCTCGACGCGGCGCCGAACGCGCCCTGAAAGCTCGCATCGCCGGACTCGCTCCCGGCCGCCCGTCCCCCGCGGACTCTGATCTGCGTCTCCTGCGGACGGTCGGTTCTGGGAGAGTGTGCCACGGCCTGTGACGATCCGGGAGGAGCCAGTGCCACCGCACCCTGCAGCGATGTGCGCGCGCTGCGCTCGAGATCGTCCGCGGAGGTGCTCCGTACCGTCGCCGCGCGATCCGGGCGTGCCGGTGCACGGGCCCCCGAGACGATCACCATCTTTCCCTGCACGCCGCCGGTCGCGAGCCGGACATCGAGTGTCGTCGTGGCGTGCACGCGGATCTGGACGTTGTGTGTCTGCTTCTGATATCCGACGGCGGAGAACTCGATGTCATGGGCGCCGGCCTTGATGTTCGCGATGAGATATCTCCCATCGGGGGCCTTCGCATAGGCACCCTGTTTGGTGCCGGCGATGCGTATCGTGGCGCCGACGATCGGCTTGCCATCGCGGTCGAGCACATGGCCCGAAAGGCTGGCACTATCCTGCGCGAGGGCGTTGAAGCCGGGCGCGACGAGCAGGAGGAGGAAGAGGAGAATCGATCGTTTCATCGTTGGCACTCCCTGGTACTACGTGGATTCGTCGTTCGTATCATTCGTCATCGTTCGCCGCGCACGGCACGGCATGCATTGCCGCACGTCGTGATTACCTGGTGCCGCCATCGGAGCCGACTATGATCCCCGCCGCCGTCATGAGCGATGCATGTATCGAGGTACGTGTCGTCATGGCGAGCTCTTCGCTCGAGCAACGTCTGATGGCGTAGCATTGATCGCGGTGCAGAGGATCCGCGGACAGATCGACAAACGCCCATTTCCCTACCGGGCATCCCATGAAGAGCGTGATGTCGAGCGTCGTCGTCAGATCACCATCTATGCGGATCTTCTTGGTCCTCCTATGAAATCCGATCAAGCTCGTCGCCGTGGTATATGTGCCGAACGGAACACCGTCGATTGTAAAGGCTCCATCCGGGGCTTGGGAATACCCACGCCATCCGAGCTCCTCGATAACGACCGTTGCACCGATGATCGGACGGCCATCCGATTCCGTCACGTGGCCGGAGAGCGTGCCGGTCGACTGTGCCGCCAGACGCGGCGCGATGCAGAAGAGAAAGAGGGGTGAAAGAAGCAGCGCTCGTCGCATGTGGGTGTTCTCCCATGGATCCGGATGGCATCCGCTGGGGATCGATGCCGTCCAATCGTGAAGTGGCAATTCTTCAGGGGCGTTCGAAGCGGAGATCCTCATCGGATCGTCCCGACCGGATCGTCTCGCATTGCGGGGTGCCGGCCGGTCTCACCAAGGGCCACGGACATTGCGGAGGGGCGTATCCTCGCCGGTGTTCATGTTCCCATGAAGTCTCGCGCCCGCGGCCGCGTCGACGCCATCATCGGAGGTGCCGCGCACGGTGCCGGCACGGTCGTGATGCAGCACGCCGGCGGGACCGGGGCGGACGACCGTCCTGCTGGCCGCGCCCGGGTACACCCGCAGGTCGAGCAGCGTGGTCTCATCTCCGCAGATGCGCGTGGTCTGTATCGTGGCGTGACATTCCTCGGCGGTCACTTTCACCGCGCAGACGCCGACCGGCGCCCCGGCGATCAGGAAGCGTCCGTCGGGGGCGCGGGAGACCGCCGTCTGTCCGGTCTCCTCGATCCTGATCACCGCGCCGATCACCGGCCTGTCGTGGATATCCACCACGTGGCCGGAGAGCGTGCCGGTCATCTGGGCCATGGCCATCAGCGTGGAGCCGAGCAGGATGGGGAGGAGAAGCAGGAGAGTACGCCGCATGAGGATGCTCCGAATGTTCATCGCGACCGCCGGTCGCCCGCGCATGTGCTCCCCGTGCGAGGAGCGGTGCCGGGCTCGTGAGGCGCGACATCACAACCTACACCTCGGTGTGAGGAAATGTTACCAGGCTGGCGCGGGGAGGATGAAATGGCGACGTTCGACGCGGGTGCGCGCAGGGTGGCGCCGCATCGACCATGAACTGACGGGGGATGGACCATGATCGCACGACATCGGATCGCGCACTTCTTCTGCTGGCTATTCGCGATTGCCGTGATCGGCGGGTGCGGACGCCGTGGGGCGCCGGGTGATGAGACGGTGACCAAGGGGGCGGTGACGGTTCCGGGGCAGAGGAGCAGCTGGCTCCCGAAGCGGGAAGCGCGGAAGACCGATTCGATCAACCTGGAGGGAGCGACCGAGAAGCTCGAGATGACGCTCTTCGATCCGGGCCTTCTCTTCAGCACCTACTATCCCTCGGACATGGTGGCCGAGCGGCTGCCGGCCGAGGATGGAGCCAAGGTGCGCTTCCACGCCAACTTCGGCGGCGTCGAGAACAAGGACGTCTACATGGAGATATTCCTTCTGAAGGAGGCGGGGGAGCTGATGGACATGAAGTCGAGGATCCTCGGCGGCGACGGGATGATGGCGACCAACGGCTGGCAGGTGGAGCCGGCGCATGCGACGGTGGGTGATCTCTGCCCCTGGGCGCACGAATCCTATTCCTTCGTCGATCCCCGCGTGCGTCCGGCGGCCACGGTGCAGGTCTGCGTCGGGCTCCACAAGGACCGCCCCTTCTACGTGATCCTCCACTATCCGATGGAGTATTCCGAGGGGTTCGCGCCGCGCGCCGGGCTGATCCTCCGGAATATCCGCTGGGAGGACAACGGCGACCCGCTTCGCCGGCAATGATCGCCGTGGGGCCTGATCAGCGGTCGGGTCCTTCCATCGCGATCTCGTGCAGTCTACGATAGTACTTGCCATCCTTTCGTATGGCGATCCCCATCTGCGTGCCGGTCTGCTCCGGGGTGAAGTACTCGTAGCGCTCCCGGAACCTGGGATCGGTCATGATCTGCCGGATCATCTCCGTGTAGTGCGGGTGCGGCATGTAGAAGAAGTCGAGATCGTTCCGCGTGAAGATCTCGTTGGCGGAGAACCCGTGGCGGACGATGCCGGTGTTGTTGAGCCCGGCCAGATCGACGATCCGTTTGCCCGGATTCAGCGCCGCCGGCATGCCCACCTCCGTCGTTCCGAACACGAGATCATCCGGTAGATCCGAGAGCTCGTCCAGCCGATACCAGTAGTGATTGAGGGTGCTACGGTAGTAGGCGCGCACGTCGAAATCACCGATGGTCGACATGCGCGCGATGGAATCCGCGATCGCGCCCCGCATCACGAACGCGCCGGCCCCGCAGGCCAGCACCGCCGCCGCTCCCGTGGCGATCACCAGCCCCCGCCGATGCTCCGCTATCCCGACGATCATCTCCCGCAGGCGTCCGGCCCAGCGTTTCGGGGCGAACCCCGGCTCCCACGCGAGCGTGAGGGAGCGGGTCGCCAGCAGAAAGAGCGCCGGGAGTGTCGGATAGTAGAACCGTGCCTCGTGCGGCATGATCTGCATCACGAAGAAGAGGTAGTAGGTCCAGAAGACGAGCGTGGCGCTCCAGAGTCCCAGCTCGAACGGCGTGAATTGCCGGAGCCGGCCGCGCCGGATCAGATACGCGAGCGAGACGATCGCCGCCAGCAACAGTGGCGCGAACTGCATCGCGAAGTATCCGAACATCTCGTAGCTGACATAGCGGTAGAACTCCTGGATCTCGCCGCTGTAGGAGTGCATCCCCTTGGCATAGAAGGGGAGCGGAAGCGGCAGGCCGAAGTAGGCGTTGGCCGCCACGAGCTCCAGACCAAGCACCGCCAGCCCGATTCCGATCACCGCGAGCATCCGTTTGCGCGTCGCCGCGTCGCGCGCGGCCAGGACCGCCACGGCGGGAGCGCCGATGGTGTAGATCATCAGGTCGGGACGAACCAGGAAGGCCAGCCCGGAGGCGATCCCGAGCAGCACCGTCATCCAGCGAGCCGGGCGCTCCTCGTTCCGCCGGTGACCGATGATGATCGCGGTGATCACCGCCAGCGCGAACATCGTGTCCATGCCGCTGCTGAAGTGATTGCAGAGGGAGTAGCTGCCGGCCATCAGGGAAACCGAGGCCAGGAGCGTCACGAGCCGGCGCGTGTCCGGCGTGACCCCCGCGTGGCGGCGGAGCATGAGGAAGAGGAGCAGAAAGAAGAGCAGGCCGCTGACGGCGCTCGAGACCACCGAGGCCGCGCCGGGGGCGTCGAGAAGCATACGAACCGGGAGAACGACGAGCAGGAACGCCGGCGAGGTGAGGCCATAGGTGGGAGGGCCGGGCACGTTCCACGCGATGACCCCGAAGCTCCGGAGATGATCGGCGTAGCGGATGAACATGAAGGCATCGTCCAGCGTCGAGCGGAGCGAGAAATGCCAGACGATCCGGAGGACCGTGGTTGCCAGGGCGATCGTCACCGCGAGCCGGTAGAGGAGCGTGACCAGCCACTGGCCACCGGAGGGGCGGGGAGGCATCGTCATCGGCCGTTCGGTCTGGGGATGCTCGACAATCGTGGGACGCACATTCATATCGGGAAGCTGATGTCCGCCGGACCCGATCTGATCGAAGGCCCGGCCGGCGCGGGATGGAAGGCGTGAGTGGCGGACAATATACTCGACTCGACGCCTCCCCACTCAGGGCGTCTCGCGGTTCTCCGTCGATGGGACCGGCTCCGTCGGCGGCACCGGGCGCTCGGGATACCGGACGAGGGCCACGGTGTGCTCCACGCCGCGGAAGCCGACCGATTCGTAGATCCGCGCGGCGTGATACTCCTCGTCGGCCACCATCACCAGCGTCGTGGCTCGCCCGCTCTCCAGCGCGCGTCGCGAGGCCTCGTAGACGAGCGTGCCGCAGACCCCGCGACGCCGTGCGTCCAGGGCGGTGCAGACGCGTTGAAAGCGTCCGACGGTTCCATCGAAGTAGAGTCCCAGGCCACCGACCAGCCGATCTCCCATGAACGCGCCGTAGATCGTTCCCGCTCCCGCCTCGCTCATCCGCCGGTACCGGTCGGTCCAGGCGCGGACGAACCCGGAGAACGTCTCGCGCGGAAATCGCGGTGGTCCGGAGTCGATCGAGATCTCCGACCACTGATCGAGTTCTTCCGGAAGGGTCACCTCCCGCACGACGATCCCGTCGTTGTGCTTCGGCGAGGGATGGACGTCGCTCGTGGCCAGCGTCACCGAGCGCTCCAGCTCGAAGCCGGCCTCGAGGAACGGATCGATCAGGCCATGGTCGCCGTTCGGATCGTCCCACGCGAAGACCATGTGCTGGACCTTCGGATCGTCGAACTCCCGAGCGAAGATTCCGCGCCAGCGGTCGAGGTCGCCGACGCGCGGCGGAGCATCGAAGAGCAGATAGTTGCCCCAGTACCAGCCGCGTCGATCCGGAGTGTCGATCACGCGATAGCCGTCGCGCTCGATGATCCGGCTGGTGTGCCGGTAGATGATCGCCTCGGTGCGATAAAGAAGAGTGCGGAATTCCATGGGATCGGGACGAAGCGCGGATCGGGATGATACGCGGGATGGGATGATGCGCGGAGTGGAATGGCGTGGCCCACGGGATCGCGCTCCGTGGGCCACGATCGGATTCAACCGCCGAGCTCCGGGACGATCGCGTCGCCGACCCTGATGTCGCCGCCGGCGACGATCTCCGCCTGAAGGCCTCCGCGATGGAGAAGCGGGCCGATGAGATCCTGGCCGAACCGCTCCGACAGATGTCTGCACGGCTCGCAGAGCTTGTGTCCGAGCAGCTCCACCTCTCCCACGCGGAAGCGATGGCCGACGAGGGCGTTCAGGTCGATGCCTCGCGTCACGATATTCCGTCGCGTCTGGTCCGACCGGAGATCGATGCCGTCGGCGGCGAGCGCTTCCAGCGCCTCGACGCCGATCAGCGTCACGTCCTGATCCGGCTCGTGCTCGGGGGAGGAGAAGCTTCCCTTCGCCGTCGCGTACCGGTCTCCTTCGAGTCCCTGTCCGACGATGGCGCGAATCTCCGGGAGCGTCTCCATGTCGGACGACGCGGTTTCCGCGATATGTATCGCGATGACGATTCCCTGCTGCATGGCTGCAATGATGATTGAAGCGTTGTCGGGAGCTTCGGACGCCGCGGCATCCGTACGAGGGTGAATGAAGTTAGCACCCCGCGTGATTCCTCACGAGGCAGCCATCGTGGCTGCCTGCATGAAAGATGCCGCGTGAATGCGAGATTGCGCTCCACGCCATGGCCGTCGCTCACCGCGCGGGGCCATTCCCGGCGGCCGGCGGTGCCCGCCGGCGTTGCGTGGACATCGCGCCAACCGCCAACGCTCTTCGCCGGAACAATCATCATCCATGCGGGAGGTACACCATGCGACGCTCTCTACGCTCGTTACCACTCATGCTTCTGGCGACCGCCATCACCTCGGCGGCGCAGACGGCCCCGACCGGAATGTCGGCCCCGACCGATCAGGTCGTTCTCGTCGCTCCGGCCGAGGGGGCCACGGTGATCGAGGGAACGCTCCGGCTCGTCTGGCGCTCGGTGACGTTCGGGACGCAGTACGAGATTCAGCTCAGCACCGACAACTTCGCCACGGTCGGCGGCACGCTGGGCGCGCTCGACACGACGCTCTCGGTGCCGTTCCTCGCGGAGTACCGTCGGTACTGGTGGCGGGTGCGCGCCGAGGGGTTCGATGGATGGGGACCGTTCAGCGAGCCGCGCAGCTTCTTCTATCAGGGAATCGCGGATGTTCCGCGTCTGGCCGACGCGGTCGATCGGATGCGCGTGGGGATCTCACCGAATCCGGCGAGCGATCGCGCCGAGCTCGGGCTGTATCTGCCGGCTCCGGCCTCGGGCTCGATCGAGCTGGTGGATCTCCTCGGGCGTCGCGTGGCGCTCGTGGCGCGTGGAGATTTCGAGGCGGGGGACCACACGATCCCGATCGTGACCGCGGGGCTGGCTCCGGGCGCCTATCTCTGCCGGATCGTGGCCGACGGCCGCCGCGCGACCATGCCGCTGACGGTCCGCTGACGGCGCACCGACGGTTCGTCGACGAGCGCCGACGACGCTCGAAAAAAAATCTGCTCACCGTTGTCAGGGGGTGTTAGGTCGATCGGGGGGGCTCTGTCATGTACTGTAGAACCGCACATCTGAGTGCGACGTTCTCTTTGCTGCGATGGATTATCAACCCCAAATCATGGAGTAGAGTTATGCTCAAGAAGATCGGTGCATTGGCAGTCCTCGGATTTGCCGTTGCCAATCTTACCGGCTGCTGGAATCTTCCGGTCGATCCCTTCCCCCCGACAGATCCGCCCCCGTGTGGTGATACCACCTGGCATGATCCGGGCTTCCCGCCGAACGATACCACCTGGCACGATCCGGGCTTTCCGCCGGACGACACCACGTGGCACGATCCGGGCTTTCCGCCGAACGATTCCACGTGGATGGGCGATTCGATTTCGGTCCACGGCCGTCGCCGGTAATTCGATGTGAAGAACGGCGTGAGGGAGAAAGTGGGCTCCTTCACGCCGTGCTCCTCCGCGCACCTGGGAATGCGCGAAGCGAGCTGCCTTACGACTTGGGTGATACGGATTGGGAAGGAGGGCGCGCGGCAGTGACATGTTGCGCGTTCTCCGTTTGTAGACCCGCCGGCGCATGCGCCGGCGCGCAACGATGAACGGCACGCTCTCCTCCGGGAAGGCGTGCCGTTCGTCATGTATAGCCAGCCCCGATGCGCGCGCCGGGCGTTCAGCGCGCGATCACCACCTGACCTCCCATGCTCCGCCGATCGGTGATGAGTTCGTAGCGATAACAGCCGCTGGCAAGCTCGCCGACGTCGACGCCGATCACGCGCGTGCCCGCGTCGAGCTCCCCCTCGAAGGGAACCGCGACGATGGCCCCGAGCGGGCTCACGAGTCTCAACGTTGCGTGCGCCCCGTGTCCGAGCGTGACGGTGAAGGAGATGCGTGACGAGGCCGGGTTCGGCATCGCCCTGACCGTGATCTCGACCGCCTCATCGGCGGCGTCCGCCGCCGACACTCCCGCCGGCGCCGTCGCGGTGAAGCGCCACGTCGGCGACCAGATGCTGGCCGCGCTGTCGATACTGGCGCGGACATCCCAGTAGTAGGTCTCGCCGAGCCGCGCCTGAAACTCCCGCGTGTTCCCCTGGGTGCCGGTGGCGTTGAGCTCCGCCCGCGACAGATCCGGGCTCGTGCCGACCCGTACGTCGTAGCCGGTGGCGCCCGGAATGCTCTCCCAGCGGAGGGTGATCGCCGTCGTCATCTGCCGGGACTGATCGACCGGCGCGATCAGCTGGGGAGCCGCGGGACGCCGGAGCTTCTCCAGATCTCCCCGTCTGATGCCGCCGCCGTAGTTCGTGATCCACGCATCCCCCGCCATGTGCGGATTGAAGAAGATCCCCTCCGGATGGAGATATGGATAGGGAAGGAACGGGTTGAGCACGAAGCCGCTCGAGGAAGCGGGATCGGGATAGAGGATGCCGTGCGATGTCGTCGATACGTAGATCCTGCTCGCGGAGGCCGGGGAGATGGCGCAGGAGGTGACATTCTCCTGGTCGGCCAGCATCTGCCACGTTTGCCCCTGGTTCGTGGTGCGATAGATGCCGCCGTAGCCGAACCACCAATCATCCAGGCCGGTGAAGAGCTCGGCATACCAGGTGCTTCCGGTCGGATCGTGGGGATCGACCGCGACGTTGCGCGTGTAGTACACCATCGGCTGCAGCGACCGGTCGACCCAGCTCGCTCCGCCGTCGGTGCTGAGAAAGATGCCGGAGCTGGTGGTGAGTCTGGCGCCGTCGAACCGCGCGGTGTACGAGGCAAGGAGCGATCCGTCCTTGAGCAGATGGATGGAGGAGGGGTGCCCCTCGGTCCGGGGCGGGGCCGCCAGGCGCGTCCAGGTGGAGGCCGCGCCGAGCTGAATGTCGCTCGATACGTAGATCCCCCCTTCCTTGCCGTGAACCACCGCGGCGTACATCCGGTTCGGTCGTGTCGAGTCGAGCGCGAGCCACACCACCGGACGGCCGAAGTCGTGCAGTACCCGCCAGCTCTTCCCCTTGTCCGAGGAGAAGACCACCTCCCCGTCTCCGCCATCGAGCGGGTTATCCGACAACTGCCCCGGGCGATAGATATCCTCGATGGAGGCGGTGGCTCCGTAGATGAGCCCCGAGGAGGGATCGCGCACCATGTGATACATCGAGCCGAGCGTGAGCCCGTCGGAGATCACCGACCAGCTCGCGCCGTCGTCGACGGAGCGCATGGCGGCGATGCCGGAGCCGCCGGCGAGGATGGTGCTCGCGTCCGCCCAGAGCAGATGCCAGCTGGTGGAATTCTCCAGGCCGTTGCTCCGGTAGGCTTTCCCCTTCGGCGTCGACGCGCCGGAAGGATTGGCGTCGGCCGGGTTGGTATAGAGCTCGCGCCAGGTGGCGCCGCCGTCGGTGGTCAGATGAGCCGTGGCCAGATCGGTGATGATCGCGCGGTTGCCGTCGCGCGGATCGACGGCGAAGCCGGTGGCGTATCCGGCGTAGTCCCAGCCGCGATCCCCTCCGTCGCCGCACCACCCGGTGGCGATGTTGGCGTTGCCCGATGTGCGGAACACGTCGCGCCAGGTGGCGCCGCCGTCGGTCGTTTTGTAGACCGCGGGGACGCCGGCGTCGGTGTTCCCGGCCAGATAGGCCACGTCGATATCGGCGTCGGCGGCCGAGACGAAGAAGGGGTGGAAGGAGTCCGGCAGTCCGGAGACCTTCTTCCAGATGCCGCCGGATTCGAGCGTGTAGACCTCCCTGAACGGCCCGATATCTCGGGGAGTGATTCCGGGCATGATGTCGCCGGCGGCGGCGGCGACGCAGAAGAGCCTGAGCGATTCGCCACGTCGGGCGCCGGCGAAGGAGAGAAGCCCCACGCCCGGCGGAATGCCCGCCATCGAGAGCGGGGACCATGTGCGTCCCCGGTCGGGGGAGACCCTCACGCCGATGTTGGTCCCGAGGTAGATCGCGTCTCCATTGAAGAACGCTCCCGAGACCCGGTATCCCGCGTCGTACTGATCGACCTGCGTGTAGCTGGTGCCGCCGTTCTCCGACAGAAACAGTCGGGAGTAGTCGGTCACGAGGATGCGGTCGGTGGCGTTGGGATCGGACACCAGCGAGTAGGGGCGTCCGTTGATCGCGTCGACCGGCAAGGGCGTCCAGGATTGTCCGGCATCGTTGGACCTTGCGGGCATGCCGATGCCGAGACCGCCTCCGGCGTCCACGACAACGGCGTAGAGCACCGTCGGGTCGCTCGTGAACCCGATCCCGTCGGTCGCCAGCAGATCGCTGGTCGTGCTCAGAAGGAGCGTGCTCCAGTTGTCTCCGAGATTCAGGGAGTGAAAGATCCCTCCCTGGCCGGAGTTGAGATAGATCTCCCGTCGGTCATGGGGACTGAAAACGGGGAAGCCGAACGGCTTTCCTCCGCCGAGCCCGACCAGCCTCCAGGTGTCCGGTTGCGCGACGACGATCGACGGAAGAAGGGAGAGCAGGCTGATGGCGAGAATCGCAAACCATGTCTTCATGCGGGCATCTCGAACGGGCTGGTGAGCGAACGGTGATCGGGACGATGGCTCCCGGCGCTGCCGCGCGTGACCACCGCGGTCAACGGTGTCGTGAGCGAGGGAAGCGCCATGGTCGGGAAGGGTGCCGGCACTGCGTCCAGGACTCCGCTCCGCGATCGCGGATGCATCGGGGCGGGAGGCATCCGTCATCGGCGTGAGCGGCGTGAAGATATCCGGACCCGCGGTTCGCGGCAACCTCGGAAATGATGCATCCCGGAAACGGCGCCGGCACCCCTTCCGAGGAAGACGTGCCGGCCGTGGAAGGTGCCGCCCCGACCGATCGGCTCAGCGCGCGATCACGATGCTCCCGCGGATGGCGGCATCGTCGGTGAGGAGCTCGTAGCGGTAGTGCCCCGAGGTCAGTTGCGAGGCATCGACGGAGATGGCGCGGGAGCCCGGCTCGAGCTCTCCGGAATAGGGGACATCGACCACCACGCCGAGCATGTTCACCAGTCTGAGCGTCGCGTGCGCGCGGCGCCGGAGCGTGACGAGGAACGTAAGGCTCGACGACGCCGGGTTCGGCGCGGCGCTGATCGAAATGCCGGAGGCGGCCCCGCTCGCATCCCGCTCCGCGAGCCCCGCGACCGTCGGCACCGTGAAGTACCAGGTGGGAGACCACGTGCCGGTGTCCCCCGCGGCGACGGCGCGGACGCGCCAGAAGTAGGTGAGGCCGGGCTCCACCGGGATCGCGAGCGTGGTGTCGGCGATCCCCGACGAGTCGATCCGCGGCGACGACAGATCGGCCGTCGCGCCGACCCGCACGTCGTACCCGGTGGCATTGGCGACGGCATGCCAGAGGAGCCGCGCCGGGGAGGCGCTCACCCTGCCCGCCATCGGCGGCGAGATCAGCAGCGGAACCGCGCCGTACGTGCCGTGGCGGAGGCCATTGCCGAAGCTCGTTACCCAGACCTCTCCGGCCCGATACGGATCGAAGAACACCCGCTCCGGCTGTCGGAATGGATACTCAGCGACCGACGTGAACACCGGAGCGTCGCTCCGGAGATTCGCCGTGTGCCATAGCCCGTCGACCTCGGTGGTCGCATACATCTCGTCCGGGTTCGACGGCGACACGGTGCAGGAGGTGACCCGGTCGAGGTCGAGGATCTTTCCCCAGTGAAGCCCGCGGTCGGTCGTTCTGTAGAGTCCTCCGAGACCGTTCGGCGCGCCTCCCCATCCGCTGAAGACGCCGACGTACCAGGTGTTCTCGGCCGCGTCGTGCGGATCGACCACCACATCCTTGGTCCAGTAGAGCATCTGGGGGGAGGAGCGATCGCTCCAGGTGGCGCCGCCGTCGGTGCTCAGGAAGACGCCGGAGCTGGCCGTGAATCCGGAGGCGGCGCGCCGGCCGGAATAGCTGGCCAGGAGCGCGCCATCCTTCAGCACCTGGATGTTGAAGGGATGTCCCTCGGTGCGAGGGGGCGCGGCAAGGCGTCTCCAGGTCGAGCCGCCGCCGCTCTGAATATCGTCGGAGACGTAGATGCCCCCCTCGGTGCCATGGATCACGCTGGCGTAGAGCCGGTTCGGGCGCGCCGGATCGAGCGCCAGCCAGATCACCGGATGATGGAAATCGTGGAGCACGCTCCAGCTCTTCCCCTTGTCGCCGGAGAAGAGCACCTGTCCCGCCCCGTTGTCCAGCGTGTTGTCGGCCAGGCGCGTGCTCTGATAGATGTCGTGCACCGAGGAAGTGGCCGCGTAGGCGATCGACGTGGTCGGGTGGAGCACCACGCGATACATCGAGTTCAGCGTGTGGCCGGTATAGCTCTGCGACCAGGTGGCGCCACCATCCTCGGAGCGCGTTCCCCGGATGTCGGAGTAGCAACCGACCAGGGTGCTCTGATCAATCCAGGCCACCTGCCAGCAGGTGGTGTTCTCCAGCCCGTTGCTGGGAATCGCCCTGCCGTTGGGCGTGGGAGCTCCGGCCGGCGTGAGATATCCCGGCGGCACGTAGAGCGCGCGCCAGGTGGCGCCGCCGTCGGTGGTCAGGTGAGCGAAGCCGAGGTCGGTGATGATCGCGCGATTCTTGTCGGCCGGATCGACGGTGAAGCCGAGCGCGTATTCGCCATAGCTCCATCCCCGGTCGCCACCATCGCCGCTCCATCCGGTGGCGATGTTCGCGTTCCCTCGGGTCCGGAACAGGTTGCTCCAGCTGGTGCCGGCGTCGGTCGATTTGTAGACCGTCGGCGCCCCGTCGTCGCTGCCGCCGGCAACGTAGACCAGGTTGTTGTCGTCTGCGTTGCCGGCGATGAAGAAGGGATGCACGTCGGTCGGGATGCCGCCGCATTTCCGCCAGCCGAACGTGTTCTTGTCGAGTTTGTAGACTCCCTTGGAGAGCGCGTGGTCGCTTCCGGTGACGCCGGGATAGACGTCCCCCTCGCCGAGGGTGACCGCGAAGAAGCGGAGCTCGCCGGCGGTCGTGGCGCCGATGAAGGAGACGAACGCCTCGCCGGCCGGAGGATGCGATCCCGCGGAGTCGCTCCAGGTGAGGCCGCCGTTGCCGGAGTAGCGTATGCCGTCGGAAGTACAGAGGTAGATCTGCTCGCCGTTGACATAGATGCCGGCGACATAGTACCCCTCGTCTCTGTGGTTGACTCCCGTGAACGTCGCACCGCCGTCGGTCGAGAGGAAGAGCCGCGTGTAATCGGTCAGGAGTATCCGGTCGCTGCGGGTCGGAACGGCCGCGAGGAAATACGCGCCTCCATCGGTGGGGTCGTTGCCGAGCGGCTTCCACGACGCGCCGCCGTCGGTGCTCTTCCGGGGCTCGGCGCGGTCGCCGTTGCGGCTGATGGCGTACATCACGTTGGGATCGCTGGTGTACGCGATCCTGCCTATCACGTCCCCGCCGCCGATCTGGCGGAAGTCCGGCACGCTCCAGGAGATGCCGAGATCGGTGGAGTGGAAGATCTCCCCCATGTCGCAGGAGAGGTAGAGATCCTGGCGATGGTGCGGATCGAAGCTCGGGAGGAAGAGCGCGCCGCCCCCTCCCATGCCGGCGGGATTCCAGGTGAGCACCTGCCCCCGGACGGCCGATGCCGTCAGCAGAAGCGAACAGGTCGCGATGAACAAGCGCCAGGCTTTCATCCGTGTACCTCGAGGAAATTGATTATCGAAGGAACGACCGCGGGGATGATGCCGCCGGCGCGCGTGGCGCGTGCCGGTGGAGAGAGAGAGAGAAGATCTCGCGTGGACCGCCCCGAGCGCGCCGGTGGAGCGGCTCCGGGACGCTTCTCGCGCGGACGTCGTCTCGTCCGGTGGGGCGGAGAGAGAGAGAGCGGGCGAGAGGGAAGGGAAGTGAAACGAGGCCGGGAATCTCCCCGGCCTCGTTCCGAATGATCATCGAAGATGAAGCGCCCGCGCGGCTCAGCGCGCCTCGTCGCCGGCCATAGCCAGGGCGATGTGGAGCGTGCGGAGCAGATCCTCCGGCACGGAGCTCGGCGCCTCGTCCATCAGCGACGCGGCGCTGGTGGTCTTCGGGAAGGCGATCACATCGCGGATGTTGTCGGTGCCGGCCAGGATCATGATCAGACGGTCGACGCCGGGGGCGATGCCGCCGTGGGGCGGGGCGCCGTAGCGGAACGCGTCGAGCATGAAGCCGAACTTCTTCTCGGCCTCCTCCTGGCTCAGGCCGATCATCGAGAAGATCCGCTCCTGCGTCGCGCGGTCGTGGATTCGGATGCTGCCGGAGGCGAGCTCGTAGCCGTTGATCACCAGGTCGTAGCAGTTGGCGCGGACCTTCAGCGGCTCGGTCTCCAGAAGGTGCTCATCCTCCGGCTTGTAGGAGGTGAACGGATGATGCACCGGCACCGGATTCCCGGTGGCCTTGTCCGCCTCGAACATCGGGAAGTCCACGATGAAGAGGATGTCGTCCACCTGCTTCGGGATCAGCTCCTCGCGCCGGGCGACCTCCAGGCGGAGCGCGCCGAGCACGGTGTGGGCCGCGTCCCAGCCGTCGGCCACCATCAGGATCAGGTCCCCGTCGCCGGCCTGCATCCGCTCGCGGAGATTCTTCTTCTCATCGGCCGAGAGGAACTTGGCCGAGCCTCCCTCCATGTCGTCGGCGGTCACCTTCAGCCAGACCAGTCCCTTGGCGCCGTAGCGCTTGGCGTAGTCGGTCAGCTCGTCGATCTGCTTGCGGGAATACTTGCCGCCGCCGATGACGTTGATGCCGGAGACCGCGCCGCCGGCCTCGAGCGCTCCCTTGAGCACCGAGAACTCCGTGGCCCCGAACAGATCGTTCAGGTCGCCGATCTCCAGGCCGAACCGGGTGTCCGGCTTGTCGGTGCCGAAGCGGGACATCGCCTCCTGATATGTCATGCGCCGGAGCGGCAGCGGAATATCCACTCCCTTGACCTCCTTCCAGACGCGCGAGAGGTAGGCCTCGACGAGCTGGAGCACATCCTCCTGTTCGACGAACGACATTTCGAGATCGATCTGCGTGAACTCCGGCTGCCGGTCGGCGCGCAGGTCCTCGTCGCGGAAGCACTTGGTGATCTGCACGTAGCGGTCGTAGCCGGAGACCATGAGGATCTGTTTGTAGATCTGCGGCGACTGCGGCAGGGCGTAGAAGCTGCCGGGGTGGACGCGGCTCGGCACCAGGTAGTCGCGCGCCCCCTCCGGGGTCGAGCGCACGAGCATCGGCGTCTCGATCTCGACGAAGCCGTTGTCGGCGAAGAACTGGTGCGTGATCTGATAGACCTGATTGCGCAGGCGGAGGATCCGCTGCATCTCCGGGTCGCGCAGGTCGAGGTAGCGATACTTGAGGCGGAGATCCTCGGAGATCTGATCGCGCTTGCCGATCTCGAACGGCGTGGTCTCGGCGCGGTTCAGGATCACCAGCTCCGAGCAGTAGATCTCGATCTCGCCGGTCGGCAGCAGCGGGTTCGGCTTCTCTCGACGGCGCACCTCTCCCTGGATCGCCACCACGTACTCGCTCCTGAGCTCCGAGGCCAGATCCATCAGCTCCGGCGCGTGCTGCGGCGAGATGACGACCTGGGCGATGCCGGTGTAGTCCCGGACGTCGATGAAGATCAGCCCTCCGAGGTCGCGGCGTGAGGCGACCCAGCCGTTGAGTGCGACGGTGGAGCCGATGTCTCCGTTCCGGAGCTTCGCGGCGTAATGCGTGCGTTTGGGATATGCGGCCATGACGAGATGAGAGTATGCGAAAGATGGATCCGCCCGCCGTGCCCGGTTCATGTCCGGTGCGCGCGGGCGGAACGAGAAAGCTACGAAAGCCGGCAGAGGGGCGCAACGAGCCCACCGGCGCGGTCCGGCTCGGGCATATCCCTCGCCGACATCGGCTCCGGCTCCATCGGTTGCGCACGTGCCGGCCGCCACGCCGTTACGGCGCGTGAATCCGTGCGCCGCGGCCGCTCATCGGAAGGCCGCGGTGGTGGGGGCAGGTCGTCAACGGCGCGTGATGGCCGTGAATCTTCCGTGGCGACGAGCGGGGATTTGCGGTGGCCTCCCTGGCGCACGCTGAAGACGTGCGGCTACCGAAGCATCGGGCAGGGGCTTGCCGTGGCATGCATGGCGCACGCTGAAGACGTGCGGCTACCGGACGAACAAGGCTCCCCGGCTCAGACGGTAGGCGCAGCTCTTCAGGTTGCGCCGTGATACCGCGAAGAGCGCACGCTGAAGCCGCGTGCCGCGGATCGCCACGGAGTGTCGGCGCCATGTGGGATGGGATGTGGATGCGTGGGGAACGGAGAGGTGGCGTGTGCATGCGATGCCGGCGCGCTCGACGGCATCGAACGGTGATGTCGTGTCCGGCCTCCGTCGAGGGGGGATCGTCGGGAGCGGCTCGTCGGGAGCCGCCCCCGGAATCCTGGTCACATCTGGCTCGGGAAGATTCCCACGAGCGCGATGATGTAGTTCATCACCAGATAGGGCTGACGATTCTCATGAGGCTGGCTTCCGCCGATCGTCGAGGTGGCCTGCGGGGACATTGCCGTGTTCGGCTGGGCCGTGCTGTACAGCGGATGCGAGGAATCGGTCACCTTGGCCCATATCGCGTTCAGCGGATCGTCGGCCGTGGCGGTGCCGGTCATGGAGTTGACGAGGTGAAGGTGCGTCGGGATCTCGTTCTTGGTCAGCGTAACCGCTTCGGAGCCCACCGGTTCGCCCAAGCGCACCGTCGAGGCAGCATGGAGCGGGGCGCGTCCGCGAAGATCCGGGAGGGCGAAGTTCACCCTGCCGTCGCCGCCGAAATTGGTGCCGAGCAGCGAGAAGAGAGCCTGGTTCTGGTTGATCGGGAGGAGCTGTCCGTTGCAGAGCGCCCACCCCTTCGGCGCGAAGCCGAACGAGACGAGCTTGATCTCGCCGATTGCTGGTGTTGACATGATGTATATGCTCTTCTAGTGAGTGATCATTGGTGTGATTGCGTTCGATGGGGGCAAGTCATGCATCGGCCGCGCTTGCGGCAGTCGTGCTTGCGGCAGTCACGTATGTGGCGGCCGCGCTTCACGGGAATGCCGCCTGGGCCGCGCCGATGCGTGCCCGCCTCAGGTCGGCTGAGGATACAGGCCGAACAGCGCGATGCAGAAGTTGACCGCCAGGTAGGGCTGGATATTATCGTGCGGCTGCGATCCGCCGGTGGTCTGGATTGCAAGGCTGGTCATCGGGTTCAACGACGCGCCTCCGCTCATCTCGTGATAGGTCGAGATCGCGTTGGAAGGATCGTTCGACCAGAGCGCGCCGCTCGGGCTTTCCTGCTGATTGGTTCCCCCGGCAACCGCCATCGGGGCGTGCGAGTGGGCCGCCATCTGACTGATGGACAACGTCACGGATTCCACGCCTCCCGTCTCGGCCAGCGTATAGTTGCTTCCCGAGGAATTCTTTCCCATGTGGATCGGAACGCGGCCCTGGAGGTCCGGAAGCTTGAAGGTCTGCTCGCCGTCGCCGCCGTAAGTGGTGCCGATCAGGTTGAAGAGAACATCGTTCTGCGAGATGGGCAACTCATTGCCGTCGCAGAAGGCCCATCCTATCGGTGCAAAGTTGCCGCCGAACATCAGGATCTCGCCGACATATGGCTCGGACATCGTAAGTAACTCCTTTGGTGTAGGTAGATGTGAAGCTTGTTCGAATGTGACGCGTGCCGGCTCGGCCGACGCGACGTCGTCCGGAGCGAGATGGTGGTCAGCTCCGCGCGGGGAAGACTCCCTGCAGCGCGATGCAGAAGGTGAGGCCCAGGCTCGGCATCATGTTGTTGTGGGGCATGCTCCCCCCGGCCATGCCGGAGGCCCTCATGTCCATCTGCGCCAACGGTTGCACCGGCGTGGCATAGGCGCCCATGCTGCCGCTCGGGGTCACGTTGGTCCAGACGGCATTGGTGGGATTCTCGTTGTTGGCGCCGCCGATGAAGCACTGCGGGACGTGCGTGTGCACCGGCAACTCCGGCTCCAGCAGCGTGACGTACGGGCTGCCGCCGGACTGTCCGAGATCGTACTGGCTCAGGCCCTCGCCCTGTCCGAAGTTGATCGGAATCGCGTCGATCATGTTCGGGAGCCCGAAGGTCGATTTGCCGTCGCCACCGAAGCGGGTGCCGAGCAGCGAGAAGAGGGCGGTGTTCTGGGAGATGGGGAGCAGCTGCCCGTTGCAGAGCGCCCATCCCTTCGGCGCGAAGCCGAAGGCAAAGATCCTGATGGAACCGAGACAAGGATCCGACATGCGCGAATCTCCTGTTTGAGTGGTAGATGTGCCGACGCCTCCGGCGTCGACGATGTGATGTAGGGATCGGTCGCCGCTGATTCCTCCCCTTTGGAGGGTGATGAACGGTGACACTCGCGATCGGATGTCCGGAGGGTGCGTCGGGACATCAATGGGGCCGGAGCGGGCATCGTGACCGCTCCCCGGCCGTTCCGAAGCGAGGGCTCGCTCCGGAGGAGGACGCACCGCGCCATGTCGAGGATCCGCCCGTGATCGACGGGCCTTCCCGCGGGAGGGGAAATCGCGGGGAGCGATCCTGATGGCGCCGGAGAAGTGATCGGCCGTGGCCGCTTCTCCGCCGTGAGTCCGAAACCTGCATGCATGGGCTCTCGCGACGCCGACGTCGGATGGTCCGGAATCGGACGGGCCGACGTCGGATGGTCCGGAATCGGAATGGGGCGAAATCGGGCGCGCCGTCGTCGTTGCCGGCTCCTCCTCGTGGCCAAGGGAGCATGCGGAGAACGTGGGGCCCGGACGTCGAATCGCCGGTCGCGTGAGATGGGATCCGCTGTTCGATCAGCGCGCGCCGGCGCCGAACGTGATCGTTGTCAACGTGCCGCGCGGCGCCGTCGGGATGCCATGCACGAGCATGCGCTCCAGCGCGTGATGCCGGCGGCATCGGCCCGGAGAGCTCGTTGCCATGGCCCGGCGCGCATCGAGTCGCGCGTTGTCGGAGTATCCGTGAGAACTGCTGAGATAGAAGTGGATCGGATCATCGCATGATCGCGGATGTGTCGTACGCCTGGTTGGCCGCATCCGCGTCGCATAGGAATCGGCGCGAAGATACATACGCCGGATCGTACGATCCCAGCGTCATCTGATGATGATGTGCGTCCGCATCGGCGCGGGGAGCGCCACGACCGGCCGGCCGTGGTCGCGCCGGCGAGAGCAATCCTCCACTCCGGCGTGAGACCGGCCGCCATGCGCGCGACCGGTCCCATCCGGAGCCTGCCTCTAGTTCGGCTCGCGATGCTCAGCCATGATGCTCGTCCGGGGCGCTCGGCGCGGGCGCCGGTGTCGGCACCTGTCCGACGAGCGAGATCATGTAGTTCATGGCGATGAAGGGCTGGCGGTTCTCATGCGCATCGACCTTTCCGCTTTCGGTGTTGCCCCCGGTTGGCTTCAGGCAGCTCGCCGACATTTCCACGTTCGGGCTTGCCGCGTAGAGTGGATGCGTGGGATCGGCGATCTCCGCCCAGGCGGCGGCATCCGGATTTTCGGTATTTGCGCTGCTGGAACTGGCAACCATTTGGTGCGTGTGCGTCGGAATCTGGGACAGGCTTAGGGCCACCGTTTCCGAGCCGATCTGCCCTCCGAGGGCGATCAGGGATGTTCCCTGCGAATGCATCGGCGCGCGCCCTCGCATGTCGGGAAGGGCGAAGGTCGTGACTCCGTCTCCGCCGTAGGTGGTGCCGATGAGCTTGAACAGCTCCTGATTTCGCTGGATGGTGAGAAGCTGTCCGTTGCAGAGCGCCCATCCCGACGGCGGGAAGCCGAAGGAGATGATGCGGATCTCGCCGAGTGCTTGCGCTGACGTTTGCATGATGTCGTTCTCTCGATGTTGCGGTTGATGCGAATGCCGAGGGAAGTGCGCGATCCGATCGCGGGCGGCTGGCCGCGCGTGGCTCGCCAGTGATTGTGTCTTCCGTCGGCGCGAGGTGGTGGGCTCAGACCGGGCTGACTTCCCTGGCCGGATAGACTCCTGAAACGCAGATGCAGAAGTTGAGCGCCAGCGATGGTTGCATGTTCTCATGCCCCAGCGAGCCGCCGGTTGGGGCGACCGTCCCCGACATCATCAGGCTGAGTGCCGGCGGAGGGGTCGGCAACTGATAGTAGATGCTTGCCGCCGCGGTCGGATCGTTGGCCCAAACGGAGTTCTCTGGAGAGGTCTGCTGATTGGTCGCGCTCGCGGCTCCCATCGGTACGTGGGTGTGCGACGGTATCTGCTGCGCGTTGAGCGTCATCACCTCGGTTCCGCCGAAACTGCCGAGCGTATAGTTGGTGGGGGAATCGACTCCCTGGCCCGCGTGGATCGGCACACGTCCACGGATATTCGGAAGTGAAAACTCCTGATCCGGAACTCCGCCGTAGGTGGTCCCGATCAATGCATACAGGGGGTTGTTCTGGTTGACGGGAATGGTGGCTCCGTCACAGAAGGCCCAGCCGTTCGGGGCAAAGTCGCTGGCGAAGATCATGATCTCGCCGAGATAAGGTTCGGACATGGTGTATGGTTCCTTATGGGATTTTCGGTGCTCGATGACGATGAACATGTTGGGCGCCACGGCGCCTCGCGGAATGTCGCGAAGGCGGTTGCGGAGCCCGCGGTGGCTTGCGCACCCTTATGATCTACTCGGATAGACCCCCTGCAGCGCGATGCAGAAGTTGAGGCCGATCGAGGGCATGATGTTGTCGTGTGGCTGGCTTCCGCCGGCAGTGCCGCAGGCCACCGGGCTCATCGCCACCTGCTGAAGCGGGGTCGTTGTCGAATATGCTCCCATCGAAACCTGGTCGTTGACCTTGGTCCAGATGGCATTGGTCGGATCGCTGACATTCGACGATGCGTCGATGCACTGCGCGGCATGGGTATGCGTTGGAAGCTGCGAGATGTTGAGCGTGATAGCCTCCTGGCCGACCTCCTGGCCAAGCGCGTACGTCGTGGTGCCCGGGCCCGCGCCATAGCAGATCGGGATGCATCCCTGGAGGTTCGGGAGCCCGAACGTGGACTTCCCATCGCCACCGTAGGTGGTGCCGAGGAGGGAGAAGAGGGTTGTGTTCTGCGAGATCGACAGAAGCTGCCCATTACAGAAGGCCCAGCCCTCCGGGGCGAAGTTGAACGGAAAGATTCTGATGGAGCCGATGCATGGTTCTGACATGATCGTCGTTCCTGGTGTGAGTGTGGGGAAAATGCCGGCGCCGCGGCGCCGACGTGGCTTGCCCGCGGAGGCTTCCCCATGGCATCCGTCAAGGGAGGAGCCGTGGAGGAGCTGCCGGGCGCGCGCGTTCGGTGCCCTCACGCGTGGACGTCGCGAGGAGCGGAGGTCGGGACCAGGATGTTCGGGATCATGCCCGAGGTGGTGTGGGGATGCGATGCGGATCGTCGATGATGCCGATCGCGGACGATCGGATCGGCAACGAATGGATCGTGCGCGATCCGCGGCGCGTCGATGCCATGGCGGAAGCGGCGGTCCGGTACGACCGATGCCTCCGGCGCGACGCGCGGGAGATGCGGGATGTCGACCGGGGTCGACGTCCATGAGTTGGTTTCGGGCTTCGGAAAAGAGACGGAGTGGAGCATCGCCCGTGCATGGGTGTGTCGTACGCCTGGTTGGCCACATCCACGCCGCGGGGGAATCGGCGCGAAGATAGAACGCCGAAGGGAAACGTACATCATGAAACCTTTGGCCGATGTCGCGAGCCGGGCGCCACCGTTGCCGGGCGGCGTCGCGCGGTGATGGTGGACGAGGGGACGCGGCGCATGACCCGGCATATCGCGGCGCGATGCGTTGCCGTCGACGAGGGGTCATGGCGAGCGGCCTCGGCGAGTATCGTCACGGCGGATCGGAGGTCTCGGCGTGGTGAATCCCGTGTGTGTGAGTCGCGCTCCCGGCCCCGCCCGGATGGCCCGTCGGATGGCCCGTCCGGATGGCCCGTCCGGATGGCCCGCGCGGGGCGTGCGCACGGGCGTTGCGGGAATGGTCATCATGGGAGCACCACTATAGACTCTTACAGATCCTCTGATTGCAGAAGCGCCCCCCCTTGCGTAACTTGAGAACCTTTGGAAGATGAGCACCCTCCTGGCGTTCTCCCGATTCCAAGATCCTTCCCCGGCCTCGCCGCAATCGCGACATACTACAAGTGTAAGCGTATATACATCATTCAACGGGTGGCAACCAATATGAACGAAGGCAAGATTGTCCAGATCATCGGCCCGGTAGTCGACGTGGAGTTCCCTGGCGGGAAGCTCCCGGACATCTTGAACGCGCTCGAGATCCCTCGCGCCGACACGAGCGACGCCAGCGGCAAGCTGATCGTCGAGGTCCAGCAGCATCTCGGCGAGGATCGCGTCCGCACCATCGCCATGGATTCGACCGACGGCCTGAGCCGCAACATGAAGGTGATCGATACCGGATCGCCGATCACCGCCCCGGTGGGCCCGAACGCGCTCGGTCGCCTGATCAACGTCGTCGGTGAGCCGATCGACGGCAAGGGACCGCTCAACGGCGCGGCCAACTACCCGATCCATCGCACGGCGCCTACCCTCGAGAACCTGACCACGAAGAAGGAGATGTTCGAGACCGGTATCAAGGTCATCGATCTCCTGGAGCCCTATACCAAGGGTGGCAAGACCGGCCTGTTCGGCGGCGCCGGCGTGGGTAAGACGGTCGTCATCCTCGAGCTGATCAACAACATCGCCAAGCAGCACGGCGGCTACTCGGTGTTCGCCGGCGTCGGCGAGCGCTCCCGCGAGGGGAAGGACCTGATGCTGGAGATGGAGGAGGCGGTGCTGGCCGACGGCACGACCGTGCTCGACAAGGCGGTGCTCGTCTTCGGTCAGATGAACGAGCCGCCGGGAGCCCGCGCCCGCGTGGCGCTCACCGCGCTCACCTTCGCCGAGTACTTCCGTGACGAGGAGGGACGCGACGTGCTGCTGTTCGTCGACAACATCTTCCGCTTCACGCAGGCGGGCTCCGAGGTGTCGGCGCTTCTGGGCCGCATGCCCTCGGCCGTGGGATACCAGCCGACGCTCGCCACCGAGATGGGCGCCCTTCAGGAGCGCATCGCCTCGACCAACCGCGGCTCGATCACCTCGGTGCAGGCCGTCTACGTGCCGGCCGACGACCTTACCGATCCGGCTCCGGCCAACACCTTCGCCCACCTGGACGCCACGACCGTGCTTTCGCGCGCGATCTCGGAGCTCGGCCTCTACCCGGCCGTCGATCCGCTGGCCTCGACCTCGACGATCCTCGATCCGAACGTCCTCGGCCAGCGTCACTACCAGGTCGCCTCGTCGGTCAAGCAGGTGCTCCAGACCTACAAGGATCTTCAGGACATCATCAACATCCTCGGCATCGACGAGCTTTCCGACGATGACAAGATGACGGTGCAGCGCGCCCGCAAGATCCAGCGCTTCCTGTCGCAGCCGTTCTTCGTCGCCGAGCAGTTCACCGGCATGCCGGGCCGCTACGTGAAGCTGGAGGATACGATCTCCGGCTTCGAGGCGATTCTCAACGGCGAGGGAGACGACATGCCGGAGGAGGCTTTCCGCTACGTCGGCACGTTCGACGAGGCGCGCGAGAAGGCCAAGAAGATGGAAGCGGTCGCCTGATAGGGCGGTTGCCCGCGTACGTTCCGGGCCCCGGCATCGCGCGCGGGGCCCCGTTTCTTCTTCCGGCGCGAGAGCCGTCGGCGCAGGTGTGAACATCCAGAGCAGGTAAAGATCCCGATATGGCTTCAAGAACATTCCACGTGGAGATCGTCACGCCGCAGCAGACGGTCTTCGAGGGGGAAGCGGTGGCGATCACGCTCCCCGGCGTGCTCGGTCCGTTCCAGGTCCTCTACAATCACGCGCCGATCATCACGGAGCTCGAGGTGGGGGATATCCGCCTCGTCGACGCCGAGGAGCGGGAGCATCGCTTCGCCACCTCGGGCGGCTTCATCGAGATGAATCACAACCGTCTCTCGGTGATCGCCGAGACGATCGAGGCCTCCTCCGCAATCGACGTCGACCGCGCCGAGCGCGCGCGCGTCCGCGCCGAGGAGCGGATCCGCGAAGGGCACGCCAGCCGCGAGAGCGGGATCGACGTGACGCGGGCCGAGGCGGCGCTGGCGCGAGCTACCAACCGACTCCGGATCGCCGGACGGGTGGGCTCGTTCAGCGCGCGATAGGTCGGCCTCCAGAGCCGGCCGATCCTCTCAGCCGGCTCCGATCGAAACCAGACACGCAAACGGGCGCCATCCTGCCGGATGGGCGCCCGTTCTGCTTTCGACCCCCGGGCCGCTTCGGCCCCAAGCCGCATCGGTCCCAAGCCGCTTCGGCCCCAAGCCGCTTCGGCCCCAGGCCGCTTCGGCCCCAG
>JBEHWX010000075.1:0-29369 GCA_048498995.1 Bacteroidota bacterium
CCCGCGGCAGTGCGCACGCCCCTTCGTCGTTGCTGCCCCGCCGGGAGAGCCGACCGGCTCGGCCGGAAGCCGATCGCTCCGGTTACTTGTAGGCCTACTTGTAGGGCTGGGCCAGGTACTTCCGCGCGTTGTCGCGCGAGCCGTTGAAGTCGTCCATCGAGAGCACCTTCTTGTACTGCCGCATCGCCTCCCCCCGCTGCTTCAGCATGTCGTAGGCATAGCCGAGCTTCAGGTTGGCCCAGACTCCCCAGCTCGACTCCGGATCGCCGAGGCGGCCGCTCTGCTCGATGCACTCGTTCAGCAGCGATATCGCGTCCTGGTAGTGTCCCTCCTGGAGCCGGATATCTCCCAGATAATAAAGCCCCTGGCGCGCGAGCGTGAGCTCGTAGCCGTTCTCGCGACGCTTGACGCGCCGGAGGATCTCGCTCCAGGTGGAGTCGGCGTTCTGGAAGTCCCGGATCATGTAGTAGTTCTTCGCCAGATAGCGCTGGAACACCGGGTTGCCCGGATACTTCGCCACGAGCTCCTGCGCCACCTGCAGGCCGCTGCTGTAATCCTTCTCCATGTTGGAGAGGATCTCCAGGAGCGAATACTTCGCCTCGGTGCCGGCGTACTGCGCGCGATTGGCCGAGATCCTCAGCATCTGAATGCCGAGCTGCCGGTCCCCCGGGGGGAGAAATCCGAGATATGGTTTGGCCGACGGATAGTGCTCCGGCAGATAGACCGCCATGTAGTTGTAGAGCCCGGAGCCGAGGAGCACGTCGCTGTTGCTCGGCGCCAGCTTCTGACACTCGAGGATGATCTTGTAGGCCTCGTAGCCGTCGAGCGCCGCCGACACCCAGTCGAGGAGCGCGGTCGAGTTGAAGTTCTTGTAGACGGTGAGCCGGGCGCGGTAGCCGAGCGCCGCCCCCTTGAAGAATAGCCCCACGATGTCGGCCGGGTTGTCGTCCAGCCGCTTGTCGGCCACGTCGATCACCTTGTCGATCCGCTCGTTGAAGGAGGCGGAGTAGCGCTTCACCTTCGAGTCGACGTCGATGTTCGGGATGATCCGCCACCAGTCGACCAGGGCCAGGAGGAAATAGCCGGCGGGATGATCGGGATAATCGCGGGCGAGCACCCCGAAGATGGTGTCCGCCTCGCTGTAGCGCAGGTTGTACATCGCGTCGACGCCGCGGCGCACCAATGCGTCCGCATCGGCGTCGAGCAGCACCCACTGCGCGCTGGCGCCCCGTGGAGCCAGAAGCGCCGCCATCACGGCGATGACCAGAACGGATGCTCTCACTGCTCGATTCATAGACTTACTCCGAAAACACGATGCCACTGAGGACGGGGAATTGAGCGTCTTCATGCAGCAGGTTCGACACGACCCGACCTCTCCGGTTTGCCCGCTTACAAGCGGTCACGAAGCCGGGCGGGTGTCCGACCCCAATCTCTCCTTCGAGGCATCGATTCGCAACTGCTCCCGGCGGTATACCGCGCGGAAAATGCTCGCGTGAACGTAGGGGGAAAGGGTGATGCGATCGCTCAGTGCAAGGAGGGCCAGTCCGGCGCCGAGCGCGGCGGTCGCCGTCAGGCTCCCCTCCGGACCGAACGCGCCGCCGGTGAAGAAGCGCGCCCCCTCCGGGATGGTCCGGAGGATCGCGGGGCCGAAGCTGGTGCCGCTCACCGGCATGCCGAACAGGTTGCCGATGGCCAGATTCCATGCGGCGTGCATCGCGATCGGGAGCCAGAGCGAGCCGGTCTTGAGATAGGCGAGGGTGAAGAGCACGCCGGCCAGCATCACGTTCAGCGCGCTGATCGTCGTGGCCTCCCTCCCATCGATGAAGTGGAGGAGCGAGAAGAGGATGGAGACGATGAGCGTGGAGGCCACCGGGCCCACGATCTCCATGAAGCGCTGGAACAGGTAGCCGCGGAAGAGAATCTCCTCCCCCGCCGCCAGCGCGATGAAGTAGGGGATCGCGACGGGCCATGCCAGCGGGGGAGTGAACGTGTCTACCTTCACGGTGCCGACGAGCGCGATCGGCGCCCAGGCGATCGTCGCCATGCCGAGGCCGAGAAGGGCTCCCTGCCCCAGCTCCCGTCCCATCCAGCGATGCGGGGCCAGCCCGATCCAGGCGGCGGGGAGCCGGTCGTACCAGCGCGCGATCGCCAGCGAGGCCACCAGCAGCGAGCCGTAGAGGAACAGCTCCCACCACCAGTACGACGGATACCCCTGGGCGATCCCCAGCAGACCGAGTCCCGCCGTCGAGGCGATCACCAGGAGCGCCCCGAGAAGGTTGACGCCGATCGGACGACGGGCCCAGAAGTTCATGACTGCTCCGCGCGTCGGAGGAACGGAAGGAAGCGTCCGAGCTCGCGCCGCTCGACCGGATCGAAGAAGCCTCCGACGAAGAGCCAGACCACGTAGAGCCCGAGCAGCCCGAGGCGGATCAGCCCGGCGCGGAGCGAGCGGTCGGCGAAATCGGTCAGCAGCAGGTTCCCGGCCCAGACGGCCCCCACGCCGACGGCGATCTTGGCCACCCTCCCCCATTCATACCTGATCGGGTACCGGCGCCGGATGTAGAGATAGAGGGTGACCGCCATGGCGACGTAGGCCGCGAGCGTGGCCCACGCTCCGCCGGCGATGCCGATCATCGGGATCAGCAGAAAGCAGAGAATCGCCTCGGTGGCGGCGCCGACACCGGTGATCCAGGGGAGCGCCTTCGTCTTCTTCTCGATGTAGATGCCGGTAATGAAGTTCGTGTACCAGCCGTTGAAGATGTAGGCGGCCAGTACCACCGGCACGATCCCGAGCCCGCTCCAGTAGCTCGGATCGATGATCGTCTTGCCATGCCGGAAGGGAATCGGCAGCTCGGCCAGGTTGACGATGTAGAAGGAGAAGAGGAGAAAGATGGCGCCGGCGGCCAGGTTGAAGTAGGTGAACACGCGGGCGAAGAGCTGCTTGGCGTTCGGCTTGGATGCCTGCTGCAGGAAGAAGGGACGCCACGCGAACTCGAACATCGAGACGAACATCATCATCACGATGCCGAGCCGGTAGTTGGCCTGGTAGAGCCCGGCCGCGGTGTAGCCGGCGAGGTTGCTCATGATCGGGCGGTCGATCACCTGAAGCGCGATCAGCGCCAGTCCGGATCCGATCGTCGGCAGGCCGAACTGGAGCAGGTGCCGGGCGGTCTGCCGGTCGAGCGCGACCGGGAGCATCCGCGCGGCGAACGGAAGCGTCAGCAGGAACTGCACGGCCGACTGGATCAGTCCGGCCAGGAGGACGCCGGTGACCCCCATCCTCAGCCCGGCCACGAACCAGATGTTCAGCGCCACGTTCACCACGATCGCCGCCACCTTGATCCCGCCGAACACCTTCGGCCGGCGGTCCATCCGGAGGAGCCCCATCGTCACCATCGAGGCCGAATCGAAGAAGATGATGGCGCCGGTAAGGCGGATCAGATCGAACTGGGAGATCGGGAGGTTGAAGAACGCGGCCCGGTTGAACGCGCCCGGCAGCAGGATGACGGCGCCGGCGATGATCGCGGCGACGATCCAGTTGATCCCCGCGGCGTTCCAGAACGCCCGCCGTTTCTCCAGCTCGTTCTCCGCCGTCGAATAGTATTTGAAGTACGCCGCCTCCATCCCCGCGTTCGCGATGATCATGACGAAGGCGATGACCGAATAGATCGTTGCCTGAACACCATACTCCTTCGGAAGGAGGAAATGGGTGTAGAAGGGCGTGAGGAGGAAGGAGAGGAAGCGCTGGACGATCGTGGTGACGCCGTAGATGGCTGTATCACCCGAGAGCTGTCGAAGTTGTTGCCGCATATCGGCGGCAACTTACGGACTCGGTCACGACCGGGAAAGGTCCTTCCCGGGAGCGCTTCAAGTAGCGGATGAAGTGTCGGCTCGGTAGGATGAGCTGCCGGCTCAGTAGGTCGGCAGGCTCGGATCGACCTCGGCGCTGTAGCGGTCGATGCCGCCGCTCAGGTTGTAGAGGGGACCGTAGCCGAGCGCGTTGAGCACCGCGCAGGCCTGAAGCGACCGGATGCCATGATGGCAGTAGACGATGATCGGGGCCGCGCGATCCGGCAGCTCCTCCTCGGCGCGGAGCGCGACCGAGCCGAGCGGGAGCAGCAGCGCGTCGTCGAGCGCGACGATCTCGTGCTCCCATGCCTCGCGGACATCGATGATGACCGCGTTCGGATGATTCTCGCGGAATTCCGCCAGCTCGGCCGGCGCCAATTGGGTGATTCTTGTCATGAGTGTCCTGCGCTGGTCAATGGGTATCGGGGCGTTCATCGGGATGTCGGAGCGGGACCACGGGTTGAGCCGCGGGTCGGGACCGGGGGCGTCGGGTGCCGGGTACGAGAAGGGGAGAGCGGCGCTCGCGGTGTCGCGGAGCCGGGCTCTCCCCCACATTCGTAACGATCGGACAATGTCTGGCCGGGCGTCAGTGTCGTTTTTCGGTGCGCATCTTCTCGAGCTCCTTCCGCTGCGCGGGGGTCAGAATCGCCTCCACGCGGTCGTTGAAGCGGGTGAGCGCCAGCGAAAGCTCGATCTCCTTGTCGGCCCGTTCCTTCAGCTTGGAGCGGAGCACCGTCTCGTTCGGCGGCGTGGCGCTCTTGAGCTGCTTCTCCTCCTGGAGAAGGCGGCGGATCTCGGCGCGGAGCTGCTCGGTCTCGGCGCGGAATTTCTCGCGCAGATCCCGGAGCTGATCCTTTTGAGCCTCGGAGAGCCCGAGGCGATCCATGATGGCGCCGTCATCCTGGGCATGGACCGACCCGACCAGCAGCAGCAGGCTGGCGAAGGCCACCATGAACGAGCGAAGGAAATCCAGTCTCATATCTCGTACAATCCCGTAGTCGATCGTTTCGCGGAAGAATATACACAATCCCGGAGCCGTTGCATGCCGTCTGGGTCGCATGCTGCCGGGCGGATGCCGTGGGAGAGTCCGCCGATGCGGCTCCCCCGGGTGCGACATGCCGCCCCGTCCGGAGCGCGTTCATTTTTCAATCAAGGCTATGACTCTACCGCCAGGGGGAAGTTTAAGCCCGGATCGCCACGAAACATCAGACCGTTCGCCGCTTCGGCCTGGCCGCCCCGCGCGTCGGCTTCTTGGCGCCGCCGTTGGAGGTGGACTTCCGCCCCTTCCGCTCCCCGGTTGAGCGGAAGATGTGAGGCGCCGCCTCCAGAAGCGTGTCGACCGGGATGATCTCCAACCCTTCCTTCACCCGATCCGGGATATCACCCAGATCCTTCAGGTTGTCCTTCGGGATGATCACGGTCCTGACGTTCACCCGACGCGCGGCCAGGAGCTTCTCGGTCAGCCCGCCGATCGGCAGGATACGGCCGCGCAGCGTGATCTCGCCGGTCATCGCCACGTCGGAGCGGACCGGCCGTCCGGCGGCCGCGGAGATCACCGCGATCGCCATCGTGATGCCGGCCGACGGTCCGTCCTTCGGGATCGCTCCCTCGGGCACGTGGACGTGGATCTCCTTCCCCTTGTAGAACTCCTTCGGAACGTCGAGCGCCTCGGCGTTGGCGCGGATGTAGGTGACGGCCGCCGAGACCGACTCCTTCATCACGTCGCCGAGCTGTCCGGTCAGGGTGAGCCGCTCGGTGCCGGGGACGATCGAGACCTCCACGGTGAGCGTGTCGCCGCCGACCGAGGTCCAGGCCAGCCCCGTGGCCGCGCCGACCATATCCTCCTGCTCGCCGACCCGGTTCCGGTAGCGGGGGGCCTTCAGATAGGTCTCCACCAGCTCCGCGGTCACCGTCAGCGGATCGATCTGATGGCGCACGGCCGGCTGATGCCGTCCGCGGCGGGCCGTGCCGTTGGCGGTACCGTTCGGAGCGCCGTTCGAGGTGCCGTTGGGCTTGGCCGAGGGGGCCTGCTTCTCGACGATCTCCTTGGCGATCTTCCGGCAGAGGGCCGCGATCTCCCGCTCGAGGTTTCTGACGCCGGCCTCCGAGGTGTACTCCCGGATCACCTTCATCAACGCCTCGTCGGTGAAGGTGAGCGGGTACTTCTCCAGCCCGTGCTCCTTCATCTGCTTCGGCAGGATGTGCCGCTTGGCGATCTCGAGCTTGTCGTGCTCCAGATAGCCGTTGAGCTCGATGATCTCCATCCGGTCCTGCAGCGGCAGGGGGATATTGTAGAGGACGTTGGCCGTCGTGATGAACAGTACCTGCGACAGGTCGTAGTCGACCTCCAGGTAGTGATCGTTGAAGGTCGAATTCTGCTCCGGATCGAGCACCTCGAGCATGGCCGAGGAGGGATCTCCGCGGAAATCCGCGCTCATCTTGTCGATCTCGTCCAGGAGCATCACCGGGTTGACCACGCCGGCGCGCTTCATCGACTGGATGATCTTGCCGGGCATCGAGCCGATGTAGGTCCGGCGATGGCCGCGGATCTCCGCCTCGTCGCGGACGCCGCCGAGCGAGACGCGAACGAACTTCCGCCCCAGCGCGCGGGCGATCGACCGGCCGAGCGAGGTCTTGCCGACGCCGGGAGGGCCGGCCAGGCAGAGGATCTGGCCGCGCATCTCCTTGACCAGGTTCAGCACGGCGATATGCTCCAGGATCCGCTCCTTGGGGCGCTCCAGGCCGAAATGGTCCTCGTCGAGGACCTCCTTGACATGGTTGATGTTCAGGTGGTCATCGGTCTTCTTCGACCAGGGGACCGAGGTGAGCCATTCCAGATAGTTCCGGTTGACGGCGAACTCCGGGGACATCATCGGGGTTTTCCGGAGCTTTTCGAGCTCCTCGTAGGCGCGCCCCTCCACATCGGCCGGCATCTTCGCCTCCCGGATCCCCTCGGCGATCTTGGCGAGCTCCGGGGACATCTCCCCCTCCTCCTCGAGCTCGGTCTGAAGCGCGCGGATCTGCTCCTGAATCAGGAACTGCCGCTGCGACTTCTGGATCGTGTCCTGCACCTTGGTGTCGATTTCCTGCTCGAGCTTCAGGACCTCGATCTCCTCCTTGAGGATCTTGATCAGCTCCAGGTACTGGCTCTTGAGCTCGGGGATCTCCAGGATGCGCTGCTTCACTTCCGACTTGCTGATCAGGCTGGCGGCGATGAAGTAGAGCCGCCGGACCGGATCGTCGATGTTGTCGAAGGCGATGAGCATCTCCTGCGGCAGCTCGCGATGCATCCGGATGTATTCCTGGAACAGATCGGAGCACTGGCGCAGGAGCGCCTGCATTTTCTTGTCGTTCGGGATGGGGGTGGTCACCACCTCGACCTCCGCCTCCAGATAGCCGGTGGCGTTGGAGAGCCGGCGGACGAATCCGGGGGATTCTCCCTCGACGAGGATCTTCATCAGCCCGTTCGGGAGGCGGAGCATCTGGACAATCTTGGCGACGGTTCCGGCGCCGAAGAGATCCTCGGCCTTCGGATCGTCCACCGAGGAGCTTTTCTGGGCGACAAGGAAGATGTACTTGTCGCGGCTCAGGGCCTCGGCCGCCGCCCGCAGCGACGAATCCCGCCCGACCAGAACCGGGAAGATCATGTTCGGGAAGACCACGACATCGCGGAGGGGGAGAACGGGATAGGTCAGCAGCGTCGTCGTCTTCGCCGTCGGTTGTGCGTTGTTCTTTTTCATAATAAGCCAGCGAAGATAGATCCCCCCCACCCGATATGCAAGGTCGGTGCCTCGCGGCGGGTCCTGGGAGTGTGGCGGGCATATTCACTTGCATGCCGAGTAACCATTTCCTACCTCTTGTGTATGTTGAGAGTGATGAAACCGAAACCGGCGATGCGAAATACGAGCCTATCAGACGACGACCTCTTTTGCCTGACCCAGAACGGCAATATCGAGGCATTCAACGAGCTCTTCCGTCGTTACGAGCGCAAGGTCTACATGTACTGCATGCGGGTCCTGCTCGACGAGGATGTGGCGCACGACGCCTTTCAGGAGGCGTTTACCCGGCTGTATGAGCATCGTCACAGCTACGATGGTCGGAACTTCATGGTCTGGTTCTTCACCATCATTCGGAACGTCTGTCTGAACATGCGGCGAAACAAGAAGTTCACCGTTCCGTTCGAGACATCCGTTGCCAATGAGACACCCGCGAAGGTGAAGGACGTCGCCCTCCATGATCAGGTCGCTGCCGCTCTCAACCGACTTCCCATGGATTACCGGGAGGCGATCGTGTTGTACGAGTACGATGGCTACTCCTATCAGGAGATCGCCGACATCACGGGAGCCTCAATCGCAACGGTGAAGATCAGAATTTTCCGCGCTCGGAAGATGCTGCGCACGCTTCTCTATCCGGTGGTCTACGACAATGGAATTCGAACGATTCCTTAATAAATATCTCAACGGTTCGCTCAACGATCAGGAGCTCGAGCAGTTCAGGGCCCTCCTGGACCACTCGCCGCACTATCGTGAGGAGCTGCGCCAGATCCTCGATCTCCGTTCGGCGATTCAGGACGACGCGCTTCATCTTACCCCGCCGGAGAGCCTGTCGGAAACGGTTCGTCTGGCCGTCGGAGCCAGCTTCGCCACGGCGAGGCTCGGCGACCGTCAGCCGGTGGTCGAGGAGAAGCGTCGCCGCGCCGTCTGGGCCCCCTACCGCATGGCCGGCGTCGTTGCCGTGATCATGGCGGTGGCGATCCCGTTCGGTCCGGAGCTCTTCCGGGGAGCGGTCAAGGCCCCCGGCGTCGATGGCAAGATCGCGATGTCCTCGCCGGCCTCCGGCGTCGATGGCCGCGTCCGGACCTCGGATCGCTCCGGGAATGCCGGCTCGCGCCTCTCCGATGGCGGATCCTCCTCGACGAATGCTTCCGGTAACGAGCGCGCCGGCTCGGGCGCCGATGTTTCCGGAACCTCCTCCCCGGCCTCCGGCGGTCCGGCGCTTGCCGCGTCGATCGCCCCGATCCCGAGCGATGCCGGACGGAGCGGTGCCGGTAGCGCATCGCTCAACGGCACGGCGCTCGGCTCGGACGATGAGGCCCGCAATGGCCGCGCTCGGCATTCGGCCGAGGGATCGGATCTCGACGCCACATTCGCCTCCAACTCCATCAGCCTTCCGGCCGAGCTGAGCGTTCAGCAGGGAGTGTTCGAGCGGAGCGGACTGATCCGAAGCGACATGCAGACTCTTCTGAAGCCGCGCGATGTCGACGCGTTCGGCGGGATTCTGGCCGCCTCCGAGCCGATCGGAGAGCGGAACGATCCGATGCTCGCCGCGCTCACCCATCAGGATCCGCTGCAGGCGGTGACCGGCTCCAACGACGCCCGCCTGCTGACTGTCGGCGTCACGCTCGGCGCCGGACAGGTCTCGAAGGCCAAGTCGGCGACGGCGCTTCTGCAGAACTCCTACTACTTCGCGGTGAGCGTGAGCCAGAGCGACCGGATCGGCATCGAGATGGGGGCCGCCGCCTTCGAGCAGGTCAAGAGCGTGATCAGCTACACGCCGACCGGCTCCTCCGATCCGACCGGCTCCGCCTTCGCCAAGCGCTCGGAGCTCAACAACAAGAACGGCTCGGACATCGCCCGTCTTCCGGATCGCCCGATCGGCACCGGACTCGGCTATTCCTCCCCCTCCGACGTGATGCTCCCGATCGGCGAGTTCGATCCGTCGCGCGGGATGCTCCCGGTATCGGTCGAGACGCGCCAGTCGCCGCAGGGGGGCGGCCCGAGCTACCGGACCACGCTGGTCGAGCAGCGACTCGAGCAGCAGATCACCTACGGCGCGGTCTTCTACGATCACCGCATCCGGGTGACGAACGACATCGATCTCTGCGGCCGGCTCGCCTTCGGCGGCGCGGACGCGGCGGTGGTCGGCGGCGTTCGCGCCTACGCGGCCTACAGCCCGTCGAAGACCGTGACCTTCACCCTCGGCGTCGGCGGCTCGACGCTCTACAACGTGACGCAGCAGAGCACCGGGGGGAGCAGCAACTACGGCATCTACTACGGCATCGAGACCGGTTTCTGACCGGTCCGGCGGCGGCATCATTCTCGGAGGGCTGGGGCGACCGGCCCTCCGTCGTTTCGGCCCTTCCCGCCGGAGCCGGCTCCTCCCATCGAGCGAGCGGCGGCCGGACCGGAAGGTGGAGGGCGGATCCTCTCCCACGAGCCGGCGAACACCCAGTATTTCAATCGAACGCGCGATGAGCATCCTCAGAACGAACGGACGGCTTTCCGGACTCCTCGCCGGATCGCTCCTGCTTCTCCCGCTTCTGCTCCTGCTGACGGCCGGCCACGCCAGCGCCGACGGCCTTCCGAAGGCCGGGCACGCAACCTCCGAGGGGCTCTTCACGTTCGAGCCCGGCAAGGGCATCGTGCATGTCTACGGCGGCTGGGGGCGCACCAGCAGCTTCTACCGGACCGATGGGGACGTGCGGCTGTTCGATACCGTCGGCACGGTCTTTTCTGCCGGGCTCTTCGGCGTGACGGCCGACTACGGGCTGATCGACGGCCTGGAGCTGAATCTCGACGTGCCGATCGGATATTTCTCGCTCTCCAGCGAGGAGCGCTTCCCGTCGCGGAGTATCTTCACGCCGGTCTACTTCGGCCTCGGCGCGACCTATCAGCTCAGCCGGCAGAAGCTGGTCACCTCGATCAGCACCATGGTGAAGATCCCCTCCGGGTTCCACCGGGGGATCTACGACGATCCGGAGCATCCGACGTTCCTCAGCGACGGGTTCTTCCAGTGGACGAGCACGTTCAACTTCGGCTTCACCTACAAGCAGATCTGGATGAAGGGGATGGCCGGATACAACTTCCGGGACGAGGAGCCGGAGGATGAGGTCCTCTACGGCCTGGAGCTCGGGCTGTCGCGCGTGGAGGGGACCGGGATCTTCGTGACCGCGGGGGGCGTGATCTCCACCGCGGACGTCACGCAGCCGGCGCGCCCCTTCTATGCCGGGGCCTCCGGCAGTGCCGATGAGCTCGCCCGCTCCGATGGCGGCACCGGGCGATTCAGCACGATCGACAGGGAGACCTATTTCGCAATCGGTGCCGGAGCCTTTGTCCATATCACGAACAACATCTCGCTCGACGGGCGCTACTCCGTCCGTCTGTTCGGACGGAACACGCTCAATCTTCAGACGGTTCTCCTCGGAGCCGGCTATACCTTCTGAGTCCCCGATCCGGCGCGCGCGCGCGGCGGTCCAGACGGTGGTCCGGGCCACCGTCCGAACGGGGATGATTCCGCTCCGGGCCTGCGCCCTCCTGCTTCTTCTTCTGCTGCTGCCGGCGAGCCTCCGCGGCCAGTCGCCGATCTCCACCTATCCGGACGAGCTCTACTCCGGGATGAACGTGGTGACGATCAGCGCGCGCAACGGCATCTCCTCCATCCAGTTCCTGCAGGGAGATCGCTCCCTCCCCTTCCGCACCGGCATCGAGACGCGGGACTTCCGGATCGTCAGCGGCCCGAGCGTGTTCCGCTGTCCCAAGACCGCCACCTTCCTCGTGCTGGTCAAGACGCAGAGCCGGCAGATCTCCCTCCGGCTGAGAGTACAGGACTGCCACGACAACATCCGCTATCTCAACTACGAGCTGAGCGACGTCTGGAACGTCACCCAGGAGAGCTTCGGGCTGATGCGGGTCGGGGAGCGGCGCTGCAAGGCCTTCTCGGTCTACAGCCGGGGTGGAAGCTTCGTGATCGATTCGATCGCCAGCCCGTCGCGCGATTTCACGATCCGGCTCACCGGGGGGCGGCTGCCGCTCAGGATCTCCGGCTACACCGAATATTTCTACGACGTCTGCCACACGGCGCGCGCGCCCGGACTGGTCAGGATGCCGATCCTGGTCTACCTGCGGCGCGATCAGCCGGCCGGCGGGCTCACCAACTTCATCGTGGCCGATACGGCCGTGGTGCGGGTGGTGCCGGCCCCCCCTCCCCTGGCCTCGCGTCCGGCAAGGCCGGCGCCGAAGCGTCCGACCCCTCGGGTGAGGCCGGTGCCGCCGCCGGCCAGGCCGGATACCCCGGCGCCCCCGCCGCCGGAGATCGCGGAGGTGGCGCCGAGAGCGCCCCGTCCCGCCGAGCTGTCGGTGCCGGAGCCTCCGGTGGCCGGTTCCGGTGGGGAGCTTCTGCTCGTGGAGATCGAGCCGGCGCTCGAGGATCCGACGCCGTACCGGGAGATCGTGCTGCCGAACGCCCGTTCGATAGGACGGGGGAAGGGATTCGTCGGCGTCTACGACGTGGCCGGAGTGCTTGCCGGGGTCGGGCTCACCGATCGGCTCTCGGCGATCGGTGGCGTGCTCTACGCTCCCACGTCCCCCACGGGGACGGTGGCCGCGACCGTCGGCGGCAAGTACGAGTGGTATACCGAGGGATACCTCCGGAGCGCCGTCGGGCTGCATGCCGCCTACAGCCGGACCAGCACCTCCGTGGTCCGGCTGATGCTCCTCTACGGCACGGCGAGCTATGGCGATGACGACGGCCGCGCCACGGTCTCCGTCGGCTATACGCTCCGCTCCCATTCGCCGGTCGAGGGGGAGCGGTACGATCGGCGGGCGGCGGTGCTGGCGATCGGCGGCGATCATCGCTTCGCGCGGCATTGGAAGATCGTCGGCGAGGTGGCGCTTCTGCAGGATGCCGGCTACCAGCCGGGGGGAATCGCGCTCCGCTACTTCGGCGAGCGTCTGGCGATCGACGTGGGGCTGGCGCTGGCGCTGAAGGTCGACGGCGGGGCTGGCGCCGCGGTGCTTCCGATCCCGATCGTGACCGCGCTCTGGACCTGGTGATCGCGAGCGCCCCGCGTCGATAAGGATATCGGACGGCGCGGCGAGATCGCTCGATCGTGGCTTCAACGAAGAATGCCCGTTCCGCGTGAAGCGGAACGGGCATTCGATCGTCTGCGGGGGGGAGCCCCCGGTCGAAACCCTGGCGGGCGTGGGATCAGTACATGTCACCCATGCCACCAGCGCCCGGCATGGCCGGAGCCGGCTTCTCTTCCTTCTTCTCGACGATCGTCGTCTCGGTCGTGATCAGGAGGCCGGCCACCGAGGCGGCGTTCTCCAGGGCGACGCGGGAGACCTTCGTCGGATCGATCACGCCGGCCGACAGCAGGTTCGTGAACTCGTCGTTGTAGGCGTTGTAGCCGTAGTCATCCTTCGCCTCCTTGATCTTGGCGACGATGACCGAGCCCTCGAGGCCGGCGTTGGTGACGATCTGGCGGATCGGCTCCTCGAGCGCGCGGCGGATGATCGAGACGCCGATGTTCTGATCGGTGTTCTCGCCGGTGAGGCCGTCGAGCTTGCTGATCGTGCGGACGTAGGCAACGCCGCCGCCCGGAACGATGCCCTCCTCGACCGCGGCGCGGGTGGCATGCAGGGCGTCCTCGACGCGGGCCTTCTTCTCCTTCATCTCGACCTCGGTGGCCGCGCCGATCTTGATCACGGCAACGCCGCCGGAGAGCTTGGCCAGGCGCTCCTGGAGCTTCTCGCGGTCGTAGTCGGAGGTGGTCTTCTCGATCTGCGAGCGGATCTCGTTGATGCGGCGCTTGATCTCATCGCTGCTGCCGGCACCCTCGATCACCGTCGTGTTGTCCTTGTCGATCACGACGCGCTTGGCGCGGCCGAGGTACTCCGGCGTGGCGGCGTCGAGCTTGTAGCCCTTCTCCTCGCTGATGACCGTGCCGCCGGTGAGGACGGCGATATCCTCGAGCATCGCCTTGCGACGATCGCCGAAGCCCGGGGCCTTGACGGCCGCGACGCGGAGCGTGCCGCGGAGCTTGTTGACGACGAGCGTGGCCAGAGCCTCACCCTCGACATCCTCGGCGATGATCAGGATCGAACGGCCGGCCTGGGCCACCTTCTCCAGCACCGGGAGCAGGTCCTTCATCGAGCCGACCTTCTTGTCGTGGATCAGGATGTACGGATCCTCGAGCACCGCCTCCATGGCGTCGGTATCGGTCACGAAGTACGGCGAGAGGTAGCCGCGGTCGAACTGCATGCCCTCGACCACGTCCATCGTCGTCTCGGTGCCGCGGGCCTCCTCGACGGTGATCACGCCGTCCTTGCCCACCTTCTCCATCGCGTCGGCGATCAGGGTGCCGATGGCGACGTCGTTGTTGGCCGAGATCGTGCCGACCTGGGCGATCTCCTTGGTTCCCTCGACCTCGCGCGAGAGCTCGCGCAGCCCCTCGACGACCTTCGTGACGGCCAGGTCGATGCCGCGCTTCAGATCCATCGGGTTGGCGCCGGCGGTGACGTTCTTCAGACCCTCGCGGATGATCGCCTGGGCCAGAACCGTCGCCGTCGTGGTGCCGTCACCGGCCACGTCGCTGGTCTTCGAGGCAACCTCGCGGACCATCTGGGCGCCCATGTTCTCGATCGGATCCTCGAGCTCGATCTCCTTGGCGACGGTCACGCCGTCCTTGGTCACGGTCGGGGCGCCGAACTTCTTGTCGATGACCACATTGCGCCCCTTCGGGCCGAGGGTCACCTTCACGGCGTTCGCCAGCTGGTCCACGCCACGCTTGAGGGCGGCACGGGCGTCGGTATCAAATTCGATCAGTTTCGCTGCCATGGTCAGTACTTCTATGCGTTATTGGTTGAATGCAATCTTCAGTTGAACGATCGGCCGCAAGGGAGCGATCGGCCTCGGGGAGAAGTCTCTTACGCGCAGATGGCGAAGATGTCCGACTCGCGCATGATCAGGTAGTCGACCTCGTCGATCGTCACCTCGGTGCCCGAGTACTTGCCGTACAGAACGCTGTCGCCGACCTTCACCGCCGGGGTCACCGTCTTGCCATCCTCGGTCACCTTGCCCGGGCCGACGGCAATGACTTCACCACGCTGCGGCTTCTCCTTGGCGGTGTCCGGAATGATCAGACCACCCTTGGTCTTCTCCTCGGCGGCCGAGGGCTTTACGATCACGCGATCGTGGAGCGGTGTGAGGTTCATCGTTGCTTTCTCCTAAGGGATTAGTGTAGACGTTGATCAGCTTTCTCTATTAGCACTCGCCGGAGGAGAGTGCTAAAACCGGGCGCAAATATAGCGCGCCACGCGCGCCGTTGTCAAGCGGTCGGGCCGCCGTGCATCGTTGGTTACATACTCTTGATCCCGACGCGGAAAGGCCGGATTTGTCGGGATTCCGGGGAGATTTCCCCGATCGGAGGACTTCAGAAGCGGAAACCGACGCCGCCGGAGATCGCCACGCCGCCGGTCTGCTGGCCGATCATCGTCGGCAGATTGTAGAGAACGTCGGCGGTCACCACCGTGGAGGCCACCGGAAACAGCTCCGCGCGCAGCCCGATCGGGATCGTGATCAGCGAGGTCTGGCTCGGCACGAACAGCGACAGATCCACCCCCGCCTTCACCCCGATCGACAGGCGCGAGCTGAGCGAGAAGATGAAGTTGTTGTCGATCCGGAGCGTGTTGGTGTGCGGGGAGTCCCGAAGGCCGATCTGGACCGCGAAGTCCTGCGTGTAGGTGAAGCTCCAGTCCTCGGCCGGCGTGTAGGCGACGTGGTTCCGGATCTGGAGGAAGTCGTCGACCGTGCCGGCCCGCTCCCGCTCCGAGCGGCGGTAGGCCAGCCGCGTCAGCAGATAGGTGCGCTGGCTGGTCCAGTAGGCGGTCTGCGGCCCGACCTCGATGTCGGTGACCATCTCCCCGTCCGGCAGCTCGTTGCGCGTGTAGCTGGCCGCGCCGCCGAGCCCCCACGGTCCGCCGATCGTCTTGATCCCCTCGGCCAGCACCAGCAGTCCCCGGTCGGCGATCGCCAGCTCCCGGTTCGGTTGGTAGCCGACGGTGCCGTGCAGAAACGTCAGCGGGCCGACGATCTCCTCGCCGAAGAGGGAGCGATGCCGGCTGTCGTGCAGGCGGTCGGAGCCGTAGAGGTAGAGGTCGAGATTGAAGCCGGAGGCGGCCTCCAGCCCCGGCGCCGTGCGAAGGCTCGCCGAGAACCGGATCTCCCGGCTGAACGCCGTGGTCGGGCCGATCGTATCGGCCTGCTGCGCGCTCAGCCTTGCCGGGCACGGCAGACAGAGGAGCGCGGCCGTGCCGAGCGCGGCGATGGCCGCGGAGATCGAACGATCTGCGGATGAATGCTTCATCGGTAGGGTATCATCCTCTGTACGGTCGAACCAAGGACTGGAGCGGAAGCGTGAGAAAGGGGGCGTCCGAGTGATATCAATTCCGATGCCACAACATCCTGAACTCCACGTGATCCCGAATCGGGCATGATCCCGAACCGGGCGCGATCTCTCTCGAGCCGCGCGGGAAGATCGCGAGGCGGAAGATCGCGAGGCGGAAGATCGCGAGGCGGAAGATCGCGAGGCGGAAGATCGCGAGGCGGGGAGATCGGCTCCTCAGCGCTCGGATGCTCCCCGGCCGAGAAGCCTGAACTGCACCAGGGAGACGGCCAGGATCAGGAGGAAGGCGACGTAGGCGATCGCCGATGCGTAGCCCATCATGTCGGCCCGGTCGAAGGCGTTCTCGAAGACCTCGTAGACGAGCGTGGTCGTGGAGTTGAGCGGTCCCCCCTTGGTCATCACGTAGACCTCGGTGAAGACCTGGAAGGAGCGGATGGTGTTGATCACCACCACGAAGAGGATCATCGGCCGGAGGCCGGGGAGGGTGACGCGGGTGAACTGCGTCCAGGCCGAGGCGCCGTCGATGTCGGCCGCCTCGTAGAGCTCCGCCGGGATCGTCTGCAGCGCGGCCAGGAAGAGCACCACGTAGTAGCCGATCGCGATCCAGACGTCCATCGCCATGATCGCCGGCAGCGCCGTGGAGGTGTTCTGCAGCCAGCCGTCGGAGGGGCCGCTCATCCCGACCATCGACAGAAGCATATTCAGGTAGCCGTCGCGCGCGTAGAGGTTGGTGAAGATCAGCGAGAGGACGACGATCGAGGTCACCGACGGGATGAAGTAGCCGGCGCGGTAGAGGCCGCGCCAGGCGATCTTCCGGTTGAGCATCACCGCCAGCAGGAGCGCGAAGATCGTGGTGAAGGGGATGGTGCCGACCACGAAGATGAGCGTGTTCCGGAGCGCCGCCCAGAACACCTCGTCGTGGAGCAGACGCTGATAGTTGCCGAGGCCGATCCAGGTGGTCTCGTTGCTCAGCGTGCTGTAGCGGGTAAAGCTCAGGTAGAACGAGTGGAGCAGCGGATAGAGCCAGAAGATCCCGAGCGTGAGGAGCCAGGGGGCCAGGAAGGTCCAGGTGATGACCGGTTTTTCGAGGGTAAGCTGTTTGGCTCGCACTGTCTCTCACGGACGATGATCCCCCGGCGCGGTCCGTCGGTCGGCCCGCCTCCGGTGGGGAAATGTTCTGACGACGCTCTCTCGGCTACTCCCCTTCCGTCTCCATCCCGACCATCCGTCGGAACTCCGCCTCATCGATCACGGCCACGCCGAGCTGCTGCGCCTTGGCGAGCTTCGAGCCGGCCTCGTCGCCGGCCAGGAGAAAGTCGGTCTTCTTGCTCACGCTGGAGGTCACCTTCCCTCCCCGCTCCATGATGATCTGCGAGGCCTCCTCCCGGGTGAATCCGGGGAGGGTGCCGGTGAGCACGAAGGTCTTGCCGGCCACCGGGGAATCGCTCTCGGCCGGCGGCGGCTTGGGAGGACCTTCCATGGCCACGCCGGAGCGGCGGAGTCGCTCCACCAGCTCCCGGTTCCCCTCGTCGGAGAAGAACCGGACCACCGACTCGCCGATGTGCGGGCCGATCTCGTTGACCCTCGTCAGCTCCTCGAGCGTCGCGGCCAGGAGCAGATCGATGGTGTTGAACTCCAGGGCGAGGATGCGGGCCACGGCCGCGCCGACATGGCGGATGCCGAGGCCGTAGATCACCCGGAAGAAGGGGCGAGCCTTGCTCTCCTCGATGCCGTTGAGCAGGTTCTCGGCCGAGCGCTCCCCCCACCGGTTGAGCGCCGCGATCTCCTCGCGCCGGGCGGCCAGATCGTAGATGTCCGCGTAGTTGTGGAGCCAGCCGAGGTTGACGAACTGATCGACCACCTTCTCGCCGAGCCCCTCGATATCCATCGCGGCCCGGGAGGCGAAATGCTCGATGCGCCCGCGGATCTGCCAGGGGCACTCGGCGTGCTCGCAGTAGTGGCTGGCCTCCCCCTCCGGACGGTGCAGCGGCGTGCCGAGCGGGCAGGGGCAGGTGGCCGGATAGACGTAGGGCTCCGAATCGGCCGGACGGGCGGCGACCACCACCTCGTTCACCTTCGGGATCACGTCGCCCCCCTTCTCGATCACCACCAGGTCGTTGATCCGGATATCCTTGTCGTTGATATAGTCTTCGTTGTTGAGCGTGGCGCGGCGCACGGTGGAGCCGGCCAGGAACACCGGCTCGAGCTCCGCCACCGGCGTCACCCGTCCCAGGCGTCCCACCTGCAGGGTGATGCCGTTGAGCCTGGTTTCGGCCGTGTGCGCCTCGAACTTGTAGGCGATGGCCCAGCGGGGGGATTTCGAGATGGTGCCGAGCCGCTCCTGCTGCGCCAGCGAATCCACCTTCACCACCACGCCGTCGATCTGATACGGAAGGCCGTCGCGGCTCCGCTCCACCTCGGCGCAGTAGGCCAGCACATCGTCGATCGTGTCGCAGATGCGCCAGGTGGGATTGACCCGGAAGCCGAGCGCCGAGAGCAGCTCGAGGTTGCGCGACTGGCACTCCAGCGGCTGGGTATCCGCCTCCAGATAATAGAGGTAGGCGCGGAGCGGTCGGGCGGCCACGGTCTTCGGATCGAGGAGCTTGAGGGTGCCGGCGGTCGAGTTGCGGGGATTGGCGAAGGTTTTCTCCCCGGCCAGCTCCCGCTCGGCGTTCATCGCCTCGAAGTCCGCCACCTCCATGAACACCTCGCCGCGCACCTCGAAGCTCCCGAGCGGCGCGCCGTCGACCTCCACCGGGCGCACCTTCAGCGGGATGCTCCGGATGGTCTTGATGTTCGCGGTGATCTCATCCCCCTGTTCGCCGTTGCCGCGCGTGGCGCCGCGGAGCAGCCGGCCGTTCTCGTAGACCAGACTGACGGCCACGCCGTCGATCTTCATCTCCGCGGTGTAGCGGTAGGGCTCGTCGCCGAGCCGCTCCCTGACGCGGCGGTCGAACTCGCGGACTTCCTCCTCGGTATAGGTGTTGGCCAGCGAGAGCATCGGGCGCCGGTGCACCACGGCGGCGAAGCCCCCGGACAGGTCGGAGCCGACCCGCTGCGTCGGGGACTCGGGGGAAACCAGCTCCGGATACTCCGTCTCGAGGGCCACCAGCTCGGCCAGCATGGCGTCGAACTCGCGGTCGCTCACGCTCGGCGTGTTGAGGATGTAGTACCGGTAATTATGCTCGTTGATGGCCTCGCGGAGCTGTTCGACGCGCTTGGCCACGGGGGAAGCGGGCATGACGGCCAGAAGAAGTGAGAGTGGATACGATGCCGGCAAAGATACGGGGCGCGCCCCGGCGGGGAGCCCCGCGAAAAGGAGCGGAATGGTAAGATTCTTTCACCTCCCGCACAAGCTCGCGGCACCCTCGGGGGAGCCCCGTCCGGGAGATGCCGAGGGAGCTCCGACCGGGCGGATCGGGCCGGCTCGGGTCCGGCGGACGCCCCCGGGCGCCCGGCGCGGATTGTCCCGGGGGGGCGTGAACTTCCCCCTTTGCCCGATTGTGGCGGTTCCGTACATTTATCGCCTTTCGTAGAACGCCAATCTTTCATCATTCGCTAGTCGACTCACATGCTCACGTTCATTCTGGTCCTTTCGGTCGTTCTTTCGCTCGTTCTCATCGCGATGGTGCTTCTGCAGCCGAGCAAGGGCGGAGGCGTCGGTGGCGCGTTCGGCTCGCTCAGCTCGAGCCTCGGCTCCACCTTCGGTTCCCGTCGCACGCTGGACTTCCTGGCCAAGTGGACCACGTACGCGGCGCTGGCGCTGGCGCTTCTCTGCCTGGTCGCCAACAAGTTTTTCGTGCCGCGCGGCGAGCAGCGCCAGGTGGTTCCGGTGACCAGCGGCGCCTCGGTGCCGACCCCGACCGCTCCGGCCCCGACTCTTCCGCTCGGTGGCGCCTCGGCTCCGGCCGCCGGCGGCAACGCGCAGCAGGCTCAGCCGAACGCCGGTCAGCAGCAGGCCCCGGCCACGAACGGCAACGCTCAGCAGCAGACCCAGCCGAACGCTGGCCAGCAGCAGGCTCCCGCCGGCCGCTGATACTCCGCTCCCGGACGCGCGTCCGGTGGAGCCCTCTGAATCCACGTGAGCCGAATCGCAGGATGCGTCGAGGCCTCGCCCGTTCCATTGCAGGAACCGGCGAGGCCTCCGTCGTTTTCGTCGTTCGTTTTTCGTCGTTCGATTCGTGGAGTCGTGACGCGCTCATCGTCGGGCGGCGCGGCCACGAGGGGTGCCCGACACGTTCCGCATCGGTTGCAGCGCATCGGCTCGCGCCGCGGCAATCACCCCGGAGGCCAGCCGAGGCGTCGGCCGCCGAGCAGATGCAGGTGGATGTGGAACACCGACTGCCCCGCGTCATCGTTGCAGTTCATCACCAGCCGGTAGCCGGAGTCGGCCACCCCCTCCTTCTTCGCGATCTCCGTCGCCACCCGCACCATCCGGCCGACCAGGGCATCGTGCTCCTCGGCGATCTCGTTGGTGGTGGCGATCTCCTCTTTCGGGATCACGATCACGTGCGTCGGCGCCTGCGGCGCGATGTCCCGGAACGCCAGCACGTGGTCGTCCTCGTAGACGATGGTCGCGGGGATCTCCCGCCTGATGATCTTCGCGAAGATGGTGTCGGCCATGGTCCTCCCGGCGTCGTTGTAGGTCGGCTGTGCGTTCAGGCTCCGGAGGCGATCAGCCCCTCGACGATCTTCGCCGAGGAGAGCACGCCCGGGATGCCGGCCCCGGGATGGGTGCCGGCCCCGACGAAGTAGAGATTCTCCACCTCCTCCGAGCGGTTGTGCGGTCTCATCCAGGCCGATTGCGTCAGAATCGGCGCCACCGAGAACGCGCTGCCAAGATAACTGTTGAGCGTATCCCGGAAGTGGATCGGATCGATCCGGTGCTCGGCCACGATGTGCCGCGACAGCCCCGGCAGATACCGCTCCTCCAGATGCCTGACGATCCGGTCGCGATACGCCTGGCCGATCTTTCCCCAGTCGTCGCCGGAGCCGAGATGCGGCACCGGCGAAAGGACGTAGAACGCGTCGCATCCCTCCGGGGCGAGCGAGCGGTCGGTGGCCGTCGGACGATGGAGATAGAGGGAGAAGTCCTCGGCCAGATGCTTGCGCCGGAAGATGTCGTCCAGCAGCCCCTCGTAGCGGGGCCCGAGGATGATGCCGTGGTGGGCGATATCGTCGTAGGTCCGGTCGGTCCCGAAGTAGAGGACGAACAGGGACATCGAGTACTCCAGGGAATCGATCCGGCGATCGGTATACTTGCGGCGGCGGAGATCCGGGAGCAGATGGCGGTAGGTGTGCGCCACGTCGCCGTTGCAGACCACGGCGTCGGATGCGATCAGCGTTCCGTCGGCCAGCTCGACGCCGGTGGCGCGCCGGGAGCGCTCCTCGACGGTGATCCGCTTCACCTCCCGATCGAGCAGGATGGTGCCGCCGAGCTCCCGGAAGAGCCTGCCGAAGGCCTCGACCACGGCGCCGGTGCCCCCGCGCGCGAACCACACGCCCCAGGTCTTCTCCAGGTGGAGGATCAGCGTGTAGATCGAGGTGGACTGGAACGGATTCCCTCCCACCAGCAGGGAGTGGAAACTGAAGATCTGCCGCAGCCGCTCGTCCCGGATATACTGGCTGACGTAGCTGTACACCGACTTGTCCGCACGCAGCCGCACCAGGTCCGGGAGCACGCGGAGCATCGAGCCGACCGAGAGAAACGGGGTATCGATCAGCCCGAAGCCGGTGGCGAAGATATCCTCGGTCTTCCGGAGGAACCGGCGATATCCTTCCACGTCGCCGGGGCTGATCGCTGCGATCTGCCGCTCCATCCGCTCCTGGTCGGCGTTGTAATCGAAGGTGGTGCCGTCGTCGAAGCAGATCCGGTAGAACGGGTCGACCGGCATCATCTCCACGTAGTCGGCCGGATCCCGGCCGCACTCCCGGAAGATCTCCTCGATCATCCAGGGGGCGGTGATCACGGTCGGCCCGCCGTCGAAGGTGAAGCCGTCGATCCGGTAGACGTAGGCGCGGCCGCCGAGCTGGTCCCGTTTCTCGACGAGGGTGACCTGGTGGCCGTTCTTCTGCAGGCGTATGGCCGCCGCGAGCCCTCCGAAGCCGGAGCCGATCACCGTGATGCGCATGGGTTCCTTTTCGATGCTGCCGCGCCTCGGGCGGCGTATCGGCCGCGCGCCCGTGCGCGTGGCCTGTCGTTTGCGATCCTACAACTCCGTTCAACCTCCTGCAAGTTCCATGAGGCCATGATCACGATCGCTTCGTCGAAAGCTTCCTTCCGCCGTCGGCATCGCGGCGGACCCCAGCAGCGGCACCAGCGCCAGCTTCAGCCCCGGTTCGAGCACCGGTTCCGGCTTCGCGCCGGCTCGGCCTTGCGCGCGCTGCTCCTTCCGCTGATCGTGGTGGCCGCCCTGCTCGCGGCCACGGCGACCGCCTCGGCGCAGGCGAACATCAGCTTCAGGACCGGCGTGGCCGGCGTGTACCTGAAGGATAACGAGCCGGACTGGGGAACGAACGTGGGGCTGGTGGCCAAGTTCAACATCACCGACGCATTCCGCATCCGCTCGCAGATCGATCTGGACCGCGTGGCGTTGCGCGACGTGACGATCGGGAGCTACTTCGGCGATCAGACATCGACCTTCACCACGATCGGGTTCGGCGGCGAGCTCGAGCTCGGGGGACGGAGCCTGGGAGTGGTGGCGAACCTGACCCCGCACATGGTGCTCCGGACCACATCGCAGCTCAAGCGGGAGTCCGACGGCCGGGAGTATCTGGAGGATGTGGCCCGCTTCAGCCTCGGGGCCTCGATCGGCATCGGGGGGGAGTGGTTCATCACGAACAATATCGGGCTGGAGGCGCAGGGGCAGTACCTGATCTACAACTTCGACCACGACGAGACCGATCCCCGCTATTTCGGCCTCCGGCTGGATATCGGTGTCCAGTTCTATCTCGGGAAGGTGCTGGAGCACTGATCCCTCCGCGCGAGCGATGGCGGGATACATCCCTCTCCTTTCTCCGGCCGTCCCGCGGCGGGCGGCCCCCTCCATGCAAACAGTCTCTTACAGATACGCGGAATACTTTTCGGTTGGACGAAACCGGGGGCACCCCTATCTTTGTTGTTCTTCGTGATTACCGCATACGCATAGCAGATTATCAGGATAGAATCATGCAGGCAGTCGTCAACATTGCTGGGTCGCAGTACCGCGTCAAAGAGAACGACACGATCGTCGTTCCGCTGCTCCCGAACGAGATCAACTCGATGGTGGAGCTGAAGAACGTTCTCTTCACCGAGAACGAGGGCAAGCTTGGAACCGGCGCAGCAACGGTGACGGCAAAGGTCCTCGAGCACGGACGCAGCGAGACCGTCCTCGTCTTCCACAAGAAGCGCCGCAAGGGCTATCAGAAGATGAACGGTCATCGCCAGCCGTACACGAAGATCCAGATCACGGGCATCTCGGCCTGAGCATCGCGCGTAACCTGAATCGACAACGTTTCTCTGGAGATAGTACGTCATGGCACATAAGAAAGGAGCGGGTTCTACGCGCAACGGCCGCGATTCGAATCCGCAGTATCTCGGCGTCAAGCGCTTCGGCGGTCAGGCCGTCCGCGCTGGAAGCATCCTCGTCCGCCAGCGTGGCACCCAGTTCCACCCGGGCAACAACGTCGGCATCGGCAGCGACGATACCCTCTTCGCCCTGATCGACGGCACGGTGACCTTCGAGCGGAAGGGACGCGATCGCAAGGCGGTCAGCGTCTACCCGGTGGTGGCCGCCGGCGAGTAATCTCGCGGCGAGTAATCTCGCGGCGAGTATCCGCCCTCTCCGGCGCACACAGCCATTGTCGACGCCGCCGTCGCTTCGAAGCGACGGCGGCGTCGTTCGTTTTTCTCCCCGCTCCTTCCCCGCCGCCATCTCTCCTCCCTTCTCCCTCCGCGATCTCTCCCGTTGCGTGGCATCATCGTCCGGCATCGACCTCCGACATCGACCTCCGGATCAGCGTCGGGAATCGGCGCGTGGCCGCCGGACATCTCCCCGAAGCGCATCAAAAGGGAGCGATCGCGAACAAAGCCGGGAAAAACGCCGTTCTGGAACCGGGATTGTTGCAACGAATTCGTACATTCGTGGTTCCTGTTACAAGTCAATCGGTGATGTGTCTCAATGAAAATCACGATCGTAGGTGCCGGAAACGTCGGGGCAACGGCGGCGTATCGGATCGCGAGCCAGGAGCTCGCCCGGGAAGTCGTCGTGGTCGACGTGGTGGAAGGAATCGCGCGGGGAAAGGCGCTCGACATGGTGCAGGCCGCGCCACTGCTGGAAAGTGATTGTCGCGTCGTCGGCACCACGCGGTACGAGGATACCGCCGGCTCCGACATCGTCGTCATCACCGCCGGATGGACCCGGCGTCCCGGCATGACGCGGGACGATCTGCTGGTGAAGAACGCCGACATCGTCAGGAACGTGACGCAGACGATCGTCAAGCACTCACCCAACTGCATCCTGATCCCGGTCTCCAACCCGCTCGACGAGATGGCCTACGTTGCCTACCGCGCCTCCGGCTTCGACCGGTCGCGGGTGATCGGCATGGCCGGCGTGCTCGACTCGACGCGGCTCCGCTCCTTCATCGCCGCCGAGCTGAACGTGGGGGTGGAGGATGTGAGCGCGATCGTGATCGGAGGGCAGGGGGAAGGGATGGTGCCCCTGTGCAATTACGCGACGGTGTCAGGAATTCCCCTGTCGCAGCTTCTCCCTGAAGAGCGGATCTCCGCCCTGCTCAAGAGAACGCGCGAAGCCGGTGGGGAGATCATCAACCTGTTGAAGACCGGCTCGGCCTACTACGCGCCGGCGGCGGCGATCATCTCGATGATCGAGGCGATCGTCAAGGACAAGCACCGGATTCTCCCCTGCGCCGTTCTGCTCGATGGCGAGTACGGCCTGCACGACGTGGTGATCGGCGTTCCGGTCAAGCTCGGGAGAACCGGTATCGAGTCGATCATCGAAATCCAGCTCATGGCGCGGGAGAAGGAAGCGCTGACGGCCGCGGTGCAGAACGTGAAGACGAATCTGGCCAAGATCTGATTCGGTATCACGCCGGCACCTGGCTCTCACACGCACTCTCACTCGCGCCACGGTGATACTCTCCCGATCGCCGCGCTCCGGAGCGAACGACAACGCTCACACTCAACGTATACGTAGGATAGAGACATGAAGAAACTTCTCAATTGCGCGGTGCTTGCCGCGCTCCTGATCGGCGTCGGTGGTTGCGGCAACGACGATACGGTCAACCCGCCGGTCAACACGAATGCAACCGTCGAGTTCAAGCAGAACGACAAGTTCCGCTATGCTTACTACGAGCACGATACGGCGACGTCGTCGTTCGATGCCCGTATCGAGTCGAGCCGTCAGATCAAGGAGTGGACCGTGCTGCAGACCGGCCTGAGCGTCGGCGGCCGTTCGAGCGTCTCCAAGATCGAGGAGGTTACCTACACCGATCAGGCCGGAACCGTCGTGGGCTCGCGCGATACGCTCTATCTCCAGGGGACCGCGTCCGGCAATGGAGAGGTGCTGCAGTACAACGTGCTCAACGCGGTCATCCGCCGCTTCCTCGCCGTGGTCAACTACGCCGATTCGCTGCCGTCGCACTGGGCCAAGATCAGCGACACGAAGACGACCGGCGCGATGAGCTGGAACTCGCTCTTCTCCAATTCGCTGGACACGAAGCTCTCGATCGACATCCCCGGCTTCGGAACCGTGAACCCGGATGTGACGATCACGATGCACGGCTCGCACAAGGGAACCCAGGCGGTGACCGTCGCCGCCGGACCGTACCCGAGCTCGGTGCATACCGACCACGCGATCGCCGTGGCCGCCTCGGTGCAGGTTGCTCCGGGCCAGCCCTCGCAGGAAGTCGTGCGCGACACGCTCACGCTGAGCTACGATGTGGACGTCAAGGGGGGTATCCTCCGTCAGGTGCTGCACAGCGGCAACTTCACGCCGCAGGGCGTGCTCACGCTGGCTGGCGTGAAGCCGGCGAAGATCCCCGGCTTCGAGCTCGAGCTCCTCTCGGTCACCCGCGTGCAGTAAGCCGCGCGTCGACCATCGCCCGTTCGTGCAAGGGCCGGTCCGTCAGGACCGGCCCTTCGCGTTGACAGGAGCTTGCGATCGTGCGCGTGACCCCGTCGGCGCCCTCATGGGCCCCGCTTCCCGTTCGCGCTGGACCAGATCGTGGACGGCTCCACCGCGGGCGAAGCACGCCTCCGGATCTTCCAGTGGAATCTCTTCCCATGATCCGATCGATGGCCTCCGCGCACCTTACCATGACGTGATCTGCACCTGGCGCGCGCGCTCTCCCGATCCCTCCATCGCGCACCATCCGCCGCTCCGATCTCCCCGCTGCCCAGCGCGGCATCTCCACGCCCCTCCACGGCCTCACGCATGCTCGGCGTCCCGAAGCGATAGTCCTGAAACGACGCGAGGGGAGCGCCATCGCGGCACTCCCCTCGCTCTCGATACCGAATCTTGCCGTGTTCCAGCGCGCCTGCTTACCGCTCGGCGAGCGCCTGCTTGCCGTTGCCGAGGCCACGCTTCAGGAAGGTGACGAATTCGTCGGCGTTCCGGGTCCAGCCGCGGGCGGAGATCGTCTTCCCCTCCGGCGTGATCAGCGCGTAGTAGGGAAGCTCGATCGTGTTGTACTGCGAGATCTGGAGCTTCCGGTTCCACCGGTTCACCGAGTCGGGACGATCGGTGTAGAGGCGCAGCAGCACGTAGTTCCGCATCAGGTCGGAGACCTCGTTCCGGGTGAACATGTTCAGCTCCATCCAGCGGCAGTTGGTGCAGGTGTAGCCGGTGAAGTCGATGAAGATCGGCTTGCCGCTCTTCTTGGCCTCGGCCACCGCCCGCGCGTAGTTGTCCTGGTTCCAGTCGCCATGGCCGGCGGCCTTGTCGGAGCCGGACGAAGGGGCGGCCGAGAGGGTGCCGGAAAGGGAGGCCAGGATCGAGGTGTTCCCCTTCCCCGGATACTCCTGCGGAGGAATCAGCGCGTCGACCTCGCCGAGGCGCCCGCCGAACAGGCCGGTCAGCAGCCAGAAGCCGAGCGCCAGGAAGCTCGTGGCCAGCAGCGCCCTGAGCGGGCCCACCTTCTCCACCGGCGTGTCGTGCGGCAGCTGGAAGCGGCCGAGCAGGTAGACGGTGATCAGCACCGCGATCGCGATCCAGATGGCGAGGAAGAACTCGCGCGTGAACAGCCCCCAGCCGAGCACCAGATCGGCGTTCGAGAGGAACTTGATCGCCGCGGCCGTCTCGATGAAGCCCATCACCACCTTCACGGCGTTGAGCCATCCGCCCGACTGCGGCAGCGACTTCATCAGCGACGGGAAGAGCGCCAGCACGAAGAAGGGGGCGGCGAAGACCGTCGAGAAGGCGAGCATCGCGAAGAGGGGAACCAGCCAGTCGCCGCCGGAGACCGACATCAGGATGCCGGAGACCACCGCCACCGTGCAGGTGAACGAGGTGAGCGTGAAGACCAGCGACATCAGCAGGATGCTCAGGATGCCGTCTCCCTCCATGCTCTTCTTGTTCAGGCGATTGATCAGCGAGGTCGGCACCTGGATCTCGAACATGCCGAAGAGATTCAGGGCGAGGATCACGAAGATCGCCGCGATGAAGAGGTTCATCGCCGGGTGCGCCGCGATCTGGTTCAGTCCGGCCGGGCCGAGCAGCAGCGAGGCCACGAAACCGATGGCGGTGAAGGTGAGGATGATGCCGAGCGAGTAGATGCTGGCGTCGCGCACCGAGCGGGCGCGGGAAATGTGCTTCCGCTTCGTGAAGAAGGAGACGGTGATCGGCACCATCGGGAAGACGCAGGGGGTCATCAGCGCCAGCAGACCGCCGGCGGCGGCCCAGAGGATGTAGGCGAGCGAGCCCTCCTTCCGCTTCTGCGACGACTCGTCGGTCGGCCCGTTCTGATCGCCCGACGTCGGAGGCGCGGCGGTGATGGCCGCGTTGCCGGTCCCGGAATCGTGCTTCGCGGCGAGCGTCGAATCAGCCGCGGCGGCGGTATCGGCCGAGGCGGTGGCCGCGGTGTCGGCCGCGGCGGTATCGGCCGAAGCCGTGGTGCTGTCGGCCGCCACGGTCACCTTGAAGGCGAGCTTCTTCTCGGTCGGCGGCATGCAGCTCTGGTCGTTGCAGGTCATGAAGTAGAACTGCACCCACCCTTCCTGCTCTCCCGGCTTCGCCTTGGCCGCGATCTTCACCGGAATGGTGAAGGTGACCTCGTTCTCCCAGAACTCCGTCTCGATCTCGAAGTTCTCGTCGTACTTCTTCGTCGGCGCCGGGGTCCTGACCTTGCCGAGCGAGAGGAGATCCTTCTCGCCGGCGGTGATCACCGTGTTCTGCGGCGCCAGCGCGTCGGCCGGATAGGCCTTGAGGGAGTAGAGGTGGGAGCCCTTGGCGATCTTGGCGCGCACCTTCACCTCGGCCGAGGCTCCGGGAGCGGCGCTGACCGCCGGCGTCAGCAGCTTCCACTCGACGTTCGGGTTCTCGTCGGCCTTCTTCTGGGCGAGCGACGGCGTGCCGGCCGCGACCAGGAGAAGCAGAAGTATGATCAGAGAGTAGCGAGCGTTGTTCATGGAATCAACCGTTCTGATAACGTTCAACAGGGCCAGGCAAAAACCGGAATCGCGAAGAGTTTTTCAACTCCATTCGCGCGACGCGGAGAGGTGACGTGGGGAGATGACGGACATTGCGCGCCGGGCGCCGCTTCGAGGCCGATCGGGGGCCGCTTCGGGCCATGTCCCGGCGGGATTGCCGCCGCGTGGCCGGTCTCTCTAGGGTCTCGTGAGCCGGGAGCTCAGCCGGCGCCGTTGGCGGCCAGATAGTGCTCGATCACGAGCCGCGCGTCGCCGACCGGGTCGGACGAATATACGTCCCCGACGAGGATGCTTCGCGCGCCGCCGAGAAGACGCTCGGCCGCGGCGCGGATGGACGGGGGGAGGGATTGGTCGTTCTGAACGTACCGGAGATTGGCCAGGGCATGCGGGCCGACGTCGGCGCCGATCACCGTGGCCAGGCCCCGGAGGAACTCTCCGACGGCGCGGCGGGCGCATACCCGGGCGCGACCGTCGTTCCCTTCATGCACGGCGGCCACGGCGCCATCCAGCTCGCGGTTGGCCAGGGAGACCGCCCCGGCCAGGGGATGTCCGGGGGAGACGAAGATCGGGAGCTCGTGGTGCATGCGGGGATCATCGGAAATCGGCTGAGGGGGAAAACGACGCGGGCCGGGAGAGATGATCCCCCGGCCCACGTCGCTGCGAATGTCTGTCAAAGGGCGCCGCAGGGGA
>JBEHWX010000076.1:0-29322 GCA_048498995.1 Bacteroidota bacterium
CGAAACTGATGGTGCGGTTGCCGGTGGGAGCCATCGGGGAGAGGCAACGGCACTTTGGCCGGAAGCCGCGTCGTGGCTATACTTGCGGACTCAGTTCTTCCGTATTGCCCACGCAACCACGTCATTCGATGTCTTTCCGTGACTTCGTCCTATCCGGCCGATCGCGCCGGAGGCGCGCGCTCATGCCCGCCGTTCTTCTCGTTCTGGCGCTCCTGGCGCCGTCGGTTCTGCCAGCTCAGCCGTCCGGCCGTCTGGAGAAAACGCTCCTCTGGGAGGTGACCGGCAACGGCGTCGCCGGACGCTCCTATCTCTACGGCACCATGCACCTGCAGAGCCGGCGCGTGTTCGATCTGTCGGACTCGGTGCTGATCGCGCTCAGGAGCTGCCGCGTCTTCATGCCGGAGGCGGACATGGATTCGCTCGGCACCGAGATGTTCCGCATGCTCTTTCACGGCGACACGACCGTCGATCTGAAGAAGCTGTTGTCGCCGGAGCGCTACAACGAGCTGGATACCGAGCTGCAGGCATCGATCGGGCTGCCGATCGAGCAGGCGCGCCACATGAAGCCCTGGATGGTCGCGTTCCTGAAACAGCCGAAAGTCTCCGACGCCGACCGGCCGGCATTTCTGGATGCCTGGCTCGGACGCGTGGCACGCCTGGAGGGGCTCCGCCTGGTCGGCCTGGAGTCGGTGGCCGAGCAGATGAGCACGTTCGATGGTCTGTCGTTCGATGATCTCGACGCCCGTTCGGGATCGAAGGATGATGCCGCCTCGCTCGACACGCTGGTGAACATGTACGCGGAAGGGGATCTGGAGGGGATCGCCCGGATGGTGGATGGATCGCAATCCGACACGTTGAACGAGGTGATGCTGACCCGTCGGAATCATCGGATGATCGGACGGATCGAGACGATGATGCGCTCGGAGCCGGCGTTCGTCGCCGTCGGGGCCGCGCATCTGGTCGGCCAGGAGGGGCTGATCGCGCTGCTGCGCGCGCGTGGTTATCAGGTGCGTCCGGTGCGGATGGTCAGGACCGGACTGGCGCGGAGCTACGTTCCGCCGAAGCGCGATCTCCTCTGGCACCACTTCGCCGATTCGACGCTCGGCTACGCGCTCGACGTGCCGGCCGAGCCGGTGGAGCTCCCCTTCGCGAGCGCTCCGGGCATGAGCATCGGGCTGCGGCTCTCGGCCGATCTCGGCGCCGGCACCTACTATTCGTTCGCCGGTGTCAACGTCTCGTCGCTCGCGTCCGGCAACGATGAGACGCTGCTGAACGCGATGGTGACGGGGATGCTGATGAGGAAGGGATTCTCCCTCGTCGCGCAGCATCCGGTGCCGGTGGAAGGGGGCGCGGGAAAGGAGCTGGAGGTGAAGCAGGACGCGTTGAAGGGGGGACGTCTCTGGGCGCGCGTGTTGGTGCGTGGCGGCAAGGCCTACATCATCAGCGCCACCGTGCCGTTCGCCGCCAGGCGTACCGAGGATGTCGATCGCTTCTTCTCCTCGTTCACGCTCCTCGGCGAGCCGACCGCCCGCGGTATTGCCGGCTGGCGGGAGATCACCATTCCGGACGGTGCCTTCTCGGTCACCATGCCGGGGGACACGGCCACCAGCGACGTGGAACTGCCGGAATCGGTCAGGGAGGTGATGAACTTCCATGTGCTGCAGAACCACGACGGCTCCGTGGCGGCCGGATACTACGACTTCAAGGCGGACAAGGAGGTCTTCGACGACTCGGCCTATCTGGCGCGGGTGGTGGATGGATCGCTGCCGATCGCCGGCCCCTCCCGGAAAGTGATCCGCTCGGTGATGGTGCAGGGATATCCGGGAATGGATGCGTGGGCATACGGCACCAACGGCATGGTGCTTCGCCTGCGAACGGTGCTTCGCGGCAACCGAGGCTACTCCTTCGTCGCCGCCGCGCCGCCGGGCGGTGACACGGCCGCGCTCACGCGGTTCGTCGAGTCGGTCCGGTTCATCGAGCCGAGGGAGGCCACATGGCGTGCCGTCGCCGTCGACAGCCTCGGCTTCAGCGCGCTGCTGCCGGCGATCCCGACGATGGTGGATATTGCCGGATCGGACGAGGCCTCGGCCGACGACTCGCCGTTCGCTTCGGGGCATGTGCTCTACGCGCGCGATACCGGAAGCTCGCTGGTCTACCTGGTGGCCGCCACGCGCCTGCCCCGGTACGCATGGCTCGCCGACAGCTCGTTCCTGGATCTCCAGCTCCCGGGCTTCGCCGATCCGGCGGATTCGCTCATCGAACGGAGCGCGTTCACGGTCGGCGCCTCTCCGGTCGTGGATCGGATCTACCAGCGCGCCAGGGGGCACGGGTTGATGCGCGTCAGGGTCATGCTCGTCGGGCGCAACGCCGTGATGGCGGTGCTCGTGGCGCCGGAGCGGGAGATGCGCGGCGCCACGGTGGATCGCTTCTTCCGGTCGGTTGTGCCGAACGATTCCACCCTCGGCACCGAGCTGTTCGTCGACAGGACCGCGGAGATTCTGCGCGACGCTCGTTCGAGCGACACGGCCGTTGCCTCCGAGGCACGCGCCGTGCTGAAGCGCATCAACCCGAGCGAGCGTGATCTGCCGGCCATCGTCGCCCTGTTGTCGCGCCCGCGCCCGGACGATGCATCCGAGACCGGGATGCGGCGGCTGCTGTTGTTGGGCCTGGTCGCGGATACCGACACGATCGGCCAGGCGGCCATCGCCGAGGGAATCGCGCCGCTGTTGCCGACGATGTCCGCCGTGCCGGATCTGAGGCGCGAGGCGCTGAACGTGCTGCTCGCCGCCGGCTCGGACTCCGCGCTCTCGGCCGCCGTGCGCGATCTGCGGACGCCGGGAAGCGACACGCTCGTGGACGAGATGCTCTCAGGTTTTCTGGAGAATGCGATCAAGGGAACCACGGCGCTCTATCCTGAGCTGTTCGCGGGCGTCGATCGTCTGCGCGATCCGGTGCCGATGCTCCGGCTGGCGCTCGCCTGGGCCGATTCGGTGCCGGGCGCGAGCCTGGCTCCCCACGCCGGCGTATTGGCGCGCGCGGCCGCCGGGGTTCTTTCGCGGGTTGGCAATGATGCCGACGATCAGAGTGCGATCGCGATCGCGGGGAGAGTTCTCGTCCGCCTTCCGCGGACCGACAGCCTTGTGGCGGTCCTGCGCGGTCTGGAGCGGTCGGATAACCCCACGGTGCACATGATCGCGATCGGCGGGCTTCTGACGTTCAATGAACCGGTCGACGGCAAGGTGATCGGGAAGATCGCGGCCGATCCCGAGTGGCGCGGGTCGCTCCACGATCTGCTCGTGAAGCTCGGGAAGGAGTCGTTGATGCCGGCGCGCTTCCGCGCGGCCACATCGCTGGCCGAGAGCGTGCTTCACGGCCGCATCGGGCTGGACGTGACGATGACCGCCGCCGGCGAGCGTGACGACCGCGTGGCCGGCACCTCGTACAGGGCGGTGATTTTCAAAGTCCGGTTCCCGAATGACCAGACGTCGTATCCCTGCGTGGTCTACCTGCCGAAATCGGGCAACGGGATCGGCAGGACGGCCGAGGCGGTGATCTGGCTCGGGCAGGATGCGTTCAGTTCCGGGGATATCCAGAAGTATGTCGTCGCCGGCCGCTCCGCCTTCGAGGAAGAGGAGGAGTAATGATCCTCACACGCTGGTGACACCAGATCGATGAAGCGTCGAGCGCCCCTTCTTCCGAGCGGAGGAGGGGCGCTCACATTGTTGGCCGCTCCGTTCCGCGGTGCTTTTGCCGGACGCGGCGGCGTGCTATACTTGCCGGTGCCGTTGTTCCCATTGCCCACGCAACCACGTCGCCCGATGCTGCACCGAGATCTGCTTCGCCGCGAATGCCTCCGCCGGTACGCGCTCATTATCAGGCTGCTTTTCCTGGTGTTGCTCCCGACGCCGCTGCCGGCGCGGACGCTCGATCGCGGCGTCGGCGGGGACCGTGGTCATGCCAGGATGGGGGCGGTCCTTGAGGATCGGCGCGTTCCCTCGCTCCGCTTCACTCGTGCCTTCGCGCCCGGCGCGGACACTTCCTGGCGGGAGATATCACTCCCGGAGTTCGGCTTCGCCATAACGATGCCGGCCGATACAGGCAGGGGGAGGACCTCATTTGACGAGGACCACGCGCCCGATATCATCAGAATATCGTCTCGCAGCACTAACCTATCGATCTCGCTATACTCAGTGAATGACGAACATGTCATCATCAATGACTCGAGCTGCTTCCTTTGGATAATGGCATTGGAGGGGATGCCTCGTGGGCCTCGATATGCCCGCCGGGTGAGCGTTCAGGGCTATACGGGATTCGATTTCTCGGACAATTATGATTTCTCGAACAATTATTATGAACATGATCTTGTGCGTGGACGAGTAGTATTCCGTGGCAATCGCGGCTACTTGATGAAATCCTATATGCCGGAAACGGGCGATAGTTCGACCCTAAACCGCTTCGTCGAATCCTTCCGCTTCATCGACCCGGCCGAAGCCGCTTGGCGCGCCATCACGATCGACAGTCTCGGTATCAGTACCCTGGTCCCGGCCACGCCATCTCCGCCTAGTTGGCGGACGATGCTCGGAACCGACTCGCTATCATACGTTGTTTCCGATGGAATCATCGACTTCATGAATGCGTACGATACGGCCAGCTCACTTCTCTACGGCATATCCTGTATGCGGGTCGCGCCATATTCCTGGCTCAAGGATACCGCGGCGATCAAATCCCTTTGGCCAATCAATTTCATTGGTGCACTCGAGAGTCCCATCAGTCGGAGCACCTATACCATCGGTGCCTGTCCCGCGGAGGAACAGATCTTCAGCAAGGGGAATGGGGATGTACTGGTGAGAATCAAGACCGTTCTCGTTGGGCACTCCATGATCCGCGCCTTGCTGGTGGTATCGGCGCCGGACATTCACAGCAACGTCGTCGATCGGTTCTTCAGCTCGTTCGTTCCGATCGATTCCATGCGCGGAACGGATCTGTTCGTCGACAGGATCCCCTACCTGCTGCGCGATCTCAGGACCGCGGATCCGAAGGTCGCCGCAACCATCCGGGCCGCCCTGCCCGGCATCAGCTTTACGGCGAAGGAGGTCCCGACGATACTTGCCGCGCTCGATGATCCTCTGCCGGATGATACGGCGATGGATGGCCGGCGGCGTCTGCTGTTGAGCGCGCTCGAAGATATGGCCCGTGGAGGCGCGTTCGGCGACGTGGCCGACTCGGCCGCCAAGGAGGCGATCGCCGCGAAGGTATCGTCGTTGCTCCCACGGTTGAAGGAGTGGCCGCTGCTGAGGGCGCAGGCGATGAAGACGCTCATGGGAATCGGCACTCCACGGGCGACCTCCAGCGTGATCGAGGATCTGGGAACGCCCGACGCCGACATGGCGATCGATGGGCCGCTCGCCATGTACCTGACACGCGTCATACGCCAACTGGATGCTCTGGTCCTGGTGCTGTTGAGAAGAATCGACAGCATGGACGACCCCGTGCCGTTGTTGATATTGGCCGCCGACTGCGCCGATTCTCTTCCCCGCTCCCTCCTCGTGCCCATGCGCGCCGAGCTCGCGCGCGCGGCAATCTCGACCGCCGCGAAGCCCGGCCGCCTCGTCGGCTGGCGCATGTCCCTGGAGACCGCGGCGCGGGTGCTGGCGTACGTCCCCCGTAGTGATACCGCCGTGGTGCTGCTGAGGGCGCTGGAGGAGAATCCCCGATGGGATATTCGGCTCGCCGCGCAATGCGCGCTTCTCGCCTATGGGGAGTCCATCGATACGGCCGCGCTCGAAACCATGGCGGCCGATGCGCGCAAGCGATGGACCGTCTACGACCGGCTCAGCCAGATCGGGTGGGAACGGATGTTCCCCGAACGCTATCGCGCGGCCGGATCTCTGGCGGAAAGCGCCATCGTTCAGGATCGTGAGGTGAACGTCGAAAACAGAGCGCCGGTCGCCGAACGCGATGAGCGCTTGAACGGCGGTGACTATCGGATCGAGGTCTTCAAGGTGGCGCGTGTCCGTGGGAACAGGGATGATTCCGAGGACGGGGCGGGGAAGGAGGTGATGTGGTATCCGGCCGTCGTGGTGCTGAAAACGACGGACGGCGATATCGACGGTCGCATCCGTCCCGTGATCTGGTATGGTGACGAGATCTTCGATCCGGCCACGATCGAGGCGTACGTGTCCCATGCCGGTGCTTCCATCGGCAAGGCCGCCGAGTAACGCGCGCTCCATGCCCCTCCCGAAACCGTGAGCGCCCCTTCTTCCGAGCGGAGGAGGGGCGCTCGTCGTTATCGAGCTCACGATATCCGCATGTCGTTGAACGGCGTTGGCCGGTGGCGCGGCGCTTTTGCCGGAAGCGGCGTCGTGGCTATACTTGTCGCCGCCATTGTTCCCATTGCCCACGCAATTACATCGCCCGATGCTGCTCCGAGCTTCATTCCGTTTCCAGCGTCTCCCCCTGTTCGCTCTCGCGACCGCGATACTCTTCCTGCTATTACTGCCGGCGTTGCTGTCGGCGCACAGGCCCAGGCATCCGGAGAACACGCTTCTCTGGGAGGTGAGCGGCAACGGGCTCAGCGGGAAGTCCTATCTCTACGGCACGATGCACGTCAGAAGCCGCCGCGTGCACGACCTTGCCGACTCCGTGCTGATCGCGCTCAGGAGCTGCCGCGTCTTCATGCCCGAGGGGGATCTCGATTCGATGGGGACCGCCATGTTCCGCATGATGTTCAGCCCGGACACTTCCGTCGATCTGCGAAAGCTTCTGACCCCGGAGCGATACCGCCAGCTCGATACCGAGATGCGCGCGTCGATGGGAATCTCGATCGAGTCCACGCGCCACATGAAGCCGTGGATGATCCCGTATCTGGTACGGCACGACACGATCTCAATGGATGCCGACCGGCCGGCAATTCTCGATGCCTGGCTGTCCCGCGTGGCTCGCCTGGAAGGACTGCGCGTTGTCGGTCTCGAGTCGGTGCAGGAGCATCTGGCCACGCTCGAGGCGCTCCCCGCGGCACAGGCCTGGCTGCAGGGAGGCGACGACGATCAGAACGATCCAGCAAACGGAACCTCCCGCGCCACGGTCGAGGCAATGATACGGTTGTATGTCGCCGGTGACCTCGACGGCCTCGCGCGTCTGGTCGACAGCCTTACCCCCATGGCCACCAGGAAGATCATCCTCACCGATCGCAATCGGAGAATGGCCGAGCGGCTGGAGCCCGCGATGCGCGCCGATCCGGTCTTCGTCGCGGTTGGCGCCGCGCATCTGCCCGGAGACGAGGGATTGATCGCGCTGCTGCGCTCAAGGGGATTCACGGTGCGTCCGGTGCGGCAGGTGAAGACCGGTCTTGCCAGAAAGTACGCGCCGCCGTCGCGGAAGCTGCCGTGGCATCATCTGACCGATTCGGCCCGGGGATTCGAGCTCGACATGCCGAGCGAGCCGGCCGATGTTCCGATCGAGTATGCCGACACGTCCGAGTTTCGGATGGCCATGGCCGCTGATTTCGGCACCGGCTCGTTCTACACCTTCCTGACCGGCAAGGTGCCCTCGCTGGCGTCGCGCGACGAACAGCGATTGATCGATGGGCTGATTCAGCAGATGTACGGCCACGGAAACGCCGTCGTGCTCTCGACGCGCAAGCTCCCGATCGCCGATGGCGCCGGAACAGAGATCGAGCTCGGGATGAAGACGAAACCCGGCGCGCGGGCCTGGGTCCGGACGATCGTGCGTGGCGAGAGAATGTATCTGGCCTGCGCTGACGTTGCCTACGCCCGGACCCGAACGGCCGACGTGGATCGATTCTTCTCCTCGCTCTCGTTCACCGGCGCCGCCGTGCCGAGGGCGAGTGCTTCATGGCGCGAGATCTCGCTTCCCCGCGGAGCCTGCGTCGTCACCATGCCGGCCGATACGGTCACGCAGTCGCCGCCCGTTTCGGGCGAGGCCAACCAGTCCACGGAGATCACCATGATTACCACTCACGATGGAAAAATGGGGCTTGCCATCTTCGATCATAAGCTGGACTTCGTAATTCTCGAGGACTCGCTCTACCTGGCTCAGTTGATGACGGCGCCGCTGAATCTGACGCGGTCGGAGTCACGGGTTGTTCGTCCGGTGAGCGTCCAGGGATATCCGGGAATCGATATTTCGGGAGATGCCGAATCGGGAGGTAGGCTTCGGGCGCGGGTTCTGCTTCGCGGCAACCGTGGCTACATGATGTTCATCGAAGTGCCCATTACCGGGGACACCTCCGCGGCGTCACGCTATATCGAATCGATCCGCTTCACCGATCCTCCGGAAGCCGCATGGCGTCCGGTCACGATCGACAGCCTCGGGATCAGCGCGCTGCTGCCGGGCGTGCCGTTCCCGCCGCAATGGCAGAGCAATAGGCGGAGCTCGGAGTCGTATGGCGCGGCATCCAATGGTACCATCGACGAGCTGTATGCTCGCGATACCGCCAGCTCGCTTCTGTATGGCATCTCGTGCAAGCGCTTCGCGCCGTATACCTGGCTCAAGGACAGCACGGTGATCGATGCCAATTGGCGCGCCGCGCTCGTTCACTGGAACGATAGCCTCATCAGCCGGAGCACCTCCACGGTAGGTGCATGTCCCGTCATCGACGTGGTGTACAGACGAGCGGATGGGGGAAAGCTGGTGCGGGTCAAGACGGTGCTCGTGGGACACGCGATGATACGCGCCACATTGGTCGCGCCGGAGCAGGATATGCGCGGCGCAGTCGTGGATCGGTTCTTCAGCTCGGTCGTTCCCATCGATTCGCTCAAGGGGACGGACCTGTTCATCGACGGGACGTCGCATATCCTGCGCGACGTTCAGTCCGACGATCCATCGGTTGCGGCGGCGGTCCGTGCCGGGCTACGTGGCATGTGGTTCTCCGCCGATGATGTTCCCACGATGCTTGCGATGCTCGATCGTCCTTTGCCCGACGACACGGCCAAGGATGGTCGGCGGCTTTTATTGCTGGGCGGGCTCAGAACGGTCATTCGGATGAAAGGATTCGAGAAGATCCTGGACTCGGCAACCGTAAGGGCCATCGCGGAGAAGGTGTCGTTGTTGCTCCCGGAGCTCGCGGCGTGGCCTCGACTGAGAACTGGCGCCTTGAATACGCTCATGAGTCTGCACGTCGAGCACGCCACCGCGGCCGTGCTCGATGATCTGAGGAAGCCGGGCGCCGACACGGTCATCGACGGATCGCTTGCGGGCTCTCTGTCGGAGATCGCGAGGCGGATGGGAGATATCCTTCCGACACTGTTGAGGAGGATCGACACGCTGGCCGATCCCGTGCCGTTGATGGTGCTTGCCAACGCCTGCGCCGATTCCCTTCCCGCTTCGGTGCTCGCCCCATTGAGCGCGAAGCTTACGCGCGTGGCCATCGCGACCGCCGGCGACACCGACCGGTTCGTCGATTGGAAGTCGTCGTTGGAGACCTCGGCGCGGATGCTCGCGCATCTTCCACGTACCGATACCGCCGTGGTGGTGCTGAGGAAGCTGGAGCGAAATTCCCGATGGGGGACGCGGCTTGCCGCGCAATGCGCTCTTCTTTCCCATGGAGAGGGCATCTCCATGAAGGCGCTCGACACCATGGCGGCCGATACCTACTGGCGATGGGAGGTCTATGAGCGGCTTGCCGGGATAGGGCGGGAAGATCTGCTCCCTCCGGCATACCGGAGTGTTGCCGCTCTTGCCGAAAGCGCCATCGAGCAGGATAGCGACGGCGACATCGAAAATCCCGTTCTCCTTGCCGAGCGGGAAGCGCGACTGAACGGAAGCGACTATCGGATCGTGGTCTTCAAGCTTCAGGATAGCTATGAGGATGAGGAGGAAGATTCCGAGGGAGGGACGAAGAATGCGAAGTGGTACCCGGCCGCCGTGTGTCTGAAGATGGCTTCCGGCCGAGTCGACATCGGCGCGCGGCCCGTGGTCTGGTATGGCGACGAGAGCTTCGACCCGGCCGCGATCGAGGAGTATATCGGCTGCGCGCGGGCTTCCATCGGCGGCGCGGCGAAGTAACCTCCGCCTCGGCGACGCCAGCGAAACGACGAGCGCCCCTTCTTCCATGCGGAGAAGGGGCGCTCACATTGTGGGATCATGGGTCGCTTGGGATCAGGGCTCGTAGCGTCACGAGCTCAGTGCAGAACGCGGAGGCTTCGGCTCAGCTCGCCGGTCGGCGTCCGGAGGATGTAGCGGTAGGTGCCGGAGGGGAGCCGCGCAACGTCCACATCCACGCGGTACCGTCCGGGCTCGAGCTCGGCGTCCACCAGGCGCGCCACGCTCCGGCCGGCGGCATCCACCAGCAACAGCCGCGTGCGCCCGCGCTCGATCACGCCGTACTCGATCGCCGCGCTCGACGTGGCGGGGTCGGGCAGCGCCGAGCGGAGCAGAAGCGTATCGGTGTCGGCGAAGAGGCGCGTGCCTCCTTGACGACAGATGGCGCCGAGCCGGAAGAGCGCCAGCCGTTTTCCGACCGGCGCCGGCTCGCACGCTCCCCAGCCGAATCCGGCCAGCTCGATCGGCGTGGTCTCGGCCGCGCCGAGCGCGGCCATCAGCGTGATGCCGATCACGGTATCGGTGCTCGCCGTGAGTGTGAGCCGGCGGTGTCCGTCGATCGCCGTGTCGGCGGCGAGCATCGCGCCGTCGACGCGCACCGGTGCCAGCAGCGTGGCGTCGAAGCTCAGCACGAAGGTTCCGGAGGTCGCCGGACAGAGCGAGGCGATGGCCGCCGGCGCCGGGACATGCATCCAGAGGTTGAGCGTGTCGCCGGGGACGCGCTCGATCAACCGCGGATCGAGCGTCACCTCGGGCGTCGGCTCGGAGGGCTCGGCGAAGATCGGTTCGGAGGTCGCCGAGCAGCCGGCCTCGTTCGTCACGGTCACGCGATACTCGTCCGCCTTCTCCACCAGCATCGTCCGCTCGTGGCCGCCGTTCGACCAGGCATACTCCTGAAATCCCTCCGGCGCCTGGAGCATTACCCCCTGACAAGTGCAGAGGAGCCGCACCGCGGGCGTCTCCGGATGCGTGCCGGCCACCGTGATCGGCGCGGAGGTGGCGCTGCATCCGGCGGCGTTGGTCACCGTCACGGTGTAGGTGCCGGGGAGTCCCACCGCGATCTCCGGCGTGGTCTCGCCGGTGGACCAGCGATAGGTGGCGTAGGGCTGATCGGCGCGGAGGCGGGCGGAGTCGACATCGCAGAGGGAGAGGGGCGTGGTCGGCACGATCGTCGGCTCCGGCAACGGGAGGATGGTGATCGTGATCGCGGCCGAGTCGCGACGGGGCCGGCAGGCGAACGCGCGATCGCCGAAGAGCGTGACCTTGCGCGTGCCGGGGCGTGATAGATCGAGCCGCAGCTCGCGCCCCTTCACGTCGGCGACGCCGTCGATATGCCATGTCCACTCATCGACGGTCGCGTCGCCGAAGGCGGTCAGCAGGGCGGAGCCTCCGACGCAGAAGGTCCGGCCGTCGGCCGAGGGGGAGCTGGAGGTGAGTCCGATCGAGGCCGGGAGCGGGTCGAGGCGGAGTCCGGCGGCGTACCCGTAGGATTCGCTCGGGCCGAACGCGTAGACGGTGGCCATCACCCCCGTTCCTTCCAGCACATGGTTGCCTCCCACGATCGCGAAGCGCGCGTACGACCATTCGGGCGCCGCGGTGATCGGCGTGAAGGAGGTTGAGATCGGCACGCCGTCGAGCGCGACGCCGCCGATCTCGGCGCTTCGGGCCACCACGTTCACATAATGGCTCTGGACGGTCGGGGTGCTGAAGGCGTCGAAGACGATGGAGCTGAGGGGCTGTTCCAGCGGGCTGAGCAGGACCATGAACGGATCGGACTGCGCAACGCCGTCGCACTGTCCGCCGCGGCTGAACTGGGCCACGGTCAACGGCTGATCGGCGCGGACCACGCGGGGCTCGCGCACGAGCGTGTCGAGGTAGGCTCCCGCGTTCAGAAGAATCTCCGGCCCTCCGTCGATCGAGATCCTGGTGCCGTCGCGCGCGGCCATGATCCGGAACAGATCGCCGTCGCGCGTCAGCAGCGGAATCATCGCGAAGCTCCGTCCCCAGCTCGGCAGCGGCGTCATCTGCTCCACCAGATGATCGGCGAAGCCGCAGCCGCCGACGGCGGAGATCTTCGCGCCGCCGAACAGGGCGAACGGCGGACAGTCGCCACCGACCGAGGAGCTTCTGACCCTGGTCCCGGTAAGGTCCGCCTCCGCCTGAATCTGATAGACCTCGCCGGCGGCCAGCTTCACCGCGAAGGGGATGCCGGGCGCGCGTCCGTCGAGCGTCTTGACCGACGGGGTGATCTCCACCGTGGTTCCGTCGCGCGCGCCGACGACCATCAGCTCGGCCGGATAGAGGTGTCCCTCCCCCGGAGAGCTGTAGGCCATCGTGATATACTCGCCGCCGAGCGCCGGGGTCGGGAGGACGAGGGCGGCATCGGTGGTGGCCGGAGCATGATTCAGCAGGAAGACCGAGACGGAGTCGAGCGTGACCACGTGGATGCCCAGATCGGCGCGATGCCCGCTGCCGGTGGCCACCACCCAGCTCGGCAGAACGATCGAGGCGCTCCCCTTGGCCGGAACGGCAAAGCTTTGCGACCAGCCTCGAAGCGGAATCGAAAGGGTGCCGGAGGTCGCGCGGTCGGAGGTGATGTGTACCGAATAGGTGAAGATGTCCGCCCCCTGCCCCAGGTTCTCCATGAAGCCGAGCCAGAAGTCGGTTCCCTTGGTCGTCATCTCCTGGGCCGAGGCGATGCCGGACGGCAGGGGGAGCATGGCGGCAAGCAGCATGACGGCAAGCAGCAGGCGGGCCACGATGGGCGGGATCGAACCGATGTGCAGCGGTAGACGTGTGCGCATGTCGAGCGGGGGCTGGTCACATTCCGGGTCGCCGGAAGGATACGAGCTTCACCGCTGCGATGAAAGAGACGCGGCGCGTCCGACCGGGAGCCATCTCCCGGCGGAGCGCCGCGCTTCAAAGGATAGGATTCGGACGCTCGATCCGGAGAACGCCGTTCATGCGCTCCGGCTCATGGGCTCCGGCTCATGCGCTCCGGCTCATGCGCCGGGGATCAGACGCGGACCTCCTCCACCGTGATCCGGATCTCGTCGATCGGGCTGGCCGCGACCTTGTTGAAATCGTTCTGCATGATCGCCTGTCCGACCGGGCCGAGGAAGAAGAGGAACACGAAGTAGGCCACCGCCGAGGTTCTGCCGCCGGTTGCCTCCTCGGCCGCCTGGGCGAAGACCCACATCCAGTAGATGTGCACCACCGGGATTATGCTCAGCCATGCCGTCGGGACGGAGCAGCCGAGATCGAGAAGCTCCTCCCTGGTCTTGAAGAACCAGACGATGTGATAAATGCCGAGCGTGATGAACGGGAGAAACAGAACGGCAAGCGGATGACGATACTTCATGATGAGCCTCGCGTGATGTTCGATGAGCTGATGGAGCCTGACGTAGGAACGGGCCGGGAGTTTCGCGGTCTAGCGCCGGATGAGGCGGCGCCGGATGAGGCGGCGCCGGATGAGGCGGCGCCGGATGAGGCGGCGCCGGGAGGGCACGGTGCCGTTGGACGCCGCATGCTAGCTGTTGTCCGGCTCATCCGCAAGCGTCGGCCACATATTTCCGCGACGCTCCCGGAAATACGTCCGGATTTACCTGTTCGCACCCTTCGGCCCTCTTTCGGCTCCGACCGGTCCGGCGGCTCTAACAAATGCTCGGGAGGCGGTGTTAGCAGTGAGACCGCGCCGCGTGGTCATCCCGCTCCGGGATTCCGGAGCAGTCGCCGGATCAACCATCCGGATGATGTTGACGGTCGAGCGCGCGTGGGCACGGGACCGCCCGCAATTGCATGTCCAGGGAACGGATGGATTCCCCGATCCGTCCGAGCCGGAGTGATCGTTCACCGCGAGCATCCACGAACGACAGCGCCGCGATTGAAGAATAGAGGTAATACGGAACCAGTCGCGCGCGGTTGTCAGGGGATATCGAGGTGATTGCCCTCTCCACGATTCCGGAGGGCGGTCCCGTGCCTCGTCGAGCGTGTTCGTCACGGCCATCACCCGCCACGTCGGCCACCGCATCTCCCGACCACCCTCCTCCGAATCCCCGTCACTCGCCGGCTCCGTATCTTCCTTCCTCGATCCGGTTCTTCCGCGCGAGTCCCGTCGCGTCCGCTTCCTCTACCGCATCATCCATCGAGACGCGATGTCCCCGACACCTCCATCGTCCCTGTTCCACTTCAGCGAATCCCCCGCGATCGAGCTGTTCGAGCCGCGTCCGGCCGCCGGCGGAGCGTCGCTCGTCTGGGCGATCGACGATGAGCACGCCGCCAACTACCTGTTGCCACGGGACTGTCCCCGCGTCTGTTTCCGGGCGGGCGCGGCGACCACGCCGGATGACGTGGCGCGGTTCCTGGCGACCAGCGGTGCTCGCGTGATCGCGGTCGAAGCCGCCTGGCTCGACCGGATCGGGGAGACCGTGCTGTATCGCTACCATCTTGCGTCGGATGGATTCCGGCTCGCCGACGCCTGCGCCGGCTACTGGGTCTCCACCGAGCCGGTCCGTCCGCTGCGCGTCGAGCCGGTGGCGGATCTTCCGGCGGAGCTGGCGCGGCGCGGCGTGGAGCTGCGTCCGATGCCGGAGCTCTGGCCGCTGCACGACGCGGTGGCATCCTCGACGCTCGAATTCTCGATGATCCGGATGCGCAACGCGCGCCCGCGCGCCGACGTCGGGTGACGTGGCGGAGCATCCCTCATATTCCCATATACATCTGTAGGAGAGTGGCTCATGGCCGAGAATCTTCCCGTGATCTACGCGCTCATCTGGCGCTCGAACGAGCCGGACGAAACGTTCGACATGCGCGAGTTCGACAGCCGCATCCCGCGTCTGATGGAGTGGCTGCGCGCGTTGAACGCGAAGGGGGCGCTGGTGGCGTGCGGCGGCGGCGGATTCGCCACGCACTCGGGAGGGCTTACGCTGATCCGCGCCGGAAGCGTCGAGGAGGCGCTGGATCTCGGCGCCGGGTCGCCGATGAACGAGATCGGGACCACGGAGCTTCTGGTGTGGGATGTCTACTTCGGCGACCTTCAGGTGCCGAGGGAATTCGCCGCGCCGGCGCGATCGTAGCGTCGCGGCTCGACCTGCTCTAGCTCGACCTGCCCTGGCTCGGCCTTCCGTGGCTCGATGCGCCGTGACGCGGGCGGCCGCGAGGGCCGCCCGCCCCGTCCTTATCTGACGATGCCGATCCGCGCCGCCGAGCGCGCGCCGTCGGCGGTGATGATCGTGACGAGATAGCTTCCGGAGGTGAGCGTGCCGGCTTCGACCGTGCCCCGCTCTCCATCGCGGGATGTCGAGAGCGCGATGCGGCCGGTGATATCCTGGATCAGGAGCGTCGCGCGCGTGGCCCCTTCCGGCAGGTGGTATACGATCGTGCCCGCGGCCTGATCGTAGCCGACATCGGCCAGGGCCGGCGCCGCGAGCGCCGGAACGCCCGCCGGGCCCGACAGCAGCGACGCGGCCGGGATGAGCTGGCCACGCGCCTCGCCCGCCGGATAGGTAGTGCCGTGAACGTCGACATACATCCCGGAGGCACGGAGCGTCGCCAGGTCGGTCGGATCGCTCATCACCTCCTCGGGGAACAGGAGGAGCCCGTCGCCGACATCGGTCAGGCCGCCGAAGACGCCGCCGTTCTCACCGATCGCGCCGCGATGGACATGCGCGCCGGTGATCTGCTGGCGCGGCAGCGCGATCGCGACGAACGCCGAGGCGATCGGCACCCCCTCGGCGCCGGTCTGGAGAAGGAAGACGCCGGTGCCGGTGGCGGTGGCCCCGGTCGGGGGCGTCACCACGTTCTCCGGCTCGATCGCCGCGGTGTAGGTCTCGACCGGGTCGAGGCGCCCGCGGATCTCCCCGGCCGGGTGCGCCGACGTATAGATGTTGATGAAGAGCTCGCCGTTGGCCAGCGCCGCCATCTCGTCATCGCTCATGCCGGTCCATTCGCCGATGCAGTCGCCGTCGATGCCGAGGGGAGCGGTGAGCTCCTTGATGGTGACGCCCGCCTCGCCGACATGGCCGCGTCGAAGCTGGATGCCGGTGGCCGGGGCTGAGAGCTCGGTCCAGTGGATGAAGTAGCGTGCGCTCCGTCGGGAGCGGTCGAGGACGAACGTGCCGTTGCCGTCGCCGTTGGTCGAGACCGACGGGATTTCGCCGGCGCCGGAGATGGAGCTGGCAAGGGCGTTGGGGATCGCCTCGAGAATTCCCTCGGCCACCCCCTCCGGCTGCGACTGCGAGGTGAAGAGGAAGAGCGCCACGTTCGAATCGATCGCCGCTATCTCCTCGTCGGTCAGTCCGTTGAGGGTGCCGGTGAGAGTTCCGGCCCGCAGGCCGACCGGCGCGGCCCTGAGCACGCGGTCCGGCACGCCCAGCCGATCCGGCAGCCGACGCACCAGCCGCAGATCCACCACCATCTCCGCCGTCCCTCCGAAGGTGACGCGATACTCGAGCGTCCGCGCGAGCCGGTCGAGACGGAAGATCCCGAACTTGTTCCGGAGGTTGTTCCGTCCATCCGGCGCAACAAGCGCGGCCACGTGGGTGGCCCGGAACGATTCGGTGGCCATGGCGCGCGTGGCCGTCGCGAGCGCGGCAACGGCGGCCAGGAGCGGAAGCAAGAGGGCGAGACGGTATCGACGGATCATGATCGGGGCGAGGAGCATCGGTTGCCGAACGAGTTGATTGCGGGAAGGTCGATCGCTCATCGGAGATCGTGGGCGCGCGGCGCCGGGGGATGAGCGGAGCGCGGAACATATCCCGATCGTCCGATGCGCTCCAAGCCCGAAAGGCCGCGATGCGCGTGTATCCGGCTCGCGGCATCCACCCCGGCGGGGCGGCCACGGGGGGCTGCCCGTACGAACCGTGTGTGGTGGGCGCACGTGCGAACGGCGGGGCGGCCACGGAGGGCCGCCCGTACGAGCCGTGTATGGTAGGCCTACATTGGTAGGCGCACGTCTTCAGCGTGCGCCATTGATGCCACGGCAAGCTCCTGGTCGACGCGTCGGTGGGCGCGTCTTCAGCGTGCGCTCTTCGGCCGCCCGTGCGGAGCATTCGTAATTCACGCCGGTGTTGAAGCGAATCTCCTCCCGTCCCGTGAAATCTTCACCACCCATTCCGGAGATCGCAAAACCATGACGTAGATCATGTGGCGCCGGCTCGTATACCGGTAGACTTGTCGCGTGCTCCGCCTCCCCGAGGGAAGATCGATCGGCGTGTGCCGGGTCGGCCCCGGTCGGGGAAGTGTCGACGGAGAAAGGACAGCGGCAATGAACGGTACACTCGACGTGGTGATGCTCTCCCGGATTCAGTTCGGGTTGACGATCGCGTTTCATTATCTATTTCCTCCGCTCTCGATCGGCCTCGGATTGATCCTGGTGATCATGGAGGCGCTTTACATGAAGACCCGGAATCCGATCTACGAGCGGATGACCAAGTTCTGGGTGAAGATCTTCGGCGTGAACTTCGCCATGGGGGTCGCCTCCGGGATCGTGATGGAGTTTCAGTTCGGCACCAACTGGTCGGTCTACTCCCGCTTCGTCGGCGACGTCTTCGGATCGGCGCTGGCCGCCGAGGGGATCTTCGCCTTCTTCCTGGAGTCGGGGTTCCTGGCGATCCTCGTCTTCGGCTGGGATCGCGTCTCGGCCCGGACTCACATGCTCTCGACGGCGATGGTGGCGCTCGGGGCCACGTTCTCCTCGATATGGATCGTGGTGGCCAACTCCTGGCAGCAGACGCCGGCCGGTTATCATCTGGTGAAGACGGCCGACGGCATGCGCGCCGAGATCGTCGACTTCTGGGGGATGGTCTTCAATCCATCCAGCATGGGACGCCTCGGCCACGTGCTGCTCGGTGCGTATATCCTCGCGGGATTCTTCGTGATGAGCATCTCCGCCTACTACATCCTCCGGCGGCGCCACGAGGAAGTGGCGCGCAGGAGCTTCACGGTCGGCCTGGTGGTGGCCACGATCGCCTCGCTGCTGGCGCCGATCTCCGGACACTTCCAGGCGGTGAAGGTCGCCCAGACGCAGCCGGCGAAGCTCGCGGCCTACGAGGGGCACTTCACCACGGGAACCGCCGGAACCCCGTTCCACCTGTTCGGCGTGCTCAACCAGAAGCAGGGGCGCGTCGACTACGCCATCTCGATCCCCGGATTCCTCAGCTACCTGACCTACGGCGACGCCTCGAAGCCGGTGCCCGGCCTGGACCAGTTCCGGCCGGAGGACCGTCCGCCGCTTGCGGCTCCGTTCTACAGCTACCACATCATGATCGCGATCGGCGTGCTGCTGCTGGCGATGACGCTCTACGCCTCGTACCTGCGCCGTCGCGGCACGCTCTTCACCAAGCGATGGCTGATGTGGGGATTCGTGGTCGCGGTGGTGGGACCATACATCGCCAACCAGCTCGGCTGGATGGCCGCCGAGGTCGGACGCCAGCCGTGGATCGTCTACGGTCTGCTCCGCACCTCCGACGCCGTGTCGAAGGTGGTGCCGGGGGGACAGATCCTCGCCTCGATCGTGATGTTCTCGATCATCTACGTGCTGCTGTTCGTGGTCTGGATCTACGTGCTGCACAACAAGATCACGCATGGCCCGGACGAGCCGGCGCTGATCCCGGAGCGATCGCTGACCGGGGATCTGCTGGAGGTGGCCGCCACGCGGCTGGCCGAGCCGGCGGGAGCCTCGCTGATCGACATCGACGAGGAGCAGCCTCAGGAACACGAAGCGTAATCATCGGAGCCCAACAATGGATCTTCACATCTTCTGGTTCGTGGTGCTCGGCGTGCTTCTGATCGGCTACGCCATCCTCGACGGGTTCGATCTCGGCGTCGGCATGCTCCACCTGGCGGTGCGGCGCGACGACGAGCGGCGGATCCTGATGAACTCGATCGGGCCGCTCTGGGACGGCAACGAGGTCTGGCTGGTGACCTTCGGCGGAGCGCTCTTCGCGGCGTTCCCGGAAGCCTACGCCACGGTCTTCTCCGGCTTCTACCTGGCGTTCATGCTGCTGCTGTGCGCGCTGATTTTCCGCGCGGTCTCGATGGAGTTCCGGAGCAAGCGGGAGTCCCGCTCCTGGCGCGGGTTCTGGGACGTGGCGTTCTCCCTGGCAAGCGGCGTGGCCACGCTGCTGTTCGGCGTGGCCGTCGGCAATGCGATCAAGGGGATGCCGATCGGCCCGGACAAGGAGTTCGCCGGATCGTTCTTCGATCTGCTCGGCCCGTACCAGATCGTGGTGGGGCTGCTGGCGCTGGCCACCTTCGCGATGCACGGCTCGATCTACCTCTATCTGAAAACCGAGGGAGATCTGCAGCGGCGGATCCACGGCTGGATCTGGCGCACCTTCGGGATCTTCGTCGCGCTCTACATCCTCACGACGATCTACACGCTGGTGGCGCTCCCGGCGGTGACGCGGAACTTCACCGAGTATCCATGGGGTTGGGTCATCGTGGTGCTCAACGTGCTGGCGATCGCGAACATTCCGCGGGCGGTGCACCAGAACAAGCCGGTCTACGCCTTCGTCAGCTCCTCCTGCACGATCGCCGCCCTGGCGTTCCTCTTCGGCGCCGCGCTCTTCCCGAATCTCGTGGTCTCCAGCCTCAACCCCGCATGGAGCCTGACGATCTACAACGCCGCCTCGTCGGTCAAGACGCTGACGATCATGCGGACGATCGCCTTCCTCGGAATGCCGTTCGTGCTCGCCTACACGGCGATCATCTACCGCGTCTTCCGCGGCAAGGTCAGCATCGGAAAGTTCAGCTACTGACGCGCCGTCACGAGCGTCCGGTCGCGATGGCCGGAGCCGGGCGACTGGTCGCTGAAGCGGATCCGCCGACGCTCACATATCGATTCACGCTCCGCCGGACCTGAAGCGTCCGCGTGGGGACATCGGGAGGGAGTGATCATGTTGAAGAGAAATGTCGGAAGAACCGATGGCATCATCCGGGTGGTGCTCGGCGCGCTCGTACTGGTGCTCGGCATCGAGCTCCGGAGCCTCTGGGGACTGCTCGGACTGATCCCGCTCATCACCGGCCTGCTCGGCTGGTGCCCGCTGTATCTCCTGCTCGGCATCGACACGAGCAAGGGACACTCGGACAAGACATCGGCCATGTCGCACTGATCGCGCGCGCCCCAGGCGGCGCCCGGCAGATGCGTGCATGAGAACATCGTCGAAGGCCTCGGCGTCTCGACGCTCCCGCGGGGAACAGGTCTCGGTCCTGTTCGGGGAAGACCCGCGGTGGGCGCGCGCGCCGGGGCCGACGGCGTTATGGCGCCCTCGGTCCCGGCGGGATTCACGCTCGCGTCGCGCGGCGATCACGTCGGAGCGATCACGTCGGAGCGATCACGTCGGAGCGGTCACGTCGGAGCGATCACGTCGGAGCGATCACGTCGGAGCGATCACGTCGGAGCGATCACGTCGGAGCGATCACGTCGGAGCGATCACGTCGGAGCGATCATTTGGGACGGGGATCGCGCAGGTTCTTTCCCGGCTTCGGGAGCTTCCCCTGGCGATCGAGCTTCACCATCTCCACAAGAATCCTCGCGGCATTACGCACCTCCTCGTGCAGCGCCTCGTCACGGTCGAGCGCCTCGTGGCTGGTGGCGTACGGCTGGTAGTAGCCGATGTAGCGATCCATCGACGCCGCGTGGCTGGCCTCGACGAGCTCCATGTCCTGCAGCCAGTCGGTGAGGGAGCGGCGGAGCACGTCGGCCCCCTCGGCGTCGCCATGAACGACGACCGAGAAGAGGCGTCCGGCCAGATGGCGCGGGTAATCCCATCCCTCGAGCTCCAGCGCCTTGGCCTCCTCCGGCTTCTTGCCGTGGGTGCGTGTCGGGTCCGGGTTGCCGCCGTCGGCGCAGACCAGGCGATCGATCATCAGCTTCAGCACGCTCGGGGCCTGGTACCAGTAGACCGGGGTAACGATCATCACGCCGTGGGCGGCCACCCAGCGGGGATAGAGCTCGTTCATCCAGTCGTTCACCTGCCCCATGGCGTGGTTCGGGTAACAGGAGCAGGGCCAGTTGCACAGAGGCATCGCCGTGGAGACGCACGCCTTGCAGGGGAGGATCTGCCGGCCGTACTGCGCCGTGAGCATGCTCAGGTCGAGCAGATCGCATTCGAGCCCCTCGGTCTGCTCGATGATCGCGCGCGCCATCTCCACCAGGCGGAACGTCTTGGACATCTCGCCGGGACAGGTCTTGTCGTGGCGCGCGGCGCCGCAGACCAGGAGGATCCGCGCCGGAGATGTGCGATCGTCGTGGCGCTTCTGGGCGTCGAGAATCGCCTGGCGGGCATCGAGCCATTCGATCGGCAGCTCGAACTCCGGGTCGTGAAAGCCGGGGCCCGCCTTGCGGGTGCGCGGGCTCTTGTGATACTCGTCGTAGTTGACCCAGGCAACGTCGATGATCCGGTCGATCTCGGCGCGGACCGCGTCGAAGGAGGGATCGTAGAATCGCTCGCCGAGGCGCCGGCCGAACTCCTCGCGGGAGAGCTGCACATCCCCCTGGCCGGTGCGGGGCGTGGTGTCAGATGCGGGATCGTTTGCCATGGAGCCGTGATTGGTACGTGGGTCAAGTTCGATGCGATGTCGTGGAGCCGGAGAGGCGCCGATCGGACGCCACGCGGACGGAACCTCTTCCAGGATCTCCGCCAGGATCTCCTCGACCCGCGCGCGCCTACCGTCATGGAAGCGCGATCAGGAGCGCGATGTACGCCGGCCACGCAAGGAGCGCGACGCGGTAGATGAGCCTGCTCCGGTCGCGGAGGAAAAAGCAGATCACGAAGCCGACGCTCGTGAGCAGGTCCAGTGCCATGAAGAGCAGATAGGTCCGGCTGCTCGTGTACATGAACCCGGCGTCCTCCGATCCGAACGGGTAGAGCGAGATGTCGCCGAGGAGAACCTTCCGTATCTCCGACGCGCCTATCAGCGCGAGGAGCAGACATGGCACCAGATAGAAGACGCCGATGACGGTCTCCATCAAGGGAACCCAGTCATTGGATGCTCGCGAAGCGCGTGACCCGTTGCTCATTGATCGCGGGGAGATCGTGGACGGCCGGCGCCCGCGATGAATCTGAAGGGTGCGCGCGGGCCGGCCAAATATAGCCGGCCCCGATCCGCTTTCATCGCGATGCCGATTTTCATCGCGATGGCGATCGGCGACAGATCGTCTTGCCGCGCGGGCCCATGCATCGGCGCAGGGACCCGCGCGGTGCGCGCTCCCGGACGATCAACGGTCGGCCGCCTTCACCTCGATCACCCCATCCTGAACGCGCGTCAGATAGCAGGGCTGATCGAACGCCGACGGCCCCTCCACCACGTGCCCATCCTCCAGCGAGAATCGGGAGCAGTGCCACGGGCAGCGGATGGTGCCGTCGATGATCTCCCCCTCGGAGAGTGGGCCACCCATGTGCGAACAGGTTTCGGCCATGGCGTGGATGGCGCCGTTCTGCTTCACCAGCAGGATCGGGACGTTCTTGGCCAGCCCTCGCGTCGGGCGTCCCTCGATCAGCTCCTCCTCGAGCATCACCGGCACGAACCCCTCCGGCGGCTCCTGCGCCGCGGTGTGGTCCACGCCGATCTGCTCGCCGGCGACCAGGTGTCCGCCGAGGTAGGCGGAGGCGCCGGAGATGGCGTAGCCGAGGAACGCCAGCCCGCGCGCGACGCCCCGGGAGCGTCCCTTGCGCAGCACGAACGACGAGAGGTAAAGGAGGGTGGCCGTGCCGTTGAGCACGCCGTGGGCGATCCCCACCTTCCGGGCGCGTCCGCTCGTCGCCGTCCAGTCGGTGAGTCCGCTGGCGGCCGCGCCGACGGCTCCGACCAGCCCCACGGCAACGGCGGCATCGGCGCCGGGGCCGTAGCCTCCGTCGGGGCTGGCGGCATCCATCACGTCGAGCACGGCGGCGGCGGTCCAGGCGCCGAGCGGGATATCGGTGAGCACGGGGTGGAGGGGATGGCCGAGCCAGGTGCCGTGCAGGGCGTTCTTGATCCGGATGCCGGCGCGTCCGCCGGCCTTGAATGCCGCGGTCACCGCCGGCTGCACCGTGTCGGCCGCCTTGTCGAGCCAGTCCTGTCGCTCGATGAGTTGAATCGCTGCGTCTGCCATCGGAATCTTCCTTTGTTCGTGTATCGGCGCCCCGCCGCGCGCCCCACGGCGCCGGAGGGAGAGCTCTCCGCGCACCAGCCAGCAAAAAGCGCACCCGTGCGGAGCCGCCCGCGATTCGCTATACTTGCGTCTCCCCCCCAAGCCGCGTGGCGCCGGGGGCACGGACCAGGAATCTTCCAGTCGAGTACGCCGAGCCGACGATGTTGCCGCATACGTTCTGTCATCTCCCCGGAACCGGGGTGCGAGCCGAAATGAAGCTGTGGGAGGAGGGGATCACCTCCTGGGAGGAGTGGCTCGAGTACCACGTGTCCCGTCCCGATATCGGCCACTCCGATCTCCGTTCCGGCCCCGGCCTTCCTCCGGGCTCCCGGCCCCGTTCCGGATCGGGACGCCGCGCTCGTCCGGAGCATATCTACGAGTCGATCGAGGCGCTCGATGGCGGCGACGTCGGCTACTTCGCCGAGCGCCTTCCGAGCCAGGAGATCTGGCGGATCTTCCCCGAGTTCCGGAAGCGTGTGGCCTACGTGGATATCGAGACCACCGGCCTGAGCCAGGATTTCGGCGCCCATATCACCACGATCGCCCTCTACGACGGCCGCGACGTGAAGCACTACGTCCACGGCGAGAACCTTCGCCAGTTCGAGGACGACATCTTCGACTACGACGTGCTGGTGACCTACAACGGCAAGTGTTTCGACGTTCCCTTCATCGAGCGCTATTTCCGGATCAAGCTCCGGCACGCGCATATCGACCTCCGCTATCTGCTCCGGAGCCTCGGCTACAGCGGCGGACTGAAGGGATGCGAGGCGCAGCTCGGCATCGAGCGCGACGAACTGGAGGGGGTCGACGGTTACTTCGCGGTTCTGCTCTGGCACGACTACCTCGGCAACGGCAACCCGCTGGCGCTGGATACCCTTCTGGCCTACAACATCCAGGACACGATCAACCTGGAGCGTCTGATGGTGATGGCCTACAACATGAAGATCGAGGAGACCCCGTTCGGTGCCAGCCGGGAGCTGCGCGTTCCCACCGCCGCCGAGAATCCTTTCCGCGCCGACGAGGAGACCATCCGCCGGCTCCGCGAGCGCCACTACGGCATCGGCCACGGACAGTCGTTCTGGTGACGGCCGGACCGCGATGCCCCGTCGGGTGATCGTCCGATCACGCTCCCTTCTTCGGTTCCTCCGCATCGAGTACACCCCACGCTTCCCGATCCTCTCAATTCGTAACGCCGTCCGATATCACCCGATCGGGTGACGGATCTCACCCCGCCGTCGGGCGAAGTTTGCCCACGAGATCGGCCGACACGGGCCGGGATCGGCCCCGAGAATCCCCCGATATCGACGAGTCCGACCATGAACGACGGTGGTGAATATGTGATCCGGGTGCGGCAGCGCCTGGAGGAGAGCTGGGCCGACTGGTTCGCGCCGCTCGAGCTGCGCGCCGACGGAGCCGAGACCGAGATCGTCGGATTTCTTCCCGATCAGTCGGCGCTGCATGGCGTGATCGGGCGCCTCCAGCGGCTGGGCCTGTCGCTGATCTCGATCAACCGCGTCGACGGCGCTCCTCAGGCCGGGGAGAGCGGATCCCCGGTGCCGTCCCAAACCCAGATTCAGGAGCCAGGAAGATGAATCGCCCGAGCATCGCGCAGAACGACATCTCCACCGAGGGCCGCGCCGCGGGGCATGACGCCGAGCGCGATGCCGGCCGCGACGCGTCGACGAAGCGTGAGAAGGAGCTGCCGCGAGAGGAGGGGAGCGGCCAGGCCGCCGGAGGGAAGCGTGAGCTCTCCCGTGATATCTCGATGTGGCTCGCCTTCCCGTACTGCCTGATCGCGGTGCTGATCTCGATGGCGCCGACGCTCGACGCCAACCGCGCGATGTGCTTCCGCTTCAACTTCGGCGATCGCGCCATGGCGGCGACGACCAGTTCGCCAACATCCGGAGGGGCGGTCACGGCCGCGGTTCACGCGACGGATGCGGGGCGGGCCCCGCTCGCGCGGCCGGCGAGTGATCGGAAGCCGGGCGCCAGGGCGCGCGTGGCCGACGGGAGCGAGGGGAATGCCGCCGCGCGCGGCAACCATGACAATGTCCAGAACGGAGCTGCCGACGTGGCCAGCGTGCCGGATGGGGGAGGCGAGTCTCCCATCGGTGGTGCGCGACCGGCCACCATATCGACCGCTCCGGAGATCGATAACGCGGGGCCCGGGACCATTTCCCCGGAGACGGAGGAGGTTCCCACCGTCGATGGCCCCGGCCCGCGCTCTCGATCCTTTTCCGATCCGGCACCGGCTCACGACTGAGCCGTTTCGGGCCGGTCTCTCCGTCCGGCGGCTCTCCGTCCGGCGGATCGCATCCACCGGATACTGCTTCCCAGGAGCATTGCCCACCTTCCCTTCCGGTGCGCGACGAGAGCTCCCCACGGCCGGGCGTGGGGAGCTCTCGATGTTTCCGGCCATCGGCGCTCCACGCGCCGAAGTGCCGACGGGGATCGGGATGGAAATCCCCGAGGAGAATCACGGAGGTGGCCGGAAGCTGCTATATTCACCCCGCTTCGGAAGGGGGCATCCCCCCGGAGCCGGCCCGCGCCGCCGCACGGCGCCCGGTCATGACGATAGATGCAGCTCCAGCCTCCGATACTCGCAACCAAGCTCTACGCCCCTCCGCTCCGCCAGAGCACGCTGCACCGCGCGCGGCTGCACGGCGCGCTCGACGGCATTCTGCGTCATCCCCTCACGCTCCTGTCGGCGCCGGCAGGCTTCGGCAAGACCACCGTGATCGGCGGGTGGATCGCCGCGCAGCGCATCCCCTCGGCCTGGCTTTCGCTCGACCCGCGCGATGGCGATCTCGTCCGCTTCCTCGGCTATCTCCTGGCCGCTCTCCGGAGCCTGCTTCCGGAGGTCGGCTCCTCGCTGGACGAGCATCTGGCCGGCGGGCCACTCCCGCCGATCGAGCGTCTGCTGGCGCCGCTGATCAACGACCTGGCGCGGGCCGACGATGAGATCGTGCTCGTGCTCGACGACTATCACGAGATCGCCTCCACGGATGTCCACGACGCGCTCCTCTTTGTGATCGAGCACCTTCCGCCGAAGATCCATCTGGTGATCTCCACGCGCGTCGATCCGCCGTTCCCCCTCTCGCGGATCCGCGCCGGACGCGGGCTGGTCGAGCTTCGCGCGGAGGATCTTCGCTTCACCGGCGAGGAGGCCGAGGCGCTCTGCAACGACGTGCTCTCGCTCGGGCTTCGCGGCGATCACGTGGAGGTGCTGGCGGCGCGGACCGAGGGATGGATCGCGGGCATTCACCTGGCGGCGCTCTCGATCCGCGGTCGAGGGGACGTGGACCGGTTCATCACCGACTTCAGCGGCGCCGACCGCTACGTGCTCGGCTACCTGCTGGAGGAGGTTCTGGGGCGGCAGCCGGAGCAGCTCCAGAGCGCGCTGCTGGCGCTCTCGGTGCTCGAGCGCTTCGACGCGCGGCTCTGCGAGCACCTGACCGGCGTCCCCTCCGGCGCCGAGCTGCTCGAGCTGCTGGCGCGCGAGAATCTTTTCCTGGTGCCGCTGGACGCGACCGGCGAGTGGTACCGCTATCACCATCTCTTCGCCGATCTGCTCCGGCATCGGCTCGGACGGGTCTCGCCGGCCGTGGTGCCGGAGCTGCACTGGAAGGCGGCCGGCTGGCTCGAGGAGCGGGGGCACCTGATCTCCGCGCTGCAGCACGCCGAGGCCTCCGGCGATCGCGAGCTGCTGGCCGGCATTCTGGAGCGGCACTGGCGCTTCGCCGCCGCCTGCAACGAGCAGGAGTCGGCCATGATCGACCGGATGCTCGCCACGATCCCGGAGGAGCGTCTGACCACTGGCCCGCGGCTGCCGATCCTCAGTTGCTGGACTCCGCTGCAGGAGCACCGGTTCGACGAGGTGGATCGCCTGCTGGCGGTGGCCGAGCGATCGCTCGAGGGGGCGTTGGAGGATGAGGGATATTTCGAGGCGCTCGGGCAGATCTATTTCGCGCGGGCGGTGATGGCGCGCGATCGCGCCGACGCCCGACAGACCATCGAGCTCGGCGAGAAGGCGCTGGCGCTTCTGCCGGAGCGGCTGACCGGTCCGGAGGCGTATCAGTGGAACACGTCGCTCGGGCTGATCCAGGCGATTCTCGGCGCCGCGCACGAGATCGCCGGAGACTATCGTCGCGCCGAGGAGCTGTTCGAGGCGTCGCTCCGGTTCGACCGGCAGACGCGGCACCGCCAGAGCATCCTGCTGGCGCTCTCGAACCTGGGGCGGCACGCCGCGCAGAAGGGGAAGCTCTCGGTGGCGGATCGGGCGCTGCGGGAGATGCGGGAGCTGGACGCGGCCGATTCCTACATCGTCGGGATGCCGGTGGTTCCCCACCAGATCGCCGCGCGTCTGGCCTTCGAGCGGTTCGAGCTCGATGAGGCGCTCGATGCCCTGGAGGCGGCGATCAACCTGCCGGTGCGCCACGTCACCACGCAGCTCTTCGATCTTCTCCGGCTCCGCGCGCTCGCGCGCGCGGCCAGGGGGGAGCATGCCGAGGCGCTGGAGTCGCTGCACGAGATGGAGCGGCTCCGGATCTCGGAGCCGGAGAGCCGCCTGGCGCGGATAGCGCCGGCGCTCCGCGCGCTCCTGGCGCTGCTGGCCGATGAGCCGGCCGCCGCCGCGGAGTGGAGCCAGCGGAACCGGCATGGCGCCGTCGACGCGGATGCCGCGCCGAGCACCTTCATGCTCCGGATGTTCGAGGAGCTGATCCACGCGCGCTATCTGGTGGCCGCTCGCCGCGACGATGAGGCGGCCGCGCTCCTGGCCGACATGCGGGAGGCGTACGATCGCGCCGGCGCCCTCTCGGCGCTGGCCGAGACGCTGGTGCTGCGGGCGTGGCTCCGCTGGATGAGGGGAGAGGAGGCGGAGGCCGTCGATGCCCTCGAGGAGGCGTTGCGGGCCACGGCGCTCGAGGGTGTCGTGCGCCCGTTCGCCATGGACCTGCGGAGGATAGCCGCGCCGCTGGCGCTGGCCGCCGAGCGCGTGTCGGGGGATGCATCGATCCGACGGCATGCCGAGCGCGTGGCGGCGCTGGCGCCGTCACCGGTTCCGTCGGAGCCGGCGGTCGGTGAGCGTCGGCGCGCCGCGGGACCGAGGCTCGTGGAGCAGTTGACGGCGCGCGAGGTGGAGATTCTGGAGCTGATCGCCGAGGGGCACTCCAACCGGAAGATCGCCGAGCGGCTCTTCGTGTCGGTCAACACCATCAAGACCCACGTGGCGCACCTGTTCGAGAAGCTCGGCGCCAGCGGACGCGTCGAGGCGCTCATCCGCGCGCGCGAATCGCGCCTGATCGACTGAGCCGCACACCGGGTGAGCCGCTCATGTTACATCGCCGGCGCGCGGCACTCGTAGTTCAGACGGGCGCCGCGAAACCGGAGTATCGATCCCGCCTCTTGTTCTCCCATTCTCCCGATCGTCGCGACGCCCCATATCCGAGATTCCGTTCAGCAACAGATGGAGGTAGCGATGGATTGGAGCGTCGACCGTGATCCCCTCACCCCGAATTCCGTTGGACCGCTACTGGCGATGCTCGCCGACTATTCCCGCCGTCTGCGGGAGAACCAGGCCTCGCATCTGCGGCAGCGACATCGGTCATATGCGTACACCTTCGCGGTGATTGCGCTGATCGTGGCCGCCATTGTTCTGGCGGTCGCGATCAAGGAGGGGCGGCTGGTGGAGAGCAACGCGGACTTCGTCGGCTGGTCGGTCGCGTCGATCGTGATGATGCTTGCCGCCTACATGGCGCTGCGCGCCGTCAGCCTTCGCGTGATTTCCAGGCGCATCGTCGGCGAGATGACCGCCACCACCGACACGTTGACCGAGGCGGTGCGGGAGGTGTCCCGAATCGCGGAGGCCGAGGGAATCGACGCGGTGACTCGGATCGTGATCCAAAGCCGGTTGAAGGATGCCATGCGGGCGTTGGAGGCGTGTGTCGGGGAGTGACGCCCCTCGGGGCGGCTTCCGGAGCGACGCGCGTGGCGCGCCCGCCGGGATCGTCTTCGGGATCTGTTGTCGGGATCGTCTTCGGGATCTGTTGTCGGGATCGTCTTCGGGATCTGTTGTCGGGATCGTCTTCGGGATCTGTTGTCGGGATCGTCTTCGGGATCTGTTG
>JBEHWX010000077.1:0-29285 GCA_048498995.1 Bacteroidota bacterium
CGCCTCGTTGATCGTCACCTTGGTCGGGATCTCGGGGAAGTAGAGCAGCTCGGTGATTCCCATCCGGAGGAGAACCTTGTCGATCGGGGCGATCCGATGGAACTCCCAGTTCTCCGCCAGCGACGAGATGATCTTGTCGCACTCGTCGGAGTTGTTGTAGATACGGCGCAGCAGGCTCTGCGCGAACTCGAGCAGCTCCGTGCTGTCGCGGAACTCCGGGTAGACCAGCCGCGAGGCGAGAAAGTCGATCGACTCGCCGCCGACATTCCGTCCTATCTCATAGGCGTACAGTGCCTGCATCGCCCTCTCCCGCACCAGCCGTCGGCTCGGCGTCGGACGCTCTATCTCGTCGTCAAAATGCTCCATCTGTTCCGAAGGGTCGTTCAACAAAGCCGATCGACGCCCGCCGGCCACCTCGGGGCGACAGGCGGGCGCGATCACGATCACATGACGAATTTTCCATCCACATATCGCGGGCCGTTTCCGGCTCCCGAGCCGTTTCCAGCTCGCGCGCCATTTCCGGCCAACCGGAAACCGCGGGCGATCACCACTCCTTCATCGTCGACAGGCCAACATAGCGCTGCTTGATCCGCCCGACCGATGCGATACGCTTCTCGGCGATCTCGTTCGAGGCGTCCACGGTCAGCACGTTCTCGCGGCGGCTGACCTCGATGATCTTCTCGACCACCTGGTAGATCGCCTCGGCGCGACGGAGCGCGCGCTCCCGGATGTAGCCCTCGAGCTCGCAGGCGACGTTGATCAGGCCGCCGGCGTTGATCGCGTAATCCGGCACGTAGAGGATGTCGCGATCCCGGAGCATCGGCGCGTGACGGCTCTCGCTGGCAAGCTGGTTGTTGGCCGCGCCGGCGATCACCCTGGCCTTGATCCGGTCGATGGTCTCGTCATTAATCGAGCCACCGAGCGCCGCCGGCGAGAAGATATCGCACTCCACGTCGTAGATCGCATCCGGCTCCACGCCGGTGACCCCGAGCCGGGAGGCAAGCGCCTTGACCTTCTCCGGAAAGATGTCGGTGACGAAGACGTTCGCCCCTTCATGCACCAGGTGCTCGATCAGGTGGGTGGCCACGTTGCCGGCGCCCTGCACCGCCACGGTGCGGCTGGCCAGCGAATCGGTGCCGAAGACCGACTTGGCCGCCGCCTTCATCCCGTGATAGACGCCGTACGCGGTCACCGGGGAGGGATCGCCGCTGCCGTTCCGGGAGGTGACGCCGGTGACGAACTTCGTCTCCTGGCGTGCCCACTCCATGTCGGTGACCGTGGTGCCGACATCCTCGGCGGTGATGTAGCGTCCGCCGAGTCCCTCGACGAAGCGGCCGAAGGAGCGGAAGAACTCCTCGCACTTCATCGAGCGGGGATCGCCGATGATCACCGCCTTGCCGCCGCCGAGGTCCAGGCCGCTGATGGCGGCCTTGTAGGTCATGCCGCGGGAGAGACGGAGCACGTCGTGCAGGGCCGCCTCGTCCGATTCGTAGGGCCACATCCGGCAGCCGCCGAGCGCGGGGCCGAGCGTGGTGTTGTGGATGGCGACGATGGCGCGCAGGCCGGTCACTTTATCCGAGCAGAACACCACCTGTTCGTGATCTCGCTGCTCGATTTGCTCGAATACTGACATAGTAGATCCTGTGAACGGGCATATCCGCCTGTGCGGCGCATGCCGTGGAGAAGTGAGGGAAGCCGGACGTGCCGGAGAGCCGCGATCGGAGGCGGCGGATGTCGCCTCCGGCCTCGGCCGGGGCGCGCGCTCCGCCCTCGGAAGACTTCTCATGCTCGCGATGGACGCTCCTGGCAACGGGCGCCGCCCGCGCCGGGAGAAAGGCCGCCGCGGCGTCCGCGGGGGGATGCCGGAACGGGGCCGCCGGGGGGCGGAGCAGCCGGGACCGGAGCAGCCGGGGCGGAGCAGCCGGGGCCACGGTGGCCGAGGCCACGGTGGCCGGGCCGGGATCGCCGGGGAGTGAGGGGGATCAGATCCCGAAGGTCCAGTAGAGAATCAGCGCGGCGCTCTCCCGTAGATGGTAGATGGCGAGGTTCTGCGGTCCGAGCGGCGATTCCGAGGATACCCCTCGGGCGTCGATGCCGTTGAATGCGCAGATCTCGAGCGCGCGCTTCAGGTGAAACTGATCCGAAACGATGATGAAGGAGGTCCATCCCTGCTTCAGCAACTGGTTCCGGATGAACAGCACCTGCTCGACGGTCGAGCGGGTATGGGTCTCCAGCACGATCCGGGTGGGATCGGCTCCCCGCTTCATCAGCTCCCGCCGGGCGACTTCCGCCTCGGGAAGCTCGTGCGGGGCATTGCCGCCGGTGAGCACCAGGAACTGCACGGTGCCGTTCTTCAGAAGGTCGTTCCCGGTCTTGATCCTCTCGCGGAGCACCGGGCTCGGCCGGTCCTTGCTCCAGACCGCCGCGCCGAGGATCACCGCCGCGTCGTACTCCCCGGTCGGCTGATCGAGGATCGTGGAGCTGATCGGGCTCAACAGCACCGAGACGATCACCAGCAGGAACGCCCCCACCGCCAGGCCGACCGCGAAGATAACCACGCTCAGGCTCTTGCGCCAGACGGGGACGCCCCGCTCCGGACGCAGCAGCACGATGAACAGCGCCAGCTCCACCACCTTGTAGCCGAGGTAGCAGATGCCGAACAGCGGCTGGTCGTCGGCCGACAGGAGCGGGAAGCAGCTCAGCGCCGCCACCCCGACGGTGGCGAAGGTGGCGGCCGTGGTCGCCAGCCTCGTGGAGCGGTAGCGCGCCAGGGTGGCCAGCAGCAGGAAGACGAGGATGAACGGGAGCTCGATCAGCATCCCGAGCACGTTGGCCGTCCTGCTGAAATCGAAGTAGGCCGCGTGCATTCCCTGGCTGGCGTAGCGGATCATCGTCATCAGGAGCATCGACAGCAGCTCCGAGGCCGCGGCCACCAGGAAGAGAAAGGAGGGAACGAGGTGAAGCACCCCCTGTCGGGAGCGGGAACCGCCGGTGATGGCCTCGGTTGCTTCAGGCATCGTTCGCGTGCTCGGAGTAATCGTGCTCAGAGTGATATCGTATCCGAATGGCCGGCGCGCCGCCGTAGACATTCTTCTGGATGTCGAGGTCGAGGTCGAAGGCCTCGCGGAGCAGGCCGGGCTCCAGCACCTGGGCGGGAGTTCCCTGGCGCAGCACGCGGCCGCCGGCCATCACGACGATCGAGTCGCTGTAGGCCGAGGCGAGGTTCAGATCGTGAATCGAGGCCACCACCGCCATCCGCCGCCGGCGCGCCTCCCGCCGGAGCATGATGAACACCCGCTCCATGTGGGCGATGTCCAGATGCGCGCTCGGCTCGTCGAGCACCAGCGTGCCGGTCCCCTGGCAGAGCGCCTTGGCGATCATCACCCGCTGAAGCTCGCCGCCGGAGAGCTTGGTGACCGCCTCGTGCCGGAGCCGGTCGAGCTCCATCAGGCCGATCGCCTCCTCGGCCGCGGCCAGATCCTCCGGCGTCTCGAAGCCGCCGAAGCCGTTCCGGTACGGCATCCGCCCGAGAAGCACGATCTGCTCCACGGTGAAGGAGAAGGCCGGGTCGTAACTCTGGGGAACGAAGGCGACGTGGCGCGCCCGACGGTTGGCCGAGTAGCGCTCCAGCGGTTCTCCATCCAGAAGGATCGTGCCGGCATCGGCCGGCAGGAGCCCGCAGAGAATCTTCAGCAGCGTCGTCTTGCCGGAGCCGTTGGCGCCGATCACTCCCACCAGCTCCCCCGGCTCGGCGCGGAGCGAGGCATCCTTCAGCTCGAATCTGCGCCCGTAGCGCAGCGAGATGTTCGTACCGTGAAGAGCCATCGCTTGAAGGTAAGCCGCCGTCCGGTCGATAGTTGCTCGATTGTGTTACCCGAGGGGGATGCCCGATGGGTGGCCGACGGCCCGCCCGCCGGGCGACTCCGCTTCCGGGACGGCCGATGGGGGGGGAGATGGGGTGCCGAGGCTCGGACCGCGAAGTTACTGAATCGGGCGTTGACCGGGGGAGGATTCCGGCCGACATCATCCGCTCCCGTTCTTCTCCACCGATCGAAGCGCTAACTTCCCGGCTCGTTTCCTTCTCTCCTCGATCCTCACGTCATCGACCATCGACGACCGACCCGACCCATGAGCTCAAATCTTCTCCTCGCGATCGATATCGGCGGCACCAAGCTCGCCCTCGGCGTGGCCGAGCCGGAGGCGTTCGCCGCCACCGGCGCCCTGCTCCGGATGGCCAAGGAGCCGATTCCCCCGCCGGGAACGCCGGAGCCGGTGATAGCCCGCGTCATCGAGCTGGCCCGGGAGCTCCTGGCCGGCGCGCGCCCGGCCGCCATCGGCATCTCGATCGGTGGTCCGCTCGATCACCTGACCGGCACCGTCGTCAACTTTCCCCACCTTCCGGAGTGGAAGGGGGTCGAGCTCTGCCGTATCCTCTCCGAGGCGCTCGGCGCCCCCGCACGGCTGGACAACGACGCCAACCTCGGCGCCCTGGCCGAGCACCGCTGGGGAGCCGGCCGGGGACTCGACGACATGGTCTACATCACCGTCAGCACCGGCATCGGCGGAGGGGTGATCGTGGGAGGGCGGCTGCTCCACGGCGTCGGCTCGGCGGCCGGAGAGATCGGGCATATCACGGTTCAGACCGACGGCCCGCTCTGCGCCTGCGGCAATCCCGGCTGCCTGGAGCGGATGGCCAGCGGCACCAACATCGCCCGGCGGGCCGTCGAGATGCTCGCGGCGCGGCCGTCGGAAGGAGCCGTTCTTCGCCGGATCGCCGGCGGCGGAGCCCCAACGGCCGCGATGGTCTTCGCCGCCGCCCGCGAGGGGGACGAGCTGGCGCGGGAGATCCGGGAGGAGACCGCGGAGTATCTGGCGATCGGCATCGGGAGCATTCTCCATATCCTCGCCCCCCAGGCCGTGGTGCTCGGCGGGGGCGTGGCCCAGGCCGGGGAGGAGCTGCTGGCGCCGCTGCGCCGCGGGCTGGCCACCCATGTTCACTACGTCCCGCTCGACCGGATCGGGATCGTGGCCGCGGAGCTCGGCCACGACTCGGCGCTGCTCGGCGCCATGACCCTCGCCTCCGAGATGCGTTGAGCGCGCCGCTTCCCTCCGCCCCCTTCTCGTATCTTGCGGCTGTGTCGGAGTGTAACCGGCGCGCGTCCCGCGTGTCGTCCGTTCCTCCTTCCGTGTCAGGCTAAAGAAGAGGTCTGTCCAATTCGCCCCCTCGGCGCGGCGCGAGTGCGTCGCTCCCCGCGGATATGCCCGTACAACTCATTCCCAACCTTCAAGACCACGCCGGCGGGAAGACGGACCCGCCGCCGGCAGGAGTTCCCATAATGACCATGCAATCGCTTGCCCGGAGGATGGCCCCCCTCCTCCTGATGCTCGCGCTGCTGATCGTCGGCTGTCATGACGACGAGATGGCGGTCGAGCCGACCCCCCTCGGCAAAGCCACGGTCACCGGCGTCATCTCCGACGAGAACGAGCTGATCGTCCCCTACGCGATCGTCGAGGCGCTCAACGGCGCCGGCGCGCGCCTGGCGATCGACACGACCGACGAGAGCGGCGCCTTTACCCTGAACGCGCTGCCGGACGATATCTCCGGCGTGACCATGCGCGTGTCGCGCGAGGATTTCAAGACCTACACCATCGGCATGTCCGAGGCGGCCGCCCGCGCCGGCGGCTCCGGCGGGATGCTGCTGAGAATTCTTCATGAGGATAGCTGCTGCGCCCGGCTGGTGGTGAACGTCACCGGCGGAACCTCCGGGACCGCGCTCTCCGGCGTCGAGGTCCGCCTCCGCCGCGGCGATCGTCTGGTGACGATAGCGACCACCGACGCCAGCGGCCGCGCCGTGTTCGGCAACGTCTGCCGCGGCGAGTTCAACGTCCGCCTGGCCCGCTCCGGCTATCGCGTGCTGGAGCGTGGCGACATCATGATCCAGGGATGCGACACCACGTCGCTCTCGCTGGCGATGACCGAGGGCTCGACCGGCACCACCGGCGATACCTGCTGCGGCGGCATTCTCCGGATCGTCCCGCGCGATTCCTCCGACGGCTCGGTGATCACCGGCGCCAGCGTCAGAATCACCCGGAACGGCGCCAGCCGGACCGAGACGAGCGGCGGCGACGGCGTGCTCTTCCGCGAGATCTGCCCCGGACAGTACGGGGTGCGGATCGCCCGCGACGGCACCCCCGGCTACCGCGTGATCGAGTTCTCGATCACGGTCGGCTGCAACGACACGGTGACCATCACCCGTCGGATGCTCCGCAATGCGACCGGCGGATCCGACAGCTGCTGCAACGGACGGCTGACGGTGGTGGCGCGCGACTCGGCGACCAACGCCCTGCTCAACGGCGCCGGCGTGGCGCTCTGGAAGGATGGAGCGCGGCTGGCGACCCGGAACGTCGAGAACGGCTCGGCCGTCTTCACCGGCCTCTGCTCCGGCCGTTATTCGATCGACATCACCAACAGTGGCTACCGCCATCTGGAACTGGCCGTCGAGATCGGCTGCAACGGGAGCGTCGAGGTGAGCCGCCGCCTGCTCCGCGAGGGGGGCTCGGAGGATTCCTGCTGTCACGGCAACCTGGTGATTCCGGTGCGCGATTCGGCGACCGGCAACGCGCTCAACGGCGCCACCGTCACCCTCTGGCGCGGCAGCACGCAGATGGGGGCCAGGACCACCGAGAACGGCCGCGTGGTCTTTACCGGCCTCTGTCCCGGCACCTACAGCTTCAGCATCCACCGCGACGGCTACACCTCGCGGGAGACCGGCAACATCACACTCGGCTGCAACGACACGCTCGAGCGTGGGCTGAAGCTGCTGACGGCCGATACCTGCCGCACCGCGGTGCTCCGGATGCGGGTGAAGGATTCGACGGCGGCCGAGGGGGTCTGGCTCACCGGCGTGACCGTCACCGTGACGCGTGGGACCACCACGGTCGCAACCGGCACCACCGGCGCCGAGGGATGGTACGTGGCCGAGGGGCTCCAGGGGAGCTCGGCCTACACGGTCACCTTCTCGAAGGATGGCTACCGCTCGAAGTCGTTCACCTTCACGTTCCAGGGATGCTCCACGATTCAGGAGACCATCCGCATCGTGCATGAATGATGAGCGCGCGGCCATGACATCATGACCGGATCCCGGATGGGGCCGCATGGATGGCATCGACCGGATGACCTCGACCAGAGAGGATTGGCCGGAAGGGATTGGCCGGAAGGGATTGGCCGGAAGGGATTGGCCGGAAGGGATTGGCCGGAAGGGATTGGCCGGAAGGGACTTGCATTGTACGGGCGTTCAATTGAACGCCCGTACATATTTCCGGCTGGCTCAGCGCATCAGCCCATGCGCCTGCCCGCATTTCCAGCTCGGGGCATCGATCCAAGGGGCCATCGGGGATCGCTCGGGTTCCGCCGCGAGGACATCATCCGGAGATCGCGCGCCGACATCGGCATCACCGCGGCGAGAGCTCTTCAGCAATCCCGTGTTCTCCTGGGGCGTTCTCCCGAACGGATGGCTTCGAACGAACACCCAAGGAGGATTCGATGAGATCGACATGGTTGGCATCGATCGCGGCGCTGGCGCTTCTGCTCGGCGTCGGGCGCGCGCGCGGACAGGAGGGGGAGGCATGCGCCCACTCCCTGACACGGTATACGCTCGTGCAGTTCCCCGCCGACAGCCCGGAGCTCACCGGGGCCAACGAGCGGATCATCCGCGACCATATCGCCGAGGATGTGACCGACGGCGCGAAGGTGACCGTGATCGGCTACACCGACGTGGTCGGGCTGGAGGATCGGAACCGGCGGCTTTCCCTGCAGCGGGCCCAGAACGTGGCAACAACCATCAGGCGCCTCATCCCGCGCGACCGCCACGTGTCGATTACCGCGCGGGGCGTCGGCGAGGAGTCGCCCCTCTACACCAACGATCTCCCCGAGGGACGGTTCTACAATCGTACGGTGATGATCGTGATCGACGCCCGGAACTGACGCCGCACTTCCCGATGCCGTGTTCCCGGAGGGGCCGCCGCCGACGCTCCGGCACATCCCTTGCTCCCTCGGAGGTCCGTTGCTCCGGCGCGAGGCGGGAGCGGAAATCATCAACTGGAGGAATCGTGATGGAAGAACTGATCCGGATGGTGTCGCAGAAGGTCGGGATCGGCGAGGAACAGGCGCGCACGGCGGTGAGCACGGTGGTCGGCTTCATCAAGGAGCGGCTGCCGGAGCCGGCCGCCTCGCAGCTGGAGGGATTCATCAGCGGCGCCGCCGGCGCCGGCGGGGATCTTCTCGGCGGCATCGGTGGCGCCATCAAGGGGCTCGGCGGGATGCTCGGTGACGACAATCACTGAGCACCGCTTCGAGACGACGGATGCTCTGAAACGGATCTCCCGAAACGGATCTCCCGACGCGGATGCTCCGGTAACGAGAGCGGGCCGATGCATCTCCCTGATGGGGACGCATCGGCCCGTTTCCGTTTCATCGTCCGTCCCATCGTCGCGCCGGAGCGCGCCGATCGGGGATCAGTCGACGTAGGGGCAGGCGACCAGCTGGCCGTCCCCCTTGTCCTCGTACGGCGGAAAGTTGTCGGCGCAGTCGGGGCGCGCGATCGGACAGCGGGTCCGGAACGGGCAGCCGGAGGGCTTTGCCAGCGGCGTCGGCACGTCGCCGGTGAGGGACATGCGGGCGGCGCGGCCGCTCTCCGGATCGGCCACCGGGACGGCCGAGAGGAGCGCCCGGCTGTAGGGATGCTTCGGCTCGAAGAACACCTGGTCGCTGGTGCCGTACTCGACCATGTTGCCGAGGTACATCACCGCGATCCGGCTGGAGATATGCTCGACCACCGAAAGATCGTGCGCCACGAAGAGGAAGGAGAGTCCGAACTCCTCCTGCAGATCCTGCATCAGGTTGATCACCTGCGCCTGGACCGACACGTCGAGCGCGGAGACCGGCTCGTCGCAGATGATCAGCTCCGGGTTGGTGGCCAGGGCGCGGGCGATGCCGATACGCTGGCGCTGGCCGCCGGAGAACTCGTGCGGAAATCGGGTGGCCTGCTCCGGCTGCATGCCCACCTTGCCGAGCAGCCAGCGGACCCGCTCGCGCATCTCGGCGCGCGAGAGCTTCGTGTGCAGCCTCAGCGGCTCCTCGATGATCTGCTCCACGGTCATCCGCGGGTTCAACGAGGAGTACGGGTCCTGGAAGATCATCTGGATCTTCTCACGGAACGGCCGCATCTCCGCCTTCGAGAGCTTGTTCAGATCGGTCACCGTGCCGTCGGTGCCGTGATAGAGGATCTCTCCGGTGATCTCGGCATCCGGAGACATGATCTTGGTGATGTTGATCAGGGTGCGGCCCACGGTGGTCTTGCCGCAGCCGGACTCCCCCACCATGCCGAGGGTTTCCCCCCGCATGATGTCGAACGAGACGCCATCGACGGCCTTGACCACGGCGACCTTGCGACGGAAGATCCCGGCGTAGACCGGGAAATGGACTTTCAGATTCCTGATCTGGAGAAGCGGACGATCGTTCATGTTCACTTGAGCGCAATCTCGATGGGCGTGGATTCGGTCGCGAGGCTCGACGACTCGGGGTAGAGATGGCAGCGGACGAAATGCCCCGGCTCGATCTCGGCCAGACCGGGCTCGACGTCGAAGCATGTTCCCATCGCGTAGTCGCAACGGGTGTTGAACTTGCAGGCGCTCGGCATCTCGAGGATGTTCGGCACCATGCCGCGGATGGCCTTCAGCCGGTGGGCGCGCTCCCCGCGCGTCGGATGCGGGATCGACTCGAGCAGCCCCTGCGTGTAGGGGTGGAGCGGGTTGTTGAAGATCTGCTTGGCCGTGCCGATCTCCTGCACCTTGCCGCCGTACATCACGATCACCCGCTGGCAGGTCTCGGCCACCACCGCAAGGTCGTGCGTGATCAGCACGATCGCCGAGCCGGGACGCTTCCCCTTCAGCTCGAGCATCAGCTCCAGGATCTGCGCCTGGATCGTCACGTCGAGCGCCGTGGTCGGCTCGTCGGCGATCAGCAGCTCCGGGTTGCAGGCCAGCGCCATGGCGATCATCACCCGCTGGCGCATGCCGCCGGAGAACTGATGCGGGTAGTCGTTCATCCGCTTGGCCGGGTCCGGGATGCCGACAAGGTCGAGCATCTTCGTGCCGGCGTCCCAGGCATCCTTCTTCGAGATGTTCTCGTGCCAGAGAAGCACCTCGGAGACCTGATAGCCGACCGTGTAGACCGGGTTGAGCGAGGTCATCGGCTCCTGGAAGATCATCCCGATGCTCTTGCCGCGGAGCTTGCGCATCTCCGGCAGCGAGAGCTTCAGCAGATCGGTTCCGTTCATCGTGATCGAGCCGGAGACAATCTGGCCGGGAGGGCTCGGAATCAGGCGCATGATCGACAGCGCCGTCACCGATTTGCCCGAGCCCGACTCGCCGACGATGCCGAGCACTTCATCCTTGTAGATGTCGAACGAGACGCCGTTCACCGCCTTGGCGATGCGCCCCTCGGTCTTGAAGTACGTCCGGAGATCCCGGACTTCTATGAGCTTCTCTGTCGTCACCAGTTGGTTCGGTTAGTCGCTGTTTCGTGTTCTCGGTTCTCGTGCCCCCTGCGCCGCGTCGCGGAGCCGGGCTTCCGTGTCGGTCCGCGATGGCGGATTTCCGTCGCCTCGCCGGTCCGCGATGGCGGACTTCCCGTCGCCTCTGGCCTCGGCCTTCCGCCTCGGCCTATGGCCTCAGCCTCCGGACTCAGCCTCCGGACTCAGCCTCCGGACTCAGCGGAGTCTGGAGAAGACCCGCGGATCGAAGGCCTCGCGCAGCGCCTCGCCGATGAAGGTCACCAGCAGAAGCGTGACGAACATGGCCACGATCGGCACGGTCGCCAGCCACCAGAAGTCGAGGTTCTGCAGTCCCTGGCTCACCATCTCGCCCCAGCTCGGCGTCGGGGCCGGAAGGCCGAAGCCGAGATAGTCGAGCGCCACCAGCGAGGAGATGCCGCCGACGATCGAGAAGGGGAAGAAGGAGATCATCGGCGTCAGCGCGTTCGGCAGGATATGCTTGAAGATGATCTGCGAATCCGACGCGCCGAGCGAGATGGCCGCGGCCACGTAATCCTTCCCCTTCTCCCGGAGGAACTCGCCGCGGATATAGGTGGCCATGCCCATCCATCCGAAGATCGAGAGCACCAGCACCAGAAGAATGAAGTTCGGGATCAGGATCGAGCTGATGATGATCACCGTGTAGAGGAACGGGATGTTCTCCCAGATCTCCTGAATGCGCTGGCCGAACAGGTCCACCTTGCTGCCGAAGTAGCCCATCACGCCGCCGAGGATGCCGCCGATCAGGTAGTTGACCAGCGTCAGCACGATCGCGAACGACAGGGAGACGTTGAAGCCGTAGCACATCCGGGAGAAGACGTCGCGGCCGGTCTCGTCGGTGCCGAAGATGTGCCGACCCGAGGGGGCCTGCGGATGCTGCGTCTGCGGTCCCTCGAAATCGCTCTCCAGCGGGTTCCAGGTGTACAGCGGCATCAGCACCCAGCCGCCGTTGCTCCCCCCGGCGGACCAGGCGGAATCCAGCTTCCGGTAGTTGGCCTCGCCATGCACGTCGGCCTGGCCGAACTCGGTGCCGGGATGGTAGCTCTTCGACCAGGGGAGCATGCTGGCCAGCGCCGGGAAGTAGGTGCTCCCGTTGTAGTGCACCACCAGCGCCTGGCTGCCGACGAACAGCGGCAGGAAGAAGGAGAGCACGTAGAGGATCGACAGTAACATGAAGGACCAGTAGCCGCGGCGGAGCCCCTTGAAGCGCTTGATCCGCTTGCGGAGCACCGAGACGCTCGGCGCGGCCGCCGGGGAGGCATTGCTGGCCAGGCCGGAGGCTTCGAGCATCTCCCGCTGCGCCGACTGCCGGGAAAGGCGGTCGCCGTCCGGATGAAGGCGGCCGATGGCCACCGACTGGCGGGCGAGCATCCGGTCGGAGATCGTGGGAAGATCCTGGCCGGCGAGCTGGCGGGGATCGTCGACCAGGCCGGTCGGCTCCGCCGTCGGGGAGGTCTCGGGGGTCGGAAGATCCGATTCGCTCCGGAGGTTGCTGTTGCTTGTATCGTCTGCCATGTGAATCTCTGAGATATCGTAGCGACCCGGCCGGTCATCGCGCTCGCTCTGAGCGCTGGCGCTCGTGTTGTGGGCGCCTCGGGCGCCGGCCGGAGAGCGGCATTGTTACTTGAAGCGGATACGCGGATCGATCACCGCGTACAGGAGATCGCGCAGCACGTTGCCGGCCATCAGCAGCACCAGGTTGATCACCAGGATACCCATGGCGACCGGGTAATCCCGTTTGACCGCCGCGGTGAATCCGAGCATGCCGATGCCGTCGATGTTGAAGACTTTCTCGATCAGGAACGATCCGGCCAGGATCAGTCCGAGGGCGCCGCCGATGCCGGTGGCGATCGGGATCAGCGAGTTGCGCAGCGCGTGCACCATGAACACCCGCTTCTCGGAGAGTCCCTTGGCGAAGGCGGTACGCACGTAATCCTGCCCCAGGTTGTCCAGCAGGGAATTCTTCATGATCACCGTCAGCGTGGCGAAGCCGCCGACCATGTAGCAGAAGACCGGGAGGATCGTGTGATGCGCCTGGTCCTTGATCTTACCCCAGGTGCTCAGATACTCCCACTCCGGCGAGCGGAACTCGCCGAGGGGAACCCAGCCGAGCTTGCCGCCGAAATAGATCAGGAGGATGGCGCCGAGCGCCCATCCGGGAATCGAATACCCGACGAAGATCGCCACCGAGCTTCCCACGTCGAACGCCGATCCGTGCTTGATCGCCTTGGCGATGCCGAGCGGAATGCAGATCAGGTAGGAGAGGAGGAAGCCGATCAGGCCGAAGTAGATCGAGATCGGGAAGCGGCTGGTGATCACGTGCATCACCGGCTCGGCGAAGACGTAGGAATTGCCGAAATCACCGGTGACGATGTTCTTGAGCCAGAGGACGTAGCGGATCGGGATCGGCTTGTCGAGGTTGTAATAGCGCTTGAGCTCCGCCTTGGCCTCCTCCGGCACCTGGATCTGCTTGCCCCCACCCATGGCGCCGCCGGCTTCGCCGGTGGCCATGGCGGACTGCGCCTGCATGATCGCGGTGTCGAACGGCCCGCCCGGAGTCAACTGCATGATCGTGTAGACCAGGATGGTGCAGCCGATGAAGGTCGGGATCATCAGGAGCATCCGGCGAATGAAATAGCTGAACATCTGCTGTCGACGAAAGGTTGTTCACGAAGGTCTCGGGCGTCCGGCCAGGGCCGGGATCGCCACGTCGGAAAACGGAAGCGGGGGGGAGGGAGCTCCCTCCCCCCCGCTTCATCACGTAGTCGTCACTCACTTCTTGGTGCCGGCGGCCGGGCTTCCGGCCTTGGCCGGCTGACCCGGAGCGGGCTGACCCGGCGCTGTGGCCGGAGCGGTGGCCGCCGAGGCGGTCGACCCGGTCATCGGGGGCATCGAGATCATCGGATGCGCCTTGTCGTAGTCGGGCCAGAACTTGTTGTCGGTCGGCTCCACCGGCATCGTCACCGACTTGTCGGAGCGTCCCTTCAGCACCGTCGCGCGGGCGGCGTCATCGTACCACCAGGTGGAGAAGACGCTCTCGTCCCAGCGGGAGGTCTTTCCCAGGCCCCACTTCGGATGGCGCAGGTAGTTCCAGTAGACCAGGCGGGAATACGGCGCGTGCCAGCCCCAGGCGTACTGCTTGGAGTTCATCAGGATCAGGTCGAGCTCCTGCAGGAGCTTGGCGCGCTTGGCCGGATCGAACTCGAGCTGCTCGGCGTCCATCAGCTCGTCGGCCCGCTTGTCCTTGAAGCCGGCCAGGTTGTTCGTGTTCGGCACGTCGGCCAGCGTCGAGTGATAGGAGCTCTTCGGGTTCGGGAAGAGGATTCCGCCCCAGCTCATGTAGGACATGCTGAAGTTCCGCTCGTTGAGCATCTTGAACTTCGTCACGCCGTCGACCGTGCGGATATTGAGCTGGATGCCGGCGTTCTTCATGTCCTGCTGCACCGGCGTGATGATGCGGTCCAGATCCTTCTCCACCGGCAGCTCGACCACCAGCGGCTTGCCGTTCTTGACCAGGATGCCGTCGGCATTACGCGAGGTGTAGCCGGCCTCGGCCAGAAGCTGCTGTGCCCGTGCCGGGTTGTAGCGGTACTTCGGATCGGCCGGGTTCTCGTACGGGGAGTTCGGGAAGTAGGAGTCGGTCAGTGTGTACTGATCGTTCATCAGGTTGTGGACCAGCCCCTCGCGGTTGAACAGGAGGATGAAGGCCTCGCGCACGCGCGGATCGTCGAACGGCGGCTTGCGCATGTTGAAGATGAAGCCCTGCATCGAGATCGGCGCATCGTTGTAGATGCGGGTCTTCTGCATGATGCCGCGCTTGATCGGGTCGTCGTTGAACTCGTTGAGCCACCACTGGGCGCGGCTGACGATGTAGAAATCGTTCTCCCCCTTCTTGAACTTCTCCAGGGTCAGGCGCTCGTCGGAGACGACGTTCATCCGGATCTTGTCGAAGTTGTAGAGCCACTTGTTTCCCGGCTCGTTGGCCGCCCACCAGTCGGCGCGGCGGGTGAGCGTCACCGACTGTCCCTTCTTCACGTCGGCCGGAACAACCACGTAGGGGCCGGAGCCGGCGGTCTGCTCGAACTGGAACTTGTCGAGATACTGGCGTCCGTTGATCCCCTGGAGCTGATGGGCCGGGAGGATCGCGGTGCCGGCGAAGTAGGTCAGGTTCTTCCAGTTCTTCTCCTTGGAGCGGACCTTGAAGATATACTTGCTCAGGGCCACGGGGGGATCGAACTCACCGCCGTAGAAAGCGTTGGTGAACGGCGAGAGGATCGTCGAGTCGACGGCCAGCTTGTAGGTGGCCAGCACGTCCTCGGTGGTCACCGGGTGGCCGTCGGAGAATCGGGCGTTCGGGTTGATGCGGAAGTAGAAGGTCTGTCCGTCGGCATCGACCTTCCAGTGGGAGGCCAGGCGAGGGGTGAGGCCGAGGGTGATCGGGTTGATGTCGGCCAGCGGCTCGTAGGTGAGGCTGTTGATCAGACGGGTGGTCTGGGAGTTCTCATCCTTGCCGTAGGCGCGGAGCGTTCCGGGGAACTCGGTGACCGCGAAGCTCATCGTTCCACCCTTCTTGGCGGCCGTGTCGAGTATCAGCTCGTACTGGTCCGGGGTGAGGGTGTAGGTCTGCCAGCCGTTCTGCGCGGCGGTCGCCTCGAAGCCGTTGCCGCCGAGCTCGGCGGTGACCGACGGATCGGCGCCGGCCGGCACGGTGAACTTCTTCTCCATGGTGATCGCGCCGCTGGCTCCGGCGGCGCCCGGCGTCTTGGGCTCGTCGCCGCAACCGACCAGCGCGGTTGCCACCACCAGAAGCGCGCTCATGCGCGCACCCCAGTGCAATACAGAATGCTTCATTCCTGGATCCTCGATGAATAGCCTATGTTGATTTCCGCGTGGGAAATGGTCCGTGCGAGGAGGATCGCTCCGGAGCTCGAGAGAGTGCGAGATCGCGCCGCGGGAGTTCGCCGCGGGATCGTCGACGGGGGCGTCGTGGCGAACGCGGATGCCGACCGACCGGGCCTCGCTCGGGAGCGGTGTCCGTCGGGTTCTGGTAGCTTCGTGCGGTTCAGCCGTTGCTCCGGCGCGTGTTCATGCGTTGGTTGAACGCGCCAATATAAGGTAAGTGGAGGAGACCCCGTCGCCGATTCCCCGCTTTCGGCGCCGTCATGGCCCGGTTCGATCCGGGGCCGGGATTCGGCCGGGCCGGGCGTAAGCCGGGCGTAAGCCGGGCCGGAGCCCGACGGAGCTCCCGTCGGAGATGGTCGGCAAGAGGGGCCGGGACGATGCGGGGAATCCCATCCGGGCCGATGAAGAAGGGGGGAGCATGCCGTCGGAGACAATTCAATAATTTCACCGACGAGGTCGAGACACGGAATGTTACGCCCGTCTCCCGCGCCCGCAACGCTCACTCAGGATGGCTCCATGAACTCCGCTCCCCGGCCGCTCAGGCTCGCCGCCGCGATCGCCCTTCTCCTTCTCCTCCATATTCCCGCCCGCTCCCAGGGAAGTGCTCCGCAGGGAAGTGCTCCGCAGGGAAGTGCTCCGCAGGGGATCGGCATCGTCGACGGCGTTCCGATCGCCGCCGATCAGTCCGATACCGCCGCCAGCTCCTGGCTGCCGCGGCTTCCCGATCTCCCGGCCGGCGCGCATGGCTTCCTCCACGGCGACGGACGGGGCGGATTCCTCTTCGCCGACGGCGCCCCGGCCCGCTTCTTCGGCGTCACCCTCCAGTGGGGCGCCACGCTTCCGGACAGCGCCGAGGCGATCCGGCTGGCCGCGCGCCTGGCGAAGCTCGGCGTGAACCTGGTCCGCCTCGAATACTTCGACAACTCCTACGACTGGGGCGCCTCGACCAGCATCCTCGATCCGGCCACCGGCTTCCGGTCGCTCGAGCCGACCCGGACGCGGCGGCTCGACTGGCTGATCCATCAGCTCGAGCGGCGGGGGATCTATATCTACCTGCCGCTCCGCTCGGCCCGCGCCCCTCGGCGCGAGGATGGACTGGGCGTGGCCGCCGACTCCGCCTACTGGCTCGGCGCCGGCGCTCCCCAGATCTATCCGGAGGTCCGGGAGGCGCAGAAGCTGGTGGCCCGCCTTCTCCTCGACCATGTCAACCCCTTCTCGGGACGCGCCTGGCGGGCCGATCCCGGCATCGCCTTCCTCGAGATCTCCGACAAGGCGAGCCTCCCCTTTCTCTGGAGCCAGGGAGTGGTCGATTACCGTCCCGGCGTCTATGGTTTCAGCTGGCGCGATGCCCGTCGCCTCGATACGCTCTGGGCCGCCTTCCTCGCCGGACGCTACGGCACCACCGCCGCGCTCCGCGACGCCTGGGGGGCCACCATCCTGAGCGGCGGCTTCCCGAACCTGATCCGGGAGGGGAGCTTCGAGGGAGCCTTCGAGACCGAGTGGCAGATCACCGCGTACGGCGGCATCACCTCATCGGTGATTCTCGACCGGGGCGCCGGCGCCCCCGACGGGACCAGCTCCCTCGGCGTCCGGCTGCGGGGGACGAGTGGCAACGTCTACGCCGCCTACATGGTGCAGCCGGTGACGCTCGCCTTCGGCCACACCTACCATCTCAGCTTCAAGGCAAAGACATCCGACACGCAGGGAACCTTGCTGCGGCTGGTCGGCGTGCAGGCCGGCGACGGCGGCCTCTTCGCCGGGCTCTTCAGCGACGTGACGCTCGGCGCCGACTGGAAGGGCTACGACGCCACCTTCACGATGCCGGTGGATGGGAGCGCGCCGGCCAACATCTATTTCTTCTTCGGTCAGCGGGACGCCACGGTCTCCTTCGACGCGGTGGAGCTGCGCGAGGTGGCCGCTCCCGGCCTCGGCGCCGCCGAAAAGCTGGAGGATGTCTCGGTGGCCCGCCTTCCCTGGAATGCTCTCTCCACCACGCTGGTGGCCCCCCGTCGCGCCAAGGACATGGCCGCCTTCTACATGGAGCTCGACCGGGACTACATGACCGGGTTCCGGAGCTTCGTGAAGGATTCCGTCGGCGCCGGGCAGCCGGTGACCGGCGCCGGGCTCTACTGGGTCGGCACCCCGCTGGAGTGGCAGGTGGAGCGTGAGATGGACTTTTCGATCGCGGCCACCGTCGGCGACTGGGTGGCGCAGGGGAACGGCGACTGGAAGCTGCTGAACAGCTCGCCGCTCCGGAGCACCGGCGGCGGCCCGATCGTGGACCTGGCTCGCCAGGCGCACGCCTCGCAGCCGATGCTGGCCGCCTATATCCATCCGGCCCCCGGACGCTACCAGGCCGAGTCGATGCTCTACCTCCCGGCCTACGCTTCCCTGCAGGGGATCGACGGGGTGATCTGGGATGTCTGGGCCGACAAGAGCGGCGGCCCCTCCGCCGTCGATTCCACTTCGTACAACGAGCTGTCGCGCAATCCGATGATGAGCCTGCTGCTGCCGGTGGCCTCACGGATCTTCCGCGACGGCGCCGTGCGCCAGGCCGCCGGCACCATTCTCCTCCGCCGGTCGCTCGATCGGACGCTCGACTATCCGCGGCTCGGCGGACTCTGGGGGACGTTCGGCATCCCCGGCGGCCTCGACGGCCGCGTGGCCGCCATCTCCCGCATCGCCATCGACTCGGTCGACGCCCGCTACCCGACGCAGGCCGACGATCTTTCCCTGCCGCAGCTGACCGAGGGGGAGCTCTGGAGCGACACCCACGAGCTCCACTGGGAGTACGGCCGCGGAACGCTGACGGTGAACGCTCCCACGCTGCAGGGAGCCTCCGGCAACCTTACCCGCGCCGGCGGCATCGCGACCGATCTGCTCGATATCGACCTCTTCTCCGGCAACGAGACCGCCACCATCCTCTGGACCGCGATCGACTCGGCGCGCCGTCTCGACCGTCCCGGCCGGAGCCTGCTGGTGGTGGCCTCCCGCACCGAGCGGGAGGGACTGGGCTGGGTCGATTCGGCGACCGTGCGGGGATGGGGCACCGGGGGGATGATTCTGGACCGGGTCCGCGCCCGCCTCACCTTCACGCTCCCCTCCGCGGCAGCGGAGCTGACCGTCACGCCGCTCGACGCCTCCGGACAGCCGGCCGGCGCGCCGCTGCCGGTCCAGCACGACGGGACGAGCTACGTGGTCACGATCGACCAGAAGAGCACGCCGTCGATGCTGTTCGGCGTGGAGATCGGCGGCGATCGTTCCTCGGCGCCGGTAGCCGCGGACGCGCCGGCCGGCGTGATGCTGACGATGACGGGGGATCCGGGGCTGGTGGCCGCGACCCTTCCGGGAGCGCGCCGGAGCGTGGTCGCCGAGCTGATCGATCCGCTCGGCCGGGTGGCGGCGCGGCTGCACGATGGGCCGATGGAGGCGGGGAGGACGATGCTCCGCACCGGGTTGGACGGGGTCGCCTCGGGGCTCTATTTCGTCCGCGTCACCACCGAGCTCGGGGAGCGCGCCGTGCTGAAGCTGCCGGTGGTCCGATAAGCGGCCGGAGGTAAGCGCTCCGGAAGTGCGCCGGGCCGGTCACAATCGAACGGAGCTCCGTGTCTTCGACGGCATCGCCGGTGGATTCTTCGCCGTCGATGCCGTTTTCGTTCCGGCCGCTCCATCGCGCCGGAGCCCTTCCCTCTCCATTTCAATCGATGCTCCCATGCTCATTCGCGGGATTCCCTCCAGCCTCCTTCTTCTTTCCCTTCTGACGCTCGCCGCGTGCACCGAGCCGACCGATGCTCCCCAGCCCGGGCCGGACACGACGGCCGCCCTGACGACCTTTCAGCCGAAGTCCGGCTTCCCCGGCACCACGATGGCGATCGCCGGCTCCGGATTCGGCGGCGACGTGGGGCAGGTGACGGTCCTCTTCAACGGCCGCGACACCGCGCGGGTTCTCGGCGTGGCGCCGGGGCTGATCCGGGTGGCGGTTCCGTTCGGGGAGGGGGAGGAGTCGATTCAGGTCTGGGTGCGCGGGGCGAAGGTCGGGGAGTTTCCGGACCGCTTCACGATCTCCACCATCAGGGATGTCGCTTACGATACGGTCCAGATCGCGCTCGACTCCACCACGGTCGGCTACTCGGTCGTGGACCCGGACGGCACGTCGCGGAGCGAGGCGCGGACCTACCGCTTCGCCACCTCCTTCGTCTCGGCGCTGACGCCGCGCCGCGTCAACTCCGGCGTGCTCGGGATCTCCTCGCTCGAGACCTCCGCGGCCAGGCGGAGCCAGATGTCGCTGAAGCTCGTGCTCGGCGAGACCCCCGGACGATTCTCCTCGGTCGAGATCGGCGGCGTCGACACCACCATCGCGCCGGCCGGACAGGGGGAGTCGACGGTGAGCTCGGTGCTCACGGCGATCAAGCTGAAGGACGTTCCCTACGCGCTCGACGAGCGTGGCCGGATCCTGATCCGGATTCCGGCGGCGCAGCGGGCCGCCGCCATCGAGTATCTTATTTCGTCGGAGACCTCCACCCGACTCCGCGGCACCGACGTGCTCGGCACCTCCTCGGCCAACCTGACCGACATCCGCGGGCACGCCCCCGGCTCCACCTGGAGCATCACGGTGGCGCCGAGGCCGTAGCCGGAGATTCCGACGGAGATGGAAGATCATGACACCCCACGCGGCCTCCGCGTGGGGTGTCCGCGTTGTGGAGGGCCCGTTTCATCATTCTGCATTCCACATTCTCAATTCTCTTCATATTGCTTCATGCACTATTTCTTTTCCGATGTCCATCTCGGGCTCGGGGCTCGCGAGGCCAACCGGGAGCGGGAGCAGGCCGTGCTCAGGTTTCTCAGAATGGTCGGTGCCGAGGGGGCCGAGCGGCTCTTCATCGTCGGCGATCTGTTCGATTACTGGTTCGATTACCGGACCGTGGTCCCCCGCGCCTTCATCCGGACCCTCGGCGCCATCGCGGAGCTGGTCGACGCCGGCATCCGCGTCGAGTACGTGATCGGCAACCACGATTTCGGCCATCGCGATTTCTTCCGGAACGAGCTCGGCGTGATCGTCCACGAGGACGACGTGGCCCTGGAGCTGGCCGGGCGCCGCTGCTACATCTCGCACGGCGACGGCAAGGCGCTCAACGACACCGGATATCTGATCCTGAAGAAGGTGCTCCGCGCCAGGTCCGCCAACGCGTTCTTCCGGTTCCTCCATCCGGACGTGGGGATCGGCGTTGCCTCCTACGCCTCCCGATCGAGCCGGGATTACACCTCGAAGAAGAACTACGGCGGCGACCGGCCGGGGGAGAAGGACGGGCTGTACGCCTTCGCGAGAAAGAAGATCGAGGATGAGGGATACGGTCTGGTGGTGATGGGGCACACGCACCGCGTGGAGCGGGCGGATTTTCCGGAGGGGACCTACATCAACCTCGGAAGCTGGCTGCGTGACCGCTGCTACCTGGCGCTCGACGAGGCGACGCTGGAGATCCGGAAGTTCGAGGGATGATCCGCCGCCACCGGATGCTTCCGGGGCGTGACCGCGCGCCGGACGGGGACGGCCGCGGGGAACGACGGCGCGGGGAACGGCGGCGCGGGTCGGCCGGAACTCGTATTTTGCTCGCTCGCGATCCAGTGACAACAACATTCAATCAGCCCATACACACGATGGCAGAGACAGCAACCGACGGCGTCATCGCCCAGTTGAAGCCGCAGAAGAACCAGTTCGACGAGCGGGGCCTGCTCCGCTACGGCAAGATGTTGATCGACGGAGAGTGGGTGGATGCCGCCTCCGGCGAAACGTTCGAGAGCGTCTATCCGGGCACCGGCGAGGTGATCGCCCGCGTTGCCGCGGCCGGCCGCGAGGATGTGGACCGCGCGGTGGCCGCCGCCCGGCGCGCCTTCGACGGCGGCGACTACCGGAAGATGAACGGCGCCGACCGCGGCCGCCTCCTCTGGAGAATCGCCGACCTGATGGAGAAGAACATCGAGGAGCTGGCCGAGCTCGAGACGCTCGACAACGGCAAGCCGCTCGTCGAGTCGCTCAAGGTGGATCTGCCGCAGTCGATCGCCTGCTTCCGCTATTACGCCGGATGGGCCGGCAAGGCGACCGGCGAGACCGTGGAGCCGAACGCCCGCACCAACGCCTTCGCCTTCACGCTGCGCGAGCCGATCGGAGTGTGCGGACAGATCATCCCCTGGAACTTCCCGATCCAGATGGCCACCTGGAAGATCGCCCCGGCCGTTGCCTGCGGCAACACGGTCGTGATCAAGCCGGCCGAGCAGACGCCGCTGTCGATCCTCCGCCTCGGCGAGCTGATGCTGGAGGCGGGGATGCCGAAGGGAGTGGTCAACATCGTCACCGGCCTCGGCGAAACCGCCGGCGCGGCGATCGTGGAGCATCCCGGCGTCGACAAGATCGCCTTCACCGGCTCGGTGGAGGTCGGCAAGCTGATCATGCGCAATGCCGCCGGCACCCTCAAGAAGGTGACGCTGGAGCTCGGCGGCAAGTCGCCGAACGTGGTCTTCGCCGACGCGAACCTGGAGTTCGCCGCGAAGGTGGCACTCTCCGGCATCTTCTTCAATCAGGGGCAGATGTGCACCGCCGGCAGCCGCATCCTGATCGAGGCCTCCGCCCGCGATCAGTTCATGGAGGTGCTGGCCGGCCGCGCGGCCAAGATGGTCGTCGGCGACCCGCTCGACCCGAAGACCCGCATGGGCTCGCTCGTCAGCCAGGATCAGATGGAGCGCGTGCTCGGCTATATCGAGAAGGGTGTCGGCGAGGGAGCGCGTCTGGTGGCCGGCGGCGCCCGCGTCGGCGGCTCCGGGTACTTCGTTTCCCCGACCGTCTTCGACAACGTGGACAACCGGATGACGATCGCCCAGGAGGAGATCTTCGGGCCGGTCGCCTCGGTGATCACCTTCAACGATCCGGAGGAGGCGCTCACCATCGCCAACGCCTCCCGCTACGGCCTGGCCGCGGCGGTCTGGACCAGCGACATCAAGAAGGCGCTCCTGTTCGCCCGCGGGGTGAAGGCCGGCACCGTCTGGGTGAACACCTACAACATGACCGACAACGCCGTCCCCTTCGGCGGCTACAAGGAGTCCGGCTTCGGGCGGGAGCTCGGCGCCGCCGCGCTCGACGCCTACACGCAGACCAAGTCGGTCTGGGTCGACCTGAACTGATCCCGCCCCCCACGCGGACGCCATCGTCCGGCGCCCGGACATTCCGCGCTCGGGCATTCCGCGCTCGGGCATTCCGCGCCCGGGCGCGGGGATCGGCCAAACGGAAACCGGCGCATCTCACCTCGGTGGGATGCGCCGGTTCGTCATTTCGGGGCTGGTCGTGATCCGCCTCAGGAGGCGGCGCTCTCGTCGGTCAGGATGCCGAAGGCGGCGGCCACGCCGCGGAGCGTGGCGAACGGAACGGCCCAGCCGTACGGCGGGTTGAACCGGATGCCGTCGACGCCGATCTCTCCGACCCGGAGGACGTATTCGAGCACCTGCGGCAGGGGGAGGAAGAGATAGCGGATATCCTCATCCTCGGGGGCCACGTTGGCCGTGTCGATGTAGGTGTTGAGGGTGTTCTGATCGGTCCAGACGGCCAGGAAGCTCTTGCCGTCGGCGCTGCCGATATACGGGGTGAGCTTGGCCAGATCTCCCCGGATGATCAGGTACCATCCCTTCAGCTCGAACAGGGCGCGCCAGAGGCGCTTGGCGTTCTCCGGGGTCGGCTCGTCCAGATAGGCGCTGGTCATGAAGGTGAACAGCTCTGAGATCTCGCGCGGGTCGTCGGTCATCAGTGGATTCCTCGCAGGAGCGACTGCCAGATCTTCGCGGTGTTGCGCGCGTCGTCGATGCCGCTATGGAGGCGCCCCTCGAAGGGGATCTCGAGCATCTGGAGCGCGCGCTCCATGTTGACGCCGCGGCCGGAGACCGCGTCGCTGAAGGCTGGCTTGATGTTGATATATTCGTCGTCGAACGGGTAGGGGAGCCGATGGAATCGGCAGGCCTGCCGGAGGAGATAGAGGTCGAATCCTCCCCACGCGCAGAAGGTACACAGCTCAGGCTCTCCGAGCCATTCGGTGAAACGCTGATAGACCTGTGGGAACGGGTCGGCCGCGTTCATCTCCTCCTGGGAGATCCCGGTGAGGCGCTTGCAGTGATCGCTCAGGATCGGGTAGCGGGTCGGCTTGACGAAGGCGGCGAACTCGTCGATGATTCTGTAGGTGTCCATCGAGACGCGGACACAGCCGAACTCGATGATCTCGGCGTCTCCACGCCGATTCTCATCGAGCCAGCAGGTGGCCTCGAAGTCGATCACGATGTAGTATTTCTTCTTTTTCTTGGGGATCTCGCTCATCAAGGCACTCGGGGCGTCAGGTCTGGAACAATGGGGCAACTTAGCAAATGTTGTCCGGCCTCGAGGAGGGCAATCCCCGCCGGATTCGGGTGCGTCACCAACTGTTGCAGGGGGGGATCGGCCGGCGTGGCTACCTTCGAGACAGACGTCCGAGCTTATTTGATCGTGAACGAAGCGGCTTGGTATGCTTGAAAAAAGAGAATCGAATATCGTAGATTGACCAAAACAGGCTTTCCGTTGAGGAGAATTACATGGCGGTCACTGGTTTAGGGACGATGCGTGAGGAGCTGCAGATGACCTCGGTCGACGCGCTGTTCAAGCGTGGCGAGGCCGAGCGGCTACTCAAGCGTCCGAAAGCCCAGGAGGAGCTCGAGAAGATCACCAAGTCGGAGCGGGGAGATCATCGCCTCCGCGTTCTCGCGCACGAGCTGCTGATGATGATGGAAGGGCGGAAGCCGGATCAGAAGATGGTCCGGATCTATTGCGAGGCGCTTCCCGGCGCGTTCATGCACAACTGGTGGGGGCTCCCCGGCCAGGGGCTCGGCCGTCTCGGCGAGACCCTCCTGAAGTTCGGTCCCAGCGCGCTCCCCTTCCTCCTCCGGGAGATGGACGATCCCGCCCTGCTGACCTATCTCGGACCGGAGGCGGCCAAGAGCCGCGAGGCCCGCTACTGCGTCGGCGATCTGGCCGCCTATCTGGCCAGCCTGATTCTCGAACGGGACTATGACGGCCTGGCCGATCCCGATCAGCGGACCGCCGCCCGGACCACGCTCATGGACGAGCTGACCGAGAAGGTGGCCAGCGAGAAGAAGAAGTAAGCCCACACACTTTCCGGCTCCGGCCAACGGGATCCGCGGCGCTGGCGCGCTCGACCACGCCGTCCGGATCGCGCGCCGTGCTCTCCGCCGGGCCATCATCGTCGAATCCCATTCCATACAGCCGGAGCTCGCAGCCTCCGGCGGCCGTATCCGGACGGCCGTGATCGGACAGCCGCGTTCGGACGGCCGTGATCGGCGGCCGTTTCAGACCGCCGTCGGCCGGATCTCCCGGCCGGCGCCCTCGATCGCGGCCCACGCCGGACGAAGCCCCGACGATCCCGCGCCGCGTCTCGACGCGGACTCTTCCGGATATCCCGTCCCCGAGACCCGCGTCCTCGCGCGGCGCGCGTTCATTTGCGAGCACTCCGTGAGCCGCGAGCACTCCGTGAGCGCGTCGTCGTCGGGAGAATGCCCCGCGGAGATATCCCGCGAGGGCGCCCCTGGCCATCATCCATCGCCGATACGCGTCGCGGCCGTCGGCGCCACCGCCGGGCGGCATCGCTCCGGCGGGACCAGCCTCTCTCTAACGTAGCACGTCGTCATGGATCAGCCCCTGAGCCCGTTCAAGAAAGCGATCGTCTCCTTCATCTCCTGGTACGGCCAGTCCTTCCCGATCGATTTCGGCAAGGCGAAGCTGCAGCGGGCGGTGCTCAAGATCCTCGGCATCCGCCAGGCGGTCGTCACCACGCGGGAGGGGAACAAGCTCCTGTTCAAGTTCCCGGAGGATCGGGCCTGGGAGACCGCCTACTTCCGCGGCACCTACGAGACCGGCACCACCGACCTGCTCAAGAAGATCCTTCAGTCGGACGACGTGGTGATCGATATCGGCGCCAACGTCGGCTGGTACACCGTGCTGATCTCGAAGATCGTCTCCCGCGGCCACTGCTTCGCGGTCGAGCCGGTGCCGATGATGTTCCAGCGCGCCCAGGAGAACTGCCGGATCAACGGGCTGACCGGGAACGTTACCCTGAGCAATCTGGCGCTCGGGGAAAAGGACGGCTCCGTGGAGCTTTACACCTTCAAGAATCTTCCGCACGGCTACAGCTCCCTCTCCAGCCAGGGACGGAGCGAGTACACCGTCTCCCACGCCGAGATGATCACCCTCGATCATTACCTGGAGCGGGAGCGGATCGGCAAGCTGGATCTGATCAAGATCGACGTGGAAGGGGCCGAGCTCTCGGTGCTCCACGGCGCCAGCGGGCTGCTTTCCCGCCAGGAGCCGCCGATGTGGATCATGGAGATGAACAAGGAGACCGCCGCCAGCTTCGGGCATGCCCCGCAGGAGCTGCTGGCCCACCTTCAGTCGTTCGGCGAGTACAAGTTCTTCCGCGTGGTCCATGCCTGGGGGGAGACCCTCCCGATGCGCTCGATCACCGATTACGAGCATGGCGACAACGTTCTCTGCGTTCCGGTCTCCCGCCTCGGCAGAGTGAAGATCTGAACCGTGAAGATCTGAGCCGGCCGGGGAGCCACGCGCTCCCTCGCCGACCCGGCTTGTGCGCGCCCCCGCGACCTTCGGTCATGGGGGCGTGTCGTTGAAGGGGCTGCCCCTGTTCCCGCCCGCCACCTCTCTACTCGTTCCCTCCCGCGCGACAAGGCGCGGATCGTCGCGGTCTCCCGGTCACAGAGTCCCGGGGGCGGCGTCCTTGTGCTGTGGCGCCCGGATGGGCCCCCGATCCCCTCCGGCGTTCCCGCGTCGCGATCGTTCCCTTCAACCCACAGTCGACAGATCACGATGATGCGCGCGCTCCTTCTTCTTCTGCTGCTGGCAGCTCTCCCGGTCGCGTCCTGGTCGCAGACCACGCGGCTCGGCGGGATCATCAACACCTATGCGAGCGTCGTGGCCATCGACAAGGCGGCCGGGACGATCACCGTCGCCGGCACGGCCGGCTTCAGCTCCGGCGATCCGGTGCTGATCGTGCAGATGCAGGGGGCGACGATCGATCAGACCAACGGGCCCCCCTACGGCGCGGTTCTGGGCTACGGGAGCGCCGGGAATTACGAGATCGGCTGGCTCCGCTGCGTCAGCGGCAACACGCTCACCCTCGCCGGCGGCCTCCGGCGGACCTACGATCCGGCCGGGCAGGTGCAGGTGGTGCGGCTTCCCCGACCGGTCTCCCACGCGGTGATCGATCGGACCGTCACCTGCGAGGCATGGGATGGGAGCACCGGGGGAATCGTGGCGCTGATGGCCGATACGATCGAGCTGAGCGCGCCGATCGACGTGAGCGGCAAGGGATTCCGCGGGGGAGTGTTCGTCAACGCGAGGAGCGCCCCGCACTACTACGTGACCGATTACGCCGGCGTGGACGATCCCGATTATCAGGCGCGGAAGGGGGAGGGAATCGCCCGCATGGGGGTGGCCCCGCTGACCTCCGGCAAGGGGGCGCCGGCCAATGCCGGCGGAGGGGGGAACAACCACAACGCCGGCGGTGGCGGGGGAGCCGGCTTCGGCTGCGGAGGAAACGGCGGCTGGGCCTATTACCTGCCGAGCTATTACAGCGGCGATCACCGCGACGCGCTCGGCATCGGCGGACATCCCATCCCCTACGGCGATGCCTCGCTCGGCCAGCGGCTTTCGCTCGGCGGCGGTGGCGGCGCCGGGCACGGCAACAACAACGCGGCCACCGATGGCGCCTCCGGCGCCGGCGCCGTGGTCCTGATAGCCTCGGTGATCATCTCCTCCGATCAGTTGATCCTGGCCCATGGAGCGACCGCGCGCTCGGCCGCTCCCGACGGGGCCGGCGGCGGCGGGGGAGGGGGAACGGTGCTCCTGGCCGTCGACCGGATACAGGGAAAGCTTCTGGTCGACGTTGCCGGCGGCGACGGCGGCGTCTGCGGGATCGAGACCCAGGATGTCGGACCGGGCGGTGGTGGCGGAGGAGGCCTGGCCTGGGTGAAGCCGGCCACGCTCCCGGCCGGCCTCACCGTGAACGCGGTCGCCGGCGTCAACGGCTACAGCAAGAACTACGGACGGAACGCGCCCGGCTACGGCGATTCCACCTACGGATCCACGCGTGGATGCCCCGGCGGCACCCTCTTCGGCCTCGACATCCCGCTCGGCTCGCGTCTCGATATCGCCGTCGAGATCGGCCCTTCCGCGACGCTCTGCGCCGGCGACAGCACCCGGCTCCACGCCGCGCTCCGGGGCTCCGACGGCGCGGGGCTCACCTATCGGTGGACCCCCTCGGTGGGCGTGAGCGATCCGGCCAGCCCCGATCCGATGGTCCATCCCTCGACGACCACGACCTACAGCGTCACGATCACCGAGCCAGGGGGCTGCCAGCATGTCGCCGAGGTGGTGGTCAGCGTGCTGCCGATGCCGACGGTCGCGATCGACGGCCCGCTGACGATCTGCGACCGGGAATCCACCACGCTGACGGTCAGCTCCCCGTACGCGACCTATCACTGGTCGACCGGCGAGAGCTCCCGTGCGATCACCGTCGACCGGGCCGGGAGTTACGCGGTCACGGTCACCACGGAGCAGGGATGCACCGCCACCGCGTCGGTGGATGTCACGATACGCCCCAGGCCGACGATCGATCTGGCGCGGAGCTTCAGGCTCTGCAAGGGGGAGAGTCGGACGCTCTCGGTCTCGGGGGGCGTCTCCTATCTCTGGAGCCCCTCGGCAGGGCTGAGCTGCGCCACCTGTCCGAACCCGATCGCGCGCCCCGATTCGACCACCACCTACCGGGTGATCGTCGTCGACGCCAACGGCTGCGTCGCGGTGGATTCGGTGACCGTGGCGGTGGTATCCGGGCTGGTGACGGTGGGTGGGGCGCCGGGGAGCTTCCCGGAGCTCGCCTTCGACACGACCATGGTCAATGAGAACACCTGCCGGGAGATCACCCTGTTCAATGCCGATTCGCTCCCCTACACGGTCACGGCCGGAACGCTCTATCACAACGGCGCGTTCTCGGCGCCGCCGGAGCAGTTTCCGCTGACGATTCCGCCGCACGGCAACGCGCCGCTTGTTGTCTGCTTCGCTCCGAGGCACGCCGGGGCGCAGGAGGATACCCTGGAGATGGATGTCTGCCCGAAACTGGCGATCCGGCTCAGCTCGGTGGCGACCTTCGACGCGCTGGGGACCAACTGCCGCACCACCATCCGCATCCGGTCCACCGGTGGCGAGGGGCTGCTCAAGCTCGGGGCGCCGCATCCGAACCCCGCCTCGACCGTCGTGTCGGTGCCGGTGACCCTGCAGGGGCTGACCGCCGAGGCGGCCGGCGTGAGCCGCGGCGAGCTGTTCGACCATCTCGGCCGTCGCGTGGCCGAGGGTGTCTACGGCGGCGAGCGCTCGGCGAGCGTCCCCGGACTGGAGCATGGCGAGCTGACGCTCGATCTGCGCTCGGTACCGCAGGGGGCGTACTATCTCCGCCTTGCCACCGCGCGGGGAACCGTCGTGGTTCCGATCAGCGTGACCAGGTGAGGTGAGCGCGAAGCGTCTCACGCGGCCCAACGGGGCGTGGAATCACGAAATGAGAGCGCGCGGGATGAGATGATGCGACGCGAGATCGGCGAGATGCGAGATCGGCGAGATGCGAGATCGGCGAGATGCGAGATCGGCGAGATGCGAGATCGGCGAGATGCGAGATCGGCGAGATGCGAGATCGGCGAGATGCG
>JBEHWX010000078.1:0-29167 GCA_048498995.1 Bacteroidota bacterium
CAGTACGGCGCTCACCGGCATCAATGCGGCCAATGCCGCGCTGGCCAAGGATCCCAAGAACCTCCCCGCGCTGGTTTTCATCTCGACTGCTGTCTTCTCCGCAGGGTCCGCGCGCGGATGCTCACGCATGGCGCCGCGCTCTCAGCCACGCATCCAGGCTGAGGCGGCCGGGGCCGAGGAGGAAGAGGACCGCGGCCAGGATCAGATAGGTGAGCGCCAGCTCCTTCTTCTGGAACGGGTCGTCGCCATGTCGGATCAGTCCCGCCACCGCCATGGTCGAAGCCGCGAAGACCGTCGCCACGCGCGTGCCGAGGCCGAGCAGGATCAGCGCGCCGCCGGCCAGCTCGCTCAGCGCCGCCGCCCAGGCAAAGACCTCCGGCGCCGGAAATCCCATCCCCGCCACCGAGCCGGTGAACTTCTCCATGCCGCCGAACACCTTCGCCGAGCCGTGCTGCATCATCATCGCGCCATACCAGACCCGGAAGAGTAGGAGCGCATGATCGGGGACGATCGGCCTGGTGAGCCAGCTGGTGGGCCAGCCGCCGCGCTCTCGGTCCGTGGTTGCGTCCAGGGCTGTCCGATGGGGTGGGATCGTGGGCATGCGTCATCTCCTGTGATTCGTGTATCCGCTGGATTGCTGTTCCAACGGAGAATACATCGGAGTCGGCCGATCACGCCAGGGAAATCTTCCGGAAAGCAGTGCGCGGAGGTGATGCATGGAAGCGGTGCGTGGTAGCGATGCGTGGCGGCGGCGCTCGTCACGATCGTCCGCGGAGCGCGGCGGTGACGACCTCGAAGGCGGCGTCCAGATCGTGCATCGGGGCCTCCATCTGATCGAAGAGCTCGTTCCAGCAGACCTCCACCACGCCATGATCGTAGAAGAACTCGGTCGGCTCGAGCGCAAGCATCGCGCGCCGGAGCCGATCGTGCAGAACCTCGTGCAGCATCCCACGCGGGTCGCACCAGAGCTTGAAGCGCGCGTCGATCTCGGGATCGCCGGTGGTGACCGACTGACGCGCCAGCCGCTCGGTGCGGGAGCCGCCGACGTGGACGATCTGCAGCAGCACCGGCATCACCGAGTCGCCGATCGAGGCCATCGTGATCAGGTAGGGCATCCCGGAATCCGCCTCGTCGAAGCGGGCACGGAGTATCACCCGGAGCCCGTCGACGACGCCGGTCAGCTCCAGCCCGTCCGGATTGAAGCGGAGGCCTCGCGCCACGCCCCACTGGCGGAACGCCTCGATGCACCGCTCCGTGCGCGGCTGTTCCTGGCGGTATTTCCGCCATGCCGCCATGTAGGCGATGCTCGTCATCACCGAGACGAGAAGTATGACCGATAGAATCTCGAGCGTGCTCACGACATCCGACGATGACTTGCTGATGCGCTGTCGCGGACCTGGAACGAACTCGCCGGGGGTTCGCGAAAATAGTATCGCGGATCGATTCCACGACGCGGGACTCTCCTCTCGAGGAGAGAATATCGCGATACGATAACCGTTCCCCGCGCGTGGGGTGAGTGGGGGAAGCGAGATCCTGAAACGAAGCGGGCCCGCGCGACCGGAGTCGGGCGGGCCCGTGACGGGGTATCTATGCGGGCAATCGCGGCGATCCGTGCGATGAATCGATCCCGGAGGGATCAGTTCATCGTGGCGCCGCCGCCGACGGAGCTCGACGCGGTGACCGTGTTCAGGTCGTAGCGGCGGGCGCCGATCAGGTGCGTCGAATAATAGTCCGATTGGATCGAGGAGACCGTCACGCCGTTACGGCTGGAGGCGTGGGCGAACATGCCGTTGCCGAGGTAGACGCCGACGTGCGAGACGTAGACGGCCGCGCGGGTGTGGAAGAACACCAGGTCGCCGAACTGCATGTCGGTCGTGTCGACCGGCATGCCGACATCCCACTGGGCGGCGGCGGTGCGCGGCAGCTTGAAGTTCATCGCGCGGTAGAGCATCCCGGTGAAGGCCGAGCAGTCGATGCCGTTGCGACCCATGCCGCCGAACAGGTAGCGGGTGCCGAGCCAGTCGACGATCGTCGTCATCATCACCTGCTTGTCCACGCCGTTGTCGGTGATGAACGGCTCGCCGTTGAGCGAGGCCATGTAGCGGGTGAACTCCTTGTAGAACACGTTGATGTCATCCGGCAGATCCTCCAGCTCGGCCTCGTCCTCCGCCGAAACCTGATCCGGATCCTCGCGGTCGTCGAGCTCGGAGTCTTGATAGGTATCAAGGGCTTTCGCGCCGGTGATGCCATTCAAGGCGACGGGCTTCTGCGCTTCGGTCTGGGGCGTGGGTTCGGGGGATTCCGGAAGGCCAACGATGGCGGCCAGGTCGGGAAGTTTCTGCGAGATCAGCTCCGCGGCGATCGAACGGGTGACCTCGGGGTTGCCGCGGGCGGTGAAGTTGCGGGTCGAGCGGGCACGATGGCGACGGGAATGGCGCGATTCTTTCTTGCTCACTTTCGCGACCGATCCCTTGCGTCCCTTTGCCATGGCCTCCTCGCTCGGAGCGACGGCCAGAAGCAGCAGGAACAGCGGAACGATGCAGAGTACTCTCATAAGGGACTGAAATGTCACGTTGCCTCCTGTAATCGGTTCAGTCGTTATCGTCTATCGTAGTTATCGCTGAGTATCGGTCTTGCGGACGTAGGTCAGGTTCAGCCGGTCGAGCGGATCGACCGCGTAGCCTGAGACGCCGGGCTGGGTAAGGCGCTGGACGATCGTATAGTAGAGGATGATCCAGGGAGCCTCGTCGAGAACGAGGCGCTCGGCCTCGCCGTAGAGGGCCGCTCGCGCATCGGCCGAAAGCTTCGGGTCGAGCGCGGCGCGGTAGAGGGAATCGACGCGCGCGTTGGAGAAGTGCGTCGTGTTCGGTCCCCTCGGGGACATGTACTTGCTGTAAAAGAGCGCCACGAAGTTTTCCGCGTCCGGATAATCACCCATCCAGCTTGTCCGCCAGAAGGGGAGCTTGCCGGCGATGATCATCTCGCGATGCTGCGGGAAATCCACCTGCCGAAGCTTCAACCTGATGCCGATCGCCCCCAGCTGCTCCTGCACCGCCTCGGCCACCGAAGCCGTCCGCTCGTTCTGTCCGAGCTGGAGCGTGATCTCCGGAAGCCCCTTGCCGTCCGGATATCCGGCCGAATCGAGGAGCCGTCGGGCCATCTCGCGATCGAAGCCGTAGCCCCGCACGTTGCTGAAGCCGGGCGCTCCCGGCGGAACCGGGCCGTGCGTTCCCGAAATCGCCCGCCCCTGAAGCACGTAGCGGACGATCGCCTCGCGGTCGATGGCGTAGTTGAGCGCCCGCCGCAGATACCTGTTCTTCGTGAAGACCGAGCCGCTTCCACCCGGCGTGCCGGCGTCGAGCATGAATCCATAGTACTCGACCGACAGCGCCGGCGAGGTGTGAAGCCGGTACTTCTGAAACTCTTTGGTCAGCGAGGTGCCGGTCTTGTCGAACACCGACACCGCCAGTGCCGGATCGACCGAGGCGATCGCGTCGAGCCGACCGTTCTTGAACTCCACGAACTCCGTCTTGGCTTCCTTGATGAACCCGATCGACACGGAGTCGAGGTAGGGGAGCCGATTGCCGGAGGCGTCCCGCTCGTAGTAGCCGGGGTTGCGCACCAGGATCAGTCGGCGGTCCGGCGTCCACTCGGCCAGCTTGAAGGGGCCGGATCCGACCGGATGCCGGAAGAAGTCGGCGCCGTAGCGCTCCACCGCCTCGTGAGGCACCACCCAGCAGTAGGGAATCGAAAGCATCGACAGGAACGGGGCGAACGGCTCGGTCAGCTCGATCTCGAACGTCGAGTCGTCGATCACCCGGAATCCCTCAACGTGCTCCGGTCCCCCCGTGCCGCTCTGGCGTCCGTCGAAGAAGGCGTCGGCCCCCTTCACCTTGCCGCGGAAGACCCAGAAGCCGGTCGAGCCGCTCTTCGGATCGCAGATCCGCTCGAAGCTGTAGCGGACGTCGCCGGCGGTCACCCGACGGCCGCGGCCACCGGGGAAGCAGGGATCGTCGGCGAAGTTGACGTCGCTCCGGAGGGTGAACCTCCAGCGGAGCCCGTCGTCGCTGACCGTCCAGGCCGAGGCGAGCTGCGGGGTCGCGTGGAGCGCGGTATCGAGGCCGACCAGGCCGAGGTAGATCTGGCCGCCGATCCACCAGGGAGCGCGCGCGCCGATCTTGGCCGGGTCGAGCGTGTTGAGCCCGTCGGACTCGTTGTAGTAGAAGGTGTTGCTCGACTGCTGCTTCTTACCTCCGCAGGAGGCCAGGAGCATGCCCGCGAGCATGACGCGCGCGGCGCCGGAGAGAACTCCGGAAACGACCGATGTCAAAGAACTGTGCGACTTCATGCTGCGGAGATCCATCCTGGCGAGATCCATCCTGACTGTGCCGGCCTCGCTGCGCGACGTTCGAGGCGCGGCTTGGCGAGGGCGGAACTACTTCTTGCCGTAATCGAACCAGGTCCAGGTCAGATCCCGGCGGTCCATCGAGTTCGAGGCGTAGCCACGGACGTACGGCTGGACCAGGCGATAATCGAGATCGTTGTAGATCAGCAGCACCGGGGACTCGTCGACGGCGATCTGCTCGGCCTGCTGATAGAGCGCGTAGCGCTGCGCGTCGTCGATGGTGCCGAGCGCCTTCTCGAAGAGCGAGTCGTAGCGCGCGTTCCGGTACCGGGTCGAATTGATCGAGGAGGGGCCGGTCGGAGGAATGTTCTTGCTATAGAAGAGATTCAGGAACGACTCCGGCTCCGGATAGTCGGCGATCCAGCCGAGACGGTAGAACGGGGCCTTGCCGTTGTCCACCAGATCCAGGTGCTGCGCCCACTCGAGGAGCTTCAGGTTCACCTGCACGCCGAGGCCCTTGGTGAGCATCTCCTGCACCGCCTCGGCGATCAGCTCGTTGCGGCCGCCGCCGGAGTTCAGCTGAAGGCTCACCGCCGGGAATCCCTTGCCGCCGGGATAGCCCGCCTCGGCCAGCAGCGCGCGCGCCTTGTCGAGGTCGTAGCTGTATCCCTTGATCTTCGTCACGTCGTACCCCTTGATCGAGGGGGGAACCAGGCCGTGCGTGGCCGGTCCGGTCGCCTGCCCCTGGAGCACGTAGCGGATGATCTTGTCCCGGTCGATCGCGTAGTTGAACGCGCGACGGACGCGCGGGTCCTTGAAGGCGTCGCTCGTGGTGAGCATGCCGTAGAACTGCGTGGAGAGCGCCGGGATGGCGTGGAGCTGGTACTTGGCGTACTCGGGGGTCACCTTGCCGTTCTCGCCGATCACCGCGCGGAAGAACTCCGTCGGGATGCGATACGACTCCTCGAGCCGCCCGAGCTTGAACTCGTTGATCTGCTGCTTCTCGTCCTTGATGAAGGTGAAGGTCACCTTGTCCAGCAGCGGAAGCTGATTGCCCGCCTCGTCGGTGCGCCAGTACTTCGGATTGCGCTTGAGCACGAGCTCCTGATCCTGATCCCAGTGGTCGAGGATGAAGGGGCCGGTGCCGACGAGGTTCCGGAAGAAGTCGCGACCGTAGTGCTCGACCGCTTCCTTCGGATAGATATAGCCGAAGCCGAGCGCCGGGTAGTACTTGAACACGGCGAACGGCTTGATCAGATCGATGGCGAACGTATAGTCGTCGATCACCCGGAAGCCGGAGACGCCGCCGGCTGGAATGCCGTTGGCCGCCGTCGGCGCGGATGCCGTCGCGTGCGTGTCGGGCCGCGCGGTGACGGTGCCGGTCTGCTTGGCCGCTCCGCTCGGCTTGGCGCCCTTGACGGCGGGAGAGGTCGACGCGGCGCTGCTTCCGGCGCCCGGAGCCGCGCTGCTTCCGGTGGAGGAGGCCGACGGGGCGCTTCCACCCTCGGTTGCCCTGTAGTATTCCTCGGCGCCCTTCACCTTGTCGAGGAAGTAGGTGGCGCCGAGCGTTCCGGAGCGGGCGTCGATGATTCTGTCGAAACAGTACTTCACGTCGCTCGCCTTCATCTCGCGCCCCTTGCCACCGGGGAACACCGGGGAGTCATGGAACATGACCCCGTGGCGGAGATGATAGGTGTAGGTAAGGCCGTCGGGGCTCACTTCCCAGCTCTCGGCCAGCTCCGGCTGCAGCGTGAGGGTGGAGTCGAAGTCCACGAGGAGATCGCAGATCTGGTGCACCACGTGGTGCGACGGCGCGTCGTTCAGACGAACCGGGTCGAGCGTCCTGATCTGCTGGACCTCGTTCATGCGGAAGGTTCCGCCGTACTTCTTCCCTCCCTTGGCCTCGCGCTGGTCCTCGACGCCCTTCTTGCCGCAGGAGGCCAGAAGGAGTCCGGCCGTCATGGCGGCCACGGAGACAGCGCGGAGCGAGCGCAGGAGATGTGCCTTCGCTGTAATCAAAAGCGTTCGAGTATTGATTGATCCGGAGTATGGCGCGCCGTCGTTCCTGGGTGCGTCGCGCGCCGGACGCTGGTTCTGGTGAGAGCCTTCCTACAAGGAGCCGCAAAGATGCTCCTCACCCCTCGGGGACACAACTAAATTTTTATTAAGGGAAGTGGCGTCCGGTCACGTACCGTGACGGATCGGCACGCCCCGGAATGCCGGAATTCGCCGATTTCAGGCGAATTCGGAGGGTGCGGTCATGAGCGCGACAGCGTGTCAGGCCACGCTGGGATGGCTCCACGAGGGGGTGTTTCATGAACCGTCCCGAGGCCCCGGAGCGCCCCTCGGCGAGCGAGCTCCCGCGGCCGGGCCTGCTCGACCGACCGGTCGCGGACCGGAAGCTCCCCGGCGGCGGCCGTCGCCGGTCCCGTGTGGCAGCCCGGAGATGGTCCGGGAGTTCGGAGGCCCGGATCCGACGACGGGTTCGGCATTGAAGGTGGGGGAGCCGAGGGCACGACCTGATGCAGGGACGTGAGCGGCGCGTCATGTTCACGGGGAGATGCTTCGGGTTGTCCGACGACGGAGCCTGGGGGCCGGGTAGCGGCCGTTCCCGGGATCTACGTGACGTGTGGCCGATGGGAGCGACCTCTCGCGGTTGCTCCGGATCAGCGGCCTGGGAGGGAAGAGCCCGGCGTCGGAAGAGGTGAGCAGGCGGCGCCATGTGATGCGGGCGCGGGAAGATCGGGCCGGGGAGAATGCGTGAATCGGATCGTGGAGGAATCGAGAAATAGGAGGCGGATCGAGGGGGCGTTGAAGATGTCGGTGGGGAGCTTTGCTGGGATTGAATTGTTGTACAAATGGACAAAGTCTACGCATCTTCTACACATGCAGGGAGCGATCGCGCGATGGCCGGCATCGTCGCGAGCCCCCCTTTCGGGCCGTTCTCCACGATCGTCGGAACCGGGTCGGACCGGATAGAGCCGATCGTATACTTCATCCAGGTGTCGCCTCCGGAGGGGGGCGGGGCTCACGGGGGAGAGCCGGGGGGAAGCCGCGGTCTGTCGGGCTGTCCGTTCACGGGTTGGAACCGTGCGATAGTGGATGAAAGGGAGTGATTCTGGGGGCTGGCACGAGGCGATGATGCGATCGGTGCCGTCATTCCTTCCGGGAATGCTCCTCGAGCTGGCGGACGATTTCGAGCTTCTCCTGCACCTTCTGCGCGATTTTCTGGAGCGTTTTCGGGTCCCCCCGCTTCTTCCGCTGCGCCACGGCCGAGCGGGTCACCTTCTCCTCGGCCGCGATCTCGCTTAGTATACCGCGGAACGGGTACTTCCGCATGTCTGGTTCGATAGGTTTTTTCATTATTTTCCGCGACAAAGTCTAAACAAACACTACACGAAGAGTGTAGAGTTGTCTACGAATGTACATTGTTCAGATGTACGAACAAAGCGTAGATCCACAGCGAAACCTTCTGCATTCTATGAGCATCGGAGAGCGACTACGGACTTTCGCGGAGACGGGCTTCCGAACCATCACGGAATTCGCCTATGCGATAGGCTCCAGTCCGCAGAATGTCTACAAGTACTTCAAGACCGACCGGGAGCCGAGCGCGGTGGTGATGAAGCGTCTGGTCGAGGCCGGCTGCAACCTGAACTGGCTCGTCGCCGGCGATGGTGAGATGTTCGCCGACAACAGCGCCGGCGAGGCGCTGCGCGCCAAACTCGGCAACGTCGCGGACCCTCCGGGGCCCTACCGTCCGCCGGCCAACCGCGCCAAGTATGAGCAGGAAGTGGTCCTGAAGGTCGTGATGGAGAAGGGAAGCATCACCGAGGTGAAGATGATCAAGAAGAAGGAGGGACCCGATTCAGGCGCCGCCTGAGCTGATCCCGGTCGGAGTGGCGATGTCCACCAACCATGCGCCTCCGATCCCGCACCTTCAATGGACATCCAGCACATGCGCTAGTTCTTCCACGTCGGTTCACGCTCCCTTCCAGCTTCGCCGTGTAGAGATCGGCCCAGCACGCGACATTCCCTCCGGATGCCTCGCGCTTCTCCGCGCGCCTTCGCCTGAGCTCGCGTTCACGTGAGCGCGCCTTCGCCTGAATTCGCGACGCCGGGCATGCTCCGACGCGTCCGGTACGTTCCGCGAGCGAGGTGTCGGAGTCGCCCCTCGACGCCCCTCGGAGCGCGAGGAACGATCGATGGCCATTGGTTTGCACGGGACGCAACAGCGGACGGGGTGGCGCGTATGGCCCACCGCCCGTTTCCGTTGATTGTCGTTCCGCGCCATGGATGAATTTGTCGGTCCTCAACGTTCGATTCCTCCCAATGAATTCCTTCCTCGGATGGGGGCCGGCTGCCTCCTCGTCCTCGGGCTGATGATCACCGTCGGCGCGATCGCCGGCATCGCGCGCGCCGGAGGGCTCATCTCACCGATAGGCTCCCTCTTCATGACCGTGATCGGGCTCGGCCTGGTCGGGGCCGGCATCTTCTCGATCCGTTACGTGAAAGCCTTCGAGCGCCGCGGTCGCCATCTCTTCGAGGAGAAGGCGGTGCTCGCGGTCGCGGCGCGCCACGGCGGCGTGGTCACGCTCCCGCAGATCACCCTGGACAGCGCCCTCTCGGTTGCCGAGGCGGAGGAGGTGCTTCGCCGTCTCTGTCGCGAGGGGATTGCCCGCATGGAGCTCGACGTCGAGGATGGGAGCATCCGCTACCACTTCCACGGCCTCGGCGGCAAGGGAACGCTCCCGGCCCTCGAGTGAGCGGCGCGGGAGATGGCCCCTCGTTCCGATGGAATCGGTTCGCGCCGGAGCCTGCATTTCACGAGCCCGCCGAGAGAGAGAATGCGCCGGCCCGTCGGCATTCCGATTGCGCGACGATGGCGGGAGAGCCAATACCTGGAGTGCCGAACGATGGCCGACTATATCTCGGAGATTCGAAGGAAGGTGGGGCACGATCGGATCCTGGTGCCGGGGAGCTGCGCCGTGATCGTCGACGATCGGAAGGGGGTGCTGCTGATACGCCGCTCCGATACCGGCGAGTGGTCCACGCCCGGCGGCACCATGAGCTTCGACGAGACCGTGCTGGAGAGCCTCCGCCGCGAGGTGCGGGAGGAGACCGGACTCGAGATCGGCGAGCCGAGGCTGCTCGCGGTCTATGCCGGAAGCGAGTTCGACGATACCCTTCCGAACGGCGACCAGGTCGCCTCGGTCACGCTCGCGTTCCTGGTCGAGGACTATGGCGGCGAGCCGACGCCGAGCGAGGAGTCCCCGGAGGTCCGCTTTCACCGGCTGGAGGAGCTCCCGGAGGATCTGAACTTTCTCGGCGTCCGCCTGATCGAGGACTATCTGGCGTATCGCGAGGGGAGAGCCGCCCTGCCGATCATCCGCTGATCCGTGCCGCATCGCTCATGCGTGCGTCGAAAACGAAACGGGATCTCCTCGTCGAAGGAGATCCCGTTTCACGTTCAATGCTGCGGGCGTCGTCGGCCCTGCTCCCCGCCGATCGGGGAGCGGGTGGAGATGGTCACTGGGCGGTGCCGAGGACCGAGGCGAGTGTCTTCTCGAGGTTCTCGCCGCGGAGCATCTCGTTGGTTGCCAGGATCCGTCCGCTGCCGTCGACGAGGATCGGGCGGGGGATCGAGAAGACCTCGAACGTTCTGGCCAGATCGCTCTTGAAGCCGTTCTCGACGAAGGCGTGCTTCCACGGCATGTTCCACTTCACCGAGCGGAACTTCGCGATGTCGGCCGGCTTGGCGTCGAACGAGAGGCTGATGATCTCGAAGTTCCGGTCATGATACTTCTCGTAGGCCTGATGCAGCGCGGCCATCTCCTGCACGCAGGGGCGGCACCAGGTGGCCCAGAAGTCGATCAGGTAGACCTTCCCCTTGAACGTCGCGTTGGTATAGGTGGCGCCGGGCTCGTCGAGCGAGGCCACCGAGAAGGCCGGGAGATTCTTCCCGTCGCGGATCGCCGCGTTCGGGTCCATCCGCTCCTGGGCAATCTTCGCGTACTGGCTCTTCGGAAACTCGGTCGTGAGCTTCTTGTAGAGAAGATTGGCGTCGGCCTCGCGCTTGTCGGTGAAGGCGTTCTGCAGCTCGCCGAAGAGCACCTCGGACTTGACCGCCACGCTCCGGTTGCCGTCGATCACGCGACGGATGTAGGGAGGGATGGCGTCGGTGGACTGCTCGGCCGGAGGGAGATAGGAGATCGCTCGCCGGATCGCGCCGGGGCGAAGCGCCCAGAGCTCGGAGGCCGGCGGCACCTCCTTCAACGCGCTCCGCGCCACCGTGCTGTCCAGATCGCCGGCCAGCGAGAGGTAGCCGATCAGCAGCGCCTGCCGGAGGATCGGGTTCCGCTCGCTCTTGAGCTGCTCCTCGATGCCGGCGCGCGCGTCGCTCTGCGCGAAGGTGAAGTTCTCCCCGGTTCCTCCCGCGTCGTAATGCGCGCGGAGGGCCGCGTACATCTCATCCTGACGCGTGAGCATCGAGGTCATGATCGTCGAGAGCTGAGCGGTGGTCGAGCGGGGATCGGCGAAGGCGACGCTCGGTTCGGCCGTCGAACGGGGGAGCTTCCTCGGATCGAACACGATCCTGACCTTTCCCCCCTTCGGCGTGACGATCGAGCGGTAGTCTCCACCGCCGTCGTAGACGAAGTCCTCCGACTCGGTGCCGTTCACGCTCCGGTCTCCGATCACGCCGAGAAGCTGATACGGGAAGCTCGGGGCGTTGGTCGGGATCTCGGCGACGTAGACGCCTGATTGATCCTTCGACATCGCCACGCCGGTGCCGAACGCGTAGTTGTTGAATTCCCCGATCACCCTGACGTTCTCGAACGACGGGTTCGGCTGGTTGGCCTTCAGACGGACGTCGAGCTTCACCGGCTCCGGTCGCTCGATCAGCACCGGCACCTCGTGCAGCTGGTGGTCGACGCCACTCATCTGCAGAAAGAAGAGCCCGGTGCGCTCCGTCGACAGGCGGAAGGTGCCGTCCTTGCCCGCCTCGACCGACGCGATCGGCGCGCCATGCGAGGTTTCGGCCAGGTGGACGTGCGCCTTGCGCAGCGGCTTGCCGTCGGCGCCGACAAGGCGCCCGGCGATGACCGTCGGGTCCTTCGCCGCGGCCACTCCGCACGCCATCAGCAGGGCGAGGGATGCTATTCGTGTGCGCATGGATGTATCTATGATTATGAATGCGGTTGCGCGCCGGCCCCGTTGACGGGCCGGCGCCTTCCTCGGTCATCAAGACCAGCAGGACGGGGGAAGCTACTCGAAGTTTCGGACACATCGAAACGCATCCGCCGCGCCGTCTCCGTTCATCTCCGTCTCTCCGCCGCCGGCCTCACCTGATCGTCACCGGGAAATCGACATCGATATCCGACTCCGGGCTCCGCTTCACGCCATCCTTCGGCGCGTCGTCGAAGTGGCTCAGCACCACGTTGAGCCGGCCGTCGAGCGCCTCGCCGGCCCCCACGCTCGCGGTGAACGTGAGCCCGATCGGAAGCCCCTTGGTGTCCTTGTCGGTCGTGACGATCGTCAGTCGGCCGGCCGCCGCCGTGTCGGGTGTGTAGAAGAACTGATGCTGATTCCCCTCGTCGCGGATGTAGGGGGTGACCTCGATCCCCTTCAGGTCGTTGAAGAGGGCGAGCGAGCCGGCATATGAGGCGCCGGCCGCCAGCCGGAGCGTGTCGATCCTGCTCGGCGGCTGGCTGCCGACGCCGTCCGGATCGGCCCAGGTGGCGCGCACGGTATCCCCCGGCGTCGCCGTGTTGATCAGCGTCAGCACCATCCGCGTCGGCTCCGGATGCTCCGGGGCGGTCGGGGGAACGGCGGGGCTATCCTCGGAGCAGCCTCCGAGCGGAAGCGTGGCGGCAAGCGTAACGGCAAGCGCCGCCGGAGCGAGCGCCCGCGCGGTTCCACCGGCGAGCGCCCGAAACATCGGTCGAGAGTTCATTGTCGATTCCCGTTGTCCGGACCGAGGTCCGGGAGTGATCATGATTCGTGATAGGACATCGCGCGCGCGGAGCTCACGGGCGGAACGCTCCGATCGGCATCGAGAGCCGGAGGATGATGTTCCGTCCGGGGTCGTCGCTGAAGTAGCGGAACCGGCTCAGATAGTCGCGGTACGATGTGTTCAACAGGTTCTGCACGCTCAGCCCGAGCGTGATCGGCTGATCGAGGATCGTCAGGCGCGCGCCGGCACCGACGTCATACAGGGAGTAGCCGGGTGGGGGCGGGGCGTAGTCGACGCCGGCCGGATAGCGGTCCTGACGGCGCACGAACTGGCCGGCCAGCTCCAGATACGGCTCGGCGAGCCAGTCGCCGACGCCGGGAAGATCGAGGTGCCCGGTCAGGCGAAGCCGATCGCCCGGCATCGAGATCAGCGGCTCGCCGGTCGTCCGGTTGTCGCCGCGCACCAGCGAGAGGGTGGCTCCGAGCGAGAGCGGGTCGAGGATCCGGTATTCGAAGGAGGCGTCGATGCCGCGGAGCAGGGCGTCGGCCTGCTTGTAGCGGAACGTCGGGTAGGTGCCGCGGATCGTCACCGTCGGCGTGGGATCGGGGAGGAGATAGATATAGTCGTCGATCCGGGTGTTGTAGACGCTCAGCTCGCCGTGGCTCCGCTCCCCCTGATGCTTCAGCGTCAGGTCCACGTTGTAGCTCCGCTCCACGCCGAGGCTCGGGTCGCCGATCTCGTACTGCGCGGTGCCGTGATGCACGTCGTCGCTGTAGAGCTCGTTGACGCCCGGCGGACGCCACGCGGTGCCGAGGTTGGCGCCGAGCGACCACTCCGGCGCGAAGTGCCAGATGGCGCCGGCGGCGCCGGAGAGGCTCCCGAAGTCGAGCTCACGGTCGTCGATCCGCTTGGATGGGAGCTCGTAGACATGCATCCACTGCGCGTCGTAGCGGGCGCCGGCGTTGAAGAGCCAGCTTCCCTTGTCGAGGTTCTCGATCAGGTAGACGCCTCCGCGATAGGAGCGGTACTGCGGGATCAGGAACACCTGCCCGCCGATCACGTTCCCCTGCCGGATCCCCTCCAGGCCGACCGTGCCGTAGAGATCGCCGATCGGATCGTGATGGAACTTGGCGTCGAGCGAATAGGTGGTCAGCGTCATCTCCAGCGCCGGGCGTAACGCCGCCTGCGCGCCGGTGGTGTCGCCGAGATAGCGCGCGTTGTGCGCGTCGAACTCCTTGCGGACGTTCTGCTGGTAGCCGTACTGCAGCTCCATGCGTCCGGCGTTGGCGAAGGTATGCGCGGCGTGGAGCGAGAGAAGGTTGTGGGAGATATCCTGATAGGGGGCCTTGATCTCGTAGCCGAACTGATAGTCGGTCTGCGGCCGGCCGAGCTCGATGGCGCGCAGCAGGTCGTTGGCGCTCGAGATATGGGAGCCGCGGAAGATGCCGAGCTTCGTGCCGAAGTGGCTGGCCAGCAGCTCGACGCTCGTGGCGGCATCGCCGAAGCCGAGCGTCGCCGAGCCGTTGAGCTCCCGGAAGCCGCTGTTGCCGATCACGTATCCCGGCGCGCGCGAGTCGCCGGCCTGGCGCGCGCTCCCCTGGAGCCGGAGGCCGAAGCCGGGGAGGAGAGAGCTGCTCCCCTCGAGCATCAGCGAGCCGGAGCCCTGCATGCTGTTGGAGAAGCCGTTGAGCGCCAGCTCGCCGTCGAGCCCGGGTGCTTTCGGGAGCGGGCGCGACTCGACGCGAATCACGCCGCCGATCGCCCCGGCGCCATACTCGACGCCGGCCGCCCCGCGCACGACCTCGATCGCCGACGGCGCGAACGGGTCGATCTCCGGCGCGTGCTCGGCGCCCCACTGCTGTCCTTCCTGCGCCACGCCGGCGTTGACCACGACCACCCGCTGGCTGTGAAGGCCACGGATCACCGGCTTGGCGATCGACGGGCCGGTCTGCAGCAGCGTGACCCCGGCGATATCCTTCAGCGACTCGCCGAGCGTCTGCCCGCGATTCTTCTCGAGCCGCGCCGGATCGACCACGGCCACCGATTGCGATGAGCCGGTGAGCCCTCCGGCGCCGGCCTTGTCGGTCACCACCACCTGGCCGAGGGTCACGCTCGTCGGCGCCAACGCTATCAGAAGATCGACGTCGCGCGAGAGGACCAGGCTGATCTTCCGCTCCTGGTAGCCGATGGAGCGGACCACGATCGTATAGGTCCCTATCGGGAGATCGGCGACGGCGAACGTGCCGTCGTGGCGGGTGATCGCCCCCCGCTTCAACTCGGTGACCGAGACGCTGGCGCCGATGATCGGCTCGTGGCTGAGGCTGTCGATGACGCGACCGCCGAAGCGGACCCCCGGCGCCGTTTCCGCGCCCCTGGGCTCTCCGGCCCGGGCGCTCTGAACCATCGCGGCGGCGAGCATCGCAAGGATGCCCGCGCGCGGCGGAACGCGAAGTGAATGCATGCGAATCCGAGCTACTGGCTGATGAACATGAACGACCGGAACGGCGCCGCGCGCGAGGAATGCTCGCGCCGGTCGATGACGTCACGCCTGGACGTCGCGAAGCCGGGAGAATGCCGGAGGTATGATCAGGCCAGCGCCGGTGGGGCGCGGAGGGAAATGACCGCGAGGGTCGGAGGGAGGATGCGACGCCGTCTGACGAATCGGGTCGCGGGGCGGTGATGACGGAGAACGCCGATGATGGCCAGGACCGTCACCAGCAGCAGCACGGTGGGGCCGTGCACGCAGAAGAAGCAGTGGGATTCCTTCGAGTCCGACGGCAGCCCGCGCTCGGCACGCTTGCCCGCGATCTCGTTCGCGGAGGTCTTCGTCGAAGCCTTGCCCGTAGCCTTGCCAGTAGCGGCGGAGGAAGCGTGGGCGCTCGCGGCGGCCTGCTCGGCAAGGTGGAACAGGCCGTGCGTGGCCGAGGCAACCGACATGACCAGATAGGCGACGGTCAGAACCGTCGCCAGGATCGTGCGCCATATCGAATCGCCGCGAAGCATCACGCGAAACTACCTCCGGCGACGCATCGATGAAAGAAGTTTCTGCAAGTCAGTTGCATTTTCTTTCGTCGAGGTCGCCGCCGAAGCGGTGCTGGTGAGCTCCGGCGGGCGCAAACCACGGGGATGTTGTTCTCGTTATGGGAACGGATCGTCGCGATGATGCTCTCTCTTCCCGGCGGCCGAGATGGATCGTGCGTGGGGCGGCCGAGCGCCATCGGCGGGCGCCCGTGAGGGCCGGCCGCGATGGCCGCGGAAGGGCTTGCCGTGCGAGCGGGGGCGCCGGAAGTAACCGGAGGCAAGGGTAATGTGTTACTTTCGCGGCGACGGCATGTTTCACTTGCGCCCGGGGGCGATCTGAAATATCGTCCGGGAGATAATCGTGTATTCTAGAAGCCTTCATTCCCGTCGGCCCGCAATGGCCCCCATGCCTGATGAGACATCCCGAGGCGGGAATCCGCGCCCCTTTTCAGTGTCTAACCCGAGATCGCTTCCGGGTCGGTTCCATCGCCGACGACGCATGAAGCCACCGGTCGGCACGCGACGTGCTGAACCAACTTTCGACGAATTCGTTATCGAACAGTCAATCAACCGATCAAACCGACGGAAATGACCATACTCAACGCGATCTCGAAGCCCTTGCGCTCCCGCGTCGTCGCGTCGGTGCTCGCGGCGGTCATGCTGACCGCCGGAGGCGGAACCTTGTCGGCCCAGCAGTTCGGCAAGAACAAGGTCCAGTACCGGACGTTCGACTGGAAGTATATCCAGTCGGACCATTTCGACATCTATTTCTACGATGACGGCGGGCGCTACCTGGCGAAGTTCGCGGCCCAGGTTCTCGAGAGCTCGCTCGACCAGATCCAGTCCCACTGGCGGTACCGGATCACCAACCGCATCACCCTTGTCCTGTACAACTCGCACAACGACTTCCAACAGACCAACGTGGTCGGCGAGTACATGCCGGAGGGGGTCGGCGGCGTCACCGAGATCTTCAAGAACCGGATGGCGCTCCCGTTCGAGGGGAGTTGGGAGCAGTTCCGACACGTGCTCCATCACGAGCTGGTGCACGCGGTGCTCAACGACAAGTTCTACGGCGGCTCGCTTCAGAACCTGATCTCCAACAACGTCCGCTTCATGCTCCCCGGCTGGATGAACGAGGGGCTGGCCGAGTACGAGTCGCAGAACGGCTACGACATCGAGACCGACATGTTCATCCGCGACGCGGTGATCGGCGAGTATCTGCCGTCGCTCGATCAGCTCAACGGCTACATGGCCTATCGCGGAGGGCAGGCCTTCTACTGGTACGTCGAGCAGAACTACGGCCGCGAGAAGATCGCCGAGCTGCTCAACCGCGCCCGCGCCGCCGGCAACCTCGATCTGGCCTTCAAGGGAGCCTTCGGCAAGACCGTCGAGGAGTTCTCCGAGCAGTGGCTCTACGACCTGAAGAAGATCTACTGGCCGGACGTGGCCAACCGGAAGCGTCCGGGTGATTTCGCGCTCCGGATCACCGATCACAAGCGGGACGACTCCTACTTCAATACCTCGCCGTCGATCTCCCCGAACGGCAACAAGCTCGCCTTCATCTCCGATCGCGACGGGCCCCGCTCGGTCTACGTGCTCGATATCGACAAGCCGCGGAACATCCGCCAGCTCGTCACCGGCGAGATCAACACCGAGTTCGAGGAGCTTCACCTCCTCTCGCCGTCGATCGCCTGGTCGCCGGACAGCCGTCGCGTGGCGATGGCCGTCAAGTCCAAGGGGGCCGACGCGATTTACGTGATCAACGTCGATGACGGCGACCGGAGCCGGATCGCCATCGACCTGGACGCGATCTACTCGGTCGACTGGTCGCCGGACGGCAAGCGCCTGATCTTCACCGGCATCAAGGGGGAGCGCTCGGATATCTTCCTGTATGATCTGACCACCAAGAAGGTGACCAACCTCACCGACGACCTCTTCTCCGATGTCGAGCCGTCGTGGGGGCCGGACAGCAAGACCGTCTACTTCGTCTCCGACCGTCGCGACAACCCGATCGCCACGGCCAAGGCGGACAGCTTCCTGATCTGGAACTACGATTACAAGGGGAAGGACATCTTCTCGCTCAACACCGAGACGATGGAGCTCAAGCGGCTCACCCACACCGACGCGATCGGCGAGACTTCGCCGGTGGCCGGTCCGGACGGACGCCTTCTCTACATCTCCGACGCCAACGGCATCAACAACGTCTACACGCTCGATCCGGCCACCGGAGCCTCGCGCCCGCTGACCAACTCGATCAGCGGCATCGAGCATCTCTCCCTTTCCAGTGATGGCGGCAAGCTCGTCTTCACCGCCTGGAACGGGACCGGCCAGGACGTGTTCCTGATGCGCATGCCGTTCGAGGCGAAGGTGGAGGGGGATTCGCTCGAGAAGACCACCTACCTGAAGCGGACGCAGATGATCGCCGGCGCCACGCACGATTCCACGGCCGTTGCCGGCGACAGCGCGGTGACGGCGGTGACCGATCTGCATGGCTACGGTGGCGTGAAGATGGACATCGCCGAGGCGGTTCCGCCGCAGCCGGCCTCCACGGCCCGCACGGCGCCGAAGCCCTCCTCGGACAAGCTCGCTCCGGCCTCCGACTCCAAGACGCTCACCGGCGATTACGCGGTGAAGGATTACAAGATCCGGATCACCCCGGACTTCATCCAGGCCAACGGCAACTACAGCTCGTTCTACGGCGTGCAGGGGGCCATTCAGATGCTCTTCAGCGACATGCTGGGGAATCATCAGCTCTTCTTCGCGACCGATCTTCAGCTCGACCTGAAGAACTCCAGCTTCGTGCTGAGCTATCAGTACCTGCCGGAGCGGATCGACTATGGTCTGGACCTCTTCCAGTCCTCGGTGCTGGCCAGCCCGACCGGGCTGTACGACGACATCACCCGGTTCCGCCAGTGGGGCGCGACCGCCAAGGCCTCCAATCCGTTCGACCGGTTCAGCCGTGTCGACGTGGGGCTCACCTGGCTCAACGTCTCGCGCGACCCGATCAGCGAGAACTCCACGATCTCCAGCCAGTCGAAGATGCTGCTGGTGCCGAGCGTCGGCTACGTGTTCGACAATTCGGAGAACTGGGCGTTCGGTCCGGTGGATGGCTCCCGCTACAACATCACGGCAATGGCCAGCCCGAAGTTCGGGCAGAACGGCGTCGGCTTCTACACGCTGCTCGGCGACTTCCGGCATTACATCGCGCTGGACAAGTACGGCACCTACAGCTTCGCCGCGCGCATCGCCGGCGGCGGCAGCTTCGGGCCGAACCCGCAGAAGTTCTTCCTCGGCGGCGTCGAAAGCTGGCTCAACTACCAGTACGCCAACGGACGTCTGCCGATCGAGAACGTGGAGGACTTCACCTTCCTGACGCCGGGGTATCCGCTGCGCGGCTTCGACTACGGCGAGCGGGTCACCTCGAAGTACATGCTGAGCAACCTGGAGTTCCGCTTCCCGCTCTTCCGGGCGCTGGTGAGCGGTCCGCTGCCGGTGCTCTTCCAGTACGTCTCCGGCGCCATCTTCGCCGATGTCGGCGCGGCATGGAACAACAACCTGTCGCTGACCCACACCGACGAGCTCACCGGCAACACGGTGACGCAGGATCTGCTGCTCGGCACCGGCGTCGGCGCGCGCGCCTACGTCTTCGGGTTCCCGCTCCGTCTCGACGTGGCGTGGAACTACAATCTGGAGTCGTGGAGCAAGCCGAAGTACTACATCTCGCTCGGCTACGACTTCTGATGCCGGAGCACTTCCGAGCGCTCTGGAAAGCGATCCTGGAAGGTAACTTGCGGCGGGCTCGCGTGGTCGGGCCCGCCGCGGCCGTTCATGGGGCATCGGGGCCGTTCGGCTCCGGATGAAGGCGGGAGGGAGAGATGTCACGCTCGCGCGGTGGCGGGAACGGGGCGTTTCACGCGCGATTTCCCCATCGCCGCCGTGACAATTCGCGGCGCTGAAGGTCTTTTCGATGGGCGTGGTGCGTGCCGGCGTGTTGGCGCGGCGGCTCCGCTCCCGAGCTTTCGACGAATCACTCTACGGATAGACATGATCGGATCTTCGACGACATACAACCGACGCGCCCGAGGCGCCGGGGCCTGGTCGGCATCGGTCTGCCTCGGCGGCTCCGTCCGCGGCCTCATCATCACGCTCCTTCTGCTCTGCCTTGCCGTGGCGATCGCCGGCGCACAGGTGACGGTGACCTCTCCGAACGGCGGCGAGAGCTTCGAGCTCGGCCAGCCGGTCGCGGTACGCTGGAGCTCCTCCGGCGTGAGCACGCTCCGGCTCGACTACTCGAGCGACAACGGAGCCGTCTGGAGCACCGTCGCCAGCGGCATCCCCGCCGCGGCTGGCGCCGCCACGTTCACGCCGTTCGGCGTGCCGACCGCCGCCGGCCTGGTCCGTCTGGTGGATGAGGCCAACCCGGCGCGCTTCGACCGCTCGGATGCCCCCTTCGCCATCCTGGCCTCGAAGCTCCTGGCGATCCTCGATCCGGCGCAGGGAGACGAGGTGGTGGCCGGCTCCACGACGAACATCGTCTGGCAGAGCTCGCGGGTGGACCGCGTGGCCATCGAGTACACGACCAACGGCGGCGGAAGCTGGAACACGATCACCTCCAGCACGCCGGCCGGCTACGGCAGCTTCCCATGGCGCGTGCCGGGCACGCCGGCGGCCAACGTGCAGATCCGCGTCCGCGAGCTCGGGGGGGATGCCTTCGCCGTCAGCGGCCTCTTCTCGATCGTTCCGTCGAAGACCCAGATGGTGCGCGTGCAGTCGCCGAACGGCGGGGAGGTCTTCATCGTCGGCGATACCACGCGGATCCTCTGGAGCACCGCGTACGCGCCCGTCCTCTGGATCTCCTACTCGAGCGACGGCGGCGCAACCTGGACACGGATAAGGAACACGCTCCCGAGCGAGCTCGGCTTCATCCCCTGGGCCGTTCCCGACGTGCCGAGCAAGAAGTACCTGATCCGCATCGAGACCGGCTCGCAGTTCGATGTCTCCGACGCTCCGTTCGAGGTCCGTCGGAAGATCAATCCCGGCATCACGGTTCTGAAGCCGAACGGGGGAGAGCAGTTCCGCCCGGATTCGGTGGTGAAGATCTCCTGGAGCTGGCAGGATTTCAGCGGCGAGAATGTCGTGGTCGAGTACAGCATCGACGGCGGCGCCACCTGGCGCGGCATCGCCACGGTCGACGTGGCCGCCGGTCCGGTGAGCTGGACCGTGCCGGACAGTGCCAGCACGAATGCGCTCATCAGGGTTCATCCCGTCACCACGCCGATCTCGGATGTCTCCGACGCGCCGTTCGAGATCCTCCATCGTCCGCCGCCCCCTCCGGGACCGATCAAGGTGCTCTCGCCGAACGGCGGGGAGGATTGGGCGGTCGGCGGCGCGCGGGTGATCCGCTGGGATGCCCCGGCCGACGTGACGCAGGTGAAGATCGAGATCTCGGTGGACGGCGGCTTCGCCTTCACGCCGATCTTCGGCGCCGCCCCGTCGACCCCCGGCAACGGCCAGTACGCCTGGACCGTCACCAACACGCCGACCACGACCGCGCGCGTCCGGATCACGGACGTGAACGATCCCTCGCGCTACGATCTTTCCGACGGCAACTTCACGATCTCGCTCCTCACCGTCGGCGTCCGTGTGGATGACCGAGCGGTGACCGGGATCGCCTCGGCGTCCGCGGTGCCGAACCCGGCCTCCGGCAACGTGGAGCTTCGCTGGAGCCAGCGCTCCCGCGCCGGTGTCACCCTCAGGCTCTACGACGCCGTCGGCACGCTCGTCCGCGTGGTCGATGCCGGGGTGCGTGAAGGGGGCGAGCAGCGGCTTCCCCTGGCCGTCGGCGACCTCGCCTCCGGACTCTACCGGTTCCAGATCGTCGGCGAGGAGACCTTCTCCGGACAGATCTCCGTGATTCACTGACCGGCGCGCATGCCGGCCCGGTGACATTATCGATCTGATGCCCGGAATGCGATATCAACGATGAAGCCCCATCATGGCGCGATGCCGTGATGGGGCTTTCTCATGTCTGGTGCGGAGGAAGATCGAGACGTTCGCGAGATCGCCATTTCAGCGGCGGAGAACCTGGCGGAGCGCGCCGAGCACGTCGGCCACCGGAATCGTCGCCAGCGGCTCCCCCTCCGCGGGCATCAGCACGCGGGAGACCGTGGAGAGGGGGGCGAAGAGCGTCGCGTTCCAGTCGATCGGCGGATAGAGCCCGACCACCGGACGGTCCACGGCCGCGGCCAGGTGGACGATGGAGGTATCCGGCGTGACGACCGCGATCGAGCGGGCCACGGCCGCCGCCGCCTCCAGGATCGACTCGGTCCTGATCGAATGTGCCCGCTTGCGCATCGAGCAGATCTCGTCGACGAACTCCCGGTCGGCCGGGGAGGAGATCACGCCGACGTTGTGTGTCCTGGCGATCTCGTCGATCAGGGCCCGCCACTTGGCCGGCTCCCAGTAACGGGTGGGAGATCCGGCCGAGACGTTCACCGTCACGAATCCCCGCTCTCCCGGGTCGACCTGCGGATCGACCGCCATGAACGCATCGGGCGGAATCGCGATCGAGGGGCGCCGCGCGAAGCTCACGCCGGGGGCCAGCATCGTCGCCGGCGCCAGCATCACATCCACGTAGTGCCCCGGCGGCGCCGGGGCCGGGAGCGGCTGCGTCGGAAGCTTCCGTCCGGCGTTGGCCGGCGCCACGATCCGGCGCTCGGCGCGCACCATGTCCGCCACGATGCGCGAGGTGCTCGAGGCCTGATGCTTCGGGTCGATGTAGAGATCGAAGCGGCGGCCGCGGAGCCTGGTCATCAGCACCGGCAGCTTCGTCAGTCCGCGCGGGACGCCGATCACCTCATCGACCGCAGGGTGCGTCGACGGGATCAGCATGTTGTCCTGCGCGGCCAGCACCGTCAGGCGCGTGGCGGGATAGATCCGCTTCAGCGCCGCGAAGAGCGGCGTGGTGAGCACCATGTCACCGAGCTTGCCGAGCTGGAGAAGGCAGATCGATGCCGGCCCCGCGCCGGATGCCCCTGAGATTGCGGCGTGGCCGGGCTCGGCCTCGACTGCGTCGGGAGAACGCTGCGACCGACGAATCACTCGGACTTCTCCCTGGCGATCGTGACGACCGCCGGCTCGGCTCCTCCCCGGCCGTGGCGACGGCGGTAGTAGATGTAGATCGGGATGCCGATCGCCACCAGCGCCAGGCCGAGCGCGGTGTTCGACATCGCCGGCTTGCCGGCCGCGGAGTTCGCCATGAACGTGTCGACGTCGTTGTAGAGCGTCAGGGCCAGGTAGACGATGGCGAAGAGCACGAAGACGGCCGGCAGATACGGATACCCCGGCACCTTGTAGGGGCGATGCGCGTCCGGATAGCGCTTGCGCAGCACGAAGATGCCGTAGGCGCCGGCGGCGTAGAAGATCCAGCTCACGAAGATCAGCATGTCGGTGAGCGTGTCGAACGTGCCGCTGAACAGCAGCATCACGCTCCAGAGCCCCTGCACCACCAGCGAGGAGCCGGGGGTGTTGAAGCGGGGATGCGCGTGGCCGAGGAAGCGGGGGAACACGTTCTTGCGCGCCATCGAGAAGTAGACGCGGGCGCTGGCCAGGATGGTGCCGTTGACCGTGCCGAAGGTCGAGACCATCACCGCCGCGGCGATCCATCGGCCGCCGCCGGCGAAGAACTTCTCGGCCACGTCGGCGGCCACCAGCTTCGAGTCGGCCATCGTGTCGATCGGCAGCACGTAGCAGTAGGCCAGATTGATCAGCACGTAGACCACGATGATGATCGCCATGCCGAGGATGAGGGCGCGCGGGATGTTCCGCTGCGGTTGAATCACCTCGCCGGCGATGTAGGTCACGTTGTTCCAGCCGTCGTAGGCCCAGAAGGCTCCCTGGAGCGCCGCCGCGATCGCCACCACCATCGCGATGCCGTGCGGCGTCACCACCGTCGAATCGACGCTCAGGTTCGAGGCCGCTCCCACCCCCGGCAGCAGAAACGCGCAGAGCACCAGCACCCCCATCGCCACGATCTTCGAGACCGTGAAGATATTCTGCACGATCCCGCCGAAGCGGACGCCGAGGTAGTTGACCAGCGTCAGCAGCAGGATCAGCCCTCCGGCGATCACCTTCACCCAGAAATCCCCGAACGGCGTGATCTGCCCGATGAACGGGACCGAGAAGGAGAGCGACTGGAAGGATGCCGAGACGGGGGGGAGCGTGATGAACTTGGTGGCGTATTCGGCGAAGACGTACGCGATGCTCGCGATCGAGCCGGTCTGGATGACGCCGAAGACCGCCCATCCGTAGAGGTAGGCGGAGAACGGTCCGTACATCCGGTCGAAGTAGATGTACTGCCCGCCGGTCTCCGGGATCATGCCGGCGACCTCGGCGTTGGTCAGCGCGCCGAAGAGCGTGATGATGCCGGCCAGCACCCAGACGGCCAGCAGGATCTCGGGCGAGCCCACGTCGTGCGCCATCACGCCGGGCTTGCGGAAGATGCCGGAGCCGATCACCGCGCCGACCACGATCATCGTGGTCGTGAACAGACCGAGCCTGGGCAGAAGGCCCTGGTTCATCCGCTCTATCTCGTGCGCGTTCTCCGGCTCCGGGCGCGTCGGTGTCAGCATGGGCTGTCGCTCGATGATGTGAATGGGTGTGGACCCGCCGGCGTCCGCCGAACACGGCACGCGAGGTCGGGTCCCCGCCGGTTGTCGGCGGGGCGTGGGTGGAAAGCCGGATAGCCGACGCGCGCTCCAGTCGGAGAGAACGAGCGTGAGGCGACCTGCTTACTTGGTAAGGTTCTCGAACACTTTCGGCGGCAGTGTCCAGAGGAGCGTGCCGCGGGCCTGCGGACGGAAGCCGTTGATCTCGACCGCCGTCACTGATGCCTTCTTCACCTCGAGCGTCAGCTCGCCGCGCGACACCAGTCCGCTGATGATCTCCCCCATGCTCGGCATGTGCCCGGTCACGAGCATCGAGCCGGCGTCGTCGTTCTCGGCCAGCAGATCCGAGGCTTCCTCGAATCGCGCCATGGGTACGAGGCGGCGATCGAAATGGATCTCCTCCTCGTAATTCAGAATTCTGGCGATGATCTCCGCGGTCTGCCGCGCGCGGACATAGGGACTGGAAACGATACGGTCGAGCTCGATGCCGAGCCGCTTCAATCCCTTGGCGACCATCGCCGTGCGAAACGTTCCCTGCTGTGTCAGACGCCTGTCCGGATCTCCTCCGGGGGCCGAGTTTTCCGCGATGCCGTGTCGAATCAGATAGAGAATCATCGAAAAGTCTGCGTTGTCATGCTGTTCTTCGGCGCCGCGCTCGCGCGCGCGGGCCGATCCATGTCGCTCAGATGCCGTCGATCCGCGCCGAGGACGCGGGCCGCTGCGAATCTCGAAAAAAAGGTCCGATCGGCCATGACATCAGGCGCTTCGCCATCGTCTCGGGTATCGAAGTACATGCCGCGGAGCGTGTCCGCTGACGAAGCCTGGGAGGGGCATGGCGCTCCGGAGCGGCACCCGATGCTATCTTCCACCGAACCGGCCGGAGCGCTCCGACCGGCGGTATCACGAATTCATATCACGGAGAACCATGGGGTCGCGGGTGTCCGGATCGATCACGATAGCGGTGCTGGCCGGCGGAAGAAGCCGGCGGATGGGACGGGACAAGGCGATGCTGCCGCTGGCCGGCGAGCGCTTTCTGGAGCGGGTGGTCCGCGTGCTCCTGCCTCTCGACGCGCCGATCGTCGTCGTCGGCCGCGAGCGTCCGGAGGAGTGGCCGGTCGATGGGGCGCGCTTCCTTCCGGATGCCGGGGAGGGGGATGGGCCGTTGCGCGGGATCGCCACGGCGCTGCGCGCGGTCGGGGGAGATGTCCTGGTCGTCGCCTGCGACATGCCGATGCTCGACGCGGAGACGGTTACCTGGCTGTTCGGGATCGCGGATGAGGCGATGGAGGACGATGGCGTCGCGGTGCTTCGCGGGGGGCGTCTGGAGCCGCTCTTCTCCCTCTATCGGCACCGTCTGCTGCCGCTGATCGAGGAGCGGATCGCCACCGGGGATCTTTCGCTCCACGGCGTGATCGATGCGGCGCGCTTCCGCAGGGTCGAGCTCCCGGAGCGGCTGGCCGGACGCCTTCGCAACGTCAACACCGAGGAGGAGCTGCGGGCGCTCCGGCGCGAGCTGGAGGAATAGCGTTGCCGGCGCTCAGGGAGTGGCCAGCGAGCGGAGCGCGAGATAGACGCTCGTCAGCGGAAGGCCGACCACCGTGTAGTAATCGCCACTGATCCGCTCGATGAACACCGCACCGTAATCATCCTGAATGCCGTAGGAGCCCGCCTTGTCCATCGGCGAGCCGCTGGCGATGTAGGTGGCGATCTCCTCGTCGCTCAGATCTCTGAACGTGACATCGGTGGTGACGTGTCCGTTCACCACGCGGCCATCTCCCGGCTCGACGAGCGCGTAGCCGGTGAAGACCTGATGCGTCCGGCCGCTGAGGGCGCGCAGCATCTCGAAGGCCTCCGCCTGGTCGGACGGCTTGCCGAGGATCCGGTCGTCGAGCACGACGATCGTGTCGGAGCCGAGCACCACCCCCTCGCTCATCGTGCGCGCGACCGAGCGCGCCTTCTCCAGCGCCAGGCGCTCCACCAGCGCGGCCGGCCCCTCGCCCGGCAGTGGCGATTCATCGGCGTCGGGAGGGACCACCGAGAATGGAACGCCGATCTGGCGGAGCAGCTGCTGCCGCCGCGGCGAGGTGGAGGCGAGGGTCACGTGGGGAAGCGAGGAAGGATGCGCCATGATCGTCCGGTCGATGCGTTGAAAACCGTTGGAAGAAGTGATGAAGATAGGAAGCAACGCCGACGTGAAGCGCGACGATGCATGCATCGCGTACCATTTGGTCACGAACCCTCGGATGCGCTCTCGAATCATGGCCAACGCGCTGAGCGTGAGCTCCGGCCTGGCGTGGATTTCATGGCTCGTGATCTCCATTGTCGCATTCCGATGAGGCGCGCGCGAGCCCGGCGACGTCTCCGCCGCCGGCCGCCACGACCTCACGCGCCCCGAACCGTGAACAACGTGATTTCGTGGTTCGACATTCTTCATTCTCAATTCTCTCCACTGCCATCGGCGCGTTCGTGATCCACGTTGCCGCATACCCGCGCGAGCCCGGCGAAGCCGCCGGCCGCCACGACCTCACGCGCCCCGAACCGTGAACAACGTGATTTCGTGGTTCGACATTCTTCATTCTCAATTCTCTTCACTGCCATTCGCGCGTTCATGATCCACATTGCCGCATACCCGCGCGAGCCCGGCAAAGCCGCCGACCGCCACGACCTCACGCGACCCGAACCGTGAACAACGTGATTTCATGGTTCGACATTCTTCATTCTCAATTCTCTCCACTGCCATCGGCGCGTTCGTGATCCACGTTGCCGCATACCCGCGCGAGCCCGGCGAAGCCGCCGGCCGCCACGACCTCACGCGCCCCGAACCGTGAACAACGTGATTTCATGGTTCGACATTCTTCATTCTCAATTCTCAATTCTCTTCACTGCCATTCGCGCGGCTCGCGGAGCCAGCTCATCAGCGTCTTCTCCGATTCGGTCGTCTCCATCGGGGCGTCGTAATCGAAGTTGACCACGGGTGGGAGGCTCATCAGGATGCTCTCGGTGCGTCCGCCGGTCTCCAGGCCGAAGATCGTCCCGCGGTCGTAGACCAGGTTGAACTCCACGTAGCGCCCGCGGCGGAGGAGCTGGAACTTCTTCTCACGCTCTGTGAACGCCTCCTCCTTGTGGCGCTCCACCACCGGGATGTAGGCGGGGATGAACGCGTTGCCGACCGACCGCTGGAACGCGAAGAGCCCTTCGAGCTCCTCCGGCGTGCCGCGCAGGTAATCGTAGAAGAGGCCTCCCACGCCGCGCGCTTCCCCACGATGCTTGATGTGGAAGTACTGATCGCACCAGGTCTTGTAGCGCGGGTAGAGCTCGGCGCCGAACGGATCGCATGCGTCCTTCAGCGTCCGGTGAAAGTGGGTGGCGTCCCACGGATCGGCGATGTACGGGGTCAGATCTGCGCCGCCGCCGAACCATGCATCGCCGTTGGAGGTCTCGAAGTAGCGGAAGTTGGCGTGGACCGTCGGCACGCGCGGCGACCGAGGATGGAGCACCAGCGAGATGCCGGTGGCGAAGAACTGCGCCGCCTCCACCTTGAACCGCTCGGCGATCTTCGCCGGAAGATCACCATGCACCGCGGAGGTGTTGACCCCGCCCTTCTCGAAGACCGCGCCGTCGGCGATCACGCGCGAGCGTCCGCCGCCACCGCCCGGACGCTCCCACCGATCTTCGGTGAAGCGTCCGTCGCCGTCGATCTCCTCGATCGCCGCGCAGATCCGGTCCTGCAGGTCATCGACGAAGGCGACCATCCGGTCGCGCAGGGGAGGGAGCGTTGTCTCGTTCAGTGTCGGGTCGGTCTGGGTCGTGTCGGTCACGGTCGGGAATCTCCGAAGCTGGGATGACGGACGATGGGACGATCCGGCGGCGTGGCGCCTCGAGCGCGTCACGTGCTTCAGCGCGCGCTGATGCGCGTGCTCCGGTGCCGGATCAGAGCGAGATCAGAATGCCGATGGTCGCCTGGAAGCTACGAAGGCTCCAGTCCCGCCATCGGGAAACTTTCGTAAGAGGGTATGAATAGAGCGCCTCGGGATTGATCGAGACCCGCCGGCTGACCGGGATCGAGAAGCCGAGCCCGGCGCGCAGATCGTAGGTGACGGCGCGGACATCCTGGAACTCGCCATTGTACTCTCCATTGCCGGAGGCACGGTCGCCGTTGATCATCGTGTAGTCGGCCGTCGCCACGTAGGAGAAGGAGGGGCCGACGGCCACGTACGCGTCGAGCACGCGGAGGCTCGCGGCCGCCAGCAGATCGAGCGTCATCACCGTCATGCCGACGTCGAGCGACGTCGGGATCTTCAGCGCGCCGGTGGAGGCGTTGTTGGGATCGGCGAGGATCGAGACCGTGGCGAAGCTCGCGCTCCGATCCTCGTAGAGGAAGCGGGGGGTGAACCATCCGAACGAGCCGACCGGCGCCATGAGCTTGACCCCGAACGTGGCGCCCACGCCGGTGCCGTCGCCGAACTCGCAGTTGCAGGAGCTGCCGTCGAACGCGCCGGTCGGGAGCGTGGTGTAGTCGAGCGGCGTCACATCGGAGCGGTGCCGGCTGAGCGTGGCCCCCGCGTAGGGGCCGATGCCGAGCCGAAGCTCCGTGCCGGATGCCGTCCGCGCCGGACGGACCGTTTGCGGCGACGGGCGCGGCTGCGCCAAAGCCTGTACCGCCGGCAGCGTGAGCGCGAGAACGAGCGGAAGCTGTCTGATGCTGGGCATGCAATGAATTCCTCGGGGCGAGGTGTGGCCACCGGAGTCCGGCCGGCCGAGCGCAAATCTAGACAACGGTGGCGAGATGATGGAATGCGCGAGGGTGGGGGCATGTCGGTGGATGCACTACGACGCGCGCACGCGGGGCGTACGTGGGCATGCGTCGGTAGTGTACTGTGTTAGGTTCAAAAAGGGTTAGGTAGCCGGAACAAGCGAGCTCTGGTGATGCAGAGGGTTAAAGACCTCTCGCTTCTTCCAGAGCGTGAACATCAACCTCAGCAGCTTGCGCATCACGGCGACTACCCCAACCATCTTCGATGCCTTGCTGGCGATGATCCGCTGATAGAACCCTTTCAGCCACCGATTGCGCCTGATCGCTGTCAGTGCCGGCATGTACAAGCTCCGACGCAGCTGTGCGTTGCCTTGACCGGAGATCGTTGTTCTGCCGCGGTGGGCGCCTGACTCCCGGAGTCGGGGATCAAG
>JBEHWX010000079.1:0-28513 GCA_048498995.1 Bacteroidota bacterium
CCGGCATGGCGCCATGCCGATGGCGGCGCGGAATCTCCCTTCACGCAACGACGCGCAACGACGATGGCCCACTCCTCCGAAGGCACCCCGAACCGGTTGATCCACGAGAAATCCCCCTACCTCCAGCAGCATGCCCACAACCCCGTCGACTGGTACCCGTGGGGACCGGAGGCGTTCGAGCGGGCCCGCGACGAGGAGAAGCCGATCTTCCTCTCGATCGGCTATTCGACCTGCCACTGGTGTCATGTGATGGAGCGGGAATCGTTCGAGGATCCCGAGACCGCCGCGCTGATGAACGAGCTGTTCGTCAACATCAAGGTGGACCGCGAGGAGCGCCCCGATGTCGACAACGTCTACATGACCGCCGCGCAGGCGATCTCCGGCAACGGAGGCTGGCCTCTCTCGGCCTGGCTCACGCCCGACCTCCGCCCCTTCTACGTCGGCACCTACTTCCCACCGCGCGCCATGTACGGCCGCCCCAGCTTCCGCGATGCCCTCCGCTCGCTCCACGACGCCTGGGTCAACGAGCGGGAGAAGGTGCTCCGCTCCGCCAAGGCGATCGTCCGCGCGGTCGAGAAGAGCTCGGTGATCGCCGACGGAGGCGCGACGGCCGAGGTGGATCACGCCGTCGTGGACCGCTGCATGGAGCAGCTGGTCAGGAGCTACGATCCGCGCCACGGCGGGTTCTCCGCGGCACCCAAGTTTCCCCGTCCGGCGATCCTCGAGTTCCTCCTCCGTTACCACAAGGAGCGCGGGAGCGATCAGGCGCTCGAGATGGCGCTGCACACGATGAGGAAGATGGCCGCCGGCGGCATGTACGATCAGCTCGGCGGCGGCTTCGCCCGCTACTCCGTGGATGCCGAGTGGCGCGTTCCCCACTTCGAAAAGATGCTCTACGATCAGGGACAGCTCCTGGCGGTCTACGCCGACGCCTTCCGCCTCACCGCCGATCCGGAGCTCGCCCGGGTGATCCGGCACACCGTCACCTATCTGGAGCGCGACCTGATGAGCCCGGAGGGGACCTTCTACTCGGCCGAGGACGCCGACAGCGAGGGGGAGGAAGGAACGTTCTACGTCTGGACGCTCGACCAGCTCCGCGCGGCGCTCGACGACCGGGAGCTGAAGGCGGTTCGCCGTTACTACGGCATCACCGAGCGGGGGAACTTCGAGCATGGGAAGAACGTGCTCCACACAAGCGCGACGCTCGACGAGGTGGCCCAGGCCCTGTCGCTCCCGGCCGAGGAGGTCGCCGACATCCTCGACGGGGCCCGGAAGAAGCTCTTCCTGATCCGCGAGCGGCGCGTGCGCCCGCACCGCGACGAGAAGATCCTGACCAGCTGGAACGGGCTGATGATCTCCGGCCTGGCGCGCTCGGCCGCCGCGCTCGGCGAGCCGGCCCACGCCACGCTCGCGCGCCGCGCCGCCGCGGCGCTGCTGGAGACGATGACCGTGGAGGGACGGCTGATGCACCGGCTGAAGGATGGCGAGGTGAAGTACCCGGGCTACCTGGACGACTACGCGTTCCTCGCGCTCGGGCTGATCGATCTGTACGAGGCGACCTTCGAGGTCCGCTGGCTGCGGGAGGCCGAGCGGCTGCTGGTCGAGGCGGACCGGCTCTTCTGGGACGAGGAAGGAGGCGGCTATTTCATGACCACCGGCGACGATCCGAGCGTGCTGGTGAAGGCCAAGAGCGACCACGACGGGGCCGAGCCCTCCGGCAACTCGATGATGGCGCTCCTCCTCCTCCGGCTCGGACGTCTGTTCGATGATGCCGGGCTGGTGGCGCGCGGCGAGCGGACGCTCCGGCTCTTCATCTCCCGCGTGTCGGAGTATCCGATCATGATGCCGCTGATGGTCGCGGCCGCGATCGCCGCCGAGCACCCGCCGCGCCAGGTGGTGCTGGCCGCCTCGGACGACGAGGCCGGCAACGAGGCGCTCCTGGCGCAGCTGCGGAGGCTCTATCTGCCGGACACCTCGGTGCTGATGGTTCCCGTCGAAGGGGTCGATCCCTGGCTGGCCGGGAAGATCGGCACCCTCTCCGGCATGGGGCCGGTGGAGGGACGCGCGGCCGCCTACGTCTGCGAGAGCTTCGTCTGCCACGCGCCGGTCACGGAGCTGACGGATGGAGCCCTATAACGTCAGAAAGATCCTGATGATCGCCGGAGGAATCCTGCTCGTGGCGGGATTCCTCTGGCCCTGGATATCGCGGCTCGGCCTCGGGCGGCTGCCGGGGGATATCGTCATCAAGCGGGAGAGCGTCCGGGTATACATTCCGATCGTCACGATGCTCCTGGTGAGCGCGCTGCTGAGTCTGCTCCTCTGGATCTTCCGACGCTAGTTTCCGACGCCGATCACCGTCCGAGCGGCTTCCCGCCTTGATCCGGCCATGCATTTTTTCCGTCGCCACCCCGCGCGATTATCCTTGCGCATCACAATAGCATCATACTTCCACCGTACGTTTCCGCCGCAACGTAACGCTAGCCCGCCAACACCCCGAGGCCGGAACTCCGGACCAGCGACCGACATACTCGCGGCCGGATAGTGAGCACAACACATCGGTACCAACCCCCGGAGGTACAGTGATGAATCGCTTCTCTCTTCTGCTCTCGCTCGGCATCATGCCCCTTCTGCTTCTCTGCGGGGCACATGCACAGGAACCATCGGAGCTGAATCAACTCCAGCAGCATTTCACGTCGCTGTTTCAGCAGGGACGCTTCAGCCAGGCCATGGAGATCTCGGCCAAAGCGGTGACGCTGGCCCGGACCCTGCCGGGCGCCCCGAGCACGCCGCTGGCCGCCGCGCTCGAGGACCATGCCGAGGCCACCGCGCAGCGCGGACGCTACGCCGAGGCCGCCGCCGATTATCTCGAAGCCATCTCCATCCGCACCCGCATCGCAGGCACGGACGACACCGTCAGACTCCGCTACGTCCGGAGGCTCGCCGACATCTATTACGGGATGGGAAGCTACGATCAGGCACGCCCGCTCTACGCGGAGCTGGCCGACCGCTTCTCCCGGACCGGCCGCTACGACCGTGTCGAGCTGGCGCAGGCGCTCCAGGGCCTCGCGGAGCTGGCGTACGAGGAAGGTGCCTACGACGAGGCGACGCCGATCCTCGAGCGCGCCGTCGCGACCTACGAGGCGGCCTGCAGCCCCGCCGATCCCCTTTTCCGCGCCGCGATCCTCCGTCTCGGATCGATCTATCTGGCCGATCGGAAGCCGGAGCTTGCCGCGTCGACATATCGCCGCGCGGTCGCGAACATCGAGGGGGCCCTCGGCCCGAATCATCTGGCGCTGGTTCCGGCGCTCGGCGGGCTGGCGCGTTCCCTCGTTGCCCAGGGGAATGCACTGGAGGCCGAGGAGCTGCTGGCGCGCATCATCGAGATCGACCGCGTCGGACTCGGGGAGAATTCCCCCGCCTACGCGACCGACCTGGCCACGCTGGCCGATCACTACGCGAGCGTCGGTCGGTATGACGCCGCCGAGCCGCTGGCGGAGAAAAGCTTGACCGTTTGGGAAACGATCGAGACCGAGCCCAGACTCAACGTCGCTCGCGCGTGCAATCGCCTCGCCGGCATCTACGCGGAGAATGGCGAAACCATCGGAGCCGAGAGCGCGTACCGTCGCGCGATCGAGATCGCCGGCAGGCAGAGCGCCCCGGCATACGCTGTCGACTACATGAAGAACCTGGCTTCCATGTATGCGGACAAGGGGAACCTCCCCGCGGCAAAGGAGACGCTGGAGCGGGCGATGGCCGCCGCCGCCGGCACCCGCGGGGGATCGATCGACAGAAGAGCACTGGATGACCAGTACGAGACGGTGATGATAGCGCTCGGCGGCACGGCCGGTTCGTACGCGGGCGCCGACAAGTGAACATTCAAGGAGGATAGCCACTGCGCCGTCGGGTCGGCAATCGGCATCACGATCGGTCGGCACATATATCCACGATATCAGAGCTGCGTCGGGAGCGCCTTTCGAGCAACATCGAAAGGCGCTCCTTCTTTTTTCCCATCGACAACATGTGTCATCGAAGGATTCTTACGTTCCCATCACATTTCCATCATCTTGTTTCCGTACGTTGCGATCGGTTCACAACACTCACCGGGTCCCCCCCGGACCAGATCCACGGATCAATCGGCAACGCACAGAAGAGGTCCCCTGTTGCGTGCCGGACAGTGAGTTCATAACGCTCGTACCATTCCCCCCCGGAGGTACCGTCATGGACCGTATCGTACACCGTCTCCTAGGAATCGTCTTCCTGCTTGCCACGGTCCAGGTGCAAGCGCAGACGACGGAGTGGGAAGAGCTCCGCAACAGGTTCACATATCTCTTTCATCAGGAGCACTACGCGCTCGCCTCGCAGGTCGCGACCGACGCGGTCACGCTCGCCAGAACCAGCTTCGGTCAGGACGATCCACGTCTGGCCGTGGCGCTGGAAGCGCTGGCCACCGCCGTCTCCCAGAAGGGACGCTACACGCAGGCAGCCACGCTCCTCCGCGAAGCCATCGCCATCCGCGAGCACCGCTATGGCATGGCCGACACCGCCCGCCTCCGCTATCTCCGTCGCCTCGGCGACACCTATTACAACACCGGCGCCTTCGACCTTGCGCGTCCGATCTTCGCCGAGGTAATCGATCGCTCGATCGAGGCGCATGGCCGCAACAACGCCGAGACCGCGCAGGCGCTCCGCTCCCTGGCCGAGGTGGCCTACGAGCAGGAGAAGTACGACGAGTCGGCCACGCTGCTGCGCCAGGCGGTGCTCTCGTTCGAGGGAGCCTGCGGAAGCAACGACAAGTCGGTCCGCGAGACATCTCTCAGGCTGGCGGCGGTCTACGTTGCCGCGCGGAAGGTGGATCAGGCGCGCGCCACGTATCGCGAGGTGATCGCGACGACCGAGCCGGTGGCCGGACAGATGTCCGACGCGCTCGTCCCCGCGTTGACCGGACTCGCGCGGCTCGAGGCCGGCGCCGGCAATCCGGACGCGGCCGAGGCGGCCTACTATCGGATCATCGCGATCGACAGAGTCAACCACGGCGACGTGGCTCCGGTGCTCGCCGTCGACATGGGGAACCTGGTCGATCTGTATACCCGCAACGGCAAGCACGCGCAGGCACTGCCGCTGGCCGAGCGGATCGCCACGATCTGGGAACAGACCCCCGGCGCGCCGAGAATCAACATCGCCCGCTCCTACGACGCGCTCGCGGCCATCTACGACGCGGCCGGCCGCGGCCAGGATGCCGAGCGAGCCTACGCCCGCGCCATCGAGGTTGCCGGCGACGCGCGGGAGATCGCCTACACGATCCAGTATCTGACCAACCTGGCCGCGCATCATCAGCGGCACAACGATCTGGCGCAGGCACGACGGGCGCTCGAGCGCGCGCTCGACGTGGCCGCGCGCCGCGGCGGACCGGAGATCGACGTGAAGTCGCTGCAGGCGAAATACGCGGCGATCGTTACCGCGATCGAACAGGGCACGGCTCCCTCGGACATGCAGTAATCATTGATACCGGCCGGGCTCTCGTCAGACTCTTTCGACCTGGCCGGGTGCACGGAGTCCCAGCGGGACGTTGCCGGTAACACGGGCCCTTCACCGAACGGTGGAGGGCCCGATATATTTCCGGACCGGCGCGCCCCTGCGAGGCGATGCGCGCCACGCGGCGGCATGACATGAGGCACGGCGCTTCGCTCCGGCCGGAAACGACGAGGGCCCTCCCGAAGGAGAGCCCCCTGCCGCGTCTCTGATCTGTCGATCACACACCATCGCGCCCGGGCGCGGCGGCGTCACTCGTAGGAATATCCGAAGATGATATCCATCTCGTCCTCGCTCGTCAGGCCGAACCGGACGGTACGGTTGGTCGTGTTCTGGAAGGTGACCTCGGAGGTGAGGCCCTGTCCCGCCTCCAGCACGATCGGCGGATTGTAGACGGTGACGGCCGGATGTGCCCAGTCGGTGCTCGTATAGACGATCTCCCCGTTACGCGGCCCGCCGGAGATCCGGATCACGTACTTGGCGCCGAGCTGATGCGTATGCGAGGTGAGCAGGCAGACGTTGGTCCGCCCCCCCATTTTGAACGTCTTGGTGACCACCGTCTGCTGCTGCGGCGGAAGGCTGAACTGGTCGTTGTTCAGGAACATCGGCTCGGCCACGTGCTGCACGGCCGAGGCGGGAATGGTCATCATGTTGGCGTAGACCTCGCCGTAGAGCGTGTCGGGCGTCTTGTTGACGTAATGCGAGTTGAGGTCGACCATCGCGTTGGGGGGAATCCTCATCGCCACGCCGGGGGGAAAGCTGTACTCGAAGTCGGTGCCGGTGGAGCCGCCGACGAAGCGATGGTAGGCCATCGCCTCCATGGCGTCCGGGTTGTCGCTGCCGTCGGGATTTCTGATATCGCGGATCACGTTCGGCGGCGGGATCACCGAGCCGGGGGTGCCGGGCGGGAAATCGTACATCAGGAAGTGATGGCTGCCGGGACGCATCCGCACGCGCAGGCCGGTAACGTAGAGCTCCTGGGCGTTCCCCACGGGAGTGTAGCTGAAGAATTCCCGCTCGAAGTTCGGCTGCACCGGAAACATCGGCAGGTGGAGCTGCACGCCGGTTCCCGGAGCCGGCGGCGGCAGCGGGGTGAACGCGCCGGTGACGGAGCTCGTGGTATCGTCCAGCAGCCGGGCATCGGCGACCACGCCGGTACGTGGGGCGCCGGACTCGATCCACTGACGGACGAACTCGATCTGCCCGACCGAGAGGGGGCGGCCGCCGAGCGGCATCTGCGAGCCGTAATCGGCGGTGTGATGTCCGCCCGGAGCGTGCAGCTTGTGGAAGAGGAGGCTCGAATCGGCCGAGCCCGGCTTGACGCGCAGAAGCTTGTCGGCGCGGGCGTTGGCGTTGGTCGGCTCGACGCCGACCAGGTTCTGATAGGCGACGGCCGAGTCGAGCACCAGCCCGCCGTTGCTGCCGACGCCGAGGCCGGCGACATGGCAGCCGGAGACGGCGCAGCTGGTGGCGACGATCTTGGCGTGGAACCGGCCGAAGCTCGACGTATCGGCCGACGTGGTTGCCGGAGGCTGCACCGTTTCGTTCTCGGAGCATGCGCCGAGAGCCGCCGCGGCGAGGATCGGCAGAAGCAGGACGCGCCGTGCCAGGGGGCGGAGGGATCGACCGGAGGAGGAGAATGTGATCATCACTTCGGTTGTGCTGAGAGGTTGCCCGGCGCGGCGGACCGCCGGCCGGTGAGGGGATTGTGGAGCATCGAGACCGAGCCGGAAAACATACGACAAAGTGTGAACCCGGCCACGCGTGTCCGAGGCATCCCCGGGGGCATCCCCGGGCGCCTCCCGCGCTCCGCGCCGATCCGCCGACGGATGCTCCGACGGATGCTCCGACGGATGCTCCGACGTATCTCCAGTCCGCGCCGCCACCGCGCCGCATTTCCCTATCTTGGCCCCTTCTTCGGATTTGCACGAACCAGCATGGCAGCTACATCAGAGACGCGGGGCAGCGGCGACGCCCCGCTGGCATCCTCCCCCGCCGCATCCAACGGCGGATCTCCCATGGGATCCCCCGCGGGGCTCCCCGCCGGAGCGGCATCCGCACGCCTTCCCCGGCTCTCGATCTGCATGATCGCCCGGAACGAGGGAGCCAACATCGGCGCCACGCTCGACTCGGTCGACGGCTGGGCCGGCGAGGTGATCGTGATCGACTGCGAGAGCACCGACGACACGGCCGCGATCGCCGAGCGCCATGGCGCCAGCGTGCATCGCCGGGCGAACAACCCGAACCTGAACGTCAACAAGAACGCGAGCTTCGACCTGGCCGCCGGCGAGTGGATCCTCTGCCTGGATGCCGACGAGATCATGCCGGAGGAGCTGAAGCGGGAGATCGAGGAGCTGGTGGCCAGGAATCCGGCCGAGAACGGCTTCAAGATCCCCCGGCGCAATTTCTACTTCGGCACCCCGCTGATGCACGGCGGCAACTATCCGGACAAACAGCTCCGGCTCTTCCGCCGCGGCAAGGGACGCTTCCCCGCCGTTCACGTCCATGAGCGGATCACGATCGACGGCGCGGTCGGCGACCTGCGCAATCCCTTCGATCATCATCCCTACCCGACGATCTCGGTCTGGCTCAGGAAGTTCGATTTCTACACGAGCTTCGAGGCCTCGGTGCTGGAATCGCGCGGGGCCGGACTGGATGCGCGGAGCGCGCGGCATTACATGATCACCCGTCCGCTCCGGCGCTGGCTGGAGCGCCTGTTCCTGAAGGGGGGCATCAAGGACGGCATCCCCGGCATTCTGGCCGCGACGTTCGACCTGATGAACAACGTGGTCAGCTACGGCAAGTACTGGGAGAAGATGAAGGATCGCAAGGGAGCGATTTAGTAGCTTGCATGCGCCCGCGGCCGATGCTCCCGACAAGGATCTCCGGCCACGGAGCTCCGGCCACGGAGCAAACCTGAATGCTGTGAGGATTCGATGGTGTTCGCGCAACTCGTGATGATGCTCAGGGGGGAGGCACTCGCCGCGCTCGGCGGCGACGCGCGCGCTTCGCGCGGACGCAAGGATCTGGCCACGGCCAATCAGTTCCTCGACATGCTCCAGATCCTGAAGCGACGGACCGAGGGGAACCTGACGCGGGACGAGAGCGCGCTGCTCGACGCGACGCTCGACGAAGTCCGCCGCGCCTACGGCAACGCCCTCAACGAGCTCTCCAACCCCTCGCACCCCGACCGTCCCTACTCCGCAGGCTTCGACGGCGATATCCCGGGGAACCTCGCCTGACTACGCTCCCGACCCGCATGACCCTCGGCATCATCGGCAACACCTCGAAAGCGGAGGCCCCGACGGCCATCCGCTCCCTGATCGAGATCCTCGACCGGCGATCGGTCCCCTTTCTGATCCAGGATCAGCTCGTGGAGGCCTTCACGGACCTGGAGGGACTCGGCCAGACCGTCCCCATGGAGGAGCTGATCGCCCGCTCGTCGGTGGCGATCGCCTTCGGCGGCGACGGCACCATGCTCTCGACCTCCCGCCTCCTGGCCGGCACCGGCGTCCCGCTGCTCGGCATCAACCTCGGCAAGCTCGGCTTCCTCGCGGAGTTCTCGGTCACCTCGCTGGACCAGACGATCGACGATCTGCTGAGCGGCGCCTGCCGGATCGTGGAGCGTTCCCTGCTGAGGGCCGCCTTCCCGGACAATCCCGACCAGGAGCCGTTGATCGGCCTGAACGATATCGTGATCGACAAGCAGGGGGCCGGCCTGATGCTCCAGCTGGAGACCTACATCAACGGCGATTATCTCGGCACCTACAACGCCGACGGGCTGATCATCGCCACGCCGACCGGCTCCACCGCCTACGCGCTGGCCGTCGGCGGACCGGTGGTGACCCCGAGCGCGGAGGTGACCGTGATCGCGCCGATCGCCCCGCACATGCTTACCGCCCGCCCGGTGGTGGTGCCGGATACCGCCGTGATCGACATCTACCCGGTGACCCACCGCGGCGACCGGATGGCCCACGTCTACGCCGACGGCCAGGACCACCGTAACATTCCAGTGCCCACGCGGGTCTCTATCACACGACATGACCAGGTGGCGTGCCTTGTGAAACGGACGTCGAGGACATATTTTGATGTCCTCCGTGCCAAGCTCCTCTGGGGACGTGAGCCGGTTCTCAACGTCCGCCCCGATCTGAATGAAGGGAAACTCTAGACCGAAGGAACTACCGACCATGCGCTCTCTTGCTACCATCGCGCTCTGCGCGCTCGCGCTCGCCTTCAGCTCCTGCACCGATTCGCCGACGACGACCGCCGATTCGCATCTCGGCAAGATGTCCATCGACGAGTTCCGCGCAAATCAGGCCTACAACGTCTGGTTCTCCTCCGGCTACGCTGCCTATCCCGATCCTCAGAGCACCGAGGGGAAGGCCCGCTTCGACGCGGCGATCACCACGCTGAAGTCCGAGATCGATTCGAACACGCATTCGGTGGTGATGGTGGTGAAGCCGACCTGCAGCTGCCAGCTTACGCAGCTGTACATGCCGCGCGTGCTCAAGGCGCTCGACGCCGTCAATTTCCCGCACGACAAGATCAGCGTCTGGGTAACCGATAACCGCTTCACCGGCATCGACGAGGTGCGCGACCGCTTCCACCTGAACGACGCCCCGGTCTTCATCATCCTGAAGAACGACGTCGAGAAGGGACGGATCGACAAGAACCCGACGACCGGCAAGACCGTCGAGGAGGACCTGGCGAGCTACTTCGCGCAGCAGTAACCGGCTCTCCACGACCGGCCTCGACACGAGACGATCTGCACGACCGCCCTCCGCGCCACGCCGCGCGGAGGGCGGTTTCGTTATTCGTCGGGATCTCGGAGGTGGGGCGCCGGGGTGATACCCCGGTTCGGAGAGATCGGCGCCCGTTCCGGATGCCGATGGAGGGCGCGCGTTATCCGCGACGCTCGTCCAATGTGCGGCGGGCGCGGTCGAAGTCGCCGGGGAGGGTGATTTTGATGTTCGCCGGATCCCCTTCCACCGTGACCACCGGACGTCCGAGGTGCTCCACCAGGGAGGCATCGTCGGTGCCGATCACGCCGTCGCGCCGGGCCGCGGCGTAGGCCTCGCGCAGCAGCGGAAGACGGAATCCCTGCGGCGTCTGCGCCAGCCGGAGCTCGCCGCGCGGGATCGTCGCGATCACGGCGCCGTCGGCATCCACCCGCTTCACCGTCTCGTTGACCGGGAGCGCCGGAATCGCCGCGCCGTGCCGGCTCGCTCCCTCGATCACCCGCTCGACGAGCGCGCCGCTCACGCAGGGACGCGCCGCGTCGTGCACGAGCACCAGCTCCACCCCCTCCGGCACCCCCCCGAGCGCGTTGGCGATCGAATGCTGCCGCTCCTCCCCGCCCGGCACGAACGTCACGTCGAATCCCGCGGCCGCCGCTTCCGCCTCGGCGCGCCACCGGTCGTCGATCGGGATCACGATCGCGGCGCAGCCGGGATGTCCGGCGAAGGCGCGGATCGCGTGGCGGAGCACCGGCTCGCCGGCCAGCTCCACGTACTGCTTGGGAATGTCCCGTCCGGACCGGGAGCCGGTCCCGGCCGCGGGAATGATGACGGCGAAGGAGATCGTCGCGGGTCGCATCCGAGAAGGGAAGGAATCTGAATGATTGCCGGAGCGCGCGCCGAGATCACGATCGGCACGGCGCTCCCGAAGAGGCGCAATATAGTCCCCTCCGGAGAGGAGCGCGCCGGCCACGAAGCCCGGGATCACGAAGCCCGGGATCACGAAGCCCGGGGTCACGAAGCCCGGGAGGGGGACCTTCTTTCGTCGCGCCGCCACGCTTCGGCGGCGCCGCTCGATGAAGCGCCGGGGAGGCGCGTCGGAATGGGGAATGGTAACAACCTCCAGAGCGCTTGCCTTCGGCTCCCTGGGGAGCGATATTCTCGCGACAATGAATTCATGGTGGTGACCGGCATCGCACAGCTCTCCCAGATATCGACATTCCCACGGCGTATCCTCGGCCGAGGATACGCCATGGCCTCGCTCCTCCTCTCCCTGGGCGCGACGGCTCCGGCCATGGCCCAGGAGCTTCCGGCCAGCACCACCCCGCGCGGCGTGATCTTCGCCTTCCTTTCCGAGACCGCTTCCCCGCTCGACACGATCCCCCGCGATCGCTTCCGCGCGAGGTTGGCCGGCGAGCTGGCCTCGATCTCCCCGGTCTCCTTCAAGGGACTCGTTCCCCAGGAGGCCGATATCGAGATCGACACGATCTTCACGCTCCCCTCCCCCGGCCCGACCCCGCGTCTGGCCGCCTACGCGACCATCCGGACCCCGAAGGATATCGAACAGATCTATCTCTATTGTCGGGGCGATTCCCTCTGGCGACTGGAGGCGGTCCAGCAGTTCCCGACGGCCATTCAGCGGAAGCTGATCCGCAGGACGATCGGCGATCTGGACACGAGCGCCCCGGACGGCCAGCTGAAGCTGCGCGACATGGAGCGCCTTCTGCTGCCGGACGACAGCCTGATCCGCGCCTTCGATGACGCCAGGGCCGACGCCGAGAAGGTGATCCGCCGGCTGGAGCGGGGGAAGATGTGGAACGACTTCCCCCTGCGGGAGGTGGATTTCGGGAAGGTGGAGGAGTACCGTGAGCTGGACGATGACATCACCGATGCCCGACGGATTTTCTATCAGGTGGACCGTCCGTCGCTGGAGCGGCTGAAGTCGCGGCTCGGGATCGAGCGGGTGGCGCGCGATCCGCTCCATCCGGGGGTGATACTGCTGGAGATCGGGGGATTGCCGGAGCGGAGCTACGGCTACCTCTACGCCCCCACCCCCTCGGCGCTCCCGCCGATCGCGCCGGACGGCTACATGATGCTCCGGCCGGTGACCGGACGGTGGTGGCTCTACAAGAGGATCGGGAGCTGACCGGCTCCGGCACGTCCACCACGCGCCTCCGGATCGGCAACCGATCCGGAGATCCGATCCGGAGATCCGATCGGAAGATCCCCTCGGGAGATCTCCTTCCGGGCGGGGGCCGGGAACAGCTTGTAACGTCCGGGCCGCCCGGTATTTCGCTCGGACACTTCTACATTCTTTTACTTCGTCGTAGTTTTGCGGGCTACCGAGCAGGGTCCGGCGTGGATGCCCCCCTCCGGTGGCCCGTCCGACTGCGCCGCCCCATGTATCCCTTGGCGGGATATCCCACGGGGCACCTCCGATGCCCGGGGCCGACGCCCATGGCGCGGAGCACATCAGCAACGCCAAGCAAGAGAATCACAATGCCAACGATCACAATAGATGGCAAGGTCATCGAGTGCGCTGCCGGCAAGACCGTCATCGAGGCCGCGCTCGAGAATGGTATCGATGTTCCCCATTTCTGCTGGCATCCGGCGCTGAGCGTGGCGGGCAACTGCCGCATGTGCCTGGTGGAGATCGAGAAGATGCCGAAGCTGGCGATCGCCTGCTCCACGCTGGTGGCCGACGGCATGGTGGTCCATACGAAGAATCAGCGGGCGACCGGCGCGCAGGAGTCGATCATGGAGTTCCTCCTGATCAACCACCCGCTCGACTGCCCGATCTGCGACGAGGCCGGCCAGTGCAAGCTCCAGGATTACGCCTTCAGCCACGGCCGCGGCGAAAGCCGCTTCTCCGAGGAGAAGGTCCACAAGGACAAGCGGGTGCCGCTCGGCCCGGAAGTCCTGTTCGACGGTGAGCGCTGCATCTCCTGCTCCCGCTGCATCCGCTTCTCCAGCGAGATCGCCGAGCAGCCGGCCCTCACCTTCGTCAACCGCGGCGATCATGTCTCGATCGAGACCTTCCCCGGAACGGAGCTGGACAACCCGTATTCGATGAACGTGATCGACATCTGCCCGGTCGGCGCGCTCACCTCCCGCGATTTCCGCTTCAAGGCCCGCGTCTGGGACATGTCGTTCAACGACACCATCTGCCCCGGATGCGCCCGCGGCTGCAACACCTACGCCGGCGTCCGGAACAACGAGATCCTCCGTCTCGAGCCCCGCACGAACATGAAGGTCAACCAGTACTGGATGTGCGACCCGGGACGCCTGAACGAGTTCCCCTACGTCAACGACAACCGCGTCGAGCGCCCGATCGTCCGCCGCGACGGCGAGCAGACCGAGGTCGGGTGGACCGATGCCATCGCCGCCGTGGCCGCCGCGCTCAAGAGCGTGAAGCCGCAGGAGATCGCCTTCATCAGCTCGCCGTTCGCCACCGTCGAGGAGAATTATCTCTTCGCCCGCCTGGCGCGCGAGGTGGTCGGCTCCAACGAGGTCGAGTTCCTCCGCTACGTCGATCCGGCCTTCGGCGACAAGAAGCTCCGCATGGCCGACCGCACGCCGAACACCCGTGGCGCCATCGCCGTCGGCGCCGGAGCCGAGAAGGGCTCGCTCGACATGGCCGGCCTGGTGGCCGCCATCAACGCCGGCAAGATCAAGGTGGTCTACTCCCTGGATCAGGCGCTCCCGGTCGACGATGTCTTCAGCGCCGCCGCCGGTCAGCTCCAGGCCCTGATCGTCCACGCCTGGAACCACACGCCGCTGGTCGCGATGGCCGATATCGTCCTGGCCACCTCCAGCTACGCCGAGAAGGAAGGAACGTTCGTCAACGGCACCGGCATGGTGCAGCACTTCGTGCCGGCGGTGGTGACCCAGGAGAACGAGCGCCTGATGGGAATGAAGATGTCCCGCCTGGACAAGTTCGGCTCCTACAACGACCGCTGGACCCACGGCGAGCGCCGCGAGTGCCGTCCGGCATGGCAGATCCTCCAGTCGATCGCCCGTCAGATGGGAACCCGCTGGGACTACAAGTGGACCGAGGATATCTTCGCGGAGGTCGCCGCGCGCATCCCGGCCTTCAAGGGGATGAGCTATCAGCAGCTGGACGAGCTGTTCGGCGCCGAGCTGGGACGTGGCGATCGTCAGACGCCGCACGGCCCGGTCTACGTGCCGCACCACTTCCGTCCGCAGGTGATGGAAGAGGTGAAGCCGTAAGATTCCGCGTCGCGCCCCGAGGCGCGCGCACTGTCGTTCCCGGCGTTCTTGCAACATCCGCGGCGGGATGATCGCGGGCTCCCCCTCGGGGGCCGAACGATCCTCTCGCCGCTCCGTTCCCCGCTCCGTTGCCGGCCCCGGCGCGCCGATCCGCTCGACGCCCGCGGCCATGGGGCGCACTCCGGTCGGATGGCGATCTCCCGGATCGCTTTCCCTCCCTGTCCATTCAGATACATCCGAACAGCCAGAATCATGACGCTGATAGACGTAGTCGTCCTTCTGATCAAGGTTTTCATCGTCCTGCACATCTTCCTGATCGGGGCGGCGTATGTCGTTCTGATGGAGCGCAAGGTGTCGGCCTGGATCCAGAACCGTGTCGGCCCGAACCGGGTCGGATGGCGCGGATCGCTCCAGTCGTTCGCCGACGTGCTCAAGCTGGTGCTGAAGGAGGACGTGGTGCCGGAGCAGGCCAGCCCGGGGTTTCACTTCCTGGCGCCGGTGATCTCGATCGCCATCGCGATCGCGGTCTGGGCGGTGATCCCCTTCGCGGCTCCCTTCACGGTCAACGGGTACGACGTGGTGCCGACGATCGCCCCGAGCCTGAACACCGGGCTGCTGATCTTCCTGGCGCTCTCCTCGCTCGGCGTCTACGGCATCACGCTGGCCGGATGGTCCTCGAACAACAAGTATTCGCTTCTCGGCGGACTCCGCTCCTCGGCGCAGATGATCAGCTACGAGCTCTCGATGGGGCTGTCGCTGATCGGGATGATGCTGATCATGGGATCGCTGGACATCACGACCATCGTGTCGCAGCAGGGGGGCTACTGGTTCGGCTGGCTGCCGCGCTGGAACGTGCTGGTGCAGCCGATCGGCTTCCTGGTGTTCCTGGTGGCGGCCTTCGCCGAGACCAACCGCGCGCCGTTCGACCTTGCCGAGGCCGAGCCGGAGCTGGTCGGCGGCTTCCACACCGAGTACACCGGCCTGAAGTTCGGCCTCTTCTTCCTGGCCGAGTACGGCAACGTGATCCTGATGTCGGCGCTGATGGCCACCCTCTTCTTCGGCGGCTATCACTTCCCGTGGGTCGAGGATCTGAAGTTCTTCCAGGAGCACGACGTGCTGCGCGCCCTGCTGCAGTTCGGCGCCCTGTTCCTGAAGGCGCTCTTCCTGATCTTCTTCTTCATCTGGGTCCGCTGGTCGATCCCGAGATTCCGCTACGATCAGCTCATGTCGCTCGGCTGGAAGGTGATGTTCCCGCTGGCGCTGGCCAACGTGGTGGTCACCGCGATCATCCTCGGGCTGCTGAAGTAAGCCCGGGGACGCCGACCCGATTTTTCCCCTCCCGGCCGGGCACTACCCTCCGGGAACAAACGTTGATTCAGAGACGCCGCGCCCGTTCGGGGGCGAGAGCCGATTCCGGCGGCCGGAATCCCTCAGACGCAGAGATATCTGGAACCGAGAGACTCTAGAGACATATATGGCAACCAAGACCGTAACGACCACCCAGAACAAGCGCCTGACTTTCTGGGAGAAGATCTATCTGCCGGAGATCGCCCGCGGGCTGGTGCTGACCCTCAAGCAGATGCGTCAGCCGAAGTTCACCCGCGAGTACCCGGAGGAAGTCTACATCCCGGCCGGCAGCTACCGCGGCCGCCCGGTGCTGGTGCAGGAAGAGTATGGCGAGCGCTGCGTCGCCTGCGGCCTCTGCTCCCGCGTCTGCCCGGCGATCGCCATCGAGGTGCAGGCGGCCGAGACCGAGCTCGAAAAGGAGCGCTACCCGGTCAAGTTCGAGATCAACATGCTCCGCTGCATCTTCTGCGGCTACTGCGAGGAAGTCTGCCCCGAGGAGGCGATCGTGATGTCGAAGGACTACGAGCTGGTCTTCGATCGTCCGGAGGATGCCATCTTCGGCAAGGACAAGCTCCTCGTGCCGGCCGCGCGGCTCCAGGAGCGCCTGGAGTGGCTCCGTCAGTACAAGGGATGATTCCCGACGAGGGATGATCGACCGCCCCCGTTACGCGAGGAGATGACCGGTGTCACCGGTATGAGCAGCACCCACTTGCCAAGCTCACCCTTCTCGCAACAATCGGGTGTCGTCATGAATAAGAGATCAGTTCTTCTTCTCGTTCTTTCCATGGCCGCCGGCGCCTGCCGGCACTTCCCGCCGATCGGTCCGGGAGATCCCCCGCCACCGAAGCAGACCGCCGAGGTGGTCTTCGACGTGATCCAGGAGAACTACGCCTGGGGCTATCGCTTCGATGGCATCTACGTGGACGCGTCGGGCGATCTCTACCGGTTCCAGTGGCGCGAGGGAGCCGCCAGGCCCTCCGAACGGCGCGATTCCCTGACCGCCGGCCAGCTCGAGGCGCTCCACGCCGTCAACCGGAGGCTCATCCGCCGGCTCCCGGCCGATTCGCTGGCGATGATGCGCGCGCTGGCCGAGAAAGCCTCCACCGGCCCCTGGTCCGATACGACCACGGCCGGAGCGGACATGGGAAGCACCGAGTACAGCATCTACCGTCCGGACGCCTCCGGACGGTACCGCAGGATCGGCCTGCGGCTGCGCGGCGATATGCGCTACGACAATCGCTCCGAGGCGGCGGCCGAGCTGGCCGACTGGCTCGACCGGCTCCGGTAGAGGCTCCACCCAGAGGCTCCACCCAGGAGCGTCGACCGGGCCTCGGCGACAACGCCGACGGAGCGCGAACCGATTTCGAGCATGGGCCGGACCTTCCGGCCCATCGTTTTTTCCGGCCCGACCTCCGATGAACGTTTTCGTCCTCAACAGCGGCTCCTCGTCGCTCAAGTTCCAGCTGATCGATACCGATCTGGAGAAGATCGGGAGCGACACCGACCGGCGCCTGGCGCGGGGGACGATCGAGCGGATCGGCTCGCAGGCGCTCCTCCGCTTCGAGAACGCCAACGGGAAGATCTACCGCAACGCCCTGCCGATCCGGGATCATCGCGCCGCCATCGATACCGCCGTCCGGTGGCTCGTCTCCTCCGAGGCGGAGATCGGCGGCATCACCTCCCTGGCCGATATCCACGCCATCGGCCACCGCGTGGTCCATGGCGGCGAGCGCTTCACCGCCTCCACGCTGATCACGCCGGAGGTGATCGAGGGCATCGAGGAGTGCATCGACCTGGCGCCGCTGCACAACCCGGACAACCTCCGCGGCATCACGGCCGCCACGGAGATCTTCGGCGCCGGCACGCCGCAGGCCGCGGTGTTCGACACCGCGTTCCATCACTCCATGCCGGAGCGCTCCTACCTCTACGCCATCCCCTATCAGCTCTACCGGCGCCACAGGCTCCGCCGCTACGGCTTCCACGGCACCTCCCACCGGTATATCGCCTATCGCTACCGGACGCTGATGAAGGTGCCGAAGGAGACGGTCAACATCATCACCCTCCACCTCGGCAACGGCTGCTCGGCCGCCGCCATCAAGGAGGGCGTCTCCATCGATACCTCCATGGGGCTCACCCCGCTGGAAGGGCTCGTGATGGGAACCCGCTCGGGAGATATCGACCCGGCGATCATCCAGTATCTGATGGAGAAGGAGGGCTTCTCGATCTCGCAGGTCGACACCCTCCTGAACAAGCAGTCGGGACTGCTCGGCATCAGCGGCCTGACCAACGACATGCGCGATCTGCTTGCCGAGGAGGAGGAGAACGACGACCGGCGCGCGCGCCTGGCGATCGAGATCTTCGTGGGGCGGATCAAGAAGTATATCGGCGCCTACCTCTCGGCAATGAACGGCGCCGACGCGGTGGTCTTCGCCGGGGGAATCGGCGAGAACTCGCCGGAGATCCGCTCCCGGATCTGCCGCGAGATGGAGTGGTGCGGGCTGGCGCTCGACCCGGCGCGCAACCAGGCGCTCGTCGGCGGAAAGGAGGGGGAGATTTCCGCCGAGGGATCGCGCCTCCGCGCCTTCGTGATCCCGACCGACGAGGAGCTCCTGATCGCCCGCGACACGGTCCGGCTGATCGCTCGCGTGGCGGTGCCGAACTGGTGAGACCGGAAGGTCCTGAATGATGGCGCCCGACGGCGGGACGCATGGCGATACGTCGGCTTTGGTTTGCCGATTGCACGGCACGCCGGACCGATTCGTCTCAGTTCCGAGCGCGCCGCGAGGCGCCGGACCGGCCGGGAGTCACGCCGCCGGAAGATTTCCCGCGGGAAGATTCCCTGCGGGAAGATTCCCTGCGGGAAGATTCCCCGCGGGGGGATCCCACGCGTGGGAGATCTCTCCCACGGAGCTCCCGGCAACGGAAGTATATGTTCGACTATCGACGGAAATCCGACGTGAGATTCGCTTACAGGAAAGAGTTTGCCACCGGGCCGCTGGCCGCCGCGCTCGAGCGTCGCGGATGGCGGGTGATCCCCGCCGAGCGCCCGGGTGAGATGATCCTCGACGGAAGCGCCGACATCGCGCTGACGCCCCCGATCGAGTACGCCCAGTTTCTCGGCGTGGTCGATTACGCCCTCGTCCCCGGCCTGGCGATCATGACCAACGGCTTCGCCGGCCTGCTCCGGCTGGTCTTCAACAAGGGGCTGGTGAGCATCGACACGCTGGCGGTGAAGAAGCCGGAATCCTCCGAGGCGCTGGTGGCCAGCGTCGTCCTCTCGGAGAAGTACGAGCTGGAAACCACCCTGAAGCGGGTGCCGGAGGAATCCGGGTTCGAGGAGATGATCGCCGGGGCGGACGCCGCGCTCCTGGTCGGCGACGACGCGATCTTCCAGGCCAGCGCCAACCGCTCCCTCCTCGACCTGACCGACGAATGGGAGGATATCACCGAGACCGATCTCCCCTACATGATCGCCTGGGGGCGGGTGGACGAGGTGCCGCAGAGCGCGCTGGACGAGCTTCTGGAGGCACGCGACGAGGCGGTGCTGATGCTGGCCGACGCGGCCAGCCGCCATCCCCGGCCGCAGGAGGCCAACGCCTTCTACCAGCGCTATCTGCTCGGAAACATCCGCTACAGCCTGGAGGAGCGGGATATCGCCGCGCTCGATACCTTCTACCGCTACGCCTTCTATCGACTGGCGGTGCAGGACATCCCCTCGCTCAAGTACCTGCCGCACGGCGAGCCGGCGGCCGCGCCGGCCAAACCGCCCGAGGATCCCCCTCCGTCGAGCCCCGACGCGACGACATCTCCCTCTTAACCTCTACGCATATACCGATCATGGCCAAACTGATTCTTCTTCGCCACGGGCAATCCCAGTGGAACCTCGAGAACCGCTTCACCGGCTGGGTGGACGTGGAGCTCTCCGAGGCCGGACGTGAGGAGGCGCGTCGCGCCGGCGAGCGCCTTCGCGGCATCGGCATCGACAAGGTCTACACCTCCAAGCTGAAGCGCGCCATCGACACGGCGAAGATCGCCCTGGAGGCGGCCGGCCTTGCGGACCTCCCCCTCACCGAGGACGAGGCGCTCAACGAGCGCCACTACGGCGATCTCCAGGGACTCAACAAGGCGGAGACCGCCGCGAAGTATGGCGACGAGCAGGTGCACATCTGGCGCCGCTCCTTCGACACCCGCCCGCCGGGCGTGGAGGGGGAGAGCCTGGAGATGTGCATGAACCGCGTCTACCCCTACTTCCAGCACCATATCCTGAAGGATCTCCTGGCCGGATACGACGTGCTGGTGGTGGCCCACGGCAACTCCCTCCGTTCCCTCCTCTTCCACCTGGACAAGCTCACCCGCGAGTCGATCATGGAGGTGAACATCCCGACCGGCGTGCCGATCGTCTACGAGATCGAGCCGCTCGACGGCGAGATCCGGGTCCTCTCGAAGACCGAGCTCACCTTCCCGGAGGCGGGAGCCGTCGCCGAGGCGCAGAGCCATGATGCCGCCGCGGACGCCGCGAAGCAGTAATCATCCGATCACCAGAAGACTCGTCGGATCCCTTGAGATCCGCCGGGAGCCCTGAAAACAGCGAAGCCCGACGGGTTCTTCCCGCCGGGCTTCGTCACGTTTCGGATGGACGCGCTCACGGATGGTGCTCATCCGATCACCATCATTTCATCGCCTCTCCCCTCCCCCATCACTCCAGACGGATAACGCCCCCGGTCCGCCAGAGCCAGTTCTGCGGGCGCTCCTCATCGCTCAAAAGGGAATCGGGTCGGGAGGGATCGGGAGGATTGACCACGAGCAGGCGGCTGTCGAGCCTGAAGCCGTAGCCGGAGCTGGACATCGGCCCCGGATAGATCCGCCCGGTGATCACGTCGACGATCGCCGACTGCTGGCAGGCAGTGCCGCACCCCCAGCTCACCAGCGCGTAATGTCCGGCGAAGTTCGCCCCCGCCGATGTTCCCTTCCGGAGCGCGGTCTGGTACCGGCGCGCCCAGGAAGCGGTCCCGAAGTCGACCTCGGCCGGCTCCTCCCGGAAGATCTCCCCCGACGGCACCGCGTAGGCTCCGAACGCCGGAGCGCCCCCCTCCGTGGCGTTGTGACGCGGGCCACCTGCCGTGTCTACTACCTGGGGCTTCGGATGCGCACCCCGCGCGTCCCCATCTCCGCATCCGACGAGGAGAAGGAGCAGAAGAGCCCCCGCGAGGTTACGTGATTCGGGCGTCACACGATCTCCCGGATTAGAAAACGAAGGTTGCCGAGATCAGCGGCACGAGCGGCACTTTCGCCTTGGCGCCGTTGACGGTGAGCCCGACGAAGCCGAGCCCGAAATCGATCGCGTAGCTGTTGGTGAAGTAGCGCGCCGTGGCGATCACCGGAATCAGGTCGAGGGTCTCGATGGCGGCAATCTCGCCGGCGACCTTCCAGTTGTGGCCGAAGCGGTAGTCGCCGCCGATGGCCACGAAGCCGGCGTTCCGGTCGAACTCCGCGTCGAGCGTCGCGTGATGCTTGAAGGCGTAGCCGAAGGTCGCGGAGATACGGCTGTCGTCGGTGCCGTAGCTGATGGCCCCATACGGGACCGAGAAGGTGATCTTCGATTCGGTCTGCTCGGTGAGCTGCTTGTCGTAGATGCTTCCCCCCAATTGATAGCCCACGGCGACGTTCAGGCGATCGCCGATCGGCAGCCCCGCCTTGGCGCCGATCGAATAGGCGCCGAACATCTCCCCTCTCACCCCGCCCCAGTCGTCGGGGGTGGGGATGGCTCCTCCGGCGAGGATCATCAGATGATCACCGATCGAATAGCCGGCCTCCAGTCCGAGCAGATCGTAGGAGCCGAGGAAGAAGGTCCCGTTCTTTGGAATGATCGCGTTCGGCACCGCCACGGAGCGGAACGTGGTCGGGTCGGTCACCTCCTCCTCCACCTCCGGCTCGTCGTCGACCGGCGTGGGAGCGCGCTTCACCACGCGGATCACGGCGGTATCGGCCACCGCGTAGGTGGTGTGCCCCGCCGAGGGATACTGCCGCCGGAGCCAGGTGATCACCGGGAAGCGGTAGGTGCCGGTCTGGTCCGAGCTGAAGCAGACCTCGTAGCGATAGAAGCCGACGATCCGCGCCGGCAGTCGCGTCGGCAACGTGAAGGTGACACCCGGCTGCGGCGAGGTGATCGAATCGAGGATCACGTCGACGCCGAGATTCCGGATCTGGAAGATCTCGCAGCCCGTGGCCCCCACCTCGAGCCGCCCGAAGTTGACCCGGTCCACCGTCCAGACCGTGTTCAGCTTCACCGGGCCGACGAAGTGGGTTCCCCCCTTGCAGTCGATCAGCCGGAAGGCGACCCATGCCGAATCGCTGGCGGTATTGACAAAGACCCTCACCTTGCGTGACTTTTCGCACCCCCCGGGCCCATCCCCCTCCACCCGGATGTTGGAGGTGTAGGTGGTTGCGATTTCCCGGATGCCGGCCGTGCAGGCAATGGTCAGCTCGTTTTCCCCCGGATAGAGCTCCTCGGGAACCACGTCGGTCACCGCTTCCTGCGCGCGCAGAGCCACGGTGCAGGCGATGATCGCAAGGAACAGACTGGCAAGAGAACGTAGTGCGTTGTTCATACGCCGGTAGAGAGATCTGCCTCGAAAAGGTTGAAACTTAGCGGCAAGGATCGAACGCAGCAAACCTCCGACCATCATGCGGGTCCACATGACGGCCGATGACGGGGGGACATGCTCCGCGACGCGACGCGCGGCACTCCGTCCGATCTCCCGATGCGACCTTCGCCCCCGACACCCGGAAGTCGGGCCGGCACCCGGGTTTGCGCCGGCATCCGGGTTTGCGCCGGCATCCGGGTTTGCGCCGGCACCCGGCCCGCTCCCGTGCCTCTCACTCGACGCATCCCGGCCCCGACGGTTCCCGCGCGGTGCCATTGCTTACCGACTGATAACGACCGACGGCATATTCACAGGAGATTCGCCATGATGAACACGTACGCGCCTGCGCTCCGGTCGTGGAGCCCGCCGCATCTGCCGGCCTCACTCCTCCTCTTCCTGGCGCTGACCATCGGCGCCGTCGCCCAGACGCAGGACTCGACCGGGCACAAAACGACCGAGGGCACTTCCGGCGCGCAGAGCACGCCCCCCCCGGCGCCGCCGTTGATGGATGGCGGCCTGGCCGCTCCTCGGATCGAGGCCAGCCCGAAGGGGAGCCTCGGGAGAGCCGGAGGATTCACCGGCACGCGGCTGATGTCGGTCACCAGCTCCCTCGGCGCCACCGTCGGCGGCGCGCAGGATATCGGCTACGCCCGGAAGCTGATCGAGTCGGGCCAGGTCCCGATGTTCATCGACTTCTCCCCGGAGGGGCTCTACAGCGAGCACGACATCCCGACGCCGAGCGCCGCCTGCGACCAGAAGCTCTGCCTCTCGCTCGGCTACGGCTTCGCCCCAGCGGCCGACAACGCCTCGGAGGCCCTCTTCGTCCATCTGGGGCTCAACTCGAACATCCGTCCCGAGGAGTTCCATCGCTCGCGGCTCCAGCTGGCGCTCGTGATCGACAAGAGCGGCTCGATGCAGGGAGCGAGCATGGACGCGGTGAAGCACGCGCTCCGCTCCCTCGTCGACCGGCTGACGCCGGAGGATGAGCTGGCGCTCGTGGAGTTCAACAGCCGCGCCGATCTGCTCCTGCCGGCCACCCCCGTCTCCGACCGCGCCAGGATCCTGGCGGCCATCGACGCGCTCGAGGCCGACGGCGGAACGAACATCGAGGCGGGACTCGAGCTCGGCTTCGGACAGCTCGCCGCGCTCCCCTCCCGCGAGGGAACGGCCAAGCGGGTGATGCTCTTCACCGACGCGATGCCGAACGTCGGCCGCACCGATTCGGCGAGCTTCCGGAAGCTCACCGAGGGATTCGCCAACGCCGGCATCGGCCTTACCGCCTTCGGCGTCGGCGTCAACTTCGGCCAGGAGCTGATCTACCACATCACGCAGATCCGCGGCGGGAACTACTTCTTCCTGGAGACGCCGGAGAAGATCGCGAAGGTCTTCGAGCAGGAGTTCGACTACCTGGTGACGCCGCTGGTCTACGACCTCGACGTGAAGGTCGCCACGCCGCGCGGACTGAAGCTGACGGCGGTCTACGGCCTCCCCGGCTGGAAGCCGGGGGACCGCGACGCGCTCCTGCACATCCCGACGGTGTTCCTCTCCTCCAACCGGGGCGCGATCGTTCTCCGCTACGAGCGCGACGGCAACGTCCCGATCGCCTCCGGGGATCTGCTGGCCTCCGGCTCCCTCGGCTACACCGATCTCGACGGCAGCCGGCACGCCTCGAACACGGAGCTCCGGCACGAGGGGCGCTCGGCGCTTGTCCCCGGCACCCAGTTCTTCACCCACGATGGGATGCGGATGGCCGTGGCGCTGACGAACATCTACTTCGGGCTGAAGGAGGGTTGCCAGCTCTACGCGCAGGGGAAGAAGAAGGAAGCGGTGGAGGTGATCACGCGTGCCTCCGGGCTGGCGCGGCTGGAGAACCTCTCGCTGCACGACGAGGGAGTCGGCAAGGAGCTGGCGCTGCTCGATCGTCTGGCCGAGAACATCGAGAAGGGAGCGCAGGGGACGGGGAAGGATCGCCCCACCCTGGAGCGCCCGAACCGCGTCCCCGACCGCGTCGGAACGCCCTGAGCGGCGATCCGCCGGCGCGGAACCATCGGGTAGCCAGGCGGGCTCGCCGCGAGCTCCCGAGCTTCCCTTTCGCCGATGAGCGGTGCATCGAACATCCGACAACGAGAGAGGGACGGTCGCAACGGCGACCAGCCCTCTCCCGTTTCGAGAAATCATATCGACGGCGCGCGGATCAGCCGTTCTTGTAGGTGCAGTTCCCCTGATGGGAGCACTCGCCGCAGTCGGTGTGCTCGCTCAGCGCCACGTGCGAGAAGCATCGCGGGCACCGGTCGGTCATCGGGTTGTGGATCTCGTAGGAGCAGGTGCCGCAGAAGCGGATCTCCGACCGGAGCTTCGCCTCGATCGCGCTCCCCTGAATCACCGGCAGCGCGAGCTCGATCCTCGCCTGCGCCGCCGCGGGCGTCTGCGCCCCCTTCTGTTTCCGTCTGCGTGTAAATGCCGCAATCATCCTGTGCTCCTGACTACATCATTCGTGTATCGCATCCGCTTCGGTCGGCACTCTCCCGATCGGGCGGAGGCCCCGGCCATCCCGAATCCATCCGACGAGCCCGGCGGTCAGAACCATCTCAGCCACCGATTTCGTGGTTCACCATCCTCCCCGCTCGCCTCATCCCATCCGACGAACCTGGCAGTTCGAACCATCTCAGCCACTGATCTCATGGTTCATCATTCTCCCCGCTCGCCTACATCTCATCCGACGTTCCGAGCCATCTCAGCCACTGATTTCATGGTTCATCATTCTCCCCGCTCGCCTACATCTCATCCGGCGGTCCGAGCCATCTCAACCACGGATTTCACGACTTCCCATCCTTCCCGTTCGCCTCATCCCATCCAACGGTTCGAACCATCTCAGCCACTGATTTCATGGTTCATCATTCTCAATTCTCAATTCTCTTCTACATCACGATCAGCGCGACCACGCCGCCGATGCCGAAGGCGAGCACCCAGCTTCCGGCCCAGATCGTCATTCCCTCCTTCATCCCACGCTCCTTCAGCATGATCATCAGCGAGGCGATACAGGGGACGAAGAGGGTGATCGTGGTGAGCGCCACCACGATCTGCATCGGCGTCAGGTGCATGTCGTAGAGCCCGGCCGCGCCGAAGTCGCGACGGACCAGTCCCATCACGAACGCGGTGGCCGCCTCCGGCGGAAGCTTCAGCCACTTCGTGGTCAGCGGCGCCAGCAGATCCTGCCACACCGTGAGCACGCCGGTCACCTGGAAGATCGAGACCACCAGGGCGCCGATGAAGAACCAGGGGGTGGCCTCCTTCATGAACGAGAGGGTCCGCACCCAGGTCTTCTGCAGCACGTTGCGCGCGCGCGGCAGCCGCATCGGCGGCAGGTCCAGCAGCAGCGGCGACGACGTTCCCGGAAGCACCTTGTTCAGGATCGTCCCGATCGCGATGAAGACGCCGAAGATCACCGCGGCGTAGATCAGCGTGGCCTTGAGTCCCGCGCCGGCAAGCAGCGCGGCGATCACCGCCAGCTGCGCCGAGCAGGGAATGGCGAACTGCAGGATCGTGGTCGCGATCCGTTTCTCCCGCTCGGTCCCGAGCAGACGCGTCGTGATCGTCGCCATCGTCACGCAGCCGAAGCCGAGGATCAGCGGGATGATCGCGCGGCCGTTGAGCCCGAGGCCGGTCAGCGACCGGTCGACGAAGGTCGCCAGACGCGGCAGGTAGCCGGAATCCTCCAGGATCGACAGAGAGATGTAGAAGCCGATCACCAGCGGCAGCAGCAGGAAGAGCAGGTAGGTCACCGTCATCGTCAGCGCGCCGAACTCGCCGAACAGCACGATCGCCACCGGGTTGGTGAAGGTGTAGGAGACGTTGTTGGTGCCGCCGGCGCGGAAGCGCATCATCTCGTCGCGCAGCGGCGCGTCGGCGTCGATCCCGTCGGGGAACGTGAACGATCGCGTCTTGAGCACCACATCGTCCCCCGCCGCGTCGAGCCCCACTTTCTCCACCGCGATCGTCGTCCCGGTCACCTCCGCCACCTTGTCCTTGACGAACACCTCCAGGTAGCGGTTGCCGAGCGTCCCCTCGGTGTAGCCGACCACGTCCTGCGCGATGAAGACGCCGACGAAGAGATAGATCAGATAAAGAACGACCGCGAGGAACGGCACCCCGAGCACCGGCGAGATCGCCCAGCGTCCGAGCCGGACCGAGAGGGTCCGCTTCTGCTCCTTGGCGGTGACGACCTTGTCCAGCAGCTTATTGACACGATTGCGCCGCTCCACGTAGATCAGCTCGCGATCCTCGCCCGGGGCCACGCCATGGCGCTCGGCGATCACGCGATCCCCCTCGAGCACCAGGAGCCCCTCGGCCTGCGAGCCGACACGGTCCAGAAGCTCGTGGAGGTGGCGATGCAGCCAGGGATCGGATTTGCCGTGCACGGCCTGCTCCACATGGGCATCGAGCTGATCGAAGCCCTTCTTGAAGATCGCCGTGGTCGGCAGCACCGGCACCCCGAGACGCCGCGAGAGCTCCTCGACGTCGATCTCGATGCCGCGGCTGATCGCCTCGTCCATCATGTTGAGGCAGACCACCATCTTCTTCCCCATGTCGATCAACTGCAGCGTGAGGAAGAGATCCCGCTCCAGGTGAACCGCGTCGACCACGTTGAGCACCACGTCGGCCTCGAGGATCACGTCGCGCGCCACCCGCTCCTCGTCGTTGAACGAGCTGACGCCGTAGATACCCGGGGTATCGTAGACGGCGTAGCGGGGGTTGTCGCCGTGAGAGATCTCGACGGTGGTGCCGGGAAAGTTGGAGACGTCGACGTAGAGGCCGGTGAGGTGATTGAAGAAGACCGATTTGCCCACGTTCGGGTTGCCGACGAGGACGAGCTTCTTCTTGCTCTGATCGAGGAACGCGTGGGCTTCGGAATCGACGTGGCGATGCTCGGCGTGCGGGAGCAGGTCGGTCATCTCTTCATCGGAGGGGCGATCAATCTTCATCGAGGTCGGAAATTGCGTGACGCAGCCGTGAGAGGGGGTCACTCCTCCGGCGAGCGGAGGATGACGTTGATGGACTGGGCGAGCGGGCGTCCGAGGGCGATCTCCTGTCTGCTGGATTCCAGCACGATCGTCCCACCGGGGAGACGCTCGAGACAGGTGAAGGAGGCACCGGCGCAGATGCCGAGCCTGATGCATTGCGAGCGAAGCTCGTCGTTGTCCGGGAGCGATTGGATCGTCCCGACATCACCGCGGCGCGCATCGACCAGCCGGCGAGGGCTAGTTTGCGGTCGGCCCGCGTTCGTTGCAGATCTTTTCAGTAGTCCCATTACGTTTGCTTCGGCGGCAGTCACGGCAGATCCCGAAGATCTGGAAGGTGTGATAGCTCGACTCGAACTCGTATTGCTCGCAGAGCTGCCGCTGCATGTTCACGATGCTGGAGTTGGCGAACTCGATGATCTTGCCGCACTTGGTGCAGACCATATGGTCGTGCCGCGGGCGGTCGATCGTTTTCTCATACTGGGCGAACTCGCCCGGGGAGAACATGAACCGGGAGACCAGGCCGCACTCGTGCAGAAGCGAGAGGGTTTTGTAGACGGTCGCCCGGGAGACCTTGCTCCGCTCGGCGCGGAGCCTCAGGTAGAGAGAATCGGCATCGAAATGCTCATCGTACTTGAGCACCGCCGAGAGCACCTCGAACCGCTCGGATGTGATCCTGTAGTTGCCGTCGCGCAGAAACTCGGTAAAGCGTTCCTTGGCGCGTTTCTCCGCGGTCGAATGCATGAGAGAGTTCTTATTAAGACCGAATCCAAATCGAAGTTAGGCAGGTGGGCCCACCTGCACAAGCGAGAATCCTTCCGCGGGGCCCGGCCGACTCACTTTATAACAGATCGGCAGCGGCCGGACATCGACAAGGTAGAGCACCGACGAGGCCGAGTCTCGACGCGGCCTGGGGCCGAAGCGGCCTGGGGCCGAAGCGGCTTGGGGCCGAAGCGGCTTGGGACCGATGCGGCTTGGGGCCGAAGCGGCCCGGGGGTCGAAAGCAGAA
>JBEHWX010000080.1:0-28387 GCA_048498995.1 Bacteroidota bacterium
ACGGCCAGGAGCATCGCGAAGAGCGTGGGGTGCGAGGCCGGCCGCGCGGCAACGCGGGCTGTGAGAAGATCGGCGAGGCGGAAGGTTCCTGGCACGTGTGCGTCGATTGTTCGAGGATAGGCGGTAGGATACGACGCGTCCGGCTTCACCGGCAAGGAGAATTCGTGATGGGGCCGGGAGCTCAGGGGATCTCGACCCGCAGGCCGTCGCGCGCCACCTCCCACTCCGGCCCCTCCCCATGCTCCGGGAAGTCGGCCCCCTCGGGAGGCACATGCGTGAAGACTATCCGCCGGACCGACGCGCGGCGCGCGCGCTCGAGAACCTCGGCCGGCTTCACGTGCGTCGACTCGCAGACCAGCAGCTCCGCCCCGTCGAGCAGCCCGTCCAGATCCTCGACCGCGCCGAGATCCTGGCTCAGGACGATCCGGCGCGAGCCGTTCAACAGCAGATAGCCGTGCGCGTCGCGGCTCACGCCATGGCGCTCGGCGTGCTCGCGCACGCCGTCGAGATGCGTGGTGCCGAAGAGCTCGACGCGCCATCCGCCGCCGAGCGGAAACGGGGTCAGCTCGTGATAGCGGATCTCGAAGGGGAGCCGCTCCGGGAATGCGTGGGCGTGCAGCTGAACGGCACGGAAGAACTCGATGGTTCCGGAGGGGAGGTAGAGATCGACCGGGTCGCTCCGCTTCCGGAGCGACCACGCGGTCCAGAGCGCCGGCAGTCCGCACCAGTGGTCGGCGTGCATGTGGCTGACGGCCACGCTACCGATGCGGTTCAGGTCCACGCCGTCGCGGACCATCGCGCGGGCACACGCCTCCCCGGCGTCGAAGAGGACGAGGCGTCCATCATCGAGGCGCGCGCTGAGGGCGCTTGCGAGGCGATCGCCGTTCGGCTCCCCCGCGCCGGTGCCGTGGAGCGTCAGAAGCATGAGGTTTCGATTACTGGACTTCGACGACGAACGCCTGGCAGTTGCAGGAGGAGGCGAGCGTGGCCCGCTTCTTCTTGGCTTCCTCGACGCTCTCGTAGGGGCCGACCACCAGTGCGTACTGGGTCTTCCCCTTCACCACTTTCGGGAGCACACGGGAGCGGATGTTCTTCTTCTTCAGCTCCGCGGTCTCCTCGTCGGCCGCCTTGCGGGTCGGGAACAGGCCGAGCTGCAGCGCGTATCCCTTCATGCCGCTCCCCTTGTAGGTCTCGGCCGGACGGGTCGTCGACTTCGGCAGCTCCTTCTCGCCATGCGCGCTCTCCTTCGCCTCCTTCTCCTTGGCCTCTTTCGCATCCTTGGCCTCTTTCGCATCCTTGGCCTTCACGTCCTTCGCATCCTTTTCCTTGCCATCGATGGGCGGCTTGGTCGTCGGCTTCTCGCTCTTGGCAGGCGGCACGGACGGCTTTTCCCCCTTCACGTCCTTCGCCACCGGCACCTTGTCGCTCTTGGCGACCGGCTTGGCGACCTTCTCATCCTTGCTCCCCTTTTCGGCCACCTCGGCAACGTCGATCTCCCAGTTCTTGATCGAGGCCACGAGCTCGTCGGCGCTGGCGATGTAGGAGGATCCGGCGTAGCCGGTCTTGAGCGCCTGGAGCCAGACCTGCGTGGCCATCGAGTCCCGCTTGTCGGCGTAGCGTCGCACCAGCTGGTATGCCGCCTCATCGGCCCAGGGGCCGGTCGGCGCCAGCGCGATCACCTCCTTGAAGAGGGGGAGCGCGCGATCGTCGCTGGTGAGGCGGGCGCGGGTATAGAGGATGGCCGGGGAGAACCTGGCCTTCCGTTTCAGCGGCTCGACCATCGCGTAGGCGCTATCCTTCTGCCCCGCGTCGTACAGCTTCAGAATGGCGCGCGCCTGGTCGTCGAACGACGGCGCGGCGGACTGCGCGGCGGCGATGCCGGCGGTAACCGGAAGCGACAGCAGCGCGACCATCAAGGCCGCGCGAAAGCGGAAGACGTGGATCATCGATCTGGATCTCAGTGGACGTAGGGACGAGGGAATGCCGGCCCGCGGGTAACGCCGGACGGCGACGGAAAGTTAGCACGGGAAACGCCTCCGACGCGACCGCGGATACCGGAGTCGGCGCGGGCGCGTGGAGAGACCTCGCCGGACCTGACGGCCCGGCATGCGCGGGGAAGAAACGAGCCGCCGGCGTCAGACCGCGGCGAGCTCCAGGGGGAGGTATTTCGGGCGCCCCTCGGCGTCGACGACTGATCCGAAGAGGGTCGCCGCGCTGGCGCGATGAATCTTCACATGGATGTAGTCGCCGATCTGCACATCCCCCTTCGGGAAGATCACGACCTTGTTCGTGTCGGTGCGGCCGCGCCACTCCCCCTCGTCCTTCCGGCTCGGGCCGTCGACGAGGATCTCCTCGACGGTGCCGACGTGGCGCTGGTTGTTGCGCGCGGAGATCTCCCGCTGCAGCTCGATGATCTCCTCCAGGCGGCGCGTCTTCACATCCTCCGGCACGTCGTCCCCCATCGCCCAGGCCTTGGTGTTCTCGCGCGGAGAGTACTTGAAGGTGTAGGCGCCGTCGTAGGCAACACGTTCGATCACCTCGAGCGTTGCCCGGTGATCCTCCTCGGTCTCGGTCGGGAATCCGGCGATGATGTCGGTCGACATGCTCACCCCGGGGATCAGCTCGTGGATGCGGGCCATCCGCTCCATGTAGTGCTCGACCGTGTAGGTGCGGTTCATCAGCCGGAGAATCCTGTTCGATCCGGACTGGACCGGCAGGTGGATGTAGTTGCAGATGTTCTTCCGCGAGGCCATCGTCTCGATCAGCTTGTCGGACATGTCCTGCGGGTGCGACGTGGTGTAGCGGATCCGGATCCGCGGGTCGACGTCGGCGACGGCCGCCAGAAGGTCGGCGAAATCGAAGCCCTCGGAGCGGTAGCTGTTGACGTTCTGCCCGAGCAGGGTCACCTCGCGGAAATCATGCTCGGCCAGCTTCTCCACCTCCTCGACGATCGAACGAAGCGACCGGCTCCGCTCGCGGCCGCGGGTGAACGGGACCACGCAGAAGGTGCAGAACTTGTCACAGCCGCGCATCACCGACAGCCAGGCGGAGATCCCCTCGGTCCGGAGCGGGGTGATGTCGTCGTACGTCTCGACGCGGGAGAGCTTCACGGCCAGCCCCTTGCTGCCGAACCGCGCCTCGTGCACCAGCTCGGGGAGCGCGCGGTACTGATCCGGGCCGACCACCACATCGACCACCGAATTTTCCTTCAGCAGATCGCGGCGGAGGCGCTCGGCCATGCAGCCGAGGATGCCCACCACCAGCTCCGGCTTCTGCCGCTTGTAGTAGGTGATGTTGGTCAGCCGGCCGTGAATCCGCTGCTCGGCGTTGTCGCGGATGGAGCAGGTGTTCAGAAACACCACGTCGGCCGCGGCGATATCCTCGGTCGGCTCATAGCCGCTCCGGTCCATCACCGACAGAACGATCTCCGAATCGGAGGCGTTCATCTGGCAACCGTAGGTCTCGATGTAGACTTTCTTCTTCGATATCTGGATCGGCTCCACCTGCGTCATCTCGTCTGGGTATTGATCGGAAACGGAAAGATCGGGAAACATACGGCGGGAACGGGGGCGGGAACAACATATTGTCGGCTCCCTCCCGGGGCCATGGATGCCCACTCGGACCTGCCTCGCGAATGCGCCATGGAATCAGCCCCCGAAGGCCGGGAGCATCACTCCTCCGGCTCCCCCTCCTCGTCCTCCACGTCCAGATGGTGCCGTGGCGGAAGGGAGGAGACCAGGCGGGCCACGAACCGGGCGCGGCTCTTGAGCACGTCGACCGGAACATCGTTCCTGATCACGAAATCGGCGCGGTCCACCTTCTCCTTGGCCGGGATCTGCATGGCATCGCGGCGGGCCACCTCCTCGAGGCTCACGCCGTCGCGCTCGGCGGCCCGTGCGAACCGGATCTCCGGCGGAGCGTCCACCACGACGATGTAATCGAAGCGCCCCTCCCCTCCCGACTCGAAGATCAGCGCGGCCTCGCAGGCCACCACGCGCGCCCCCTGATCGATCAGCTTCCGCGCCCTCACCCCCTGCTCGGCGATGGTGCGGGGATGCACGATCCGGTTCATCGCCTCGAGCTTCTCACGGTCCCCGAAGATCTGCTCGGCCAGGAACCGACGGTTGAGCTCCCCGTCGACGTAGGCCTCGGGGCCGAAGCGCTCGCCGATCGCGGCGATCATCCCCGGATCGCTGGCCATCAGTTCCTTGGCGACCTGATCGGCCCGGATCACCGGGATTCCCTCCTCCTCGAACACCTCGGCCACGGTGGATTTTCCCGCCCCGATGGAACCGGTAAGCCCGATGATCACGTAGTCGTCGGTGCCGGTGGTCGCGCTGTTGCTCACGTCGCTCCGTGGAATGGTCGTGTGTGTGTGACGCCGACGGCGCGCCCCTCCCGAACGGGAAGCGGCGCCGGCCCCGGTGCCCCGGAGCGGACCGTCGCGAAATCGACCTCAAATATAACGGAGCGTCCCGAACCGGACTCCAGACGGTGAGCTGCCGGGAGCTCCGGCCGCGGACGCGAGCGCTTCTTCCGGGCATTCCGCGCGGCTTCCGGTCAGGAAAGCACAGTTCGCAACAAAAAAGAGCATCTTCCAGCCCGTCGGCGCTTGTCGCGTTCGAAGTGGGCCATTATGTTTGCACCAATTCCGACCAATTTAGTCGGAGATGATCCGTCTGGAACCAGGCTTCCCCGCGACGCTCGCGGGATACGCCGAATGGATGAAGAGAGAAGAGAAGGGACAGGATGTTACGGCTCTCCAAAAAGGTTGAATACGGGCTGATCGCCATCAGGCATCTGGCGCTCCTCCCGGACGGATCGACGGCGACTTCCCGCGAGATCGCCGACGAGTATCTGCTTCCGTACGAGCTCTGCTGCAAGACGCTCTCGCAGCTGTCGCGCACGGGGCTGATCCGCTCCACGCAGGGAACGCGCGGCGGCTTCATGCTCGGGCGTCCGGCCGTGGAGATCACCGTGCAGGACGTGATCCTCAGCATCGAGGGGGATCAGGCGCTGACCGACTGCCTGGAAGGGCGCGGCTGCGCGATCCACGACATCTGCACCATCAAGGATCCGCTCCGCCGGGTCCAGGAGAACATCTCCGAGGCGTTCAAGAAGATGACCCTCGCCGAGATGCTCTAGCCGAACGCTCCGGCCTCGGCCCCACGGCCGCCAGGCTTTGTGCCCGTCGGGCCGTGCGCCCGCGAGGCTTCAGGCCGGACACGGCCGACGACAAGGAAACAGTTCATCGTTTCAGGAACATATATCGCATTATGAAGCTCCCGATTTATCTCGACAACAACGCAACGACGCGCGTCGATCCGCGCGTTCTCGAAGCCATGCTCCCGTACTTCACCGAGATCTTCGGGAACGCCGCCAGCCGCAACCATCCGTTCGGATGGCTGGCCGAGGAGGCGGTCGAGCAGGCCCGCGAGACCATCGCCGGCGCCATCGGCGCCGACGCCAAGGAAATCGTCTTCACCTCCGGAGCGACCGAATCGGACAACCTCGCCATCAAGGGGGTGGCCGAGATGTATCGCTCCAAGGGAGATCACATCATCACGGCCACGACCGAGCACAAGGCGGTGATCGATACCTGCAAGGCGCTCGAGCGGAGCGGCTTCAAGGTCACCTACCTGCCGGTCGATAGCGAGGGCTTCATCGATCACGATCAGCTCCGCCAGACGATCACCGACAAGACCGTGCTCGTCTCGATCATGCACGCCAACAACGAGATCGGCACCATCCAGGATATCCGGTCGATCGGCGCCATCTGCCGCGAGAAGGGAGTGCTCTTCCACACCGACGCCACGCAGTCGGTCGGCAAGCTCCCGTTCGATGTCGAGGCGCTGAACGTCGACCTGGCCTCCTTTTCGGCGCACAAGATCTACGGCCCGAAGGGTGTCGGCGCGCTCTACGTCAGAAAGCGCAAGCCCCGCGTCCGCCTCGTGGCGCAGATGGACGGCGGCGGCCATGAGCGCGGCATGCGCTCCGGCACGCTCAACGTTCCGGGCATCGTCGGCTTCGGCAAGGCGATCGAGCTGGCCTCGGCCGAGATGGCCCACGACAGCGCCTACGCCAGCGGTCTGCGCGACGAGTTCTGGAAGGGACTCCAGGCCAAGCTGGACGAGCTCTACATCAACGGGCCGGACCCGCTCCGGAATCCGGAGCAGCGCCTGCCGGGGAACCTGAACGTCTCCTTCGCCTACGTCGAGGGAGAGGCGATGATGATGGGCATCAAGGATATCGCCGTCTCCTCCGGGTCTGCCTGCACGTCGGCCTCGCTCGAGCCGAGCTACGTGCTCAAGGCGCTCGGCGTCGGCGAGGATCTGGCCCACACGTCGATCCGCTTCGGCATCGGACGCTTCACCACGCGGGAGGAGCTCGATTTCGCGCTCAACCAGGTGATCGAGGCGGTCAACAAGCTCCGCGAGATGTCGCCGCTGTACGAGATGGCCAAGCTCGGCATCGACCTGAAGTCGGTCGAGTGGGCGCATCACTGAGCAATCGGAAATCACGGGCACTCGCGGCTCCCTCGATGGGGGAGCCGCGGGAGCGACCAACCGGATGAGATCCGTCGGAAGGAGACGCGAGCATGGCGGTCGATAGCGAGATCGAGGCGCTCAAGGCCGATCCGAGGCCGTTCCTGGAGTTTCTCCGGGGGCACTCCTATCCGGTCTATCACCGGTCGAATCTCTTCTTCCGGGACCTGCAGTTCGGCCTCTGGCGCTATCTGGGCCGGGATCAGACCCGCGCCCCGTACGCCGAGATCGAGCGGCTCACCGCGGAGGTCGTCGCCGAGTTCGAGCGGCTGGGGATCCTCAAGCGGATCAACCGGCAGAGCTTCGAGCTGAACATGCCGGAGTATCTGGCCCGGGTCACACTGGCCGAGGACCGACGCCGCTCCACCGAGCCGCCGAAGGGGAAGCCCGCTCCGGCGACCGGCCCGGCAGAAACCGAGCCTCCGGCCGCCACCGATGCCTCCGAGGAGGAAAAGCGCGCCCGGAACGCGGCCATCCGCGCCGAGCGCGAGGCCGCCAGGGCTCGCCGGACGCAGCCCGCCCCTCCCCCGCCGGCCGAAGCGGAAGCGATCGAATCGGAAGCAACCGAAGCCGTGGCCGCCGGAGCCGCGCCGGCAACCGGAGATCCGGACGAAGAAGCGGCCAGGAAGGCGAAAATCGCGGCGCTGCGGGCCAGAATGGCCGAGGCACGGGCACGACGGGAGGAAGGTGAGCATGGTGGTTGAAAACGTCCCCGACAGCGGCATGCGCTCAGAGAAATCGCGCCCCGAGGAGTCGCGGTCCGAGGAGTCGCGGTCCGAAGCCGGGGCTCACGACGGGGAATCCCCGATCAGAAGCGCCGAGATGGAGATTCCGGGAACGAGGGCCCGCGCGGCCGGCGCCCCTCCCGCCGCGGGAAAGATCTCCCCGGCGGAGAAATCCGAGCCGGACGGCGTTCCCCGACAGGCGCAACGGCACGCGCCGGACCCGAACGCCCCGCTGCGAAGGGTCACGGAGCCGGGCGAGGAACCTCTGCCGGAGAGCGGCACCGGCGGCATCCCCCTCACCTCCCTGGTCGAGGGGCCCGATCTCGGAACCGAGGAGGCACGGCGCCGCGCGCAGATCGTCTCGACGCCCCCACCGGCCGACGCCGGCCTCGGGAGCTCCGAGCTGAAGAATGATCCGAACCGGGCATCGATCGATCACGAGAAATGATGCCGGGCCGGACGCTCAAACGAGCTTGTAATCGTCATTAGAATAGATCCGTTCAATTTTTGCTCAGAAGGAGTCAGCCATGGCTTACTCGGAAAAGGTCATCGACCATTACAACAACCCGCGCAACGTCGGCACGCTCGACATCTCCGATGAGACGGTCGGCACCGGCCTGGTCGGCGCACCGGAGTGCGGCGACGTGATGCGTCTGCAGTTGAAGATCAACCCGGAGACGGGGGTGATCGAGGACGCGAAGTTCAAGACGTTCGGTTGCGGCTCGGCCATCGCCTCCTCCAGCTACGCGACCGAGCTGATCAAGGGAAAGAACCTCGACGAGGCGATGAACATCAAGAACACGCAGATCGTCGAGGACCTGAACCTTCCGCCGGTGAAGATCCACTGCTCGGTGCTTGCCGAGGACGCGATCAAGGCGGCGATCGCCGATTATCAGAAGAAGCAGGATCAGAAGGTTCCGGCCACCGCCTGAGCCTTCTCCTCCCCGGGCTTCCGGTCGACACGGGATGTTCCCCGCGACAGATACCATTTCGATTGAAACGTCAACTACGATTGCATGTCGGGCCGCAGGCGGCGTATCCCACGGGGGTCGCGCCACGACCGCACAAGGAGCGACAGATACAATGGCAGACATCATGACCGAGGAGACGGCGCAGACGGCCGCCTCTCCGCTCGGCCTGACGGCCAAGGCGGCCGCCGAGGTGAGGAAGATCATGGAGCAGAACAGCATTCCCGAGACCTACGGCCTCCGCGTCGGCGTCAAGGGGGGTGGCTGCTCGGGACTCAGCTACACGCTCGGCTTCGACGCCGACAAGCGTGAGGGGGACAAGGAGATCGAGATGGACGGCATCAAGATCTTCATCGACGGCAAGAGCCTCTTCTACCTCATGGGAACCGAGATCGACTTCACCGACGGCCTGACCGGTCGCGGCTTCGTCTTCAACAACCCGCAGGCGACCAAGAGCTGCGGCTGCGGCTCCAGCTTCGGCGTCTGAGCCCCGAGCCCGGGCCTCGGTGACCGCGTCGCCAACGAGTCTCGTACGAAGGCGGTTTGGTGATTCCCACCTTCCGCCTTCGTGCCGTTTCCGGCATGTTGGGTCCGGCACCGTCTCGGACAACTGACTTCGGACAACCGACTCCGGAAGCGGAACCGACTCCGGAAACGGAGCGGCGGATTCCCACACACGCGCCCTCTCACTACGCGCGATCATCGCGCGCAACGCACGCCTCATGGACGAACAGAAAACATCCCCGGCCGACGGATCGGCGGCGCTCGACTACGATCCGAATTACGACGTCCTCGTCGACAAGCTCCACGCGCGGACCGTGGAGCGGAAGATCATCTGGGAGATCGGCGACGAGCCGGACGAGTACGTGGCTTCCCTGCAGGGGAAGATGACCTTCACGATCCGGCGCATCAAGGAGAACTACCGCTACCTGCTGACGATGCGCAACGAGACCGGCGAAGTGGTGTTCCGCATCTCGCACGACAATCTGGCCTCCTCCTCGAGCGAGGCGCTCCTCCGGCTCTACAAGCTGGCCGAGAGAATCGCCAAGCAGATCGACGAGGAAGTGGACAAGGCGATCGACCTTCTCGATACCCTGAGTGATGATGAGTGAGACCCAGGAGGCTGGCTCCGGGGCCGAGGCCTCGGAGGATTATTTCGCGTTCATCGGACTTCCCCGACGGCTCACGCTCGATGAGGGGGAGCTGCAGCAACGCTATTTCTCCCTGAGCCGGGAGTTCCATCCCGATTTCCACGCGCAGGAGGCCGAGGAGGCCAAGCAGCTCAACCTGGAGCGCTCCAGCCTCCTCAACCGCGCCTACCGCACGCTGCGCGATCCGTTCGAGCGCGCGCGCTACCTCCTGTCGCTGGCCTGGCCGGACATGCCGTCGGCCGACCGGAAGGCGATCCCGCCCCATCTTCTGATGGAGGTGATGGAGATGCAGGAGATCGTCTCCGAGCTCCACGCGGCCTCCCCGGATCGCCGCGACGCGCTGGAGGCGGCGCTGCTCGGCATCGAGGAGAAGCTCCGCGCCACGATGAACGGACTGCGCGCGGAGCTCGACCGGATCGGAACCGACTGGGATCTGCTTCCGAAGGAGGCTTCCGAGGAGTCGCGCCAGGAAAAGCTCCGCTCGCTCAACTCGCTTCTGAACACCCGGAATTATCTGCGGACGCTGCTGGCGACCATCGAGGCCGAGCTCCGCGGAGGCCCCGGCGTGCAGCACTGACCCACACGTGCCGCCCCGTACCGACGCGCGGCACCGACTCGAACTCCCCGCGCCCCCTTGCCGGTGGCGCGCCTATCCTCTCTGGAATTATGGCCTCTCTGCTGCAGATAGATCTCGGTCCCGGACGCACCCGTCGCGTCGTCGGCATCGACCTCGGCACCACGAACTCCCTCGTCGCGCATGTCGACCCGGACGGTCGCCCCGAGGTCATCGACGAGGGGGGAGACGGTATCGTCCCCTCGGTGATATCGGTGCTCGATGACGCATCGATCGTGGTGGGACGCGAGGCGAAGCGCCACCTGCTGACCGACACCGAGCGCACCGTCTATTCGGTGAAGCGCCTGATGGGGAAATCCTACCAGGATGTCGAAAGCGATACTCACATGCTGAGCTACCATCTGGCGCCGCGCCGCGAGGGGCTGGTGCGGGTTACCATCGGCGGCCGTGAATACACGCCGATCGAGCTCTCGGCCATGATCCTCTCCGAGCTGAAGCGGCGCGCCGAGCGCCACTTCGACGAGAAGGTCACCTCCGCGGTGATCACCGTCCCGGCCTACTTCAACGACGCGCAGCGCCAGGCCACCAAGGACGCCGGCAAGCTCGCCGGACTCGACGTGCTCCGGATCCTCAACGAACCGACCGCCGCCGCGCTCGCCTACGGGCTCGACCGGAAGCAGACCGGAACGGTGGCGGTGTACGACCTCGGCGGCGGCACCTTCGACATCTCGATCCTCCGTCTGGAGCTCGGCGTCTATCAGGTGCTGGCCACGCACGGCGACACCTACCTCGGTGGCGACGACATCGATCAGGCGGTGATGCGGCTCCTCTCCGGCGAGATCGCGGCCCAGGGGATCTCCGAGCTCACCCGCACCGAGCTGCAGCAGCTTCGCGATGCCGCCGAGCGCGCCAAGCAGGCGCTCTCCGACGTCGATGAGACCACGATCGAGATCGCGCTGGCCGATCATCCCCTCTCCTACCGCCGCGCGCTGACCCTGGCCGAGCTCGAGGAGCTCGCCCGCCCGATCATCGCACGGACGCTCGGCCCCTGCCGCATGGCGATGTCCGATGCCGGCCTCGACCCGTCGCGGATCGACGCGGTGGTGCTGGTCGGCGGCGCCACCCGGATGCCGCTGGTGCGGAGAATGGTCGAGGAGATCTTCGGGCGCGCGCCCTACGCCGATCTGAACCCGGACGAGGTGGTGGCGCTCGGCGCGGCCATCCAGGCCGACGTGCTCAGCGGCAATCGGAAGGATACCCTCCTGCTCGACGTGGTTCCCCTGTCGCTCGGCATCGAGACGGTCGGCGGGATGATGTCGGTGCTGATCCAGCGGAACACCGCGATCCCGACGCAGGTGCGCGAGCGCTACACGACGTTCGTGGACAACCAGACCGGCATCAACATCAACGTGTACCAGGGGGAGCGGGAGTTCGTGCGCGACAACCGTCACCTGGCGTCCTTCACGCTCGGCCCTCTCCCCCCGCTTCCGGCCGGCATGCCGATGATCGACGTCACCTTCACGATCGACGCCGACGGCATTCTCCGGGTGAGCGCGCGGGATATCAGGACCGGCGCCGAGCAGCAACTGGACGTGAAGCCGAGCTACGGCCTGACCGACGACGAGATCGAGCGGATGCTCCGCGAATCGATCGAGCGGGCTCGGGATGACGTGTCCGAGCGCCTTCTGGTGGAGTCGCGGAACGAGGCCGAAACGCTGCTCGGCTCGACGGCGAAGGTGCTGACCAATCACGCCTCGGTCGTGGAGCCGGAGGAGCGTGGGAAGATCGAGGAGATTGCCTCCCGGCTGCGCGAGGCGCTCGGCGGATCCGACCGCACGCTGATCCGGGATCTGACCGAGGAGCTCGACCGGACCACCGAGCCGCTGGCGCAGCGGATCATGGACGGCGCGATCCGGGAGGAGCTGGTCTCGAAGAAGATCGACCACGTCTGAGCGCGCGCCGGTCGGTCCCGCCGAGTGTCGTGGAATCGCGCAACGGCGCGGACCGGGAGCATCGTGGCGGAGGCCCGGGCGCGGGCCGGAGCACCGGCGACCGACGGAATGGAGCGGGCACCTTCCCGAAATCCGGAAGGTGCCCGATTTTTTTGCTTGCGGACCGTGTAAGCTTGGCCGGGGATGCCGTGTCCTTCCCAGGGAGACGCGGTTTTCGAGGTCTCCGGTGTAAAATTCTGTTGAGTATTACGCAATGCTTTCCTAATGTTGAGAGTTGGTGTGTCCGGGTCGATTCGTCCCTCGAACCACGGGCTCCCCACAACTCGCAACAGACCAATTTCGGGAACCCATATCATTTCAGTTTTCTTTCACCTTACCTGGAGTCACTGCATGACTACATTGTACAGAGTGAGCTGGCGATCGTTGATGGCGCTGGCGGTTCTCTTTGTACTGGGCGCGGGCAACGTGCTTGCGCAATGGTCGGAGATGCCGTACTTGAGCAACGCGCGCAGCCTGCACGCGGTCGCCTGGCTTGACGGCAAGATCTACATCGCGGGCGGACTCAGCTCCGGCACGCAGCTGACCGACACACGGGTTCTTGACGTCGCCGGCAACGCCAGCGACTGGTCGAACCTGACGGCAATTGACGGCCCGCGCTGGGGCAGCTACGGCGCCGGCGTCAACGGCAAGTTCTACATCACCGGCGGCCTCTTCCAGACCTCGTCCGGCTACTCCTTCGTGGTGCGCACGGCCGAGTTCGATCCGGCCAAGAACAGCTACTCGCTCAAGGCGCAGATGCCGGTTCCGGTCGTTCAGATGGCCGGCACCGTCGTCAACGGCAAGATCCTCCTGTTCGGCGGCGTCTCGGTCTCGGGCAACCAGTTCGCCCTGACCCGCACCGTGCAGATGTATGATCCGGCCACCGATACCTGGACCAAGATCACCGACGGACCGGCCGCCGCCAGCGGCATGTCGGCCGTGGCGATCGGCAACACGGTCTATCTGATCGGCGGCAACGCCGGCGGCTCGGACTTCCCGAACGTCTACAAGGGCACCTTCAACGGCACCGACATCACCGACTGGGCTCCGACCACCGACCTTCCGGTGGCCACCAGCGGCGGCGCCGCCGGCGTGCTCAACGGCAAGATCGTCTACACCGGCGGTCGCAACGGACAGATCCTCAGCACCCGTACCTTCATCTACGACCCGGCCACCCGCAAGTGGACCTCGTCGTTCGGCCTTCCGATGCCGTCGGCCGACGTGCACAACCTCGTCGGTGACGGCACCGCGCTCTACCTCGTCAGCGGCGACGGGAACGCCAACGTCTACAAGTTCGTCGAGGGTGAGTCCAAGCCGGTCGCCTCGGTCGGTCCGAGCGACCTGCTGATGACCGTCGCCAAGGGACAGACCGTCACCAAGACGATCTTCACCGAGAACAAGGGCACGGCTCCGCTGACGATCACCCCGGAGGTCCCGTCGACCTCGCCGTGGCTGACCGCTCAGAGCGTGACGATCGCTCCGGGCACCAAGCAGGAGTACAACCTCACGATCAACACCAGCGCCCTGACGGCCGGCTACTACACCACGACCGTCGACCTGAAGACCAACGACGCCTCGCAGGCCTCCGTCCCGGTGACGGTCCACCTGTTCGTTGCCAACGAGTTCAACCCGCAGCCGACGAAGGTCGTTGTCGAGGAAGGAACCGGCACGTGGTGCGGCTGGTGCCCGTACGGCCACGCGACGATCGCCGAGCTCGAGGATGAGCATCCGGGTCAGATCATCTCCATGGCCTACCATGGCGGCACCGCGACCGACAAGATGATCTTCACCGCTGGCCAGAACCTGGTCAACAAGCTCGGCCTGGGTGGCTATCCGAACGCGACGATCCAGCGCTGGCTCTTCGCCGGCCAGAGCGTCCGCATGCTCGACATCAACTCGAACCCGGATAACTTCAAGGCCTACGCCGACACCGTGCTCGATCGCCAGCCGATGGCTCCGGCCTCGATCACGATCACGAAGGCCGAGTACAACCCGACGACCAAGAAGATCACCGGCACCGTGCACATCAAGTTCGACGCCGCCTACGCGCTGCCGGCCGGATCGAAGATCGCCATGACGGTCGTCGCCGTGCAGGACAGCATCGTCGGTGAGCAGACCAAGTACTACTCGGACGGCTCGCCGACCGATGAGTTCACCGACTACGTTCACCGTCACGCCGTCCGCGGCATGTACCCGAACGAGAATGGTCTGGCCCTGACGATTCCGGACGCCGCCATGCAGGATGGCTACATCATGCCGGGCACCGAGTTCACGCAGGACTTCACGGTCACGCCGCAGTCGAACTCGACCTACGCGTTCGACGCCACGCACGCCACGATCGTGGCCCTGGTTCAGGAGAACATCGGCACCAACCTCGGTCCGCTCCTCCAGGGACAGGAAGTTCCGGTGACGATCGCCAGTGGTGCCTCGGTCGACGTCACCACGGGTGAGACCCGTGGCATGTCGCTGACCCACTATCCGAACCCGGCCAACGGCATGACGAACATCGCCTTCCAGGTTGCCAACAGCGGCAGCGCGACGGTCGATATCTACAACCTGACCGGCCAGAAGGTCGCCACGGTTGCTGACGGCTTCCGCGCCGCCGGCACCTACAACGTCCAGTTCGACGCCGCGAAGCTCATCAACGGAGCCTACGTGGTCACGCTGACCAGCAACGGCACCAAGGTGAGCCACTTCATGTCCGTCGTCCACTAAGACTGGGCCCGGATATCCGATCTGAGCAAGGGGCTCCGCTGCACAAGCGGGGCCCCTTCTCGTTTCAATCACCTCCCCCCCTCTCCGACTCACACTCCCCCTCTCCGACTCACGCTCCAACCTCTCCGACTCACACTCCAACCTCTCCGACTCACACTCCAACCGCGACCGATCCCGAGCGCATCACGGCAAGGGAGCTTCAGAACCAAGGCGTCACGAAGCCGACGCGACCTGGTGCTTCGCACACGGAATGAGTCGGCCAGGTGTCGCGGGGAGCCGTCCCGGACATTCGCGACAGCCGGGTGGACATTACACGGTTTTGTGAACCGAGGGGGAGCTCATCACTCAATTTTGCGTACATTGCGTCGTCTTTACATCAGCCTCGGTGATGTCGAGACGGCTCTTTTACAACTGGGGATGCAATGGTTTCGACGGGGGGCGGGCTGCTTGCGGTTGCGCTGTCGCGCTGTGCTCATCGGGCGCGTTATCTCCACATGAGCGAAACGTACATGCGGACTCTTTCGAGTACCGTCTCGCTGCCTAAGTTGGACTTAGTGTAGTGAGCATCCGGCCGGGATCTGCCCATTGATTCCGGACTTCGGGTGACGACTCCAATGGGATTGCGATCCAGCTCGGCGAGCGGTGACGATCGTGAAACTTCAGCTCGCTGGCGTACGGGTAACCCTGTCGATCGGGATACCATGCGTGAGATCTAAAGATCGACTACACAGCGTAGTGGCCTCAGGAGTTTCTCTTCGGACGCGGGTTCGATTCCCGCCATCTCCACAGTTCAAGGCAAAAAGCCGCGATTTCTACCAGAGATCGCGGCTTTTTCATGTTGGGACACGAATCCGGGCGATTCCCCCTCCCCTTTATCACTCCACGCATCACATCTCTCCTTTCTTCCGGTAGTGTCGCGTCGTGAGTGCTCCCATCGGCGCTCGCGCGGGCGTTCGGCACAACTAGTCCGCGGAATTCCTTCGCGCCAGCCGCCACGAATCTCCTCAACCCGCTCCGGCACGAAGAGCGTCCGGGGTACACAAAAGAGGACTCGATGGTTAGGCAACCGGCGAGCTACCTTCTCTCGCTCGGGCGATCGGGACACGGCGGGGCTCTGGGCAGTTTGGTAACTTCTCCGGCCGCCCGCGTGTTCACCGAGAGCGCGGCGGCCCGATCCCATCTCTTCGGAGCTTGGCACATGCTCGGCACTTCACGCCCCCATCCACACGCCCTCCTCCCACGATCGCTCATGGTGCTGGCGCTTGCCCTCGTGGCGACCGTGGCTGCTCACGGCCAGCCGGAGACGAACCCCTGCTCCATCGGATGGGCACAGGCACCCCGCATCGACCCACGGAACTTCTATGTCAACTGTTTCCCCGAGCTCGGACGGATGATCGGCACCATCACCCACCCGCACTTCCCCGGCGATGGCGAGGAGTACGGCGCCTCCGTCTATGCCGTGGGCGACGTTGACTGGGACTCGATCGCCGACTGGATCGTGACGCATCGCCGTGCCGATACTTCGGTAAAAGGCGTGCCGGTGGAACTCCTGTTATATCATGGCAGGCGTGGAGGACTCCCTCCCGTGGAGAGCGGTCAACGAATCGGTCCGAGCGAGCTTGGAACCATGACAACGTTTCTTACCGCGGGAGACTTTGATCGCAATTCATACAAAGACATCGTTGTAAGCGTGCGACAGTATGGTGACACCAGTTTCGGAGGCGGTTCCCATGATATCGGCTTAGTCATTGTGTTCTGGGGAGGCAAGAACGGTTACAGCATCACAGATACCACGCGGCTCCAGTGTGGTGAACAAATGTGGCTTGGTCCGCAAGGTGGACTGAGCTATGACTTTGATGGTGATGGCATCGAAGATCTCATGACGTGGAGCCAAAGTGGTTTCAGCAATGGACAGGTCATCAAGCTACCCTCGATCTTCATCTTTAAGGGCTCAAAACTGTCACGATGGGGGCAAGCTACGGGATCGCGGTTACCTGTTTGGAGCTGGTGGAACAGTCCAACTACGCGGTTCTATACCAACGTACTGAAGACACTCGATCAAGACCTGGATGGAAACAACGATATAGTTTTTTATTTGAACCATGATGCTGGCAGCGCAGAGACCGCGCAAGTCTCGATCCTTTATGGCAAACCGGGGGGCGGATTTCCGGACACAAGCGCGGTCAACATTCAAACGATCCTGTTCGACCGGCCGGATTCAACACTACTGCCCGGATCGTTTTCGATGTTGAGCGATGTTTCAGGAGACTCGATTCCCGAATTGCTGGTCTTCGACAACGATCTTCGAGCGCTTCGGGTGTACATCGGCCTGCGCGGACAACGGCTTCTTCAACAGTATGGCGGTGGCAATGAACCCGCGCATCCCGACTCCACTGTCTGGTGGGGTAAGCCCTGGGCACGCATCGATATGCCCAACAAGATCAACCCCGATAGCTGGAACCACCCGGAGAACCTTCTCTTCGACCTCGGAGATGCCAACTTCGACGGCGTCAACGACCTCTGGCTGGTGAGTGTGCCGTTTCTCATCTGCTATTCGAGCGGCTACGCCCTGGATAGCCTGATCGACGGCATGGCCGACCTGCGCCCCTGGGATGGCGCCAGCTTCGGAGGCATCGTTCGTCTCGGCGATATCGATGGCAGTGGCGTTCCGGCATTCTCGATCAACTCCGATGTCTTCCCGCATGATTACCCCGAAGCCTTCCCCGGCGGCATCAAGTTCTTCAAGATGACCGACAGCGTTCCCTGGTGGAACGGATTCGGGGAGGGACGGCGCTACCCTCCCTATACGCTCCGAAGCACCGTGGCCGACGTGACGACCGAACCGAGAGATAGCCGAGCCACGATGCTCGCGCCTCTGGTGATGGAAGCACGGCCGAACCCGACCACCGGGGAGATCCGGCTCTCCTGGACGATGCCGGCCGACGGGACGTCGTCTCTCACAATCTCCAACGAATCCGGACGGGAGCTGGAGCTCATCCGACTGACTCCTGGCTCAACCTCGATCGTATGGAGTTGCGCCGGAATGCCGGCCGGCGTATACTTAGCGACACTCCGAATCGGTGCCACGTCCGCAGCGTCCAAAGTTGTCAAGAGAGGAGCGTAACCAATGCGCCGTTCATCATTCACTCGTCGTTCGCTCACCATCGCTGCTCTCTTTCTGGCATCGCTGCTAACAAGCTACGGCCAGCCGGAGACGAACCCCTGCTCCATCGGATGGGCACAGGCACCGCGCATCGACCCTCGCAACTTCTACGTCAACTGCTTCCCCGAGCTCGGACGGATGATCGGCACCATCACCCACCCGCACTTTCCCGGTGATGGCGAGGAGTACGGCGCCTCCGTCTATGCGCTGGGCGACGTTGACCACGACTCGATCGCCGACTGGATCGTGACGCATCGCCGTGCCGATACTTCGGTAAAAGGCGTGCCGGTGGAACTCCTGTTATATCATGGTGTGAGGGGAGGCCTTCCACCCGTTGGAAGTGGTCAGAGGATCGGACCGAGCGAACTAGGTACGTGGACGAGGTTCATCGCTGCCGGTGATTTTGATGGGGATGGGTACAAGGATATCGTCACACGTATTCAGCAGTACGGGGATACGAGCTTCGGCGGAGGGGCATACGACATCTTTACCGTTGTTGTGTTCTGGGGCAATGCAAATGGATATAACGTTAGTGACACGACCCGCCTGCAATGTGATGCGCAAATATGGATCGGGCCAAGTGGGGGATTCGTGTTCGATATTGACGGCGATGGAACAGACGATCTTCTTACCTGGTCTCAAGCAGGTATTACGGATGGAAAGATAATAACGCTCCCCGGCACCTACATTTTCCAAGGGCATAAGGGGAAACGTTGGGGGCAATCGGGGACTTCGCGTACCCCGTCGTGGAGATGGTGGGCAAATCAGATCGGTGGGCGTATGCTAGACCAAGACGGCGATGGCAATCCCGACTTCGCATTATATGTAAATCCCGACGCGGGTAGCGCCCAGACCGCACAGCTTGGGGTTCTTTACGGTAGGCCGGGAGGCGGATTTCCTGATACAAGCGCGGCCAACATTCAAACGATCCGGTTCGACCGGCCGGATTCAACACTACTGCCCGGATCGTTTTCGATATTGAGCGATGTTTCAGGAGACTCGCTTCCCGAGCTACTCGTGTTCGACAACGATCTTCGAACACTTCGGATATACATTGGCCTGCGCGGACAACGGCTTCTTCAACAGTATGGAAATGGCAATGAGCCGGCGCATCCCGACTCCACTGTCTGGTGGGGCAAGCCCTGGGCACGCATCGATATGCCCAACAAGATCAACCCCGACAGCTGGGCACATCCATACAACATCCTGTATGATCTCGGTGACGCGAATTTCGATGGCGTCAACGACATCTGGGCACTCAGCGAGCCGTTTCTCGTCTGTTACTCGAGCGGCTATGCTCTTGACAGCCTGATCGACGGCATGGCCGACACGCGGCCCGGAGGAACCTATGCGAGCGGCTCCGGAATCGTTCGGCTTGGTGATATCGACGGGAGTGGAATCCCGGCATTCGCGGTTAACTTCGAGGCCGATGAGCACAGCTACCCGGAAGCCTTCCCCGGTGGCGTGAAGTTCTTTAAGATGACCGACAGCGTCCCCTGGTGGAACGGATTCGGAGAGGGACGACGCTACCCGCCATATACTCTCCGGAGCACTGTTGCCGATGTGACAACCGAACGAGGAGCCAGCCGAGCCGCTATGCTCACGCCTCTGGTGATGGAAGCACGGCCGAACCCGGCGACCGGAGAGATTCGCCTTTCTTGGACACTGCCCGCAGCTGCCGGCTCGTGGCTGACCGTCACGAACGAGCTGGGCGCCGAGATCGAGCGAATCGAGTTGCGGACCGGTGCCACTTCCACGACCTGGAACGGCACATCGAAGCCGCGCGGAGTCTACCTCGCGTCGCTTCACCTCGACAGCAGAACAACAACCGTCAAGATCCTCGCGGGGGGATTGTAACCGATGAACATCACGTACCGCTTCCGCCCTGTTCTCGTCGCGTTCATCCTTGCCCTCGTGGCAACCGTGACTGCTCACGGCCAGCCGGACTCGAACCCCTGCTCCATCGGATGGGCACAGGCACCGCGCATCGACCCCCGCAACTACTACGTTAATTGCTTCCCCGAGATTGGCCGCATGGTCGGTACGATCACGCACCCGCACTTCCCCGGAGATGGTGAGGAGTTCGGCAGCTACGTCTACCCTCTCGGAGACGTGAACCGGGATTCGCTCGCCGACTGGATTCTTACGCACCGCCTTGCCGACACATCCCGGAAAGGAATCCCGATCGAGCTGCTATTGTATCACGGAATGAGGGGCGGAATCCCTACCGTGGGTAGCGGACAGAGGATTGGGCCGACCGAGCTAGGGTCGGACGTTGGGTTCATCGCAGCGGGAGATTGGGACGCAGACGGGTATAAGGATCTGGCAACCACATTCCTCTTTCACGGAGATACAAGCGAGAACGACCCAGGGGAGAACTATCGAAAAATTTCCGTGGTGGTGTTCTGGGGTGGCCCGCAAGGGTACTCATTGAACGATACGACCCGACTTTCCAACGGCGCGAACGTCTGGAGCGATGCGCGCGGCATCTCCGCCGATCTCAACTCTGACGGCGTCGATGATCTCTGTATCCGGACGATTTACGGAATAGGCGTCTCCAATGGGAAGCTCATCAACATTCCCAAGATGCTCGTGTTTAGCGGCCGGGGCCATAAGAGATGGGGACGGGAAGGTAAGGCGCGGACGGCCGATTGGGGCTGGTGGAATCCTCCATCGGCTCGCACGGTCGCTTTCATCGACCAAGACGGAGACCGAAATCGGGATTTGATCTTCTACGGCAACCCCGATGCAGGAAGCAATCAGACTGCACAAGTGGTCATTGCATACGGCAAGGCCGGCCAAAAGTCGCTGGATACGAGCGCGGCCAATATCGAAACCGTAAAGTTCGATGCGCCGGATTCATCGACAACGAACGGTTCGTTTTCACTGTTGAGCGACATATCGGGAGACTCGATTCCCGAACTGTTGGTGATGGACGGTAATAGCCCTACAGTTCGCGTGTTCATCGGCCTACGTGGTCAACGGATCCGGGAACAATATGGCACCGGAAACGAGCCTGAACACCCAGACAGTGCCGTATGGTGGGGTAAACCGTGGGCTCGTGTCGTACTGCCGAACGGCATCAATCCCGACAGTTGGGCACATCCTCACAACGTATTGTTTGATCTCGGAGACGCGAACTTTGACGGCGCTAACGATATCTGGATGGTGAGCCCGCCGTTCCTCATCTGCTATTCCGGGGGCATCGGCCTTGACAACCTGATTGATGGCATGGCAGACACACGTCCCGGACCAAGCGTCGACGGCATCAAGTTGCTTGGAGACATTGATGGCAGCGGTGCGCCAACATTCGCTGTAAACTATGACGCAGTTCCCCATGACTTCCCGACGGCGTTTCCGGGCGGTGTAAAGTACTTCAAGATGTGGGATAGTATCCCCTGGTGGGGAGTTATCGGGGGCGTCAAACGCTTCCCGCCGTATACGCTGCGTAGCACCATCGCCGACGTGCGGTCGGGAGCCGAGCGGCCGACGCCCATTCCCCTGGTGATGGACGCCCGGCCGAACCCTTCGACCGGAGAAGTTCGCTTGTCGTGGACGATCCCGGCCGACGGCGCAACGTTCCTCACGATCTCCGACGAATCCGGCAGGGAGCTGGAGCGCATTCCGCTTGCAGCCGGTGCAACCTCCGCAATCTGGAGCCGATCGACCAAGGTTCCCGGCCTCTACTTGGCGACGCTCCGGACACGAACCACAACCATCACGACAAGGGTTATCGTGGAATAGCTGGACACCGCTCCGGGCTCCATGCTGACCACTTCCGACGCCGAACCGGACCGCACCACGTCTGACGGCGATTCGGCCCGCTCTCGCCGTTCCGTTTCCTTCCATCGTTGTTCAACCACAACAAGGGAATCCGTATGCACGGACCATCTTCTTCCTCTTCCCGCAAGCGGGCCGAACTGCTATGCTCGATCGTCGTGGCGCTGGTGGTGGCTCTGCTGGCTTTCGCGGCGCACAACCTCCACGCACAAGCGCCACCCTACCGGGGGTATGATTACGACTCCACGTTCCGGATGGGGGCGCACAAGCTGTTCTTTCCTGACTCCGGCCAAGCCGTACACCTTGAATTCACGCAGACCTATACCGGGCCGTCGAGTCTTCACCGCTACGACCCGAGCCGGTGGGCCGCGTCAGGCCGTGCCCGGTGGGCCGATAGTCTCGCGTATGTCTTCTGGCGTCGTGTGAAGAACGCAACAGGCTTCAAAGCGGTCTTTGCTCCTGACTGGATACCGAGCCTTGTAGACGCTACCAAGACGACGGAAAACCATTGGTGGTACGAACCGGAGTTGACGCACGGATATCAGTTCGAGACGCGGGGGACAACGGGACATGAAGAGCCCCGGATCGAGAATTACTTTGTCTACCCTGTTACGTTCCCAAGCGACACGGCCCCGAAAGTTACGATCATGGTAGGGCGGCCGGCCTACACATGGCAGGGGCTCGGCTATGGCGGGTACTACAACTACGCGACTTCGTCCACCTCTCCCGGCTGGCCGGGGCCACCCATCGGGCCGCTGATGGAGTTCAGTCCCACGGAGTTTCTTCCGGCTGATACAACCGACTACCGGCCGTATTTCGATCTTACCGTTTCAATAGCGATCAATCCTGATAGCTTGGCAAATCCGGCAATTGATTCAAATGCTATCCTTGCATACGCGATTCTGTACCGACGTGATACGACCGGACAGACCATTCCGGACCCGGACCACCCTGGCAAGCGAAAGCCCGCTTCCTGCCTCTGTAACTACTACGTTCCCTTCGACACGTTCAATATCACGAAGCGCTTCTACCTTGATCCGACAACCCGCGACACGGCCGGAAGTGGGTTCTTCAACTTTCGGCACATGTTCAAGTTCCCGCGATGGAACAAGATCACCGGAACCGATACGCTCTGGTGCAAGGACACCATGTCATACACCTTCCCGGAGGGTGCTGATAGCGGCACGAGCTGTTGGGTGAGCTGCAACTTTCAACTGATTGCGTTGAAGAGCGCCGGCAAGCTCCCATCAACGGCGGTTAACCTTGGCAAGATGCCGAAGGAGTCGGATTGTTATTACCACCTCTACACAACCCAGAAGGTACCTATTACCTTCCTCCGTGCCAGGCTGCAACCCCATTCGTACATCCTGCTGGAACAAGGAAGGTTTGATGATTCGATTAACGCCGTCGTCGATCGGATCTACAGCAACCCGACCGATTCGTCATCGGTAAGCCCTCTGCTGATGCGCACCAGCATCACCGACGAAATCTGGAATCCGAAGTATCGCCCCTACATGCGGATTGCTTCAAAGGTCCAACGCCGTGTCCTGGACAACTGGAGTAGCGCCCCGCTGGTAAATGGTATCCGACGCGGCCTCTGGTCGAACCCGATGGGAGATATCGCCCCGTTCCGCGCGTTCTCCGGTGACCTGGATTCGACCGATATCAAGATGGTTCATATGATGGCCGTGCAACAGTATCAGTTGAGTGGGGCCACCCCGATCAAGTACGCCAACATGGATTCAATGGCGCGGGCGGCCAATGATGCGTACTACAAGGTCAACCCGGCATCGCTGGACAAGATTGTCCGATATCGCGCCGATGGAGACGCGATTCCCGACGACGATCATACCACGCCCGTTTGGCGGACGGACACGACCCGCGTTCGTCTGATTGTCGGGAATTCGGTTCCCGATCATCGCTGGTATACGATCGAGAAACAACGATACTTCGGCGGCAAGGTCAACGAAATGCTCTATGCCGCCGACATCGCCCGGAAACGCTTCGTCGCTCAGGGGAAGGGAACATATCCGGTATACTACGTCGCTCAGATTCACGGAGCGTTCTCCGCCAACGGTGGGTTCACATGGCGACCGCCGACGCCGGAAGAGATTACCGCGCAAGCGTGGCTTGCTCTGGCTACCTCGATGGACGGCCTTGTCTTCTCCGATTTTTGTTCGTCGGCTCCCGACCTTGGCGTGATGCCGTGGGACATGGGATATGCCTCCTACAAGGAGTTCGATACGCTGACGTGGCATGAACGGAAGTGGGGGGACACGAACGTGTTTCCCAAGATGTGGCTCGGCTTCCGCTCTCGGTTCGGAGCCGTCAGAAAGGCAACCGACGAGTTCGCCACGAACGTGCTTCCCATCTACAACAAACTCGTTCGGGATGGCAAGTCCATCGCGGCCAACGACACCGCGACCGATACGGCGGCGGCGCGCTATACCATCCGCCGGTATCGAAGCATGCCGCTTCTCGATACGGTGCGGACCGAACAGGCGTCGCGGTTCATCCCGGATTCGACCGGCAACGGAGCATTCACGCCGACGGCGACGTTCGACGATCGGGCAAACACCTTCCTGCAAGCCACGGTCTACGAACCGGGATGGCAGCTTGCCGCGCAACGGGATTCCGGCGTCCGGTATCTGCTGGTACTCAACCGCCGAACATGGCCCATCGACTTCGGTATCTACAGCGATTCGACCGCGAAGGTTCTCGATACGTTGGCGCGGTACGATCTTCCGCGCGGCTTCAAGCATGACACCGCCGGCCTTGGCAACATCGACGTTCGGCGGCCGTGGGTCCGGCTGAAGAACTCCACCGGCACACTATACAATGCCTTCGTGGTCGAGCGCGTGGGGTCGAGCTGGCGGGACACTATCCCGGTCGGCGTGGACCGGCCATTACAGTGGTTGGAACCGGGATGGGGAGCGTTCTACAAGGTGACTCCGGTCCGGCTTGGCGTCTCCTCTCTCGGCACCGCGTACAACAACGCGGTCCGCTCGGTCAACATCTCCGACACCGCGCGCCGAGGGCAAGTCATCGTCTACGAGCGCGACTCGATCATCTACGCGCAGACGATGGATTCGGCCGGCACATGGTCGAAAGAGTTCAGGATCTCCGACACGTCGGACGCCGGCGCATCCCGTCAAGGGTGGACGGTGAACCCGGCAGTTTCCACGGTGCGCAACGGCACGTCGTGGCTCTTCGTGTGGGAGCGGATCAACGCCACCACCGGGCAATCGACGGTGCGGGCCCGCTACTTCCCCCGCTTCCCGCATCCCGATTCTCTTGCGACGTCCACGCTCCTCACCTTCGGAAGCTCCCGGACGGTCCCCAGTCCGCACCGGATGACGCCGGCGGTAACCGGCGTGGACTCCGGGTTCGTGGTCTCCTGGGCATCGCCGACCACCGGCATCGAATCGGTCGCGCTGGCCGATGTGGCGACGCCGGGCAGCGGCAACATCTCACCGGTGCTCACGCAGAAGATGGGGCCACCGTTCGTGACCAATGTCGATTCCCTCTGTCTGTTCCCCACGCTGGCGTACGTCAGAAACCTCGCCGCCGGGGCCTATCACAAGGTGCATCTGGCGTGGCAACAAGCCGACGTGTTCGGGACGCAGATTCTCTATGCTCCGCTTCGCGCGCGCTTCCCGGTCGGCGCGGCCCCGCAACTGACGGCCGGAGCGCTGGTGCCGGAGAAGGTGACGCAGGGACTGAACGGCTGCCAGTTCGTTCACCCGTCGATTGCCGCCGATTCGGTCCGTGTCGGCGTGGCGTTCCAGTCGCTGCTGTCGGCATATCTGGCGAGTGGACGATATGCCGCATCCGGCAACGTGTCGGCCATCGTGCTCCGATTCCGCGACTCGCTCGGGGCAAAACCAGCGTGGAAGGGATGGACCTACTATTGGGGGAACGATTCGAGCTGGATGGAATGGCCGTCGCTGACCCAGTTCCCCGCCGGTCGCATCGCCGCTCAGGTCGGGGCGAACTCCGCTCCGCAAGGGGCGCTTACATGGCAGCGGATACGCTCGGCGAAGGGGCTGTATCAGCAATACTTCTTCCGCTTCGGCTGGCCGAAGATGGACACCCTGCCGAGCGGACAGTATCCGACCTTGACGCTCGTTCCGTTCCGTCAGTCGGCGCCGTTCCTGACAAGCTCGAGCATCCTGCATCGGGACAGGAATCCGCGGTCGTTCAACGCGGCCGGGCCTCTCGCGGTCGGCACGCGGACCTACTACGACGGCATGCTCATCAACCACCCGTCGAAGCCGCAGAGCCTGTTCCAGGGGGTCGGAACCATCGGAAGACCGGTGGCACTGCAAGCCACGCTCTCCAAGGTCATCCACCTTGCCGGCGATCAGGCATGTGCCCGGCCGTCGTTCACCACCGGCATCACGATCCGCGGCGGCGGCATCGGCGATATCGGCCGGTATCCGCTCCAAGGAGTGACCGACGCTCCGGACCTTCCGCCGTCCTACTTCTTCGGCCCGATCGACGGGGGCGGAATCGACGGAGCCACCCGCGTCGACACGCTGTTCGATTGCTCGAAGGTGACACGCACCAGCGCATTTTACTCCGGGCTCGAACCGGTGACGATCGAGCGGCGGGCCTACGGCTCCGCTGACCTGTTGACGTGGCTCGATGCTCAGCCGTTCGACACGGCCGCCGGCAAGCCGGCCGACATCGTCGCATACATGGAGCTTGTGCGGACGCTGGATAGCGTGGTGATATGGCGGGGAGATTCCGTCTCGGCTCGCACCGTGGCGGCCGGCACGTGGGACGACAACGTGGTGATTCCGGTGGACACGGTGGCGCCGCTGGGAACGAAAGTCTTCATCCGGCAACGGCTGGCGACGACGCCCGGCTTCGAGTCGGAGGCCGACGCCGGGTTCTGGCACCAGTTCGACACGGCCGATGCCGGGTATCTGAAGACGGCTCGACCGACACCCGATCGCGCCGCGCCGGGGGAGGCTTCGGCGACGCTGCGAGTGGGAATCATCCCGAACCCGGCCCGATCGACGGCGGAGATTCGCGTCACGGTCGCCGACGGCGTTCGAGGCTTCCCGGCGATGCTGGAGGTTGGTATTTACGAGGTGACCGGCAACCTGGTTGAAGCGATGCCGCCGACGCCGGTTTCCCGTCCGGATGTCTACACGCTCACGGTCGATGTGAGCGGGCTGGCGCCGGGCTTCTACAGCGTCCGGGCACGGATCGGCGGGCACATCAGGGCAGTTCCGCTGACGGTGTTCCGCTGAGGTAACGAACATGGCGCCGCGCCTTGGTGGTCGCGAAGCCAGCCTGATGCGCGTTCGTTGCGTGAGCATCTCCATCGCACGCCGCGATCTCCATCAGGGATCGCGGCGCGATTTACCCGCGCCTATCGAAAGATGATCTTCCGGTCACCCGGTGCCGAAATCGGGCGACGCACCGGTCGCGCGCGAATCAGGACGGGATCGATCAGGGATATCTTCCAAACGCCCGGAAGGATGTACTTTCGCGAGCCATGCCGGGGCGAGACGCATCGAACGCGGCGTCCGCCCTTTACTACCCCTGACACAACCGCCGCCACTGCGGCCAAGGACGAAGCGCCATGTCGATCAAGCGAATGGATCACGTCAGCATCACCGTCGATGACCTAGACTCGGCCATCGACTACTTCACCACGCTCGGGATGGTACAGCAAGGGCGGATGCCGGTCGAGGGACCCTGGGTCGACCGGATCAACGCGCTCACGGGGGTGAAGGTGGAGATCGCGATGATGCGCACCCCGGACGGTTACGGGCAGGTCGAGCTCACGAAGTTCCACAGCCCGGAGGCGGTGGCGGCCGAGCCTGCGAACGCCCTGGCGAACACGCTGGGTCTGCGCACGGTGATGTTCGCGGTGGACGATCTCGACGACACCCTGGCCCGCATGCGCGACCACGGCGCCGAGCTGATCGGCGAGGTGGTGCAGTACGAGAACCAGTACAGGCTCTGCTACATGCGTGGCCCCGGCGGAAGCATCATCGCGCTGGCCGAGGAGCTCTTCTGAGCCGTTGATCCCCTCGCGGGCCGGCACCGGCAGCTCACGGAGACGCCACCGATGAATTATGGTGATCCACAGCGTTGAAATGTGGCGAAATCGCCCGATATTTTAGTCTGCTCCCCACGCACGTGGGGATGATCCTGCGGCGTACGAGAGCAAGATCCCCGAGTACAACTGCTCCCCACGCACGTGGGGATGATCCGGGGGAAAGCCGCTTCTTCAGCTCCGAGACGTACTGCTCCCCACGCACGTGGGGATGATCCTACCCGGGAGAAGACGCGGAATGTTCGCGGTGTCTGCTCCCCACGCACGTGGGGATGATCCGGTGTCCTCATCGAGCCACACCTTCGTCTGCGACTGCTCCCCACGCACGTGGGGATGATCCGAGATTTTTCTCCTGTTCGTCGAGCTCCTTGATCTGCTCCCCACGCACGTGGGGATGATCCCTCGGCGACCAACACGGCGGCGGGCGTGCTCACCTGCTCCCCACGCACGTGGGGATGATCCCCGCTATCACTCTCCGGCATCTGTCACGGCTAGCTGCTCCCCACGCACGTGGGGATGATCCGACGCCGGTGAATCCCTCGAGGTCGCCGGCCAGCTGCTCCCCACGCACGTGGGGATGATCCGACAGCGCAGGCCATGCCGGCGCCGTAGATCAGCTGCTCCCCACGCACGTGGGGATGATCCCTTGTTGCGGATGCGGATGTCGGAGGCACCGGGCTGCTCCCCACGCACGTGGGG
>JBEHWX010000081.1:0-27396 GCA_048498995.1 Bacteroidota bacterium
GACGCAGTCCAGTCGCGTCACCGCCGGCCCCATGCGGCGTCGGGATATCGGTCGATCGTCATCGAGCCGATATTTCGCTCGTGGTCCGACGCGCGGGAAGTCCCGTTCCCGCTCATCGGACGTCGTGCCTGTTACCGGGAGGCGCTCGGCGCGATCCGGTCCGTGTTAGTTCGAGTAGGAGGCCGACACGGTGAAGGTGCCGGTGTAGGATCCGCGCTGCTGCGTGGCCGAGGGGGTCACCGAGCCGCCGATCCAGATATAGGCCTGGCCGAGACCGTCGTTGTTGACGGCGTCACCCTGGTTGTCCATGCTCAGGGCCACCGTCGCCGAGCCGCTGGAGGCATCCACCACCGCGGCGCCGTTCGACGGGATGTTCCCGAGCGGCGTGTAGCGCAGGCCGGCGCGGTTGATCGTCACGGTCATGCTGCCGCCGGCGCCGGAGGTCGTCGAGATCGTGGCCGTGGCCGGCATCGCGATCGTGATGTTATCCGACTCGTCGCCGGAGAAGGTCACCGCGGCGGCCGATGCGCTGGTCGCGGCCACCGTGGCCGTGGCGCCCCGCGAGATGGAACCGAAGGCCAGCGGCGCCGTGGCGGTCGCGGTGATCGGGGTGACGATGGTCGCCGAGGCGGTCACCGTGGCCGACTGGGCCATCGTGACGATCGGAGCGGCGATGATGGCCAGAGCGGCCAGAGAGAAGATCTGCTTGTTCATGACAGTTGGTCCCGTTGAGATTGTTTGCTCGTGTCTTCTTGAATTCCCGTTGAATCCCCATTGAATGCATGTATGGATCTCCCCTGCCACGATGTTGTCCCGATCGTGGAGGGAAGCCGCCGCCAAGCGGCATCTTCATATGGGGGGGATGTCAGGAAGTGACGTCAGGACATGGCGAGCCATGCCCAGGCGTTGCCCGAGGCGACGGGGGCGCGACATTCGATGACGGGCGCAATGGGGCTACACCTGCCGTCGACGTCGTTCCGGACTGTCGATCAGTTGCTAATGGACGGAGGGACCGGTATTGGGGGGGCGCCGCTGGAAGCGCCGGAATACAGTGGTATAACTATCAGTTCGTACGGTTCGATACGGTGCCACGTGACGTAGCGGACGAAAACTAGGTGATGGAGAAGGTCGATGCAAGAGCCCGGAGCCCCCGCGCGCCGGTTCGGCATGAGCGTGCCGGCTGGCGCCATCATCCTTTCCCTTCGAAACCCCTGTCACGACGCGCTTTCCGCCACATGTTCCGCTCCACGCGGAACTTGTATCAACACGTCGCATGGCGTTCCGAAGCTCCATTCGTTCTCCTCCGCGCCGGTCGTGGCGCCCCGATTCTCCCTGTCACTTCTTTGCCTGGCCGCTTGCGCACCCCTCCCCGGTCACGGGTCCCAACGTGACCGGGGGGAGTGGCTGCATGGGATGGTCCCATCAGATTGAGGGGGGGACGACGGTGACGCAGTCCAGATGCGTCACCGCCGGCCCTACGCGGTGTCGGGATACCAGTCGATCGTCATCGAGCCTACATTCCCGCCCGCGGTCCGATGTGCAAGAGGTCCCATTCTCGCTTATCGGACGTCGTGACTGTTGCCGAGATTCGTTCGTCGCCGTCCGGCCCGCCTCAGTTGGAGTAGGCGGCCGAGACGGTGAAGGTTCCACTGTAGGATCCGCGCTGCTGCGTGGCCGAGGGGGTCACCGAGCCGCCGATCCAGATATAGGCCTGGCCGAGACCGTCGTTGTTGACGGCGTCACCCTGGTTGTCCATGCTCAGGGCCACCGTCGCCGAGCCGCTGGAGGCATCCACCACCGCGGCGCCGTTCGACGGGATGTTCCCGAGCGGCGTGTAGCGCAGGCCGGCGCGGTTGATCGTCACGGTCATGCTGCCGCCGGCGCCGGAGGTCGTCGAGATCGTGGCCGTGGCCGGCATCGCGATCGTGATGTTATCCGACTCGTCGCCGGAGAAGGTCACCGCGGCGGCCGATGCGCTGGTCGCGGCCACCGTGGCCGTGGCGCCCCGCGAGATGGAGCCGAAGGCCAGCGGAGCGGTGGCGGTCGCGGTGATCGGGGTAACGATCGTGGCCGTGGAGGTCACCGAGGCCGACTGGGCCATCGAGACGATCGGAGCGGCGACGAGGGCGAGAGCGGCGAGGGCGAAGATCTGCTTGTTCATGACAGTTGGTCCCGTTGAGTATTGAGTGTTCGTGTTTTGTAGTCCCGTTGAATTCGCGTACACAAACACCTACTAATAGGACCATGCCATGCGGCGAAATCCGCTGAATCTTCCTGAAATCGAGGCTGTATTGTTCTTTCGACTGTTGTCTTTCCGCACACGGTCCGGATTCCGGACACTCGGGGCGGGCGTGGGAATGGGACTGACGGCGCCGGGCGGCGGGGCGTCTCCGTGGCGGGGCGTCTCCGCGGCGGGGATATCGGTGCCGGAGGTGGGGAAACGGTGACGTTCGGGCGGCTTCGGGCGTTCTTGGTGGAAGAGCGGACATGGTCGGGGAATGTTTCCGGCCATGTCCGTGCGCGTCAGAGGGGGGACCGGCCCTCGGTCTCCCTCTTCTTCCTATGTTCCGATCCCCATCCGAATCGCGCGGCGCCCGTCGCGCACACCCCGTTCGGATATCCGGAATCAGCGGATCACGTCGGCGCCCCGCGTAACAATCCACGCCCGGGGCGGTCTGTTCCTTTCGGTATTTCGGCCGGTCGGCCGTCTGCCCGCCTCGAACGCCCGTGCTTCGCGCCCAACACGCCGGCCCTCGTCCGGCAACCTCGTGCAACCCAAGGGGTGATCCATGCATCGACAGCGACTACCGTACTATATCCTATTCGTGCTTCTTCTGTGCCTCGGGGGGATGACCCGGCGAGCACAGGCACAGGTCCCGATCGGCAAAGAGTTCATCGTGACGCTCCCGCCGGTGGTAACCCTGGCCGAGAGGAACGACACGACCATCCGTTTCTCGATCGAGATCTTCTGCTCGCGCCAGACCATGGTCAGCATCCGCTGGCCGAACGGCACCTATCTGATCAACAACGCCACGATCGCCGCCGGCAATCGCTTCTACGTGACCAAGCCCCTGCTGCAGCTCTTCCAGATCATGCAGTACTATGAGAACAACAGGGGGAACGACACGGTCAACGATCGCGCGCTGATCGTCAGCACCGATCAGCCGGTGTCGGTCCATATCACCTACAGCAAACCGTACAGAACCGAGACCTGGACCGTCCCGCCGACGAGCACCTACGGCACCAGTTATATCGTGGGGACGATGACCGGCAACTCGGAGCTGGCCGATCGAAGCGGCTTCACGATCACGGCGGTCGAGAACGGAACGGTGGTGACGATCAAGCCGAAGCAGCGGGCGCGGTTCTCGCACCTGGCCGACACCGCCTATCAGGTGGTGCTCAACCGGTACCAGGCCTACAGCACCGTCTCGATCGATCCGAAGGGGGATCCGGTGGCCGACCTGACCGGCACCACCGTCACCGCGAACAAGCCGATCGGCCTCACCTCCATGGCCTACTCCGCGAGCGCTCCGTGGGTCAAGTCGGTCGATCTTCCCGGCGGCGGTGGAACCCCGCCGCAGCCGCCGCCGCAGTTCTATACCGACGGCGTCTGGACCGCGAAGACGCTGGTCGAGCCGGAGCTGCCGGACAGCATGGCCGGCACGCTCTATTATACCGGGCCGTTCAAGCGCCAGCGCTTCAGTTGGATCCGCGTGATGGCCACGGCCGACAGCACCCACCTGGATACCAACGATCACCTTCTCAAGGAGGTCGTGATCGCCAAGCGGGGGGCGTTCCATCAGTTCCCGATCTACGGCCCGATCAAGATCCATTCGGACAAGCCGGTCATCATCTGGCAGATGTCGGTCTCGGGGGATACCTCCGGCATCGACACCACGGTGAACCGCAACGGTCGGGACACGGTGGTCAGGCTGATGTACGGCGATCCGTCGATGGTCTTCCTCTATCCGGCCCCGATGTTCCGCCCGGCGCTGCAGTGGATCTCGCCGAACCTTTCGCAGCACGGCGGGCTGCCGCGCGCGCCGCAGATCCCCTTCTACTGGGAGCATTACGTGCGGGTGATCGCCCCGGCCTCGGCCGCCAACGGCGGCGTGAAGCTCGACGGACAGCCGGTCACCTTCGATGAGACCTTCCCGGACGGGCAATACGTCACCGCGGTGATACCGATCAATCCGGCGCCTCACCTTCTGGAGGCGGACGTGCCGATCAGCGCCATCCCGTACGGCTTCACGCTGAACGATTCCTATTCCACCCTCGCCTCCGAGGCGCTCCGCTCGGTGGCCAAGCTCTCGGCCGACACGCTCCGCTTCGTCACCTGCGATCGCGAGTTCGACACGACGATCACGATCCAGAGCCTCGGGAACAACACCTTCAAGATCGACAGCATCCGGGCCACCGGACTCGACGTGAAGGTGCTTACCCCGTCGACCTATCCCTCCTCCTACCTGCCGCAGACCAGCGGCCCGATCACGGTGGTGGTGAAGATTCCGCAGGCCGGCACCTATACCGGCAGCCTGCTGATCTACACCGACGCCAACAACCGGAAGGTGTTCGAGGTGCCGATCATCGCCGTGCGCGACAGCGCCCGACTGGTGATCCCCGGCTCCACGGTCGACTTCGGCGTGCTCAACGGCAGCCAGACCTCGCGCGATTCCGTGCTCAAGATCCGGAACGACGGCACGCGGCCGCTCGTGCTGCAGCCGCCGACGCTCACCGGCGCCGGGTTCCAGGTGATCAGCCCGAAGACCGCCATCACGATTCCGCCGGGCGGAGTCGACTCGATCGTGGTCCGCTTCAATCCCTCCGGCGAGGGGCTCCGCGAGGGGACGATCAAGCTGGTCGGCAACCCCTGCATGACGCCGATCACCATCGCGCTCAGCGGCTTCAAGGGAGCCGGCGCATCGCTCCAGGTGCAGCGGACGCTCAACTACCAGTCCTATCTCTGCAGCGTGCCGGAGTCGGTCGATTCCACGATCGTGCTCAAGAGCATCGGCGACGAGGCGGTGACGATCACCTCCACGCTGATGGGAGGTGCCAACGCCGCCGAGTTCGCGCTGCTGGAGAACCTCACCGGCGCGGTGATCAATCCGCGCGACAGCATCAAGTTCCATGTCCGCTACACCCCCAAGGGGTATGGCTACCGGACCGCGTCGCTGCAGCTGACGACCACCGCGGCCAACGCGCCGACGATCTCGATCGATCTGTTCGCGCGTCGCGACACCGCCGGACTCCTTCCGTCGACCACGACGATCGAGTTCAGCCAGCGCACGCCGTGCGAGGGAGCGGCCGACACCGTGCTGCTGCTGACCAACAACGGCACCGTGCCGGACACGATCACGACGATCGACCTGGGTGGTTCCACCGCCTACACGCTCGATCCGATGCCCTCGCCGACCAACCCGATCATCGTCTTCCCGAACGGCTCGCAGCCGGTGAAGGTGACCTTCAGCGAGACCACGCCGGGGAGCTTCCCGGCCACGATGCGGATCATGTCGCAGCCGTGCGGCGTCACCGCCACGGTGGCGCTCGGGGCCTCGCGCGTGGCACCGAGCCTGATCGCCGAGTCGATGGCGCTTCAGTTCGACACGCTCTACGGCTGCCAGGCCCCGGTCACGCGGCAGGTCCGGCTTACCAACAACGGTCCCATCCCGGACACGGTCTACACCTCGTCGATCACCGGCTCGGCCGCCTTCACCTATCAGGCGCCGGGACAACTGATCATCGCGCCGGGGGAGACCAAGACCATCGACGTCTCCTTCTCGCCGACCGGCGATCAGGCGCAGCTCGGCGAGCTGACGCTCGGCTGGAAGCCGTGCGATCTGCCGATGAAGATCGCCCTGAGCGGCACCGTGCTGACCACGACGGCGAGCTTCTCGGCCGCGAGCATCGACTTCGGCCAGGTGAAGACCAACACCCCGGCAACCCAGACGATCGTGCTCCGGAACACCGGCTCGGCGCCGCGGCGCGTGACCGCGTCCGGCCTCCCGGCCGGCGTGCGGATCCTCAGCCCGGACCTTCCGACCGTGATCGCCGGCGGCGATTCGATCACGCTCCAGGTGGAGTGGACCGAGGGAACCGCCGGCGCCTACACGCAGCCGCTGGCCCTCACCCTGGGGGATCCCTGCGGCACCACGATCCAGGTGCCGATGACCCTCACCGCCGTCGGCGAGGATATCCTCCCGATCCGCTTCACGATCTCCATCCCGAACGTCACCGGCACGGTGAATCAGGAGGTGGCGATCCCGGTGCTGATCTCCGACGGCGCGAACCTGGACAAGCTGACATCGACCTCGATGCATCTGCGGATCCGGCACCGGTACACGGTGCTGGCGCCGAAGCGCGTGTCGACATCCCTCCCCGGGATGACCGCCACCATGAGCGATTCCCGCATCGACGGTGATGACCGCGTGATCGATATCGATCTGGCCGGTGGAGCCCTTCCGTCGCAGGGAGAGATCGCGCGGATCGAGAGCCTTGTGCTCATCGGCGACCGCGACAACACGCCGCTGGTGGTCGACTCCGTCGGGATGACCTTCCCGGCCGGGCCTCCGTTCGAGACCCTCACGCTCACCAAGCAGGACGGGCGCTTCGACGCGCTCGGCATCTGCCTCACCGGCGGCGAGCGGCTGGTGACCATGGATGGCGCGCTGAAGGTCAACGCGGTCCGCCCGAATCCGTTCAGGAGCGGAACGACCATCGAGTTCGAGACCACCGAGCCGGGAGATGTCCGCGTGGTGATCGTCGACGCGCGCGGCGCGCATCTGGCGACCCTGGTCGACGGCGAGCTGCCGGCCGGGACGCATCAGAGCTACTTCGACGCCAGCCAGCTCTCCTCGGGCCTCTACTTCTGCGAGCTCAGAAAGGGAGCCCTCGTCCAGCGTGTACCGATGATCATCGTCCAGTAATATCAACGAGGTGAATCTGATGCATCATATATCGAATTCGCTCCGCTCGATGGTTCTGGCCGGCTGCGGTATGCTGGTGGCCGTCGGCGTGGGGAGCGCGCAGACCAACGCTTCATCGGAATATCAGGGGATGCTCTGGCAGGTGGGGGGGCACGTGGCGGGCGCCGCGGGCGTTCCCTCGGCCTCCTTCACCGAGCTCCCGGGCGCGCCGAACTGCCTGGGGACGAGTCAGGATGCCCGCTTTACCGGCGGCTCCGGCAGCGGCTTCGGCGTCTCGGCGGTGGTCGGGCTCCGTCCCACCATCGGCGAGGGCTTCGCCTCGCATATCGGCTACGCCCTGCGCGTGGGCTACGCGACGTCGAAGACGAGCTTCCAGGTCGATGAGTCGATCGGCGAGGCCATCGACAACACCGGGCGGATCATGCCGGTGGTCGGCACGCTGATGCTCGACGCCACGATGAGCTCGGTGCGCATCGAGCCGATGGTGACCTACCAGGTCGGCCCCACCTTCCCGCTGCTGCTGGAACTCGGCGCGAGCCTCGGGATGCAGATCGGGGGGACGTTCACGCAGAAGGAGCAGCTCACCTCGCCGAGCGGCGCGCGCTTCACCGACGGCGGCCGCGAGCGGAATCTCGGCTCCGGAGATATCCAGGATCGGAGCGGCATGGCCGCCGGCATCTCGCTCGGCCTTGCCTACGATATCCCGGTCGGCGGCACGCTCTCGATCCGCCCGGAAGTGGCCGGGCTGCTGGCGCTCACCTCTCCGGTGAGCGGCGTTGACTGGAGCGCGCACGAGGTCCGCTTCGGACTCTCGGTGCTCTACACGATTCCTCCGTCGGGCCCGACCCCGCTCGACCCGACCGGCGGCCAACGCTGACCGTCGCCGTCGGCCGTTGCGCGTCATCGCCAAGGCCGTCGCGCGCAACCGACATCGCGATCCTTCATGACAAACAAGGGCCCGCGCCTGATGGCGCGGGCCCTTGTTGCGTTTCTTCCCGGCGTCCTTCTCCCGAGCGATATCCCTGGAGCCCGCATGAACACGTGCTTCCGGGGCATCCGCTGGTGACGGAATTTCCCGATGAGCCAATCGGGATTTCAATCACGATCAGGACGGGATTATCGACAGGCCGGCCAAAAACTACACAATGATGTAGTTGATGAGGGGGGCAAAAAGGGGCTATGTTTGACCCGGGTAGTGTTACGGCTGCTTTTGTCCAGAAGGCAGCACGAACACTCAAGAGGTCCAGCTTTTTGTATCGAGGTCCCAATCGCGATTCACCTGCTCCTTACAGTGGTCCCCGTAAGGAGCAGGTGTTTTTTTATGTCGCGCAATGAACGCCGCGCGGACGCGATACGCCGAATATCCCGCGAATCCAGCATTCATGCGGTTTCCCGGAGTATCGACCGGCCGCGCTCCCGCCTCGAGCATACCTCCATCCTCCCATTTCCTTCTTTTCCGTTCTCGCTCCGACGCTCGCCGTGCGACGCAATGGATCGGCATCACGCGTTGTATCGTGATCGGATAATTCCCGTCGGTCGTCGCGACATGATCGTTCGCGACGAGAGGAATGTTCATCGCGCGATTTCATCGTGACCGTTTCCCTCGACCCGATCGCGCGGAAGGTGCCGGAAGATGCATCGTGATGATAACCGTGATGGTAATCGCCCCATCGCTCGCCCGGTGTTCCTTCCGGTCGGCGCCGTTCGGTCGCGTTGTCCGGTCGGCGCCGTGAGCCGTGCCGGGGGTAGATCTCACCCGGTCCGCGTCGCTCGCGCGGAGCCTCTCGTGAACGGCGGATCTTCATGCGTCGCTCGCGGCCAGGCCGGCCGGGAGGGGGATGGCCGGCCGCTCGATCACGGTGCGGACGCTCCGGTCCGGATTGGAAACGTGGATGCACGGGCGGCTTCCCGTGGCCGCCCCTCCGTCGGCCGACGAGCGCGCGCTGAAGACGTGTGGTGCCCGAGGCGTCGAGCAGGGGGTGCCGTGGCATCCATGACGCGTGCCGACGACGTGGGCTGTGCGGGCGGCGCTCCGTGGCGGCTCCCTCCGCCGGCCGAAGAGCGCGCGCTGACGACGTTCGGCTACCGGCCGAACAAGGCTCCCCGTCTTAGACGGTAGGCGCAGCTCTTCAGGCTGCGCCGTGATACCGCGAACAGCGCACGCTGAAGACGCGCGGCTACCCGCAGGCGGCTCCCGACCGGCGGCTACCGATGCGTGGATCGTAGGAGCGGCCCCGTGGCCGCCCCGCCGGTGTGGGGTTGTCGGATGCTTGCGTGACTCACGCCGGGCGTCGCGGCGCACACGCCAGGCGAGGCCATCGGAGACGGGAGCGATCAGGGAGCCCCGGCTCGTTCCGGTCCCGTGTGCGTCGGCGCGGCGGCGGGTGCTCATGTCGGGTGGGCCCGACGGGTATCGGCCGGCGCCGGTTCATCCCGGGTGCCCTTCGGCGTCCCTGGCGGGGCGCCGGGTCGGTTCATCGGCGATCCTCCGCGTATCCCCGGTGGGAGATTGTGGGGGAGGAGCGGGCCGGCTGGAAAATCGTCCGGGAATTGCCCCAATAAATCGTGGTGATCGGATGCACATATTATTTCGACGGGGTACCGGACCAGGTGTCGAATCCCGACCAGAATGTAGCAAGATGTGAACGGATGTGGGGAATGTGGATAAGTGAGTGGAAAAGTGGAGAATGTTGGGGGAAAACGGTGGGAAACCGGATGTTTCACGCAATGTTCCACTTCAAACCGGCCGTATATTGCCAATTCTTCATCCGGCGGCGAGCCTGGCGGTGTTCATGCACCGACCTGGTTGTCCACAGTCCGCCGGCCTGAAGAGATCGATTCCGGAAGATGATGTGATGATAATGTCGCCACGCGGCATGAGCTCCGGTGGGCCCGAGCGGGACCGCCGGAGAGTGATGCGGGAACGATGAGACCCGATTGGTGGAGATGAAGATGCCGGAGCGATGGCCGTCACCCGACGGCATTTCCGCCCAAATCCTCTGATTTCGCGGGAACCGGTCCCCAAGACCGTTTCTCCGATCCTCGAATGATCTTTGGTGCGCGAGCCTCGGCTCCCTCACCACGTCCGCTCGACGCCGGCCCGATGGCCGGTCGGTCGACCCTCCGTGAAAGCCCGACTTTTTTTGTTCGATCCCCATCGTTTTTGGAGTGGGATAGTAGGGGAAAACATATTTTAGCGGCCGGTGGTGGGTGAAAGTGGGAGAGAATGGTTCGTGAGTGTCTGATTAACCCTGCATGTCGTTCTTCAAAGGCCGGGAGCTGTACTCGGTAGACGCCAAAGGACGCGTCAACATCCCAGCGAAGATGCGCAAGAGCATCTCGCCTGAGGCGAGCGACACTTTTGTCGTCACCCGAGGTCCGGACGACGACCCCTGCATCTACGCATACCCCCTGGACGAGTGGAAGTGCTTCGAGGAGAACTTGAAGCAGCTCAATCAATACAACGATCAGGATCGTTACTTCCTTCGCACCCTGCTGTTCTGGGCCGACGAGGTCTCGATCGACAAGCAGAGCCGGATCATGCTGCCGAAGTCGCTGATGGACTTCGCCCGTATCGAAAAGTCGGCGCTGATCCTTGGTGCCATGGATCACATCGAATTCTGGAATCCCGATGTCTTCGACACCTATCTGGGCCGTCGGACCGAGTCCTACGAGGTCGTGGCCGGATCGGTAATGGGCATGCGTGCCCGATAGGCGATCCATGAGTGAGGAATATCACATTCCGGTCATGCTCGCCGAGGTGATCCAGATGATGGTCACCGATCGGAGCGGCGCGTACGTGGACGCCACGCTCGGCGGCGGCGGCCATGCCTCGGCGGTGCTCGAGCTGGTGCGTCCGGCCGGAGGCCGCGTTTACGGGTTCGACGCCGATCCCGGAGCGATCGCCAACGCGCGCGAGCGCTTCGCGGCCGAGCTCGACAGTTCGTTTTTCCTTCGCCAGGCCTACTTCACCCAGGCCTGCCAGTGGCTCCGAAGCGAGGGGATCGCCATCAACGGCGTGCTCCTCGATCTCGGTGTGTCGAGTCGCCAGCTCGACTCCGATCAGATCGGCCTCAGCTATCGCCAGGAAATGCCCCTGGACATGCGCTTCGACCCGGCCGGACCGGCCGAGTCGGCGCGCGAGGTCGTCAACTCCCTGAGTGCTGAGGATCTGGCGACCCTCCTCAGAACCTACGGCGAAGAGCCGGCCGCCTGGAAGATCGCGCAGGCGATCGTCCGCGAACGGACCGGCCGGCCGATCAGGACGACGACCGATCTGCGCGATGTCATCGAGCGGATCATTCCGGTCCCCTTCCGGGTCAAGACTCTCTCGCGCGTGTTTCAGGCGCTCCGGATCTACGTCAACGACGAGCTCGGGGAGCTGGAGGCCGCGCTCGAACAGTTCGTCGATCTGCTCCTCCCCGGCGGCCGCTTCGCGGTGCTGACCTATCATTCCCTGGAGGATCGGATCGTCAAGGAGGCATTCCGGCAGGAGGAAAAAGGGTGCGTCTGCCCCCCCGACTTCCCGGTCTGCCGATGCCAGAAAGTCCGACGCCTGCGCGTGCTCACGCGCAAGCCGATGGCTCCCTCCGAGGGGGAGATCGAACGCAACCCGCGCGCGCGCAGCGCCAAGCTCCGCGTGGCCGAGCGGGTGCAAGAGCACGAACGTTCATGAGATCCCGGAGATCTCCGCTGGTCCAGCTCCTCTCGTCCGATGCCAGTAACGACAGATATCGAACCTCCGCGGAAGCGCCGCGCGCCGATGCCGGCCTCGTCGGTTCCGGCCTCGTCGACCCCGACGCGGTCGGAGCAGCTCGGGCTCAGGTTCCGGGTGAACGGCCGGTTCCGCCCCTTCATGCGGCGCTGGCTCACCGCGGCCATGCTGATGGTGGCCGCCGTGCTGGCCGTGCTCTACGTTTCGAACGCCATTCGGATCAACGAGCTCCTGGAGTCGATCACCTCCCTGGAGCATGAGCGGGATCAGGTCAGAAGCGAGAACGAGAGAATGCGCGGCGAGCTGCTCAGGCTGATGTCGGTCGAACGGGTCTCGTCGATCGCCGCCGAGCGGCTCGGACTGGTGCAGCCGGCCTATCCGCCGGTGGCCCTGGAGCCGACCGGTCGCCGTGCCGCCGAAGGGCGCGACGCGAACGGTCGCGATGCGAGCGGCCGCGATGCGAGCGGCCGCGATGCCGACGCGCGGAATGGCCGACGGAGCGATGGCGGTGATGCCGGAGCGAGGAACGATGCGAAGGAACCGGAGACGAGGAGCGGAGCCGACGATGCCGACGCCGGGCGTTGAGCCGAAGATTTCCCCGCCCCGCCCCCACCGCGATCCGCGCAGGATCTACGTGGCCGGCGCGCTCCTGACGGCCGGACTCCTCGTGGTCGCCGTCCGCCTGGTGATGCTGCAGATCGTCCACGGCGCCGAGTACGCCGAGCAGGCGCGGCGGCAGTACGAGTCGAAGGTCGTGCTCCAGGCCGAGCGCGGCCCCCTCTTCGATCGCAACGGGATTCTGCTGGCCACCAACGGGCTGAGCATCTCCTTCGCGGTCGATCCGAAGCAGGTCTCCGATCCGAGGAAGCTGGCCCAGGCCTTCAGCCGCGCGCTCGGCGAGCCGGAGGAGACCTTCCTCAAGAAGATCACGGCCAAGGGAACCTCCTTCGTCTGGCTCCGCCGGAAGGTGAGCGGCGCCCCGCTGGCGATGCTGAAGGATCTGGAGGACGACGGGCTGATCAAGATCAATGAGCCCCTCCGCCGCTTCGAGTACGCCTCGCTCGGCGCTCAGGCGATCGGGTGCACCGATATCGACAATCATGGCCTCAGCGGCGTCGAGCTCTTCTACGACGAGGCGCTCCGCGGGGTCGACGGCTACATGGTGATGCAGCGTGACGCGGTCGGACGCCGTCGTCCCGATATCGATTTCCCCCTCTCCCGTCCGATGCATGGCGAGGGGCTGGTGCTCACGCTCGACATCACCATGCAGGGGATCGTCGAGGACGAGCTTCGCAAGGGAGTGGAGCGGGCCGGGGCGGCCTCCGGCACCGCGATCGCGCTCGACCCGAAGACCGGGGAGATTCTGGCGATCGCGACCTATCCCGGCTACGATCCGAACAACGTGAAGGGGGCCGATCCGGCCTCGATCCGCGTGCGGGCGATCACCGATACCTACGAGCCCGGCTCCACGATGAAGGTGGTGACCGCCGCGGCCGCGATCGAGGAAGGGGCCATCAGGACCGATGAGGAGATCGATGGCGAGGGCGGAACCTACGAGCTGGCGGGGCACACGATCCGCGACGATCACCCGGCCGGCATGATGCCGATCCGGAGGGCGTTCGAGATGTCGAGCAACATCGCCTTCGCCAAGATCGCCGGGCGCCTTCCCTCCCCGCGCTTCTATAAGTATGTGCGGGATTTCGGCTTCGGCATCATCTCCGGCGTCGACCTGCCGGGCGAGGCCCGTGGCGAGGTGAAGAAGCCGGGAGAGTTCGGCGCCGAGACCCAGGCGTTCATGGCCTTCGGCTATCAGCTCTCGGTGACCCCGCTGCAACTGGTCGCGGCCTACGCCGCGGTGGCCAACGGCGGCGTGATGATGAAGCCGCATCTGCTCAAGCGCCGGCTCGATCGCGAGGGGGAAGTGGTCGAGGAGATCGAGCCGCAGGAGATCCGCCAGGTGATCTCCTCCCGCACCGCCGACACGCTCCGCGAGCTGATGGTCGGCGTGGTCGAGGAGGGAACCGGCAAGGAGGCGCGCATCGACGGGCTCCGGATCGCCGGCAAGACCGGCACGGCGCAGCAGCTGGCCGACGGCGCCTACTCCAAGTCGAAGTACAACGCGTCGTTCGCCGGATTCTTTCCGGCCGATGATCCGAAGGTAACCCTGCTGGTGCTGCTGGACTCCCCCTCCAACGGCTATTACGGCGGCCAGGTGGCAGCGCCGATCTTCCGCGAGATCGCCCGCCGCGTGGTCAACGCCTCGATGGAGGGAACCACGCCGGCACCGGCGATCGCCGATGCCCCGGACACGCTCCGGACCCGGCCGGCGCGGATGGTCGGCAGGATCCACGTCCCCGATCTGCGGGGGATCGATCCGGCGGCCGCCCGCTCGATCGCCGAGCGCGCCGGATTCCGCGTGCTCGTCGAGGGCTCCGGCTCCTTCGTCTCGACCCAGATGCCGACTCCCGGCATGCTCCACGACCGCCTCGGAGTGGTGACGCTGGAGACCGCGGTCCCGGCTCGGCCGAGGACCATGCCCGATGTGCGGGGAATGTCCCTGCGTCGGGCGTTGAACATTCTCAACGCGAGCCGCATCCAGCCGAGAGTCTCCGGCGGCGGCATCGTGCGGGGACAGGCCCCCGCCCCCGGATCGCAGCTCCCGACGAGCTCCCCGGTGGCCATCCTTCAGTGCAGCGACGATTGATCGTCCCGTCGCCTCGAAGCCGATCCCTTCCTCGGGCGCGCTTCCGGCGGGAATGACCCCAGAACATGTGACATCGCTCCAGACCATACTCGAGGTCCTCTCAGGTCCGGTCGACGTTCGCGGCAGCCGCGAGCGCTCGGTCGCGGCCGTGCGCCACGATAGCCGTCGCGTCGTGGCCGGGGATCTCTATGTCGCCGTCAACGACCGTGACGACCGGGGGGTGGAGTTCCTTCCGGCCGCGCTGGCCAACGGCGCCGCGGTCGTGGTGGCCGATGCTCCGGAGCTGATGCCGGCCGGACTTCTCGACGGAAGCCTCGCCACGCTGCTGCTCGTCGAGGACGCGCGCCGCGCCATGGCCGAGATGGCCCACGCGATCCATGGCGATCCCGCGCGCGGCATGACCCTTCTGGCCGTGACCGGCACCAACGGCAAGACGACGACCGCGTACGTCCTCCGGCAGCTGCTGGCCGCCGCCGGACGGAAGGTCGGGCTGATCGGCACCCTCGGCGTGATGATCGACGGGGAGTTCGTCCCGACCGGCTACACCACGCCGGAGTCGCCGGAGCTGGCGGAGCTTCTGGCCGGAATGGCCGCGGCCGATCGCGACACGGTGGTGATGGAGGCCTCCTCCCACGCCCTCTACCTGAAGCGGGTCGCCGGGCTCGACTACGCCGGCGCCATCTTCACGAACCTGACGCAGGATCACCTCGACTTCCATCGGTCGATGGAGGAGTACCGCGCGGCCAAGAAGATCCTCTTCGACGGGCTCGGCTCCGGAAGCGTGGCGGTGGTGAACGTGGACGACGCGAGCGGCGAGGCGATGCTGGCCGATACCCGCGCCCGCGCCATCCGCTACGGCGCCGACCGGAGCGCCGAGGCACGCATCTCCGATGTGCGCCTGGCCGCCGACGGCTCCAGCTGGAGCCTGACGCTCCCGGATGCGCTCGGCGGCGGAACGATCTCGCTGACAACGTCGCTGGTCGGTTCGTTCAACGTATGGAACGTCACCTCCGCGGTGACGCTGGCGCTGGCGCTCGGCATCGACCGGGCGCTGCTCGTCAAGGCCACGGCGCGTCTGCGCGCGGTGCCGGGGCGGATGGAGTCGATCCGGCTCGGCAACGGCGTGACGGCGATCGTCGATTACGCACACACGCCGGACGCGCTGGAGAACGTCCTCCGATCGGCGCGCGGGCTCAACCCGGACGGCTCGATCGTGGTGGTCTTCGGCTGCGGCGGCGACCGCGACCGGGGGAAGCGTCCGGTGATGGGAGAGCTCGCGGCCCGGCTGGCCGATCGGGTCGTGGTTACCTCGGACAATCCGCGGAGCGAATCGGCCGAGGAGATCATCCGGGAGATCATGGCCGGCATCGAGTGCGGCTCCAACGTGGAGCCGATCGTCGATCGCGAGCGCGCCATCGGGCACGCGCTGGAATCGGCCCGGCCGGGAGAGCTGGTGGTGATCGCCGGCAAGGGGCACGAGACATATCAGATCATCGGATCGGAGCGACGCCACTTCGACGACCGTGAAGTCGTGCGCGCCTGGGCCGCCCGCCACGCGGGAGCGATCGACGAGGTGACCGCCGAATGAGCCATGGAACGATCAAGGAGCTCGTCGAGCTTCTTCCGCATCACGCGTTCACCGGCGCGGCCTCCGCGCGCCGCCGCGTCGTGAAGGGATACTCGACCGACAGCCGTTCTTTGACAACCGGGGAAGTGTTCATCGCCCTGCGCGGCGAGAGCTTCGACGGCCACGACTTCCTGGCCGCGGCCGGGGAGCGGGGGGCCGCGATGGCGATCGTCGACGCGCGGTGGCGCGAGCGCGGTGACGGGCCCGAGGGGCTGCCGCTGCTGGTGGTCGACGACACGCTCGAGGCTTACGGCCAGATCGCCGCGGCGCACCGCGACCGCTTCGCGATTCCGGTGATCGCCATCGCCGGCTCCAACGGCAAGACGACCACCAAGGAGCTCGTCGCCGATCTGCTGGCGACCCGCTACCAGGTGCTCCGGACCGAGGGGAACCTGAACAACCTGATCGGCGTGCCGGCCACGATCCTCCGCATCGGCGCGGCGCACGAGGCCGCGGTGGTGGAGATCGGGACCAACACGCCGGGAGAGATCGAGCGGCTCTGCCGGATCCTGAAGCCGACGCACGGGCTGATCACGAACGTCGGACGCGAGCACCTGGAGCTGCTCGGCTCGATCGAGGGAGTGGCCGAGGAGGAAGGGGCGCTCTTCCGCTTTCTGGCCGCGTCCGGCGGCACCTCGTTCGTCAATCTGGACGACCCGCAGGTGGCGCGGCTCGGACGGCGCCTTGCCCGCCGCGTGACCTACGGACGCTCCCGCGCCGCCGACGTGCGCGGCACCGCCGGCCGGCTCGACGCCGACGGCGCGCCGTCGCTGACGATTCAGGATACGAGAAAGGGAACCGCGCCGGTGACCGTGCAGCTGAGGACGCCCGGCATCCACACGGCGCAGAACGCGCTGGCCGCCGCGGCCGTGGCGCTCTCGCTCAAGGTGACGCTCCGCTCGGTCGCGCGTGCTCTCGGGGAATTCCGCCCGCGCTCCTACGCCGCCGGCTACGCCCGCCTGGCGGTGGTGCGCGCCGCCGACGGGACCACGGTGCTCAACGACACGTACAACGCGAACCCCGATTCGGTGATCGCCGCGCTCAGAACGCTCGCGGCGATGCGCCCCGGCTCGGGAGGAAAGCGGATAGCGGTGCTGGCCGACATGAAGGAGCTGGGGAGCTCCTCGGCCGAGGAGCACGCCCGCGTCGGCCGCGAGCTGGTTGCGCTCGGCGCCGTCGATGCCGTCTACTTCCACGGCCGCGACATGCGCAAGGCATTCCTGGCCGCGCGCCAGGCCGATGCCGATGGCAGTGTCGAGACGGTCCACGTGGCCGACAAGGAGAAGCTGGCGCGCGCCATCGAGAAGCGCCTGGCGCCGGCCGACCTGATCTTGGTGAAGGGATCGCGCTCGATGAAGATGGAGGAGATCGTGCGGCGAATCCTCGAGCGGACGCCGAACGACTGATCCGAACGGTCGGTCCGTTCGAGCTCCGTGAAGCTCGCCCCGAATGGCTCTGGCTACTGATTATATGCTCTACTATCTCGCTCTGTACATCGAGAGGGTCTTTCAGCCCCCGGGCTTCGGGCTCTTCCGGTTCGTGACCTTTCGCGCGGCCGCTGCGGCCATCAGCTCGCTGATTATCGCGCTCTGGGTCGGGCCGAGAATCATCAAGGCGCTCAAACGTCATCAGATCGGCGAGCAGGGGAAGCGCGAGGCGCCGAAGAGCCACATGGCCAAGGCGGGAACGCCGACCATGGGAGGGCTCATCGTGCTCCTCTCGCTGGTGGTGCCGGCGCTCCTCTGGTGCGACATCAAAAGCGCCTACGTGATCCTGGCCCTGGTGGTGACCATCTTCCTCGGCGGCGTCGGCTTCCTCGACGACTACCTGAAGGTGGTCAAGAAGCTCCGGAAGGGATTGATCGGCCGCTACAAGATCGTCGGCCAGGTGTTCATCGGATTCGTGCTCGGCGGGACGATCTACTTCTTCCCGGAATGGTTCCCGGGTGATTTCGCGAGCATCAACACGTCGACCACGGTGCCGTTCATCAAGGACCGGCTGCTCGACTTCGGGATCTTCTATATCCCGATCGTGATCTTCGTGCTGACGGCCACCTCGAACGCGGTGAACCTCACCGACGGACTCGACGGGCTGGCGATCGGGACGGTGAGCATCGTGGTGCTGGCCCTGGCGATCATCACGTATCTGTCCGGCAACGTGATGGTGGCCAAGTATCTGAGCATCCCGCATCTGCGCGGGGCCGACGAGCTGTCGATCTTCTGCGCCGCGCTCTTCGGCGCCGGGCTCGGCTTTCTCTGGTACAACTCCTATCCGGCGCAGGTGTTCATGGGGGATACCGGTTCGCTGGCGCTCGGCGGGGCCATCGGCACGCTGATGATCCTGGTGAAGAAGGAGTACATGATCCCGGTTCTCGGCGGCGTGTTCTTTGCCGAAACCCTTTCGGTGATGGCGCAGGTGACCTACTTCAAGTATACGCGCAAGCGCTTCGGCGAGGGACGGCGGCTGCTGAAGATGGCGCCGCTGCATCATCATTTCGAGCTGAGCGGCTGGCCGGAGGCGAAGATCGTGATGCGCTTCTACATCGTGGCCGGCCTTTTGGCGATCCTCGGGTTGACAACGTTGAAAGTCAGATAGCAGAACGAGATGCCGCGGATGCATTCCGCATCCGACGGCGCACGAGACATGACAGAGAGCACCAGAACATATTCGATCATCGGGGCGGCGCGCTCCGGATTGGCCGTGGCAGAGTTGTTGCTACTAGAAGGCGCCCGGGTCTTCGTCAGCGACGCCAAGCCGGCCGAGTCGAGCGCCGCGGCCATCGCCGAGCTCGAACGGATCGGCGTCGACTACGAGTTCGGCGGCCATACCGATCGCGTGCTCGATGCCGACGTGATCGTGCTCTCCCCGGGCGTCCCCGATACGCTGCCGATCATCGAGCGCGCCCGCCAGCGGGGCATCGAGATCACCGGCGAGATCGAAGTGGCCTGGCGCCGATGCGCCGCGCCGGTGGTGGCGATCACCGGTACCAACGGCAAGACGACGACGACCGAACTGACCGGGTTCATCCTGCGCCGCGACCGGACCACCTTCGTGGCCGGCAACGTCGGCCTCCCCTTCAGCCGGATCGCCCGCGACGCCGACCGCCAGAGCGTCGTGGTGCTGGAGACGAGCTCCTTTCAGCTCGAACAGATCTCCACCTTCCGTCCCAGAATCGGCATGGTGCTCAATATCACGCCGGATCACATGGACCGCTACCCGTCACTCCGGGAATACGCCGAGGCGAAGTTCCGCGTCACGATGAATCAGGAGCCGTCGGATACGTTGATCTACAACGCCGACGACGCCACGCTCGGCCAGCTGCCGGAGCGGACGCGGGCCCGCGTGCTCGGGTTCTCCCTCCGCGACGAGCTCGAGGCCGGCGCCTTCCTGCGCGACGGCGCGCTCCACCTGCGGCTCGATCCGGGCTCGGAGGCCGAGCGGGTGATCGACGCGGACCAGATCAGGATCCGCGGCCCGCACAACCTGGCCAACGCCATGGCCGCCGCCCTCGGCGCCCGCGCCCTCGGCGTGCCGGTCGAGGTGATCGCCGGCGCGCTCCGGGAGTTCCCCGGCGTCCCACATCGCCTGGAGCCGGTGCGCGAGCTCGACGGCGTCCGCTGGGTGAACGATTCCAAGGCGACCAACGTGGACTCCCTCTGGTACGCCCTCTCCAGTTTCACCGAGCCGGTGATCCTGATCGCCGGCGGACGGAGCAAGAAGAACATCTACGATACGATACTCCCCCTTCTTCGCGAGCATGTCAAGTGCGTGATCCTGGTGGGAGAGGCCTCCGAGGAGATGGAGCGCGCCTTCGAGGGGGTGGCTCCGACCCGCCGGGCCGGATGGAGCATGGAGGATGCCGTGGCGATGGCCCGCTCCATGGCCGATCCGGGGGACGTGGTGCTCCTTTCCCCGGCCTGCGCCAGCTTCGACATGTTCGACAACTACGAGCACCGCGGCGAGGTTTTCAAGAGCCTCGTGATGGCCCTCGGCACGGAGGAGAATGAGCGCGTCGAGCTCTGATATCGGACGTGGAAGGCGCGCCGGACAGATCGGTCACAACGACTGGTTCATCCTGCTGGCGGTGCTCGGGCTCCTCTTCTTCTCGGTGGCGTTCGTCTACTCCGCCTCGGCCGGGTTCGCCAACGCGAAGACCGGATCGGCCGAGACCTTCTTCTGGAGCCACGCCGCGCGCGTGCTGGCCGGCATCGTGGTGCTGCTGGTCTTCTCCAAGATCGACTATCACTGGCTGGAGAAGTGGTCGAAGCCGCTTCTGGTGGCCGCGATCGGGCTGCTGGTGTATGTGCTGCTCGACGGCACGCGGATGAAGGGAGCAACCCGTTGGGTGAACCTCGGGCCGATCTCCTTCCAGCCGTCGGAGCTGGCGAAGTTCGCCCTGCTGATGCACCTCGGGGTGATGATGGCCGACAAGCGGGAGTATATCGGCGACTGGAAGTTCAGCTTCATGCCGATGATGTTCTGGATCGCGATCGTCTGCGGACTGATCGCCCTGCAGCCGAACCTCTCGACCGCCTCGGTGATCTTCATGCTCGCCATGGGGCTCCTGTTCGTCGGACGGGTGAACCTGCTGCAGCTCGGATCGGTGATGGGGGTGGGGCTTGCCGGCGCGGCGCTCTACGCCGTCTCGGCCGAGTACCGGATGAAGCGAATCATGGCCTATGTGAGCATGCACTCCTCCGGGGGCGCCGACTCGGCCTCCGCCGGGAACTATCAGCTCAACCAGGGACTGCTCGCCTTCGGCTCGGGAGGCTTCTTCGGCGTCGGCCCCGGGCAGAGCCGTCAGCGGCTCTTCGTGCCGGAGCCGTTCGGCGACTTCATCTACTCGATCATCGGCGAGGAGTACGGATTCCTCGGAACGCTCGCCATCCTCGCCGTCTTCGGCGTGATCGTCTGGCGGGGGCTGCTGGTGGCGCGCCAGGCGCCGGATGATCTCGGACGGAACCTGGCCGCGGGGATCTCCCTGACGATCGGCGTCTACGCGATCATCAATGCCTGCGTGACCACCGGCCTGGTGCCGACCACCGGCCTGCCGATGCCGTTCATCAGCTACGGCGGCACCTCGGTGCTCTTCAGCGCCGCCGCCGTCGGCGTGCTGCTGAACATCTCGCAGCACGCCAACGTGATGCCGCGCGAGCGCGCCGGACTGGCCCCGGCCACGGCCTGAGCGGCGGCTTCTTTGACAATGTCGATCGCAGACAACATCGACCGCGGATAACGTCGACCGCGGCGCGAGGCCGGCATGGCCGGCGACCGGCGGTGCCGGCGGCGGACGGATGAACCCTGTAGGGACGATTCGCTATGCAGGAAGAAACCTTTAAGCAGAAGCTCGACATCTACTACCTGGCCACGATCGGGTACTGGGTCACGCTCGTCGCCTACGTCGCGATCAGCGGCACCATGACCGGCGACCGGTTCGAGCTGATCTGGAAGGATCCGGTGGTCTATCTCCTCGGCGCCTTCGCCGTGATCGCGCTGCTGGCCCTCGCGTTCGTCGCGCTGGCCGATCGGACGGTCGTCATCCGCGGACGCGAGCTCCTGTTCCGTACCCGCTTCAAGGAGCGGGTGCTGACGCCGGAGACGGTGGAGTGGATCGGCTTCCGCCGAGAGACCCACGTGCGCGGGCGCTCCTTCCCGGTGGCCCGGATCAAGGTCGTCTCCCGCCGCCGCCCTCTCTGGCTGCGGACCGGTGGCTTCGAGCGGAGCATGGTGCTGGCGCGGACCCTCGTCGAGTGGTCGCGCGCCAACGGCGTCGAGCATCGCGTCGGCCGCCGCCCCAGATCCGGAGCGCGCCGCCGCGGTCCGGAGCGGGACGCCGATCGCCGCGCGCAGCGGGGCTGAACGCGGAGATCGATCAGGAAGGAAGCTCCGCTCGTCGGCGGACGGAGCGGGGGAAACGTGAGCGTATGATCGACGGAAGAGGGTGGCGCGGAGCGTCGCTCCGCGGAGCATCGCTCCGCGGGCCGGATCCGTCAGCCGGATCCGTCAGCCGGATCCGTCAGCCGGCGCAGAGGGCCGGCACTACGATATTCTTGGAGCAGGAGCGGACGTGTTCAGAAGCATCCATAAGGTTCATTTCGTCGGCATCGGCGGCATCGGCATGTCGGGCATCGCGGAGATCCTCCTCGATCAGGGATTCGCCGTCACCGGCAGCGACCTTGCCAAGAGCGACGTCACCGATCGCCTGGAGGAGCTCGGCGCGATCATCACCCGCGGGCACGAGGCCGAATGGGTCTCGAACGTCGACGTGGTGGTCTACTCCAGCGCCATCAACCCGGAGGAGAATCCGGAGACGGTGGAGGCGATGCGCCGGAAGATCCCGGTGATCCGCCGCGCCGAGATGCTCGCCGAGGTGACCCGGATGAAGTACGGCATCGCCGTGGCCGGCACGCATGGAAAAACCACGACCACCTCGATGATCGGCCTGGTGCTGATCGAGGGAGGCGTCGACCCGACGGTGATCGTCGGCGGCAAGCTCTCCAGCCTCGGCGGCTCCAATGCCCGCCTCGGCCACGGCGAGTGGACCGTGGTGGAGGCCGACGAGTTCGACCGCTCCTTCCTGTCGCTGTCGCCGACGATCGCGGTGATCAACAACCTCGAGCGGGAGCATCTGGATATCTACTCCGGCCTGGACGACATCAAGCGCGCGTTCATCGAGTTCGCCAACAAGGTTCCCTTCTACGGCTTCGCCGCGCTCTGCCTGGACGAGCCGTCGCTGATGGACATCCTGCCGTCGCTCAAGAAGAAAGTGATCAGCTTCGGCTTCTCCCCGCAGTGCGACGTGCGCGCGGTGGACCTGTCGTTCCACGAGCGCTCCTCGACCTTCACCGTGGTCCGCCGCGGCGAAACGCTCGGGCAGGTGACCGTCGGCGTGCCGGGGGAGCACAACGTGAAGAACGCGCTCGGCGCCATCACGGTGGGGCTGGAGGTCGGGGTCTCCTTCGAGGCGATCTGCCATGCCCTCGAGAAGTTCCACGGCGTCTACCGCCGCTTCGAGGTGAAGGGGGAGCATGCCGGGGTGATGGTGATCGACGATTACGCGCATCATCCGACCGAGGTGCGCGCCACGCTCGACGCGATTCGTCGCGGGTGGAAGCGGAGGATCGTGGCGATCTTCCAGCCGCATACCTACACCCGCACGCGGGACTTCCACGAGGATTTCGGCAAGTCGTTCCTGAATGCCGACGTGGCGATCGTCACCGACGTCTACCCGGCGCGGGAGCGTCCGATCCAGGGGATCGACGGCAGGCTGATCGCCGACGCGGCCGGGGACTTCGGCCACCGGAACGTGGTCTACGTGCCGGACAAGGCGGAGCTGGCCGACAAGGCGCTGGAGCTGATCCATCCCGGCGATATCGTGGTGACCATGGGCGCCGGCGATATCTGGAAGGTCGGCAACGACATCCTTCAGGGACTCGAGGCGCGCGAGGCGGTGGTCGAGGCATGATCGCTCTTGACGATATCCGGAGGGCGTTCAGCGGCAGGATCGCGATCCACGAGCCGCTGGCAAAGTACACGACCTTCCGGATCGGCGGCCCGGCCGATATCTATCTGGAGCCGCTCGACAAGGAGGACGCGCTCTCGCTGGTGCGCTACCTCCGACGCCAGCAGGTTCCCTATTTCCTGATGGGGAACGGAAGCAACATCCTCGTGGCCGACGAGGGGATCCGCGGGGCGGTGGTGAACCTGGAGGCCGGGTTCGGCTACGCGCGGCTCGAGGAGAACGGAACGATCACCGCCGGCGCGGGGATCCGCCTGGCGAAGTTCGTCGACTTCTGCATCTCGCACGGCCGCCAGGGAGCCGAGATGCTCGCCGGCATCCCCGGCACGCTCGGCGGCGCGGTGATCATGAACGCCGGCGCCTACGGCGGCGAGATCTCCGATCACATGCTCACCGTGGAGCTGATCCGCGGCGATCGTCTGGTGAAGATCACCAAGCAGGAAGGGGGGTTTGCCTACCGGACCTCCGGCCTCGAAGGGGATGTGATACTCGAGGCGACCTTCGACTATCCCTCCGGCGACGCGGCCACGATGAAGACGATGCGGCGCGAGACGATGCTCAAGCGGAACAACTCGCAGCCGGTCAAGTGGCCGAACGCCGGCAGCATCTTCAAGAATCCGCCCGGTACCTTCGCCGCGAAGCTGATTCAGGAGTGCGATCTGAAGGGGCGCCGCGTCGGCGACGCCGAGATCAGCGATCTGCACGCGAACTTCATCATCAACCTCGGCGCGGCCACCGCGCACGATGTGCTGATGCTGATCGATATCGCGCGCGACGCGGTCAAGAGGAAGTTCGACATCGATCTCGAGCTGGAGATCAAGCCGGTCGGCTTCCAGCAGAGCAGCGTCGGCCGGTAGTGATGTCCCCGGCCGCGGCCCATGGTCGCGCCGACCGATGGTCGAGCCAACCGATGGTCGCGGTGACCAACGGTCGTTTCAAAGATCCAGAATCAGGGCGATGAGCCCGTACCGATGAAAGCCCGCAGGAAGCTCGTACGCAAGCCGAAAGTCGTCCGGCCGGAGCCGACCCGCGATGAGACGCGGCGCTTCGCCTCGCGTGCCTCGCTCGGCCTGGCCGCGCTCGGCGCGATGATCGGGCTGGTGGTGCTGGCCAACCGATGGGTGGCGCGCGAGGAGGTCCGGCGGATCCGGATCGTCGGGCGCTCGATCCTCGACTCGGCCGAGATCGCCACGAGCGCGGCGATCCCCGACGGGGCCTCGCTGCAGCGGCTCGACCTGGACGCGTTGGAGCGACGGCTGACCGCGCATCCGTTCATCGCCCGCGCCGCCGCCTATCGCGGCGAGAACGGGACGCTGGTGATCGAGATCACCGAGCGCGCGCCGGTGGCGATGACCTTCCTCTCCGGAGCGCCGCAGTACCTGGATTCCGCCGGTGTGCGGCTCCCCTACCGGTTCAGCTCCGCCGGCTTCGATGTGCCGGTGCTCACCGGCGTGATGCTCCCCGCCTCCGCGAGCAACGGAGTGCCCGGCAACGGAGCGTCCGGCGCCGCGTCCGGCAACGGAGCGCTCGACAGCATGAAGGTGCGCGAGGCGCTGGCGGTGGCCGATACCATCAGGAGCTTCGACGAGGGGCTCTACCGTCAGATCTCCGAGATCCGGAGAGAGCCGAGCGGCGAATACACGCTCGTTACCGCCGACGGCGGCGTGCCGATCCGCGCCGGCGCTCCGGCCGGCCTCGCCGGACGACTCGGAAAGCTGGGACTCTTCCTGGCCACGGCCTTCAACGCCGAGGGACCATCGAAGGCGTCGTATATCGACCTTCGCTGGGAGAACGATGTGGTGGTCCGCTGGCGCGGCGAGCTTCGCGGCGCCGCGGCGGTCAAGTCCGACGGGGCGGGGAGCGGAAACGCTTCCAGCGCGAGCCCTTCGAGCACGGGCGCCTCGAGCACGGGCGCCTCGAGCAGGGGCGCTTCGGCGGCCGATGGTGATGACGGTGATGGCGCGGCCGGCGCCGGTGTCTCGTCGGGACCTCCCCACGCGGGAGCGGCGACGCCGAAATCGCGGTCCGGCGTCCGGCCGGACGCGCGGACCGAGGCGGTGCCCCCCGGCCGGAGACAGGTGAAGAAGAGCCAGACCTGAGAGCATGTGGCGGACGTCGCCGCGCGATCCCTTCCGTCGCGCGCGCGGGTTCGCCGGCTACGAGCAACGGATACCTCGACATCGATAGGAACTATGGCCAAGGAACAGCAGCGAGCGCTCGATCAGCCGAACGACAGACGCCAGATCGTGGTGGGTCTGGACATCGGCACCAGCAAGGTATGCGCGATCGTTGCCGAGAGGGATGATGATTCCGTTCACGGAATCCACGTCCTCGGCATCGGTCACTCCCCGTCGGAAGGACTCAACCGCGGGGTCGTGGTGAACATCGAGAAGACGGTGCGATCAATCGAGCGGGCGGTGGAGCAGGCGCAGCAGCAGTCGGGGGTAGCGGTTCGCTCGGTATCGGTCGGGATCGCCGGGGATCATATCCAGGCGTTCCCGAGCCGGGGAGTGGTGACGATCTCGAACCCGGATCGCGTGGTGACGCAACAGGACGTGGACCGGCTGCTCGAGGACGCGCAGCGGGTGATGATGCCGAGCGATCGGAGCATCCTCCACGTGATCCCCCAGGAATACATCATCGACGGCCAGGACGGGATCTTCGATCCGGTCGGCATGTCCGGCCTTCGCATGGAGGCCAACGTTCACATCATCACCGGGCTGGTGACCGCGGCGCAGAACATCTATCGCTGCGTGGAGCGGGCCGGGCTGGTGGTCGACGACATCGTGCTGGAGCCGCTGGCCTCGAGCTACGCGGTGCTCGACGACGAGGAGAAGGAGATCGGCGTGGCGTTGATCGATATCGGCGGCGGCACGACCGACATCGCGATCTTCGAGGACCGGACGATCCGGCACACGGCGGTGATCGGCATCGCCGGCCGGATGGTCACCGACGATATCCGCCGCGGGCTCGGCATCATCGGCGAGCAGGCCGAGCGGATCAAGCGGGAATACGGCTACGCGATGGAGTCGATGATTCTCAACGACGACGTGTTCATGATCCCCGGCATCGGCGGCCGCAAGCCGATGGAGATCTCCAAGAGGATGCTCAGCCAGATCATCCAGCCCAGAATGGAGGAGATCCTGGAGTTCGTCCTGGTGGAGCTCAAGAAGTCGGGCTACTTCCGTCGGCTCTCGGCCGGCGCGATCCTGACCGGCGGCGGGGCGCTGTTGCGTGGCTCGGTGGAGCTCGCGCAGGATGTGCTCGGCATCCCGGTCAAGCTCGGCATCCCCTCCGGATTCGGAGGCTCGGCGCTCGCCCCGGAGGTGCAGAGCCCGATCTACTCCACCGCGGTGGGACTGGTGATCGACGCGTTCCGACGCGCGCAGCACGAGCCGCCGACGGTCGAGGAGCCGACCGAGGATGCTCCGTTCAAGGAAGCGGAGATCCCGCGCGATTCGCGCGTGTCGATCCTGTCGCGCATGAAAAGATTTTTTGAAGAGTTCTAACCTGATAATAGCCCATATCAACCAGCAACAAGACGGAGGGTCGTTATGATCGAGCTTGATCGCTCGGCAGAGCATTACGGCGCAAAAATCAAGATCGTCGGCGTCGGAGGGGGCGGCGGCAATGCTGTCAACAGCATGGTCGACCGGGGACTTTCCGGCTGCGAGTTCTTGGTGGTCAACACGGACGTGCAGGCACTGGCCAAGAATCTCTCCTCGGTGAAGATTCAGGTCGGCAAGCAGCTCACCCGCGGGCTCGGCGCCGGAGCCAACCCGAACGTCGGCCGTGACGCCGCCATCGAGGATCGCGAAGAGCTGGGCCAGCTCCTGGCCGGCTCGGACATGGTGTTCGTTACCGCCGGCATGGGTGGTGGCACCGGCACCGGCGGTGCCCCGGTGG
>JBEHWX010000082.1:0-27221 GCA_048498995.1 Bacteroidota bacterium
GAACGAACTGATACGAACCAACACCACGTATTACTCGAGGCGCGCCGACGTTGCTGGCGCCCCCCACCTCGCCGCGGGAGATCGGGGCGCGGAACAGGTCGTAGCCGCCGAAGCTCTCACGTCCCGAGGAGGAATAATAGAGCCAGCGCCCGTCGGAGCTGACGAAGGGGGTGAGCTCGTCGCAGGGGGTGTTGATGCCGGGGCCGAGATCGACCGGGGCGGACCAGGAGCCGTCGGAGGCGCGGCGCGAGACCCAGATATCGGTGCCGCCGAGCCCTCCGGGACGATCGCTGGCGAAGTAGAGCGCGTCCCCATCCGGCGAGAGCGCCGGCTGCGCGTCCCAGGAGCCGGCCTCGGAGACCGGCATCCGCCGTGGGGATTCGAGCGCGGCATCCCGGTAGCGCGCGGCAAAGATGTCGTAATCGCCGGCGAGCGAGCCGGAGGCGCGGGCGGCCACCAGGAGCGTGTCGCCGCGCGGGGTGGCGGCGCCGCCGCCGATGGAGCCGTCGACGTCGTCGGCCGGGATCTGATCGCCGGCCACGCCGTGATCCGGCGCCGGCAGGCGGAGCTGGCGGATCTCGTCGATACCCGCGGCCGTGCCGCCGGCCGCATCCCGCTGGCGACGGCGGATGGTGACGACCCCCTCGCGCGCGCCGCGACGTCCGCCGAAGCTCACGCCGAGCTCATCGGCTTCGGAATCCATCCCAATCACCCGTGCTATCCGGAGGTACGGGGCGCCGGTGCCGCTCGATGTATCGATGGCCACGCCGCCGGCACGCTCCGGGACGCACAGAGGAACCGGCACGGGACATTCGAGTCGGGGGCGGGGTGGAAGATTGACTTTCGAGACGCAGGCACCGAGGCTCAACGAGACGGCTCCGATGCCGGCGAACAGGACTAGACGGAACTGCACAATCGGGAGATTGAACGATGGAATGCCCGGTCGACGGGGCCGGACGGAGGGGAACATACTAGTTTCACCGCTCATTGTGATGACAGCATCGGCCAGGTGCCCCTGACTGGCGAATCGTTGCCGAATGTGACGCGGCCCCGGTTTCAGCCCGATTCCGCGGGGCACGAACACGCGGAACGGCGCCGGCACCATCTCCCCGCGTGATCATCCATGCGCGCCATCCGGCCGGCGGCATGTCACCGGAATATCCCGCCCCGCGTATCGCGAGCTCCATCGTGCCGGCGGGTCCCCCTACCCGCCCTCCCCCTCGGCGGCTTGTTTCCCTCCCCCATCATGATGCGATCCCTTCCGCCTCGCGCGATCCTTCCGGCGCTCGTTCCGGCGCTCGTTCCGGGCGCGCGGGTTTGCGACGCACCGGCAACGGGCATACATTCCCCCATGGAGCTCTTCGAAACTCATGATCTCCTGGCGCACCTGGTGCCGGGCCTGCTGCTGAAGTTCCTGACCGCGGTGCTCTGCGGCGGCTCGATCGGCATGGAGCGGGAGGTCGGCGGCAAGCCGGCCGGCCTGCGGACCTGCATCCTGATCTGCGTCGGCGCCACCCTCTTCACGTTCGTCAGCTTCGAGATGGCACGCATCTTCGGCGGCGACGCCACGCGCATCGCCGCGCAGATCGTCACCGGCATCGGTTTTCTCGGCGCCGGCGCCATCCTCCATCAGCCCGGTGGGGGCATCGGCGGCATGACCACCGCCGCGATGATCTGGCTGCTGGCCGCGCTCGGCATGATGATCGGCTCGGGGCTCGTGGTGCTCGCCCTGTCGATCACCGTGGCTACCGTGCTGATGATCCTTCTGCTCAAGAAGGTCGAGGAGCGGGTCCACAAGAAGGCGGCGCGGGCGTTCAAGTTCCGGCTGCCGAACACGCCGGCCACGCGCCGGACGCTGGCCGAGCTGTCGGAGCTCTACGAGGAGGCGCTGGTGGATTACAAGATGGAGCCGGTTCCGGAAAACCCGGAGCAGTTGATCCTCTCCTTCCGCTTCCTCGGCCCGAACGATGTGCGCCGCGAGCTGGTGCGCCATCTGTTCGAGCTGCCGGAGCTCGAGAAGCTCTACGTGGAACCGGCGCACACGCTCCTTTCCCGCATCACGAGCTGATCCGGAATCCCGGGCTATCCCGAGTCCCGGGCCGATCCGAGATCCCGGGCGATATTTGCGGCCTTCGCGCGCGCGAAGCAACGGCGCGGCAGGTTCGGTACAACGACAGCGACACACGATCCGTGGCAGACCGATGGCAACGACGATGAACGTGAGGATAGCGACCTGGAACGTCAACGGCATCCGCGCCCGCCAGGAGCAGTTCCTGGAGTGGGTGGAACGGGACACGCCGGACGTGATCTGCCTGCAGGAGATCAAGGCCGCGCAGACGCAGGTGCCGGAGGCGCTTTCGGAGCTCCCCGGCTACTGGAACTACTGGCATGGCTCCTCCGGAGGGTATTCCGGCGTGTCGCTCCACATCAGGGAAACGCTCGCCCCGGAGCGCCCCGAGTTCACCCACCCCGATTTCGACATGGAGGCGAGGATCGTGCAGGCCCGGGTCGGCGATCTGGTGCTCGCGTCGGTCTACATCCCGAACGGCGGCAAGGACTACGACGCCAAGCTCGTCTTCATGCGGGCGATGGGCTCCTACGTCGCCGACCTCCACGACGAGGGAGCGCGGCTGATCCTCTGCGGCGACATGAACATCACCCGGACCGACAGGGACATCCATCCGAGCCAGAACAAACCAGGCATCATCGGCACCCGTCCGGACGAGCGGGAGCTGATGGAGAAGATGATCGGGAAGGATCTGGTGGACGTGGGACGGATGCTCGATCCGGACAACGACCGGCTGTTCACCTGGTGGCCGTTCTGGCGCGCGGCGAGGGAGCGGAATCTCGGATGGCGTCTCGATTATATCTTTGCATCGAAGCCGCTGGCGCGGCACGCAACAGATTGTACCGTCAGGAAGGAAACAGGCACGAGCGACCATGCTCCGGTCGTCGCTACCTTCGACCTCCCGAAGTCGATCTTTGCGAAATGATGAAACACCGTCGCGTCGTGGCCGTTAGAGCGGTCTGCAAGGTCGAATATCGAAGAACTTCACGAGACGAGTCAGAACGATGAGCGAGCAGAGCCCACGCAGATACAGCCAGGAAGAAGTCAACGCGATTCTCCAGCGCGCCCTCGAGCGTCAGGGTCCGGCCGGCGGGCTGACGCACGACGAGCTGATGGAGACGGCCCAGGAGCTGGGAATCGATCCGAACCAGCTCAGCGCGGCCATCGACGAGCACGCGGCCACCGCCGGCATCGAGCAGGCGCGGGAGACGTGGAAGGCGCGCCGGAAGCAGAAATTTTTCGAGCACCTGAAGGCCTATATGATCGTCAACGGCTTCCTGGTGCTGATGAACGTGTTCGCCGGCGACGGAGTCAACTGGGCCATCTTCCCGATCCTCGGCTGGGGCATCGGCCTTGCCTTCGACGCGGCCGATGCGTTCTACCCGAACGAGAAGAAGGTGGAGCGTGGCGCCCAGCGTCTGCTGGCCCGCCAGCGTCGCGAGGAGTGGAAGGAGATCGGCCGCTCGTTCAAGCGCTCGTTCAAGGTGGATCACCGTCCGGGCAAGATCGTGATCCAGAAGGGAGACAAGCGGATCGAGATCGGCTGAGCCGGCTCGACAACGTGAAGAGAATTGAGAATGAAGAATGCTGAATGCATGAAATCTCGGGCGGGCCCGGATGCCGTGCGCGCGGCCCTCTCATCCCATCTTCTCGTCACCTCTCGCCATTCATTGCTACTCGCGACTCTCCGTCGCCGTCCCACACCGTCCCTGCCCTCTCAATCGTAGGGGATGGGGCTCCGTGGCCACCCCTCGGTCAACCGCCCCTGCCGGAGTCGCCATCGATTCCCGAGCGGCGTCATCCGGCTCTTCCACTGGCCTCCTCCCCCATCGCATCCGTACGGGCGGCCCCCGTGGCCGCCCCTCAGACCACGCAATGCCTCATTGCCCCGATGGCATCCCCAGGTAGGCGCACGTCTTCAGCGTGCGCTGAAGCGCGTGCTTCAGCGTGCGTTCGCGCCGGATCCTCCGCCGGAACGGCTTCGACACGTTGTCCGATTGGCCGGTGCGGGGTAGATTTGTAGTCTTGCGCGCCACCGGCGCCACGAGGATCCGTCAACACGTTCAACTATTCATACAGGCTGGATCATGATCGAACGCATTCAGGAACTGCTCGGCCAGGAGGGTGAAGCCCTTCTGAATCACACCTGCACCACCATCCCGAAGGAAACGCTCCATCTGCCGGGCCCCGATTTCGTCGATCGGATCTACGCTCATTCGGACCGGAACATCCGGGTGCTCCACAACCTGGCCTGGATCTTCGCCAACGGCCGCCTCGGCCGCACCGGCTACGTCTCGATCCTCCCGATCGACCAGGGCATCGAGCATTCGGCCGGCGCCTCCTTCGGCGCCAACCCGGAGTACTTCGATCCGGCCAACATCGTCGAGCTGGCGCTGGATGGCGGCTGCAACGCGGTGGCCTCGACCTTCGGCGTGCTCGGCATGGTGGCCCGCAAGTACGCGCACAAGATCCCGTTCATCGTGAAGATCAATCACAATGAGCTCCTGACCTACCCGAACAAGTACGACCAGGTGATGTTCGGCACCGTCCAGCAGGCCTACGACATGGGCGCGGCGGCCGTCGGCGCCACCATCTACTTCGGCTCCGAGGAGTCGACCCGGCAGATCACCGAGGTGGCCGAGGCCTTCGCCTATGCCCACGAGCTCGGCCTGGCCACCATCCTCTGGTGCTACCTCCGGAACCCGGCCTTCAGCGTCAAGGGGGACAAGGACTACCATCTGGCCGCCGACCTGACCGGCCAGGCCAACCATCTCGGCGTGACGATCCAGGCCGATATCATCAAGCAGAAGCTTCCAGAGAACAACGGCGGCTACACGGCGCTCAACTTCGGCAAGACGAGCAAGGCAGTCTACGAGAAGCTGACGACCGACAACCCGATCGACCTGACTCGCTACCAGCTTGCCAACTGCTACATGGGACGCGCCGGCCTGATCAACTCCGGCGGCGCATCATCGGGCGAGAGCGACACGCAGGAGGCGCTCAAGACGGCGATCATCAACAAGCGCGCCGGCGGCACCGGCCTGATCTCCGGCCGCAAGGCGTTCCAGCGTCCGCGCAAGGATGGCGTTGCCCTGCTGAACGCGATCCAGGACATCTACCTGGACGAGCGCATCACGATCGCCTGAGCAGGTCGGAACAATCGAGCTTTATACACGCCGGGCGCTCCCAGAATCTGGGAGCGCCCGGTGGCGTTATGCGCGGAAGAAAACAAGCCGTGTACATAGCACTCATGGAATGCATGTCACGCCACTTCTTTCCGATAAGTATGTCACTTGAAGCACCCGAACAACCATTTGTACACGTCGAGCAGATCTTCATCGCTTGCCAAGCGGGCACATTCCTGGGCAGCCCTACACATCACCTCTTCATTTTCATTGTCAGATGTCGGCCGGTCAAATTCCACAAACTGCCTCTTCACGTGGCGTAAAAATGCGATCAACACATCGAGAAACTTTTCGCCATTATCCGCCAGGCGAAACATCACCTCCCCCGTATCGTCGTGAATCCCGACGACGCTTCCATTGAGCGTATCGAATGCCAGCCAGTCCGATCCGATTGTTCCGACGATCAAGAAATCGCCAAACTCAACGGCCTCACCAAGAAACGAGAACTGCCCGACCTCAAGTGCACTCGCATCATACTGAAAGACCAGCTCGACGAGCTGATCAGAAAATGGCGCATCACGCCCCACCCAATCCACATGATAGCCTCTCAAAATAACGGAGACGTCATCACCCACAACGCCCCAGTTCTCGAGCTCAGTCAGAGACGGAGCTAGAGGCAGTAGCTCCTTTACAAAATCGCGGACTTTCATTTTATTTCTTCAAATAAGAACTTGCGCCCCACAACATCAAACACTCCACCAACTAAACATCACAACATACCCCATCCCAGATCGACGTTCCCTACGTCAAGAAACTATCATATCCATTCCGATCTATTCCTTTGCTGTTTCTCGCAATGAAGTTCCGCCGACACGCACCAGAAGCAAGAGCGAGCAGAATCTGAGAGCGCCTGGTGTTGTTATTTGAAGGCAAGTATGATGTTAGCACCCCTATATGTTGATCCCGGACAGGAGAAGCAGTCGTTCGCTATCTCTATTTAAGCCACTCGACCTGCCATCCGACTTCCTCCAAGAACGGCCCAATATCGTCAACGTTTTCGACCCAGTAGTCGTAGCCGACCCGCGGATCTTCCCGCCAAATCAGGATCAAACAATCCAGCGCCCCCTCGGAAACACTCTCAATACGAATAAAAAATCCAGCGCATTCCCCACCGACAATCTTCCCCTCCATTCCAGCCAGATATCTTATTGACACAACACTCTCCGTTCAAACGTTTAAAGCCTGTTATGCACTTTGCCTGAGAATTTCGAGGACGTCGACAAAGCGGCGCATCAGGATCATGACAAATGCTAGCAGATGCAGGCCAGCGAGCGTCTGCGGTAATCGCTCATAATCGCGGGCCAGCCGACGGAACCGCGCCATCCATGCGAAGCTCCGCTCGACGGCCCAACGCCGTGGCAACAGCACGAACCCTCGCTTGGCTTCCGGCAGCTTGACAACCTCCAGCTCGATGCCGTGCGCTTCGGCGGCATCGGCCGCGGCGTCTCCGGTGTAACCCTGATCGATATAGGCGATCTCGACACTCTCTCCGGCCGCCCGTTGCACTTACTGGGCAAGCTCATCAACCTGCGCTCGATCCTGCTCATCAGCCGCGTTCACATGCAGCGCCAGCAGATGTCCCAGCGTGCCAACCGCACTGTGCACCTTCGAGCCCTTGCGACGCTTGGCTCCATCGTAGCCAGCCCGTGCTCCGCTCTCCGGTGTTGACTGCACGGTGCGACTGTCGAAGATCACAGCCGTGGGCTGCTCGCTTCGGGCATTGGCAATGCGCATGACCGCTCGAAGATCATCGACGAGTGTCTGGAACACGCCGGCGGCCAGCCATCGCTGGGTCTGCTGGTAGACAACCGTCCAGGGAGACAGATCGTTGGGCATCATCCGCCAGGGCGCACCAGCTCTGACGATCCATCGAAGGCTGTTGAAGACCTCGCGTAGAGAGTGTTCTCGTTGCGGAGCATTCTCGGTCATCATCGTGAGGTATGGAGCAAGCAACGCCCACTCTTCATCGGTGACATTGCTGGGATAGCCGGATCGGATCTTCTTCTCTTTGCGCTGCTTCATGCCCCAAGAGTACGAATTCAGCTCTTAAAGTGCATAACAGGCTCTAGGGTAAGAAGATGCCATGCTCGACTCAGATCTGGAAGTAGCGATGCTCCGAGGATCCGGAGCCATAGCAGGTTGGTACAGCCTTCCACCGGCAACCGGTACGAAGGATGTAGATAATGCCACTGAGCACGTGCCGATATTTCGGACGTGGACATCCTGGGCGGTGGCACGACTTCTGAGCTGGCAACAGCCGGCTGTTGCCAGCGGTCATCAGGAATCAGCCGGAGAGTTATCAGGGCAAGCTTAGCGCTCACAATGGTAGTCCTCGAGGCACTCCGTATGAATGATGAGCTCTCCACCTGTTTTTTACTATCTTCTCCACGCTTTGGAATAGCCTCGCAAAGGCAGAACATTTTAACAAAGGTCTTCTTATAGGCAACCACAAAGAGTACTCTATTCAAGCAAATTTGCTTTTGCGTGCTCACGAGCAATCTCCAAATAATACATCGAATACAAGTCAAAATGCGATTGCAAGTTTCGGCCACAAGATGGACAAAAGCCAATCGCGACCTGATACACCAGACAAATAGGCCCCGGCCCAACACCTTTAACTGCAAGCGCAAACCGATCTTCAAGTCCAGCAGGAACCGAACGGAATTGCAAAAAAGCAACCAGTGAGCCTCGCGAAGAAATTACGATAGACATCCCTCTGCAGCCAGCATTTTCAATCCAATCATGCATAGCCGGACAGCACATTGCCATACTCACCCCCCTGACTTAAAGGTCCGATAAAGATATTCATTAACCTCATCGGCGATATCCGAATGAAACCTAACCTCAGAAGCCACCACCACAGAGTCATAATACGTGGCGGTGAGATACGAAGCCTTCCCTTCGTTTTTCCAACGCAAAAAACATCTTTTGGCATTCCGTACTCCCGCACAACATTCGCGTCTCTTTCAAGCTTCTCAACACCTTCAAGTTTCTCACCTGTACTAAATTTTTCGCGCCCCACTCCACCCCCTCCCCGTCGCTGCGCACCTTTAAGGCTTTCAAGGTCACGCTCCCTTTCGGGACAAGCTCAGGTCTAGGGCAAGGATGTCTCGTCGCCAATCCGGATCGTTCCGCGTTCGTTGAGGCGGCGAACGAGACATCTTTCAATCATGGATGTCGCTTCTTGAGCCCGACCCACGCCGCGTAAAAGCCCCTACACGGTCGAGAGGTGCCCCCCCGCATCCAATCATCCCACATCGCAGCCACATCGGCCAGAAGTCCGCGTAGAGATGGAGCGGCCGGGACAAGGCGGCCCTCTCCCCTCCTCCCACCAGGTGAGAAGTTACCCAGGCCTGGGTGTTTCTGTCCGGGAGGAACTTCTCATGAAACGCATGCGCGTCAGCGGCATTACCCTAGAGCCTGTTATGAACTTTGACCGTTGAAATCAATTCAAAATCAACGATTCTGCTCAATTGCGTGCTCTATCTGCTTGGCAATCAGATATGGGCTTTAGCTCAGATGGCCTTCTGATGCCATTCGCGGCCGATTCTATCCCAAATAGTGCATAACAGGCTCTAGCGGCGCTCTTTCTGGCGATGCTCCTGGCCGCCTGCGGCCCGGATGAAACGCCCGTCGACGCCCCTCAGACGCCGACGGCGACCGCCATCGAGCCGGCCGCAGCCCCCGCCGGCGCCGAGGTCATCATCAGCGGAAGGGGCTTCGGCTCGGATCAGCGCGCGCTCGCGGTGACCTTCGCCGGCCAAAACGGGGAGCTCCGATCGGTGACGCCGACCCGGATCGTCGCCACGGTTCCGACCGGGGCAGCCAGCGGCCCGGTCGATATCACGCTCAACGGTACGCGGATCGGCACCTTTCCCTTTGTGGTAACGGCTTCGACCGTCACCCCCTCCTCGGCGCGGAAGTGGGCGGAGACGACGGTCGATTTCCGGGCCGAGGGCCTGCGCGGCATCCAGGTGAATATGATGGATACCTACGTCACCGATTCCTCGGAGGTCGATCTCGGCACCCATTGCACCGGCGGCACCGGAATCACCATCGACTGGTCGGATACATTCAGGATCGGCGGCCTCCTCCTCAAGGTCGATACGGTCCGCCGGGTCTTCATGTCGATCGGATTCGCCACGTACAACTCCGCCACCTGGAGGTCGAGAAATCTCACCAGCCAGCAGGGATACAGCAGCGACAGCTACCGGATCGGACTGAAGGATATCCCCTATAGCGTCGCGGACGATGGCGCGCTGACCGCCTCCATCGCCGGGGACGAGGTCGGCGGATATCTGACGACTCTCGACAAGACCTCCTCCTACCAGGAGAATTACTACGCGCCGAAACGCTCCAGCCGCATCGCGCGGATTCTCCCATTCACGCCGGCCTCGCGCGTCAGCATCACGCTTCGTCCGGCCAGATGAGGGATTTCCACCGTTTCATACCCGGGGAACATCGATGATGCATCACACTCTCGGATCGCGCATTCTGCTCGCCTCGATTCTGCTGACGGTTCTTGCCGCCTGCGGTCGGGAAGATACAGCCGTCGTGGCGCCAGAGTCTCCGGCGGCGGTTGCCCTTGAGCCGGCGGCCGGCCCGATCGGCACGGAGGTCGTTATCACCGGCCACGGCTTCGGTGGCGATCCGGCCGCGGTCGGCGCGCGCTTCGCGGGCGCCCCGGGCAAGATCCGCTCGGTAACGCCGGACCGTATCGTCGCCATGGTTCCGGAGGGAGCGGCCAGCGGCGCGCTGGAGGTGACGCTCAACGGAGCGCGCATCGGCGTCTTCTCCTTCGAGGTGACGACCGCGCTTCCGGGAGTCTCATCGAAGCGGAAGTGGACCATGACGACGATCGACGTCACCGTCGAGGGGATCCGGGGGATGTCGGTCACCACGGCCGACAATCGCCCCTTCGACTCGGCGGAGGTCGACCTGGCGATGCACTGCTCCGGAAGCACCTCGGTGAAGATCGGCGGGGATGACACGCTCTGGCTGAGCGGAATGCGCGCGGTGGTCGACACGGTCAACCATGTGTTCAAGGATATCGGCTATCTGTATTCCACCTCCAGAGTGATCCCGGGCCGCATGGCCAGCGAATACACCTATACCGGCGAAGCATCCAGGCTCGAACTGAACGATATCCCCTACACGGTCGACGCCGACGGAGTATTGACCGCGACCCTCACAGGGAACGGGATCGGAAGCGTCGTGACGATCCTCGACAAGATCAAGGAGTCCCAGTCGGGATACGCATTTCCTCTCGTGCGCAGCCACGTCACGCGGCTTCTTCCCTTCACCTCCGCCTCACGGATCGCCATCGTGATGCGGCCGGGGAAATAAGACGTGGGCGCGGAGCGGTCCAGACGCGCTCCTCGACGCCGAGGGGGAACGCACGGACCGTCGGCATTCTGGCGCTGAGTCACATTCCCTCCACATCCCGGTTCCTTGCCGCATCGGCCGGATCAGGTAACGCCGGCGTTCATTCAGTGGAGCATCGCCCGATGAAACGCTTTCACATCTCGCGCATCATACTCGCATCGCTCATGACCACACTCCTCCTGGCCGCCTGCGGCAAGAAGAGGGAGACGATCGTCGATCCGGTAACGACGACCATTACGCCGGAGATCGACGGGGTCCGTCCGGAGGTCAAGACTCCCGGAGAGCTTGTCGTTCTCAACGGGAAGGGGCTGGGCGTCGACACCTCGCGCGTGGCCGTGCTCGTCGACGGCATCGCCGCGCAGGTCATCAAGACGAGCGACAGCACGATCATGTTCGTCCTCCCGTTCGGTCCCGGAGCCGGCAGGGTGGAGGTCTGGATCGATGGCGCTCCGGTGAGAACGAAAGAGGGGCTCATGCTCCCGATCGCGCCACGGAAGCTGCTCGCCGAAAGGGTGGCGTTCGACCTGTCCGATTTTCCGGTACTTCGCGGATACGGACATACCCTGCCGCCGCGCTTCGCCTATCATGTGGAGCTGATCTCGGAGGACGACTCCGCGACCTCCGACGGCATCTCCAGGATCAGGATGAGCGGAAACCGGGATGGAGGATATCGCTCGATGGAGGCGGTGCTCGACTGGAAGCGGATGGTGATATCCTCACTCACCGTATTCGACGAGGATGTCAGGTTCGGCGGCGGCGGCCACATGCAGGAGCAGGTACGCGATACGTACGAGCGCCGACGCTTCATCGAGCTCGTCGACGTTCCGTTCACCGTGGGGAAGGGTCCGGTCATCACCGGCACTCTCTCCGGTGCCGCGCTCGGGGCACACATCAGGTCGATCAGATACGATTCGTTGATGACCCAGAGCTTCAACTATGGCGCGCCGACTTCCCACTATGTGGATTCGCTGATCGCGCTGGGCGAGCTTCGATCGACGTCGTCCATCAGGATCGTGTTGAAATAGAACGGGGCGAGCCTGGACCGTCGCCGCGCGCGTCCCCGCCATCGTTGCCCCGCGTGTCGCTCCTCAAAGCGGCGCGATCGCGACGCCGGGCGATGATGACCGGACAGCACGACGACATTGCCTTGCCGGGCCGGACGCCCCGGCCGGAATTTGAAGCTCTGCATTCCCCGATGCAACCGTACACCGGGGGTCGCGCCGCAATCGATTGCAGCCGTGGCGCGGCTCCCCGGCGGTGCGGTGCGGGAAAAACACCACCATGCGCGATGGCCTCACCTCCGGCGCACCGAATCCCCATCCGTTTGAATCGGATGCATCGTCGGTCGTAGATTGCCGTGTGTTCATGCGTCGCTCTTGCCACGACGGATGCACCACGATGACGCCGCGTTACCCGATGCGGCTTCCTACCATGACTAGTGATCACGACGGATGAAGCACCTCGGCCTCCTCATTCCCCTCATTGTGCTGACACTTTTTGCCGGAGCCTGCGGCCACGAGGAGCCAACGCAGCAACCACTCCCGGAAACGCCCGAGATCCAGCAGCCCGACACTGTCGCTCCCGAGCTGATGAGAATCAGCCCCACGAGCGCATTCCCCGGCGCGATCGTCACCCTGACGGGCAAAGGATTCGGGAGCGATACATCCGCATTGCGCGTGACGCTTGCCGGGGAGGATGTTCCGGTGATCGGAAGCGACGGCAACAGCGTCAGCGTGATGCTTCCGCAGAACGCACACAGTGGCCCCATCCGCCTCTACAAGAACGGTGACATCGTGATGTCCGCAAAGGTGTACATCCTCCGCGTTCTTTCCATTCTGAACGCCTCCTACAAGCGGGCGAGCTACGATATCCATGGGATCTTCGTCGAAGACGTGAAATACGGCAGCGGTGGGGGGCAATATGCCCGCACCATGTTCTTCAATCACGCGGTCACCTTCAGTATGCGCACCGGGGCCTTCCTTGATCATGATGGGGCGCTCGCGTTGAGTGGAGGCAGCACCAAGGATTCAGCCCATTACAGCCATACGATGCAACTGTACGTGGATCCGGCCAGCAAAACCATCACCAATGTCCACATCGAGTACAATGCGGTGGTTGGTGGCACCGTATCTCAGCGGATTTTCAATCTCCAGAATCTCCCGTTTATCTATGGCGGCGATGGCTCGCTCAATGCCCATGTGGACAGCAAGGAGCTCGGAACGGCATTGAATTATTTTCAGGCCAGTCAGACGAATGGAATGTCGGGTGAAGCCGTTACCCGAATCCTCGACTATTCCGCATCGGCTGGAGCAACCATCATCATCTCTCCGAATTGAACTGTCGCGCGCGCAGGGAGCGGAGAGTCGCCCTCCGGCGTCTCCGACATCCCGCATCGATTCCGCGGCCCGGCCAGCTTCGGTGTGACATCTCGCGCGGTTCCGTGTCATTCGGAGAATGCCACGGCGGCATCCTCGAACACCGGGCAACGTGCCACGGTAGCGGCCATGCTCCCTCCCACACCAGATCCACATGACGCTCAAGAACCTCTTCCTCCCCACGACCCTGATCGCGATTACGCTCCTGACCGGCGCCTGCCACGACACGGAGCCGACGCAGCCGACGGGATCGACGAGCCAGCAGCTCGACTCCACCTCCTTCGCCCCCGACTCGGTCCACTTCAACGGGATCGGCCCGGCGGCCCGCGCGTTTCCCGGAGCGGATCTCTACATCGACGCGACGGGACTCGGCACCGATACCTCCGCGCTGAAGCTCACGCTCAACGGCATGGTGATTCCCGTGGAGCGGAGCTACGGCAACTTCGCCGGCACCACGATCCCGCAGGATGCCCACAGCGGTGAGATCATTCTCTACAAGAACGGCCGCCGCGTGAAATCCGACCGCGCCATTCCCTTCGTGATCCTGTCGATACGAGACACCTCCTACACGAAGGTAGCCTTCAGCATTCACGACATCTCGGCCGAGGAGGAGGAGACCAGCGCGCGTGGGGAGCATACATTCGGCCCGCTCAGCTTCGGTGACGCCGCTACCTTCCGGACCACCGCCCCCTGCCGGGTCGACGCGGACGATCTCAGACTCACCTACACGAATAGCACGTCCAGCGGAACGTCGCAGGAGGTGGTTAGCATGACGGTGGATCCGACCCGGCGCATCTTCACCAGTATCCGCACGACGACCCTGGAGACCGCGCCGATGTCGGGAGCGCAGCGGATGATCGAGCTCCGGAATGTTCCGTTCACCTACAAGGCCGACGGCACGGTCACGGTCGTGATGAACAATACCGAGCTCGAGGCGGCGTTGAGCGACAAGCTCGCTGAGTGGTCGCTGACGACGCCGGACGGAACGCAGCGGATAAAACTCACTCGCATTTTCGGCTTTCCTCCAGCGGCTGGAGCCAGGATCACGATATCGCCAATGTGAGCCCGGGCACCCCCGTGCTTCTGCATAGATGATTTCGATGGCGTCCCGCTTTCCCTATCGGAGGCGGGACGCCGCTGTTTGGCGCGGGCCGGATCACGGTTCTTCGACGTTATGCATCCGCATATGGGAGCTTCGCGAGCGTTCATCGCTCCCAACCGGAACGAGCGAAGCGCGCGGTCACGAAGCGCCGGCGAGGCGCGTCGGCAATAGATGTCTCCTTCGCGAGGATATCTGATCGGGAAGTATGCACGGAGCGCCCCACCCACCAGATGATATTATCCGCGGCGTCCCGCCCCTTTGTCGAGGTGGGACGCTCTCGTTTCCGGCCGCGCCGAACCGACACAGCCGGATCGATGGGTTCCCGGCGTCCCGGACCTCATGCCCGATCGAGGCGCACGAACACCTTGCCGGCCATCTGCCGCACCAGCCCCTTGAATTCGAGCGTCAGCAGACTCACCAGCACCTCGCTCGCGCCGAGCCCCGCCAGATCGCAGATCGCGTCCACGTGGAGCGGCTCGGCGCCGAGCGCATCGAGAATCTTCCGCTCGAAGATGCCGACCTCCGCCGCGGCGGCGGACTCCTCACCTCCCGAGGCGATCGCCGGCAGACAGATGCCGAGCGACTCGAGCACGTCGCGTGGGGCCTGGGTCAGACGTGCCCGATCGGTCCGGATGAGCTGGTTGGTGCCGCGACTCTTCGGCGCGGTGATCGGGCCGGGAACGGCGAAGACATCCCGGTTCTGGTCGAGGGCAAACCCGGCGGTGATCATGGCGCCGCCGCGCTCATCGCTCTCGACGACGATCGTGGCGCGGGAGATCCCGCTGATGATCCGGTTCCGCTGCGGGAAGTAGGGGCGGAGCGCCCTGGTGCCGAACGGATACTCCGTGATCACCGCGCCATGTGCCGTTATCCGCGCGGCCAGCGTCGCCGCGGTATGCGGCGTAATCCGGTCGAGGCCGGAGGCGACGACGGCGATGGTTCTGCCGCCCCGGCCGAGCGCGGCGGCATGGGCGAACGTGTCGATCCCGCGGGCAAGCCCGCTCACTACCGTTACGCCGGCGTCGACCAGCTCCTCGGCATACCGCTCGGCGGCGAGCCGTCCGTAGACCGACGCGCTTCGCGTTCCGACGATCGCGATCCGCTCCTCCTCGGGAAGCTCGCCAAGCACGAAGAGGAACGCCGGCGCGGCGTAGATCTCCCGAAGCGGTGCCGGATAGTCATCATCCAGAATGGTCATCAGGCGCGCACCATGGTGTCGGCAGAGGGCGATCTGCTCCCGGGCCTGCTCCAGATAGGGCTCCGGATGCGCCATCGCCTGTATCGCGGCGCGACGGAATCCGAGCGATGCCAGCTCCTCCGACGTCGCGCCGCGGATCTCGTCGAGCTCCGCCCCCGATTCCATCACGGTCCGCAGCGCCGACGCGGTAATGCCGGGAAGAAATCCGAGCGCCAGGATGTGATGAAGATCCATGTGTGGGGAATTGAGAATTGAGAATTGAGAACCATGAAATCACTGCCACTATCAGATGATTGTCTGCGAGCCGTCGGGTCGAGCGCTGGCGGCGAATCTGCCATCCTTGAGGAGAATTGAGAATGGGGAATGAAGAACCATGAAATCACTGCTGGAACAGGAGCGACGTACCCAGCCCCCGTCTATGTGGTCCGTGGCGGAATGGGGAGCATCGCGGCATGGTGCACGCATGGATTCGGATGCAGAGAGCATGCAGGATGCGCGAGCGCCATGACATCACCGCCGTACGGTGGCGACCAGCGCGATGAGCGTACATGCGGACCATGACGGCGTGGAGCATCTGTTGCCAAGGTGTTCAGGCGAATACATGATAAATGATCGCGATATCACTGTCAGACCGGACACCGTGGTGGATGCCCGTGGCGGATGCCCGTGACGTACGCCATGGCGGAGGTGGAGTCATATCCGTCTGGTGCTCAGGTGAAGCCCATCTACCTTCTCTACCACGACCCGGAGCGCGCCCGCCCGTCCCTCCCGCCATCTCAATGCCGTTGGTGATCGGCATATTCAGCTCGGCCGTCGCATCGGCAGGACACGCATCCGGCGTTCATTCGGTACTCACCTGAACACTGGAAGCGAGCCCCCGTCTTCATCGGGACGAGGCACCAACCATCGGCCACTCCTCGCAAGGTAGACGGGCATCGGAGACCGGCCCCCGGACGATGTCCGCTGGCACCGCGACATGATACACGCCCGGCGCGGCGCGGAGAACCGGCCGGCGTCACACACCGCCGGCTCACTCCGCAGCCCAACCTCACAACGAGCGGGAACGCAGTCCCACCTCACGAACCCACCAGTCACTCCGCCACCAGTCACTCCGCCACCATTCACTCCGTCCGGACGCACCAGCCTCCAGGCACGGTCGTGATTTCATGATCCTTCATTCTCCATTCTCAATTCTCTTCGAGCTCCCGCACCAGCATCGCGGCCAGCTCCTCGGCGTCCTCCCGCGTGGGGGCCTCGGCAATCACGCGGACGATCGGCTCCGTGTTCGAGCTCCGCAGATGCACCCAGGAGCGCTCGTAGTCCAGCTTCAGGCCGTCGTCGGTCGTGACCCGGCAGCCGTTGCCGCGCGACTCGGCCACGCGCCGGAGCAGGCCGGCAACGTCGGAGCCCGCGGCCAGCGGCGCCTTCTTCTTCACGATCTCGTAGGCCGGCAACGCGCCGCGGAGCGCGGACATCGCTCCCCCGGAGCGGGCCAGATTCATCAGCGTGATCACCACGCCGGCCAGGGAGTCCCGACCGAAATGAAGCTCCGGAAGTATCACGCCGCCGGAGCCCTCGCCGCCGATCACCGCGCCGAGCTCCTTCATCCGCCGCGCAACGTTGATCTCCCCCACCGGCGTCCGGACCACCCGCGCCCCGTGACGCTCGGCGACATCCTCCACCGCGCGGGTCGTCGACAGGTTCACCACCGCGATCAGCTCCCGCTCGGCGTCGCGCGAGCGCTCGTGGCCGAGCAGGAAATCGACCGCCTGGGTGATCGTGTACTCCTCGCCGATCGGAACGCCCCGCTCATCGATCAGCACCAGACGATCGGCATCGGGATCGACCGCCACGCCGAGATCGGCGCCGTGCTCCGGCACCGCCGCCGCCAGCTGCACCAGATTCTCCGGCAGCGGCTCCGGCGTATGCGGGAAGATCCCGCTGCCGTCGCAGTAGAGACGGATCACCTCGCAGCCACACTCCTCCAGGAGCGCCGGAATCGCCGATGACCCGCTGGCGTTCACCGCGTCGACCACCACCTTGAAGCGCCGGCTCCGAAGCAGCTCCAGATCGACGAACGAGAGCGTCGTGGCCGCCGCGACGTGGTCGCCGATCGCCCCGGCCAGCTCGACGCGCCCCCCCAGATGCTCCCAGTCCACCAGCGGCGCCTCGCCACGGTCGACCACGGCGAAGAACGCGGCGCACTCCTCGGGGTCGAGGAAGATCCCCTCGCCGTTGAGGAACTTCAGACCGTTCCACTCCGAGGGATTGTGCGACGCGGTGATGGAGATACCTCCCCAGGCGTCCGACTTCTCGGTGGCCATCTGCACCGTCGGCGTCGGCGCCACGCCGAGCACGTGGGCGTCGATGCCGCAGGCCAGGAGCGTCCCGACCACCACTTCCTCCACCCAGAGCCCGCTCGGCCGGCCATCACGGCCGACGACGATCGGACCGCCACCGAGATAGGCGGCGAAGGCTGAGACGTAGCGGACCACGACGTCCGGGGTCAGGCCGTCACCGATGGTGCCGCGCAACCCGGATATGGAGCGAATCAAAGGCATGGCGTCAGAATGCTGTTGAATCGGATATGTACTTCGGACGACCCAAACTACGAACGGCCGCCCAGGTCGAGGTTGATCGGGATTGCTGAATTCGAGGCGCGCCGAACCCTCCCCGCTTCTCATCGTTCAGTTCCGGCCGGATTCATCGCGACACGACGACGAACTCCGTGCGACGGTTGGTGGCGCGCCCCTCCTCGGTCGAGTTGGAGGCCACCGGACGGCTGTCGCCGAAGCCGATCGCGTTGATGCGCGCCGCGGCGATCCCCCGCTTCACCAGCGCGTCGCGCACCGCCTCGGCACGGCGCTGCGAGAGCTTCTGGTTGTGATCGGGATCTCCCGTGCTGTTGGTCGAGTCGGTGTGGCCGCGCACCTCGATCGCCAGCGTCGGAATCGCCTTCATCAGCGAGGCCACGTTGTCGATCGGCCCGAACGAGCCCTGCTTGATGTCGGCCTTGTTGACGTCGAACTGCACGTTCAGCAGCGCGATCGCTCCCACGTCCGGCGTATTGTCGAAGCTGGCCATCGCCATCGCGCTGTCGCGACCGGGGCAGAGCTTCAGCGTGATATCGTGCACGCCGAACTCGTCCGGCGAATATTCGATCACGTAATAGTTCCGGAGCCGGCGATAGACGTCCTCGAAGACATCGTCGAACTCGTTGGTGCCGTACATCTGGCGGTAGAACCCGCCGGTGGCCTGCGCGATGTTCCGGAGATAATCGCCGTTGACGCCGTAACCGAAGTCGATCGCGCAGACGATGACGTTGTTCCGGCGCGCCAGCGCGATCACCGAATCGCTGGAGATGGTGGAGCTGTTGTCCTGTCCGTCGGTGAAGACGATCACCGCCTTGTGGCGGGAGCGGTCGACCGAGGAGATCTGGTTGATGCCGGCGGCGATGCCGTCGGCGATCGCGGTCAGCCCGCCGAAGCCCTCGAGTCCCATCGCGCGGATGCTCCGCTTCAACTGATCGCCATCCTGCGTCAGCGGGGCGGTGACCTCGATGTGATTGTCGTACTTGACGAGGGTGACGGCATCCTCCGGCTTCTTCTTGGAGGCCAGGTCGGCCGCGGCGATCTGCACGGCGGTGGCACGCTCCTCTCCCATCGATCCGCTGTGATCCATCACCAGCGCGACGGCGTACGGCTCACGCTGATCCTCGGTGACCTCCCTGATGGTGAATCCCTTCACCGAGCGGGAGGTGCCGCCGACGCGCTCGATCAGATCGCACCAGATGCTCCGGTACTTGCCGGCGGCTCCACCGCTCAGATAGGCGCCGGCCGTGGTATCCTGCAGATGTACGTAGAGCCTGACCCGGTTCGGATCGTTCGTCTCGATTCTGCTGATCGCGACGAACGGACGGGCGTTCGGGACACTGGCGTAGGGAACGATCTTCCGGATATAGTTCGGCTGGTAGTTGGCCGGTGGGGGAGCGTCGGCTCCGGCGGGGGGCTCCCCGCGGAGGCTGGCGCAGCCGGTGAAGACGGAGGCAACGAGGGAAACGGCCGCGATGGCGCGGGTGAAGTGTACTCGCATGGGCGTTCGGTCGATAATGATTGAGGCTATCAATCGAGCCGGGGGAACGGCCGGACATTCGCCGGCGCTCGGGAATGGGGGGAAGCTAGCAACTTCGCGGAGAACGGCTGCATGGTGGCGGCGGAGCGCGCGCCGGGCGCCGGCCCGACCGGAAACGACGGCGGTCCGACCGGGAGTCTTGCTCCCGGCCGGACCGCCATCACGACATCGTTCGCCGAACGGGAATCAGGCGCGGCCGTTGTCGCCGCTGGCGGCGCCGACCGCCTCCCAGTTGATCATCCCCTCGGCGAGCTTGGAAAGGAGCTGATCGGCCATCTTCTCCTCCTCCAGGTTCTGCGCCAGCAGCTGCGCGGCATCCTCGAGTCCGAGCTGCTTGGCCCAGGTGCAGAGGGTGCCGTAGGAGGCGATCTCGTAGTGCTCCACCTTCTGCGCGGCGGCGATGATCGAGGCGTCCATCACCGGCGGCTCGGCTTCCTCGGAGAGGAGCTCTTTCCCTTCCTCGACGAGGCCCTCCATGGCCAGACACTTCTTGCCACGGGCCTTGGCTCCCATCACCTCGAACACCTGCTCCAGGCGCTCGATCTGTCCACGCGTCTGCTCGAGATGGTCGGTCAGCGCGCTCTGCAGCTCCGGAGCGCTGGCCGCCTTGGCCATGCGCGGGAGCGCCTTGACCAACTGATTCTCGGCGTTGTACATATCCCGCAGCTCGGTCATGAACGCATCTTCCAGCGAGGCTAACTTCTTCATGATTCTTCCTTTCCCTACATCAAGTTGGATAATTGAGATAACCCTGTGGGCCGAAATGTTCCCATCCGTCATCTCAAAGCCTGCGCCAGAGATCCGCGCCGGCACGCACCGCCTGGCGGGCTCCTCCCGGTGAAGCCAGATTTCATGCGGTCCGAGGGGTTCCGATGCGGCGACCGGTCGAATCTCGACGCCGCGCGCGACCATCGACCTCCATCCGGCAACACCGCGCGCACCGGTCACAGTGAAGAATAGAATGCATGCATTTCACTTCACCCCGCCGCATCACGGTATCACGCAATCACATCGTGCCAACGACCGGCGGATACCGTCGACGCGCGCGGGCCGAACGCGGCGCGGCGGAGAAGAACGTCCGGCCATGACATCGCCATGAACGCTCCACCTCCGCCGCCGATGTTCCGCGTCTTCCCGCCGGCACGCACCCGCTCGAACGCGCGGATGTGCCGGCATGCCGTCGAGGCTCAGCTCCGCACCGACGCGTGATTCTCGTAGCTCCGGCCATCGCCGCCGCCACGATTGCCATCCTTCCGGTTCTCCGCGCCATGCATGTTCTCCGGCGTCGGCTCCCCTTCCGGCCGTCGAAGCTCGAAGGGACCGTCGGCGGCATCCTCCGGGCTGCGCGGCTCGCGGCCGGCGTTCTCGCTCCAGGCATCCAGCGTCCCCGCCGGCTTCGCATCAGTTCGATGCTCGTTCTCCGGCAGCTCTCCGCCGGCCGGGCTCTTCATCTCATCGTTCGTGTTCATCTCCATCTCCTCATTCGTGTTGATTCACGTTCCCGACATCGTTCGATATCGCGCCGACCATTCTTCCCCTCCAAGCGCGCACCAGCTCCGCGAGCATCGGCGAGCATCGACGCCGACGAGGTTTCCACCAGGGCGCTGCGCGCTACGGCATCGCCGTGTCCTCGCCGGTCCGCTCCAGGGGATAATTGGCCGGGCCGTTCAGCACCGCGCCGTACGGATCGAAGCGGGAGCCGTGGCACGGGCAGTCCCAGCTCTTCTCATCCGAGTTCCAGGAGACGATGCACTGAAGATGGGTGCAGACGGCCGAGAGCTCGTGCACGGCGCCATCGGCGGCCCGGTAGACGGCGACCTTCGTGAGTCCGCGACGGATCACCGCCCCTTCTCCCGGCGGAATCTCCTCCGGCGAGCTCACGTCGCCGCCGGTAAGCCACCGCCCGTACTGCGCCACCGTGTCGACCCCCTCGCGCAGGAACTCGCCGGCCGCGCCGGGAGTAATCCGCGAGGGATCGTAGACGCGCGCCCACGGATTGGAGCGCCCCTGGATCAGATCGGTCAGAAGCAAGCCGGCGATGGTTCCGTGGGTCATCCCGTTGCCGGAATCGCCGGTGGCGATGTAGACATTGTCGGCATCGCCGGGATTCCGCCCGATGTAGGCGAGACTGTCCACCGGCTCCATCACCTGTCCCGACCAGCGGAAGATCACCGCTCCGGCCTCCGGGAACCGCTGCCGGGTCCACTCCTCCAGGCAGCGATAGCGCTCATCGGCGTCGTCGGCGTGGCCGGTCTTGTGATCCTCGCCACCCACGATCAGCACATCCTTTCCCGGACCGGCCGGCGTGCTCTCCTCGCCGTAGAGCCTGACGTAGTGATAGGGATCGGCGGTATCCCAGTAGAGCGCCGGCGTGACGGCGCCGGCCGGGATCTCGAGGCCGATCACATAGGTGCGGTAGGGAGCCTGCTTGGTATGAATGGCCAGCAGATCGTTCACCGGCGTGTTGGTGGCCACCACCACCGATCCGGCGGTCACCACGCCGCCCCCCTCGGTTTCCACCCGCGCGGTCGCGCCGCCGGAGATCGAGGTGGCGCGCGTACGGGTGTAGATCCGTCCGCCGTCGCGCGTGATCGCCTCGGCCAGCCCGGCCAGGTAGCGGAGCGGGTGGAACTGCGCCTGCCGCGGGAATCGGAGCGCCATGCCGGTATCGAACCCTGCCAGCGGCGCCCGCTCCACCAGCGACACATCCAGCCCGCAGCGGACCGCCGCGTCGCGCTCCTTGCGCAGCTCGTCGAGCGAGCCGGAGAGGGAGAGGAACAGGTAGCCGTCCAGGCGCCGGAAGGCGCAGTCGATCCCCTCCTCCCGGACGATCCGCTCGATCGTGTCGATCGCGGCCGAATGGCTCTCGGCGGCCAGGCGCGCGGTCTCGCGATCGAATATCTCCTCGAGCCGGTAGAACCGGTCGTCCAGGGCGTTGGCCAGGTGCGCGGTGGTATGAGCGGTCTCGCCATCGGCGATCGGGCCGTCGTCGAGCACCACCACGCGCTTTCCCTCCCGCGCGAGCAGGTAGGCGGTCGTCAGTCCGGCGATGCCGGCGCCGACGACGCAGACATCGGCCTGGACATCGCCGACGAGCGTGGGCTCGGCGGGAAGCTCGCCGGTGGCGAGCCAGATCGACCGGTGTTCGGGCTGCTGATTCATCGACATGACAATCGGTATTGAGTGAATGAGTGCTCCCCCTCCTCCCTCGAAGCGAGGCCGGCGTGTCGACCACGCCGGAGCGGCCACGCCGGGCCGGATCACGCCGGGCCGGCTCGCGGTGGGCCGGCTCGCGCGGAGCGTCCTCGGCCGACACCGGCCGGCGATGCGGGATCTCTCCGGTTCGAAAGGAAGGATGCGTCGCGACGCCCTCTCCCACTCGGAGCGGGCGCTCGACGGACAGGGGCAGCGAACAAAGGATATGCCGGTGAAGGAAGGGGATGGGGTGAGACGGTCCGGGGGAAGCGTCGGCGGCCGGGGGGGGATCGGGAGGACGCCGGAGTGGGTGGTCGGGGCCAGAGATGGAGAGGCCGGCGGCGAGATGCCCGCGGCGAGATGCCCGTGGGCGAGGAAGGAACGGAGCGCGGTTTGTGAACTCTCGTAAACGCCGCGGGAGGGCCGGGAGGGTGTTGTACAGGTGCGGAGGAAGTTTTGCTATCTTTGCTCCCCCTACGAAGGATCGCCTCCCATTCGCGCAAGTTCACGACGTTCGTGGATCGCCGGGGCGTCTGCTTCACTGGGAAGCACGTCACCGCGGGGGCGCGTGTTGCGAAGCACGTGGCCAGCAGGCCAATCCCTGGCCCCCAGCCGGGGAGCCCGAGCAGGCCGCCGATCGACCGGTCGGGCCGTTTCTCGTGGACGTATCGACTCTTCAGATCTACAATTCAATTGTCACACAGATAAACGAGACGTACATCCGATGAATATTCACGAGCATCAGGCCAAAGAGCTGCTCGGCAAGTTCGGCGTTCCGGTGCAGGCCGGACGCGTGGCCTTCACGGCCGAGCAGGCGGTCGAGGCGGCCCACAACATGATCAACGATGGCGCGGGGCTGCTGATCATCAAATCGCAGATCCACGCCGGTGGCCGCGGTAAGGGCGTCATCCACGACGTGCATACCGGCCAGCCGATCGAGTATTCCGGCAAGGAGCTTCGCGGCGTGAAGGTCCTTCCGGTCGGCGAGGGGAACACCCTCGACGAGGTCTATCAGATCGCTCACCGGATGCTCGGCAACAAGCTGGTCACCATTCAGACCGGTGCCGAGGGGAAGGTGGTCAACCGCGTCCTGATCGCCAACGGCGTCGACATCGACAAGGAGTTCTACTGCTCGATCCTGCTGGATCGCGCCGCCGGCAAGAACATCATCATGGTTTCGACCGAGGGTGGCGTCGAGATCGAGAAGGTCGCCGAGGAGACCCCGGAGAAGATCGTCCGGGAGTACGTCGAGCCGGGCCAGGGGCTGATCCCCTTCCAGGCGCGCCGGCTGGCCTTCGGTCTCGGGCTGGAGGGGAAGGCGCAGAAGAGCTTCCTCAAGTTCATCGACGCCCTCTACAAGGCCTACCTGGCCATCGACGCCTCGCTGGTCGAGGTCAACCCGCTGGCGCTGACGACCGACGGCGAGATCCTCGCGGTCGACTCGAAGGTGAGCATCGACGACAACGCGCTCTACCGCCACAAGGATATCGCGGCGATGCGTGACGAGTCGGAGGAGGATCCGCTCGAGGTCGAGGCCAGCAAGCACGATCTGAACTACATCAAGCTCGACGGCAACGTCGGCTGCATGGTCAACGGCGCCGGCCTGGCGATGGCCACGATGGACATCATCAAGCTGGCCGGCGGCGACCCGGCAAACTTCCTCGACGTCGGCGGCGGAGCCAGCGTCGAGCGCGTCGCGGCGGCCTTCCGCGTGATGATGAGCGACCCGAACGTCAAGGCGGTTCTCATCAACATCTTCGGTGGCATCGTCCGTTGCGATCGCGTTGCAAACGGAATCATTCAAGCAATGGAGAGTGTTAACGTGAACGTACCCGTTATCGTTCGCCTCGATGGCACCAACGCCGAGGAGGCACGCCAGATTCTCCTGAACTCGCCGCTGAACTTCTCCGTCGCGGCCACGCTCCAGGAGGCCGCCGACAAGGTCAATGAAGCGATCGCCGGCATCACCAACGGGGTCTCCGAGACCGCCGGCGTGATGAACATGGCGATGGCCTCCGCCTCGATCACCCGCCCGGTCAACGACGAAGAGGACGATGACAAGGACGAGGATGAGGATCTGGAGGAAGAGGATGATTCCGAGGATGAGGAGGAGGAGTTCGATTTCGACGAGACCGAGATCGATGAGTTCGACGACGAGGAGCTCGATGACGATATCGACGACGTTCTCGACGAGGAAGACGAGGACATCTGAAGAGAATGAAGAATGGTGAATGCTGAATCATGAAATCATCGCCGGATCCGGCCGGGGCTCCTCGACGCCCTCGTAGACCGATCCGCGGTGGTTCCGGACCGAAGCAGCAACGGGGCGCTCACACACGAGCGCCCCGTTCGTTTTTCTATCTCATGTCACCGCTTCGCGGTGATGATGTCCGTCGCGCCGTCGCATCGCATCCCCATATCACATCATCGCATCCCCGTATCACATCATCGCATCACACCATCGCATCACACCATCGCATCACACCATCGCATCACACCATCGCATCACACCATCGCATCACACCATCGCATCACACCATCGCATCACCGCGTCGCATCTTCTCATCCTCGTGGATCCATCCGGCATGAAACGGCGAGGGCCGCGATCCCTCCGGATCGCGGCCCTCGCGTGCGTTCTTCCCGACAACGTCGTCGCGCGTCGGGTCGGAATGGCTCAGTGGACCACCACCACGCGCTGCACGGCGCGGTAGCCGTCATCGCTCTGCACCACGCAGGTGTAGGTGCCCGGCAGAATGCCGTCGACCTGGAACGGCACTCCCTGACGTCCGGCCTCGCGCCAGCCGTCGAAGAAGGTTCCCACCTTCCGGCCGAGCAGATCGAACAGCTCCACCGTGGTCCGTCCGGCGCGACGCAGGACGAAGGAGATGGTGCCGGCGTCGCCGAGCGGGTTCGGGACGATCTGCATCTGCATTGAGCGGTCGGCGGCCAGCACGCCCGGCACCGCCGCCAGCGGGCCGTCGAAGGTGAACATCCGGCGGAACGGCTGCTGGACCGATTCGTTCAGCACGTCCACCGAGAAGCTCGCCGTGTCGCCCCCACGCTTGGTCGTATCTCCCAGACCGATGAAGGTGTAGAGCCAGCCGGCGCTCGCGTCGTACGAGCCGGTGTAGAAGGGCATCGTGGCCCCCTCGGTGTAGACCGCGATCCGGATGTTCCCGGCCGGGATCGTGTCCCAGTCGGAGACGCCGAGGAAGGGAATCGACTCGAAGCGGGCGGAGTTCGGCCCGTCAGGATTGACCACGAAGGTGAGCGGACCGAAGTAGTCGGTGGCGTTGGCCACGCGGAACTTCACGTCGCTGGTGATCGGGTCGCTGGTGATCGAGCTCTTGAGCACCAGCGGGGTGATCGCCCCGTTCTGGAACTGCGTGAGCACCACCGAATAGGCGGTGTCCCGCTTGAGCGGCAGCCGGGTCGACAGCAGCAGCCCGCTCTGCGGGTTCTCGTGCGCGGTCACGAACTTCACCGTCACCGTGTCGCTCGTCTGCGGCGTGGAGATCGCCGATGCGCCACGGTAGCGGAGCGTGTGCGTCTGCTCCACGTCGCCGAAATAGACATCGACCGAGTCGATCCCGGCGTTATGCTGCGGCGGCAGCGCGTTGATGGAGCGGATGGTCGGCAGCGCGCCGATCGCCCCGAGCGTCGGCAGCTGATACTCGTCGGACTTCGTCGGATCGTTGTCCAGCTGATAGACCTTCAGGTCGCTGGCGTTCGAGCCGGTGACGATCACCGTGGTGATCGATCCCTGCGCCAGCCCCACCACCAGCTCGGCGGTCGCCGTGGTGGCTCCCTTGGCCGCGATGGTCAGCGTGGTCGGCTGTCCGTCCTGCTGAACGAAGGGGGTGGCCGAATCCCGCTTGACGCCGCCGAAGGCGGGCTGTCCGCCGAAGACGCCGAAGTAGAAGTCGAGATCGGAGGCGAAGGTCGTGGCATTGAGCACGCGGACGAGCGACTTGGTCTCGGCCGGCACCTGCACGTAGGGGCGCGCGAGCATTTTCAGCTTCGGGGTGCCGGTGGCGCCGTAGGCCACCGCCACGTAGGCCACGTTGGCCGCCACGCGCTGGTCGCTGTTGAGGAAGGCCGCGCCGATGCCGGCTCCGGCCGGCGTGAACTTCAGGTTGAGCGCCTTCGAGGTATCGACCGGGAAGCGGCCGTTCTGCGAAGTGTAGCCGAACTGAAGGTTCGTGATGTAGGCCGGACCGGTATTGTTGATGAAGATGTCGACGCTCGCTTGACCGGTCACCAGGTTCACCGCGCGGAAATCGATCCGCGTCGACTGGCTGCGGGCCGGAGAGCCGGCCAGCCCGAGACCGAACAGGACGAGCAACAGCAGTAGGACGTACCGGTTGGAAATGTTCACGTGTTGCTCCGCTTAGTGTGTAACAGTCACGATCTATAAACGATGTAGGTTTCTCATGACGATCTCCCCTCCCACCGAACCGGAGGGACCGACCGGGGAGTCGACCGGGGAATCGATCCGGGAGCCGATCCTCCGCCCCGGCGCGCGCCGGATGGCCGAGACGGATCACCCGCCCGATGCGATGCCAGCGACGGACCGTGACGG
>JBEHWX010000083.1:0-26638 GCA_048498995.1 Bacteroidota bacterium
CCCCCCCCTTCCCCCCCCTCTCCTCGCCCCCCCCCCCCCCCCCCCCCCCCGACCCGGAAACCAGGGAGGGACCAGGCAATGTTCTCCGGCGATGCCGAGCCGGTCCAGCATCTCCCGACGTTGACGGTAGGGGAGGGAGAAAAGCTCCTCGCCGTCGAGCGCCAGCAGATCGAAGAGCACGAGCACCACCGGCACCGACGCGGCCGCGCGGCGGATGTCCGACGGATCGGTCAGATGCAGACGCCGCTGGAGCAGCGTGAAGCTCGGACGCCCCTCGGCATCCAGCGCCACGATCTCGCCGTCGAGGGCCGCTCGCCGTCCGCCGAGCATGTCGGCCAGCGGAGCCAGCTCCGGATAGCGCGCCGTAACGTCCGTCCCGCTTCGCGCCGTCAGACGGATAGCCGTCCCGTCCACCTCGGCAATGCAGCGGGCGCCGTCCCATTTGAACTCGTAGCCGTAGTCGCCGGCGTTCGCGGGGAGCGCCCCCGGCGTCGCGAGCATCGGCGCGATCGCGTCCGCTTCCGGTCGGCCGCTCCGATCGCCGATGTGCATGCCTTGGCTTCCCCGCGCCCTTCGTATCGATCCTTCACGTGTCCGTCTCATCATCTCATCTCCCGCGGTTCGAAGCCTCGAGCCCGGCCGTCCGTTGAAGCTCGCCGTCCGCCGTTTCCGCGCCGTCCGGCGTGCCGTCTCATATGCCGTCCGCCAATGTTGTTGCCGTCTGGACGGCAAGGACGCCGTCCGGCGCCGTTCACTTCTCCATGGGGTTGGTGCAACTTCCGGGCCGATGGGAATGCCCATTGTCCCCGCGGACACTATCGGCGATTCCCGGGCGATGTCGCCCCACCGCGGACCCCGGCGCGTTGCGCGGTGTGCGCCGCCGTTGCGTGATGAAGCATGGTGGAGGGGCGAGCCCGAGTACGCGGGGCGAGCCCGGTTACGCGGGACGAACCGAACGGCCACCGTGCGGACTGCTGTTGCCGTCCGGTTCGATCGTGTGGGCATGGAAGATTTCGACGAGGGCGCGGCGGGTTCGGAGCGGGCGATCCGTCCGAGCTCGAGCGGGACGCGGGATATTCTCGCCGTCCGCCGGTGCCTCGTGGACGGCAACGAGACGGCGGTTGCCCGCGTGATGGTGGGCGAAGGAACCGGAGAAGAGATGGCGATGATGGGGAGAGAACGCGCCGCCGACGGAGTTCTCGTTGAATCATCGGGGTGGCGCCGTGATCGGGTCCGCGGGCTCGGAAGGGGAGCTCCGGGCACGCGACCGCGTATACGCCTCACCATGTGAGGCATGAACGAATGAATCGGGGGACGGCGTGGCGGAAGGTGTGCGAGAGATCAGGCGCGCGGGCGGCCGAAGAGGTGCGCCGCCATGCTCCGGAAGATCACGTCGATCTGCCGCTCGCTCATCTCCGGCGTGAAATGCAGATGCACGTCCACCCTGGGCGCGAGCTCCGCGGCCGGAAGCTCTTCCGTCGCGGGCGGGGAGGAGCGATGCGAAGCCGGTGCGGGAGAAGGAGTCGGAGCAGCCGCGCTCGAGGAGGATGCGGGCTCGTCGGCGAGCGCGATCCGCAGCCCTCCGGCGTCCCGATCGCGGGATGCGGTATCGTCGATGTCGGCGGTCGACGCGCCGCGCGCTCCCACGGATGCGGGGGCGAACGTCGAGGCGGCCGCGGGGGAGGATGAAACGTGACGCTCGGCCGGCACCGAGTGCGTCGGACGCGCGGCTCGGGGCGTGGCATGCTCGCCGGCGTCATGGCCGCGGCGTGGGGTGGCATGCAGAAGCATCTGATGAAAGCGGGCCATGCGCCGCGCCGCCGGCTCCCCGACCCCCGCCTCGCGCATGAACCATGCGACCGCGCCGCGCAGATCGCGCGGTGCATCCGGCGTCTCCACTGCCAAGCGGGCCGGGTAGAGTTCGTCGATCAGCTCGCGGCAGACATCGGGATATTCCTGATCGACCCGCCACCGGTTCGCCCTCCTGGTCGGGATTCCCTCCCGGTCGAGGATGCCGAGCGTCTTCAGCGTCGCGTACAGATTGCGCGCGGTCTTCGCCTCCACGCCGAGCACGGAGCGCAGATACTCCGGGGAGACGGCCGACGGCATGCTCTGCTTGAATCGCTCGCGCAGCGGCCACCAGGCGCTTTCGGGAAACATCGGATAGGTCGATCTGGCCTCGGCGCTTGCGCGAGCGCCGCCGGAGGCCGCGAATGTCTCCTCCGAAGCGGAGGGAAGAGCTGTTGTTGCGTGCTGTTCCATGCCGTCCGAGCGCCGCGAACGCCGTGCCAGACCGGACGGCACTCGGACGGCGGACGGCGCCGTCTGGGTATTGGACGGCAAACGGACGGCACCGGACGGCAACCCCCTTGGTTGTGCATACGTGGCGGGGCGTGTGGTCGCGGAGGTCCGCGACCACAGATCCCTCTTTCTCGATGCAATCGAATGAATGTGGATCAGGAACAGGAGGTGGTTCGCATGGGCCGGGGCGCGCATGCAGTGGTCGGCCTCGGCGCCCATACTGATGGCTGCGAATCCGCGGGCGGAAGGGGCACGGGGGCACGAACGGATGATGTCGATCATCGCGTTCCGTGATATCCCCGGCTTGCTGGGGCATCGTCGTGATGCGTGCCGCCCGCAGGAATTCACGTGCCGCGCGCCATCACGCCCACGGATCGTCGACATCTCTTCCGTGATGCGGGCCTCTGTCCGGATGCGGGTGCGGACCTCTGTACCGCCTGAGGGCCGCATGCGGAAAGGGCGGCCACGGAGGGCCGCCCATAGGTCTACCGAAGGGATGGGAGGTGCGTCGATGGCGTCAGGCGGTCTCCGGGGGGAGCAGGTCCACCTCGATCGTCATCGTCGTCCCGCGGTCCTTGCCGTCGCTGGCGGCGCTCAACGTTCCGCCGTGCATCTCGATGAGCATCCTGCTGATGGCCAGCCCGAGGCCGAGACCGCCGAAGCGGCGCGTGATGGTAAGCTCACCCTGTTCGAACGCGTTGAAGATCCTCGGCAGCAGGTCCGGCTCGATGCCGATGCCGGTATCGGTCACGTCGATCCGGAGGCGCCGCCCATCGATCACCTCGGTGCTCACGGTCACCAGCCCGCCGTTCGACGTGAACTTCGCGGCGTTCTTCAGGATGTTCCAGAGAAGCTGCTGCAACCGCGCGGGGTCGGCCATCACCACCGACGGCCGCGCCTTCAGGCTCGTCCGCAGCTCGATATCCTTCATGGCGAAATCGCCGCGGCAGATATCGATCGCCCGGGCGATCAGAGGGTGCGCGTCCACCGGCTCCAGCTCGAGCGTCAGTTTTCCGGTGGTCAGCCGCGTCAGGTCGAGCAGGTCGTCGATCAGCCGTGCCTCCAGCTCCACGTTCCGCTTGATGATGTCCAGCAGCAACTGGTTCTCCGGCGACAGCTGAACCATCTCGCCGAGGGCATGCGCGGCGGTGACCACCGGCGTCAGCGGCGTGCGGAGTTCGTGGCTCAGAATCGCCAGGAACCTGTCCTTCGCGTGGCTTGCGGCCTCGGCCGTCTCCTTCGCCTCGTTCAACTCCGCCTCGATCCGCTTCTGTCGCGAGATGTCGACGGCGATGCCGATGCACTCGGTGCGCGAATCGTCCAGCATCGCCACGGCGACGATGATCGGCACGTGGCTGCCGTCCTTTCTCACATACTCCTTCTCCCATGGCTCGGATGTTCCGCGCGAGCGGAGCTGTCGGATCACCTCGCGATCCTTCTCGGCCATTTCGGCCGGCGTCATCAGATCCCAGCGCACCAGCCCCTGCTTCAGGTCGGCGCGCGTGTATCCGATCATCGCCAGGAACGCGTCGTTGGCCTCGGTGATCTGCCCCTCCAGCGTGGAGAGGAAGATGCCGGCGATGTTCGCGTTGACGAGCCGTCGCAGCCTGGCCTCGCTGGCCGCCAGCGCCGCGTGGGCGGTGCGCAGCTCCCGTTCTCGACGTCCGAGCTCGGTGGCCATCGCGGTCACGTCGCGGCTCGTGGAGGCGACCGCATGCTGGAGCACTTCGCGGACACGCTTCATCGTGATCAGGTTGTCGACCCTGGCGCGCAGCTCCGGAAGCGAGAACGGCTTGACCAGATAATCCTGCGCTCCCTCACCCAGCAGGCGGATCATTATATCGTCTCCCGTGCGGGCGGTGAGCATCAGGATCGGCGTGAACGAGAGCTCGTCGTGGGTTCGGAGGCGGCGCACCAGCTCGTCGCCGCTCATGCCGGGCATCATCACGTCGCTGACGACCAGGTCCGGGCGATGTTCGACGGCCAGCCGATATCCCGCGGCGCCGTCGTGGGCCTCGATCACCCGGTATTTCTCGCCGATCGTCTCCCGGAGGAACAGGTTCATATCGGGATTGTCCTCGATCACCAGCACCAGTGGAGCCTCGCCATCGGCCCCGGTCGAGGCCGACGTAGCCTCGGAGTCCGAGCCTCGTCGAGCCTTGGCCGCCACGGTTGCCCGGGAGGGGAGGAGCTCGTCCAGCGTCTGGCGAGCGGCCTCGGGGCGCGTCGCCTCCTGCGAGGTGGCGCCGTCGGGCAGGAGCGCATCGGTGCCGATCGGAAGCTCGACGGTGAAGGCCGCGCCCCCTTCCGGCGCATCTCCCACGCCGACGGTCCCGTCGTGCAGCTCGATGAACTGGCGGACAATCGACAGCCCGAGGCCGGTGCCGCCGTGGGCGCGGGTGGCGGAGGTGTCTCCCTGCTGGAACCGGTCGAAGATCTTCTCCCGCGACCGTGGAGCGACGCCCGGTCCGGAATCGCGCACCTCGATCACCGCGGTTCCCCCGGAGATCCGCGCGCGGCAGTGGATCACGCCGCCGTTCGGCGTGAACTTGAAGGCGTTGGAGAGAAGGTTGAGCACCACCAGCTCGATCTTCTCCCGGTCAACGCGCGCCACCAGCGAGGCCGGAGCCTCCACGCTCAGATCGATCCGGCGCTGGTTGGCGAGCGATTCGAAGTTCGACGCGGTCAGCCGGAGGAGCGAGGCCAGATCGGTGTCCACGCGGCGGACCTCCATCTGTCCGGCCTCGAGCTTGGCCACGTCCAGCAGATCGTTGACGTGCTTGAGAAGCACGTTGGCGTTCCGGCCAACGGTCATCAGCGCGGCGCGCTGGTCGTCGTTGAGGGGTGTTTCGGCCAGGAGGCGCTCGGTCGGGGCGAGAATCAGCGCCAGCGGCGTGCGCAGCTCATGGCTGACGTTGGCGAAGAAATCGGTCTTGAGCTGATCGAACTCCTTCAGGCGCTCATAGAGTATCTCGAGCTCCGCTTTCCGCTCCTCGGAGACGCGTGCCGAGCGGATCACCTCGATCACTTTCGGAACCGCCGGCGGCAGCACGATCGCCGTGGCCACCGAGGCTACCGCGGTCACCACCTTTACCGTTCCCGACAGCCAGTAGACCGGCTTCCAGAGGGTGATCACCTCCATGATGTGAGTGCCGCCGCAGGCGATGATGAAGATGCCGAACGCGAAGAAGAGCCAGGAGAAGGGGATATCCTTTTCTCCCCGATGGACCAGGTAGGCGAGCGTGACCGAGATGACGATGTAGGAGAGGCCGATGAAGGTATCCGAGCCCGCGTGCAACAGCACCACCGACGTGTTCCGCAGGTAGCAGTGGATGTGCGGCATGAAGTACTGCGAGTCCGGGAGCTTCTGCAGGATCAGCATCTGCAGGAGCGCCAGCGCCGGAACTGACAGCAGTACCGCGAGCGTGAAGCGAATCAGGGAGCGTCGGGTCTCCATGCGGGCAATCTCCTGAACGAATGCGGATGAGGCGATGGTGGGGTGTCCGTACCGCGAACGTGGACACACCGTACCACGAGCGAACACATGGTGTGTGAGCGTGCCTGAATGAGATCAGTGGAATGTATCGGTTTGGTGACGTATTTCCATCATCGTGCCGTTCGTCGCCGGAGCTGGAACGTGTATTGCTGCATCAATACGAACCACGGAAACCATCCGGCATGCCCCGCCGCACGGTTCACCGCGCTCGGTGTCGGTGAATCATTCGTTGCCGTATTCCCCGCATGATGAAGCAGCTGCCATGAGACATTTCGCCTGGTTCCTCCTGTTCGCGGTTCTGGCGCAGGCCGGCTGCGGCCGCGATCGCTCCGAGCCCGCTCCCGATACCACCGCGACCGCGACGCGCTCCGGTTCCGATCCGAACACCGTGGCCGATACTCCTGGTTCCGCGCGGCCAGACACGGCCGCGGTGGTCCGCGCCGATACGGCCATCGTGAGCATGGGAGGGAATGACGCGTCGGGTATGGAGAGCATGAACCGGGAAATGGTGGCCGCGCTCGGCCCCGAGGGGAACGATTTCGACAAGAACTTCCTCGACCTGATGGCCGACCATCACAAGGGAGCCGTGGCGATGGCGGTCGAGGCGCTCGGCAAGGGAAACCGGAAGGAGCTCAACCAGCTGGCGCGATCGATCATCGCCGGACAGCAGGAGGAGATCCGTACGATGAACGGGTGGCGCGACACCTGGTACCGGGGAGCGAATCCGTCGGCCCCGGTCGAGCGGATGATGGCGATGATGGAGAAGGAATCGCCGGCGATGGTGGCCAGGCTCGGCCAGCGGGACGCGGGCTTCGACCGCAGGTTCGCCGAGCTGATGATCCCGCACCACGAAGGGGCCGTTCTCATGGCGCGCGAAGCCGTGTCGAAGGGGAAGCATCCGGAGCTCGTCGCGATGGCTCGGAAGATGATCGCCGAGCAGGAGCGGGAGATCGCGATGATGAAGGGGTGGACGCGCTGACCGATGGAATGATCCGGCGCGGCTATCTGTCCATGTTGCGGCGCATATGATCCGCGTCCTGAATGTGTCGAATGCATGCTCTCGGGGCCCTGTTGCCCACGTTCCGGTCTGGCGCCGGGGCATGAGCCCGCCGGCGCTCAACACGAATTCATGGAGCAGTTCCCATGTCCATCCATCGCAAGTTCGGCCGATCGGTGCTCGCCGTGCCGCTGTTCGCGGCGCTCGTTGCCCTGCCGCTGGCCACCGGGCGCGCTCACGCGCAGGAGGAGGAGTGGAAGGTGATGCTCACCGACGGAGAGACGCCGCGCGTCGGACTCGCGGCGGTCGGGGATGATTCGCTGACGGTCACCTGTCACGGGATCAGGCAGACGCTGTCGCTGGCCTCGCTCGTCGAGCTGCGGAGAAGCTCCGGGGGACATCCGTTTGCCGGCGCCCTTGTCGGCGGCGGCGTGGGGTTTCTGGCTAGCTCCTTCTACTCGGCGCTCAACAGCTACGGTGGCCATCCCGCCACCGGCGCCGACGGATTCGACACGCGGCTCGTGGTCGGCGTCAGCCTCAGCGCCGGGACGCTCGGCGCGATCGTCGGCTCGCTGATCGGCTCCGACGAGAAGTACGATCTGACCGGGATGACGGTGCCGGAGCGTCGCGAGCTGATACTCAGGCTCGCCTCGGAGTAGCGTATATAGCGGGGCGTGGCCTTGGCGGCGGAGCGATCCGCGCCGCGAGGAAGCCCATCGATCGCGCGGGAGCTCCGCGACCTGTCGGACGGCGTCGTCGACGGATGCCCGTGGCGAGCGCGGGTATCCGAACCGATATCCGTCGCGTCGGCATCAGTGCCGGCGCGACGCGGATTTGTTCGCGTGGCGATCGGTCAGCAGAATGCTGAGCACGAGCCAGAAGCCGATGCCGGCCGCTCCCAGGAAACAGAGAATTGCCAGCCCCGGATAGCCGAAGATCCTGAACTGCGTCTCCACGCGCATCAGCAGCGCCGCGCCGACGATCAGCGCCGCCACGATCAGCCCGACCGTGATCCGGTTGGCCACCTTCTGAAATCCCTCGACGAGCGTATCCTCGTCGATCGCCTCCACCTTCAGCTCGAATTCGTTGTTCGAGACCGCGTCGAGAATGCGGTTCACGCGTCCGGGGAGATTCTGCGCGAACTCCCGCATCTCCATCATGCCGGAGAAGAGGCTGGTGGGGGAGAGCGCCTTGGAGAGCCGCCGCTGGGTGATATCTGCGGCGTTGCGTCGGATCGCGTCGTTCGGGTTGAAGCTCGGCGCGAGCGCGCGAGCCACCTCGTCGAGATTCAGCAGCGTCTTGCCGAGCATCGTGAACTCGGATGGCGTCTTGATGCCGTTGTCGGCGCCGATCCGGGCCACGTCCAGCACCAGCCGTCCGATCTCGATATCGCCGATGGTCGCTCCCTGCTGCTGCGCCACGATGTCGGCCACCTGCCGCCGATATTCCCGCTCATCGAAATGCCGCTGCGCGTCGCCGAGCTTGATGCCGATGTTGGCCGCATCCTCGCTCCGTCCCTCCGCGATCGCCAGCAGGAGCTTCAGCAGCTGCTCCTGGACGCCGGGGGAGATGCGTCCCATCATCCCGAGGTCGATCAGCGCGATCCGTCCGTCGTCGGTGAGGAACACGTTGCCGGGATGCGGGTCGGCATGGAACACGCCGTCGACGAGAATCTGATGGAGATAGGCGCGGAACAGCTCCTCGGCCAGTCCGTCGCCGTCGACCTCCAGATGCGCCAGCGGCCCGAGCGCGGTCACCTTGCGTCCGCGCACATACTCCATGGTGAGCACGCGGGAGGTGGAGTAGTCCATGACCGGCCGCGGGACCAGGATGCGGGGAAATTCCCGGAGGTTGTCGCCGAGTTCGATCATGTTCCTGGCTTCCTGCCGGTAGTCGAGCTCGCGCACCAGATTCTTCTGAAACTCGTCGAGCGTCTCGACGAGCTGATAGCGTCGGCTGGTCTCGGAGTGGCGATCGAGGAACTCGGCGATCTCGGTGAGCGCGCCGACATCCTCCGCGATCTGTCCGCGGATGCCGGGGCGCTGCACCTTCACCGCCACCGGACGCCCGTCACGGAGCGCGGCGCGATGCACCTGTCCGAGCGACGCGCTGGCGATCGGCTTCTGGTCGAACTCGGAGAACCCCTTGGAGATCCTGAACCCGAGCTCCGTCTCGATGATCGCCTCCACCTCGTCGTAGGAGAAAGGCTCCACGCGATCCTGCAGCCGCGTCAGGGCGCGGAGGTAGGAGAGGGGGAGCATGTCCGGACGGGTCGAGAGAAGCTGGCCGAGCTTCACGAAGATCGGCCCCATCCGCTCGAGATCGTCGGCGAGCTCCTCGGCCTTCGGATCGGTCTTCCGCTCGTCGGTCCAGTCCTGTTCGGCCAGCGCTCCCTCCAGTCCGGAATCCTTGACCAGATCGGCGCGACCGTGCTTCATCAGCAGGACCGCGATATCCTTGTAGCGCTTCAGATGTACCGGCTTGAGTGAAATCGACATCAACCTCTCCGTGCAGGGAAATGTGTCTGTTGTCTCCCCGCGCTCCGGCGCGAGACTCTCCACGGCGGTTCGTGCAAGTATCATACCGCCGGCCTTCCGCGGCGGCGATCGATGGAAAGGAGGCGTGGCGCTCGAAGCGAAGTGGGCATCGTTCCGGACGCCGGTGGGTGGCAGGGGGGCGGAGCCGCCCGTAGGGAAGAATTGCCAGGCGGCGCGACGGTGATCCGACATCGGAGAATGTGATGGTGGCGGCATGCTCTCACGGAAGGGCGCGCCCATGGTCAACGTGCGGTAGGAACGGGCCACTACGCCCGCCCGCCTGATAGCGGCGAATTGACGGGGAGAAGGAGCATGGGGGCACTATGGGAGGAATGCCTTGGAAACGACGAAGGGCGCCCGATGTGGCGCCCTTCAATCATGCGGATAGTCGTGATGTGGATTCTCGACCGCGCGGATCGCGACAGTGCCTCATCTCACAGGCGCTGCAGAAGAAGCCGGGCGTCGACGGCCTGGCTGCTGTCCGGATGCTCCTTCAGGAAACGGAGCACGAGCTGCCGCGCGCGGTCCTTCTCGCCGAGCTGGCCGAGCACGCGGCAATAGGCGATATACGCACGATGCGCCGGCTCGCCTCCCTGGCGCGAGAGCGCCAGATACTGCTCGGCGGCATCGGAAAGGCGGCCGGACTTCTCCAACGAGAATGCGTAGGCGTATCCCGCGGTGGCGCGCCGCTCGCCGGTGAGCTTTTGCGACTTCACCGCCTGCTCCAATTGCCTGGCCCCCTCGGCATACTTCCCGGCGCGCACGGCCGCCGTTCCATCCACCATCTGCCGCTCGGCGCGGCGCGCCTCATCCTGCGACGAGACCGGTGCCGGGGCCGGAGCCGCGGCCGGAGCCGCGGGTGCCGCTGGACGCGCCCGCATCGCCGTGGCGGCACCGCTCGATTCGGCGGGACGTGCCGGGCTCTTCACGCGTGGACGCTCGGTGCTTTTCGGCGCGGCCCGCGCCGTCGCCGCGGGCTTGCGCGCTCCGCCGGAGCGCCGCCCGGATGACGGAGAAAGCTCGCTCTGACGAAGCCCCTTCAGCCCGCTCGATGGAATGGTGATGCTGAGGTCGCCATCATCCAGCGCGCTGTATTCGTCGCGGGGGGAGCCGTTCTTCGAGCCGGACGGAACGCGGTCGGTGCTTCTGAGCCGGTTGCGGCGCGCCAGTTCGAGCAGGCGCTGGTATTCGGCGCGGAGCGCCGGCAGGCTGTCGGCCGGAGCGGTCCGCATACGGGCGTCGAGCTGGCCGAGCGCCTCGCCGAGGAGCTGTCCGGACTCGGTGTAGTAGGTCGTGTCCGCGAGCATCGCCTCGTCGGCCGCCTCGCCTGTCTGCCCCCCGCCGGTGGTGACGTCACCGGTGGCGGCCCTGACCTGCTCGATGAGGGAGGAGTCGGAATCGGGGCGGCCTTCGCTCACGCGTGCTCCGCCGCCGCAGGCGCCGAGCACGAGCGACAGAAGCAGGAGGGAGGCGGAAGCGACGGCGAGAAACGCGCGCGGGCGCATCCCCTCCCTGGAGGGGGCGCCCGCGGCTGTCGTCGATCTATATCCGGAATCCGGATGACGTGTCATGTGGAAGTCGCCTGGTTGGAGCGTCCGTGTCGGGGATCAGGTGCCGGCGCCGAGCTCGCGGCGGAGCGCCTCGCGCTCGATCTCGAGCTGGCGGATCTTCCGCTCGATCGAGTCGAGCTCCTCCGGCATCGAGTCGATCTCGATCCTCAGTCGGGAGGCCGATTCGTCGATCAGATCGATCGCCTTGTCCGGCAGAAACCGGTCGGTGAGGTAGCGGTCGGAGAGCTGCGCGGCGGCCACGATCGCCGAATCGGTGATCCTGACGCCATGGTGCACCTCGTAGCGCTCCTTCAGGCCGCGGAGAATCGAGATCGTATCCTCCACCGACGGCTCGGCCACGAGCACCGGCTGGAATCGACGCTCGAGCGCCGGGTCCTTCTCGATGTGCTGACGGTACTCGTCGAGCGTCGTGGCGCCGATGGTCCGGAGCTCGCCGCGCGCCAGCGCCGGCTTCAGGATGTTGGCCGCGTCCACCGAGCCCTGGGCCGCCCCCGCGCCGACGAGCGTATGCAGCTCGTCGATGAAGAGGATGATCTCGCCGTTGGATTCGGCGACCTCGTTGACGATCGCCTTCAGACGCTCCTCGAACTGGCCGCGGAAGCTGGTGCCGGCCACCAGCGCCCCCATGTCGAGCGCCACGATCTGCTTGGAGCGGAGCCCTTCCGGCACGTCCCCCTGCACGATCCGGATCGCGATCCCCTCGGCGATGGCGGTCTTGCCGACCCCTGGCTCGCCGATCAGGACCGGGTTGTTCTTGGTGCGGCGCATCAGCACCTGCATCACGCGGCGGATCTCATCCTCGCGGCCGATCACTGGATCGAGCTTCCCCTTGCGCACCAGATCGTTCAGGTTCCGGCCGTAGCGGCTGAGCGCCTGGTACTTGTCCTCGGGATTCTGATCGGTGACCTTCTGCGATCCGCGGATCTCCTTGAGCGCCTGGCGCACCGCGTCCGGCGTCACCCCCTGATCGCGGAGGAGCCGGCCGGCCGGCGTGGCCGACTCGGAGGTCATCGACAGGAGGATGTGCTCGGTCGAGACGTATTCGTCTCCCATCTCGGTCGCGTCGCGCAGGGCGGTTTCCAGCAAGCGCGTGGAGTTGGGGGAGAGATACTGGTTGCCGAGGCTTCCGCCGGTGACCTTCGGGAGCGACTCGAGCGATTCGTTGATCTTGATCTTCAGGTAGTTGACGTTCGCGCCGATCTTCATCAGCATCGGCGGGATGATGCCCGCGGAGTCCTGCAGCATCGCGGCCAGGATATGCACCGGCTCGATCTGCTGATTGGAATAGCTGCTGGCGATCTCCTGTGCGGTCTGAAGCGCTTCTTGCGACTTGAGCGTAAGTTTCTGGAAGTTCATCTCTGTGTGCCTCACATCGGGGAGCGCGCGCCGCGCCGGTTGCCTGCGCCGGTTGCCTGCGCCGGTTACCGGTGCCGGTTGCCGGGGGCGTTCCGGCTCCCCATCGATTCCCGTTCGTGAATACCGTTTGACCGAATCCCGGAGCCTTCGTCGGAAGGCCTCCGGAAAGGAGAGAACTGCTCGGGTTACCTGGGCAAGTTAAGGAGAAAGCTGGTCCCTTTCCCCTGTTCGCTTTCCACCGTGACGATGCCTCCGTGCGCCTCGACAACCCGCTTGACGATCACGGTTCCGATGCCCGAGCCCCCCTCTCGCTCGGTATAGAACGGTTGAAACAGCTTCGCCATTGTGTCACGGCTCATGCCGACGCCGTTGTCGCTCACCGTCACGTCCACTCCCGCGTCGCCGCGGTCGATCACCGTCACCTCGATCCGCCCTCCCTCGCGATCGCCGATCGCCTGCCAGGCGTTGTCCAGCAGGTTCCGGATAGCGATTGTGAGCTGGTTGACGTCGATGCTGCAGCGGAAATCGTCGCCGGTGATCTGCACCATCAGGTCGAGCGACGGGGGATAGCTCTCGCGGCATTCGTGCGCCGTCGAGGTCACCAGCAGCGACAGGTCGGCGCTCACCCGGTGGAGCGTCTCGGTCCGGGCGATCGTCAGCAGATCGTCGACGATCTCGCGCAGCCGCTGCGACTGCTTCAGGATCCTGGTGGTGGCGCGGTGGTTCTCCGGATCGAAGCCGTTGCTGGCCAGCCGGTCGTGGAGCATCTCGGCGGTCACCTTCACGGTGCCGAGCGGGGTCTTCATCTCGTGCGCGATGTGATGCGCCACCGAGGCCCAGTTCACCAGCCGCTCCCGCTCGATCGTCTGCGTCACGTCCTCGACCAGCAGCAGATAGCCGGCGGCGAACCCGTACTGTCCGAACATCTGCCGGCCGCGGAAGGTGAGCGCCCGCGTGTCAAGCCCCATCGTGATATCGGCGCGGACCTCGAAGGCCTCCCCGTCGGCGAAGAGCCGGCGGAGCAGCGACATCACCAGCCGGGTCTGCTCCGAGACGAGGTATTCGCTCACGTGGCGGCCGAGGGGAATGTAGGAGGCGATCTCCAGCACCTCGCGCGCCGAGCGGTTGATATGCACCACCCGCTGCGATGGGGAGATCACGATCACGCCGTGCGATCCGGGGACGCGGACCAGGTTGTTGTAGAGGGTCCTGACGAACCTGTAGCGCCGCGCCGCCAGGAGCATCACGATCACCAGCGCGGCCGCGCTCGCATAGATGAGCGCCGTCATCCAGTTCCGCTCCAGCCATCCCGGTCCTTCCCGGTCGATCGGGACGATCCGGGAGCCGGCCGTCGTCACCAGGAGCGTTCTGGTCGAATCGAGCTCGGTCACCGAAAGGTCGCGGCCTCCCGGAGAGGCCACCACCGCGAGCAGGCGCATCTCCCGGTTGAAGACGGCGATGCTGTCCCGCGTGACCAGGGCTATCAGATGGGGGCTGAGCGCCGCCTCGTCGAAGGCATCGGCCAAGGGATAATCGAAGCGTCGCGGAAGCTCCGCGGAGGCCACCGGCAGGATCGTCGGCGCCGGAAGCGCGCGGTAGAGCGCCGCGGCGGTCGGCACGCCCCCCTCGAGGTAGGGGACCAGCGCGTCCGGCGCGCCCGGCAGCTGCCGCTCCCCCACGATCAGCATCCTCCGGAGATCCAGGCGATAGAGGCGCGCCGGGGAGCTCTGCGTGGCCACCAGCAGCTCGTTTCCCACCCCCATGTCGGCCGCCAGCGTCAGGATATCGCTCGACCCGTCGATCGCCGACTGGCCGAGGAGCGCGCCGCGCTCCGACAGCCAGGTCACCAGCACGCTGCCGGCATCGCGCGAGACGAGGATGATCCGGGTGGAATCGGCGCGGTGGACGAACCCGTCGATCAAATCTCCACGAATCGCGAAGCGCTCGCGTCCATCCAGCCCCACCATCACGACCGCGGAATCGCCGAGCAGGAGCGCCTCCTCGGAGCCGTCGCCGTCGAAATCCTCCACGCCGAGGATCCGGCGCATCGGGGGGAGCTGGCTCTGCCAGATCGGCGTGAGCGTGGGCGGTCCCGCGATATCCACGCGGTAGAGTCCGGCACGGCCTCCGAAGGCGGCCAGCAGCAGCGCGAACCGGCGCGTGGCCGGGAGGGTCACGTCGAGGGGATAGGAGCCGTGGAGGTATTGCGCCTGGGCGGTATCCCGCATCCGCTCGTCGTAGCGGGTAAGCTGGAGCACCTCACCCTGGCGGGCGAGTCCGAGATAGCCTCGCGGAAGGGGAAGAAGCCGCTGCCCCGGAAGGTCGATCTTCTCGGGCGGAAGCGGCGCGCGCGTCCGTGGCTGGGCCGCCAGCGGGGCCATGCCGATCAGGAGCGCCAGCGTCAGCGCCGGAAGCAGGTGCCCGACGAGTCGACGTCCGACGAGTCGGCGGAGCGATATGGAAGCGGCGTGATGCAACGGTGCCGTCGAGAGAAGTTGGCGATGCCGTCGAAGCGGATGCGGTCGCGGAGCTCCACCGGGGCGGCCGGAGACGAACGCGGGTGACGATCACCGGCCGGGAGCGCGCGCGATGCCGGAAGGGGAGAGCGGAACGAGGAAGGGGGAGCGATCATTCCCCGACGAGGGTGGCCACGGCGTAGGCGGCCACTCCCTGGCCGGCGCCGATCGAGCCGAGTCCCTCGTTGGTCGTCGCCTTGATCGAGACGCGCTCGATCGGCAGCCCGAGCGCCTCGGCCATCGCGCTCCGCATCCGCTCCCGATAGGGGGCGATCTTCGGGCGCTCCAGCACGAGCGTGCAGTCGATGTTGTGCGGTCTGAGCCCCTCGGCGCTCAGGAGCACCGCCACCTGCCGGAGAAGCTCGATCGAGCTGATGCCGCGGTAGGCCGGATCGGTATCGGGGAAATGTCGCCCGATATCGCCGAGCGCGGCGGCGCCGAGCAGCGCGTCGCAGAGCGCGTGGAGCACCACGTCGCCGTCTGAGTGCGCCACCGGACCGGCCGGCGGATCGGCGATCTGGACGCCGGCAAGCGTCATCGGCAGCCCCGGCTCCAGCCGGTGTATGTCGTATCCGAATCCGATCAGCATCGCGGGCTCTCGCGGTCGGGAGAAATGAAAGGCACGTCGCCGGATCAGCGACGGGATTTGACGAACCAGAGCTCGCTCACCGAGAGCTCGACGAAGAAGCGGAAGAAGGTCTCCTGCGTCAGGCCGTTCGTGGTCGAGCCGCGGCGGCCGAGCTCGGCGGCCACGTCGAGCATCGTGTTGGCGTTCAGGCCGGTGATGCGGGTGAGCGGGATGCTCGCCCCGAGCGACAGGCCATACTGGTTGATGCCGCCCGAGGGAAGATCGTAATAGGTCTGATCGTAGTAGACGCCGCCGCGGAAGGTCCAACGGTCGAAGCCGGTGGCCGTCGGCGACTCGTTCGGCAGGCGATCGAAGCTGGCGCCGACACGCGAGGAGGAGCGGGCCGTCGTGAAGTCCGACTGATCCCAGAGCTGGGTCGAGCCGTCGGCGGCCAGGAGGAACCGTCCGGTGCGGACCGCGGCGCCGAGCGAGATGCGCGGCGGCAGCGTCACCGTCTCGGAGGCTTTGCCGGTCGTGTCCATCACGCTCTGCCCCTGCTCGGTGAAGTTCGAGATCTGGACGCGGTCGCGCGTGAGCTTGGCTCCGGTCTCGAGCACCGCGCCGACGTGGATGTCCGGCGTCGGCTCGGCGCGGAGGCCGATGCGCCCGCCCCAGCCCCCATGCTGCGCCAGCGCCGTGTAGCTGGCCGGGCTGAGCGACGAGTTCGGGAACTCGATCAGCGCGTCAGACTGGATGGTGCCGAAGTAGCGGCTGGCGGTAAGGCCGACGGCCAGCCAGTCGACCGGCCGGATCGAGGTGCCGATCATCATCTCGGAGATGCCGCCGTGTCCCTGGTAGGTGGTCTGCGACTGCGTGCTGCCGGTATCGATCAGCGGCACGCTCTGCTCCACCTGCGTCCGGTAGTTGACGTTCGAGTAGGGGCGGAAGGCCAGGGCGATCGATCCGCCGAACGACTTCGCGTAGGGGAAGCCGGCGGCGAAGCCCTGAAGCTTCGTGTTGTTCTGATGGATCGTGCTCGCGCCGTTGGAGACCTGGAACTGCTCGAAGACGAGCGAGGCCTGAATGGTGACGAAGCGAAGATCGCTCCAGGCGGCCGGGTTCATCGAGTTGAGCGTCATCGGCGACGGGGTCGCCACCTCCACGCCGCCGCGACCGACGCCGATGGCCGAGGTGCTGGCCGGAAGGTCGCCGAGGTTGAACACCGAGTAGGTGCTGCCGCCGCTGGTCTGCTGCGTGGGAGTCTGCGCGCCGGCCGGCGTGCAGGCCAGGGCCAGCATCAGCGCCGGGATCGGGGAGAGAAGCGCGAGGTTATTTCTTCGCATCGGTCTGTACCGAATAGATGATGGTCAGGGTCGGACGCAGAGCCGAGTCCGCCGCGTCGGTGCCGTGGAACGCGAGTCGATCGACCGAGCCGGTTTCCAGGTCGGTCCGGAGCGTGCTCCGGTTGAGCGCGAGGATCATCCCGTCGTTCGGAATCCCTCCCAGCCCGCGCTTGTAGCGGAGCCAGTTGGTGATCAGCGAGGAGAGGGAGGTGATCCGGAAGGTGTTGGTGAAGCTGGTCGAGTCCAGCGCCGTCCGGTTGCCGGTGAACAGACCGGAGTATCCGGAGATCATCCGGTTGGCCGCGTTGAGCGTGTTCTGATCCGCCGCGTAGGCCACCAGGAAGGTCGAGGAGCCGAACGATCCGGCCGGCGAGAGCGCCGGGTCGAGCGAAAGCCGCAGCTCGGTCTGATGCACCGTGGCCGAGGCGGGGATCGAATCGATATTGAACTTGAGGAACGTCCGCACCGGAAGGCCGCCGATCAGCCTGATCTTGCCGTCCCCGTACTGATCCGGCGCGTTGGCGATCCAGTTGGAGACGCCGCCGCGCAGCACCACCGTCGTGTCGGCGTAGTGCACGCTCAGCCCCGGCTTCAGTGAATCGGCCACGTCGCGGAACGTCGAGCCGACGAACGAGACGATCGTGCCGGACTCCGAGGTGGCCCGCAGCGCGAGCGTCTTCAGAATCCGCGTCTGCACCACCGTCGAGGTCGTCCCGTTGGTGGTGGTCGTCACCGTGTCGTAGCGGAAGTATTCGTGCAGGAACTTGTTGGTCTGCGCCGGGTCGAGCGTCACCGCGAGCGGGCGGGTCGTGTCGGTCGTGGTCACCTGGAAAGTGCCGAGCGACGGGGCGCTCTCGATCTGGGAGACGAGGGTCGGGTCCCACTTGGCCGATTCGTTGAACACGCCGTCGAGCACCACCACGTCGAAGGAGGCCCCGGCGCCGCCGGAGGCTGGATAGCGGTAGGACCTCGGGGTCAGCAGCAGCTCGGCGCCGGTCGGCGTGCGATTCTCCTGCACCAGGGAGGAGGTGGCGCTGATCGCCAGCAGGCTGTGCGCCACGGTGCCGTCGGAGGCGCGTCCCACCAGGAAGGTGACCGCGCCGGCGCTGGAGCCGTTGGCGATGGCGGCCACGTCGCTGGTCACCTGCTCCGGCTGGAGCACGATGCGGTGGAACTGAACGTTCTCCGGGAGGTATTCGCTGCCGACGGTCGTCGGGTTGTCGTTGCAGGAGGCGCCGGCAACGGCCAGCGCGGTCACCGCCAGGGCGCCGGCAAGCGACCGGAGCCGGCGGAGGATCGAATCGTGAGTTGAGCGCATGAAATGGAACCTAGTTCTCGAGCTTCCGGCAGACAAGGATGATTGGCTCCCCCGGCCGTGGATCGGCATTCGAGCGTCGGCGGCTTTGGGGCCGGAGGCCTTGTGGCCCGCGGCCCGCGCGACGCCGGGCAGGGGAGCTGGCGCGCCGCGGAGCGAGCTCCGGCGCACGGTCGTGGGTCAGTCCCGCTTGGTCAGGCCCGCTTGTACGACTTCTCGACGTACTCCTCGGCCGAGGCCTTCCAGGAGTGGTCCTCCATCATGATCGAGCGGATCAGCTCCTCCCACTTCTCCTCATCCTTGTAGAGGGCAAGTGCGCGCTTGAGCGCGTCGAGCATCGCCTCGCTCGTGTACTGCGTGAAGAGGAAGCCGTTGCCGGTTCCCTTCTTCGGGTTGTGCTCGACGATGGAATCGGCCAGCCCGCCGGTCTTGTGCACGATCGGCACCGTGCCGTAGGCCAGGGCGTAGAGCTGATTGAGCCCGCACGGCTCGAACTTCGAGGGCATCAGCAGCAGGTCCGACCCGGCCTGGATCAGGTGCGCCAGGCTCTCGTCGTACTCGGTGTTGACCACCACGTTCTTGTGCTTCTTGGCCGCCTTCTCGAGCGCGGTCTGATATTTCTTCTCCCCCTCGCCGAGGATCACCATCTGCACGCCGAGCCCGGCGATCTCGTCGATGGCCGAGACCACCAGATCGTATCCCTTCTGCTCGACCATCCGTCCGATCATGCCGATCACCGGCGTGTCGATATCGGCCGTCAGCCCGAACTTCGAGACCAGGGCGTTCTTGTTCTCGAACTTCCCCTCGAGGGAATCGACCGTGTACTTCGTCTCGATCAGCTTGTCGGTGCCCGGGTTCCAGACCTCGGTATCGACGCCGTTGAGGATGCCGCAGAGCTTCTCCTTGCTCTTCTTGAGAACCCCCTCCAGCCCGAAGCCATGCTCGGCGGTGAGGATCTCCTTGGCATAGGTGGGGGAGACGGTCGTGACCGAATCGGCGTAGAGGATGCCGGCCTTCATGAAGTTGACCTGGCCGTTCTGCTCGAGCGCGTTCGGGATCGCGAGCTTGGCCGGCAGGCCGATCTTCGCCGCCGTGGTCGAGGGGAAGATTCCCTGATAGGCGGTGTTGTGGATCGTCAGGATGCTCTTGGTATGGGAGAAGAACGCGTCCTTGGCGTAGATCTCCTTCAGCAGCATCGGGATCAGCGCGGTCTGCCAGTCGTTGCAGTGAATGATGTCCGGCCGCCAGCCGAGCTTCTGACAGGTCTCGAGCACCGCCTTCTGGAAGAAGATGAAGCGCTCGTCGTTGTTCGGGAAGTCCTTGCCGGTGTTCGGATCGGTGTAGATCCCCTTGACCGGCTCCAGATACTTGTCGTTGGTGACCAGATAGACCTGAACCTTCGCGCGGGAGTTGACCACCTGGGAGCTCTTGACCGTGGCCATCGTCTCCTGGCCGGCGACCTCGATCGGAATATCCTTCAGGCGCTTAATTTCGTGGATCCGATTGCGACGCTCGGAGACCGTGCCATACTTCGGCACGACGATCCGGACGTCGTGACCCAGTTCGGTTAGAGCCAGCGGAAGTGCGGCGCTCACATCCGCCAGACCCCCGGTCTTGGCAAACGGGACGACTTCACTGGTAACGAACAGAATGCTCAGGCTCTTTGCCATAGGTATGTATTGATAAGAGGATGCACCGCGAAGGGCGCAAATATACTGAAATCGCCCGTGGTGACAATTTCATGGGGAATCCGCAGATTGCAGGGTCTGTTCCGAGGGGACCCTTCGGAGGAGCGCCGCCCGCCGCGGCATCCGTCAGGCGGCATTCCGCCGTCCGAGGGAGGGAGTCCCCGGCCCGAGCCCGGCCTGAGTCCGAGCCTGAACCGGGCTTCGGCCCGGAGCGAGCCGGCAATCGGCCGGACCGGCACCCGACCATGCGACCGATACGCCCTTGCCGGCCGATTCGTCGCCGGAGATGTTCCATCGACAGGTCTCGTCCGGACCAGAAGCGTATCTTCCCGGACCGTCGATGGCTCCGGTACGTCCGTCGACGAGGGCGACACCCCGATCCGCTCGTATCACGGCATCAGAGCGGGACCCCCGGTCCCGACCCTCAACCGCTCCGCCGGGCCCGGCCCCGACGGAGCAAGACCTTATCGTACATGACCGATTCACGAACTCTTCTGGCTCAGTCGATCTTCCCCCGCTTGAGCTGCACCCGGTACCGCTCCGAGAGCGAGTATCGGAGCCAGATCGACGAGCTTGTGGGAGGCGGGAGTGTCGGCGGATTCGTCGTCTTCGACGGCGATGTCGACCTGGTCGGCGCCGTGCTGGCCGAGCTGCGGGAGCGCGCCGACGGGGGACTGCTCTTCGCGGCCGACTGCGAGGATGGCGTGACGATGCGCTTTCCCGGCGGCACCGAGTTTCCGACGATGATGGCGCTCGGCGAGGCCAACGACCTGGCCGCCACCTACTCGGTGGCCCGGAGCATCGCCCGCGAGATGCGGGCGCTCGGGATCTACTGGAACTTCGCGCCGGTGGCCGACGTGAACACCGACCCGCGCAACCCGATCATCAACACCCGCTCCTTCGGCTCCGATCCGGCGCGCGTGGCCGATCACGTTCACGCATACCTTCAGGGGCTGAAGGATGGGGGAGTGGTCTCCTGCGTCAAGCATTTCCCCGGGCATGGCGATACCTCGGTCGACTCTCATCTCGAGCTTCCGGTGATCGAGGCCGATCTCCGCCGGCTGAACAACGTGGAGATCCTTCCCTTCAAGGAATCGATCAAGCAGGGGGTGCAGTCGGTGATGGTGGCGCACATCGCCGTGCCGGCGCTCGATCCGGAGCGCGCCCCGGCCACGCTCTCCAAGCCGATCGTCACCGGCCTGCTCCGCGAGCAGCTCGGCTTCGACGGCGTGATCGTGACCGACGCGCTGGACATGCACGCGCTCACGCATCACTACGACCCGACCTCCTCCACGGTGATGGCCTACGAGGCCGGATGCGACGTGCTGGAGATCCCCGTGGACCCGCGGGCCACCCTCGCCGCGCTGGAGCGCGCGGCAGCCTCCAAACGGATCGGCCGCCAGCGGATCAAGGCCACCGCCGGCCGGATCGCCGCGCTCAAGAAATGGACCTCCGAGTACCACGACGACAAGCACACGCTGGCGCAGTCCCGTCGGGGGCACGACGTGATAGCGCTGGAGGCGGCGCGCCGGTCGATCCGGGTGGTCGGACGGCTCCGGAAGCTCTACGCGCCCCTCTTCGTGATCGCCTTCGCCGACAGCGCGGAGAACACGAAGCCGGAGGAGTGGTTCGGCTATTTCTCCTCTTGGTACGACGGCGAGGCCACCGGCGCGGTGGTGCTGCCGACGACGAGCGAGGAGGAGCGGGACCAGATCGTGGCCGGGATCGAGAGCGCCGGCTCGGTGGTGATCTCTCTTTTCGTGAAGCCGCGCGGCTTCGCCGGCACCATCGGCCTGAGCCCGATGCAGCGGGAAGTTTTCTCGCACGTGGCGCGCAAGCCGTACGTGATCCTCGACTTCGGCAACCCGTATCTGCTGGAGGACGCCGATCCGAAGGTGCGGATCGACACGTTCTCCGCCTCCTCGGCCAGCCTCGCCGCCTCGATCGAAGCTCTCAGCCGCGCGATCAAATGAGCTGTTGAGGAGATGCGCGCCCGGCGCATCCCGTCGCACATCCCCACATCATGCTCGCGCCCCGCGGCCGCGCCCCACGTACCGGTAGGCGCAGCTCTTCAGGCTGCGCCCAGGATGGTACCGCAGAGGGCCTGCCGGTAGGCGCAGCTCTTGAGGCTGCGCCCAGGGTGGTGCCGCAAATGCCGGTAGGCGCAGCTCTTCAGGCTGCGCCCAGGATGGTACCGCAGAGGGCCTGCCGGTAGGCGCAGCTCTTCAGGCTGCGCCCACGGTGGTTCGTGGGAGTCATGGGCGCTGGTACGTGCGGTTACCGATGTGCTTACCATGTGCCTACGGCGGCACCAATGGCGCACGCTGAAGACGTGCGCCTACCCCTGCGTCGAGCATGTATTGACGGTGGCGTCAATGGCGCACGCTGAAGACGTGCGACTACCGATGTACTGACCTTGTTCTCACGGCGGCATCAATCGCGCGCGCTGAAGGCGCGCGGCTACCGATGCGCGGCGCACCAGGGCAACGCGATTTCACCATTCCTCATTCTTCATTGTCGGTTCTCTTCCGTTATTTTACCTGATCTAGTTCGTCCGCGGCGACGGCAGAATCGGCCCGGATCACGTCAGATTAACGCAGCATTCCCATGGCAAAGAAGCTCAAGGAGTATTCTCCGACCACGTATCTCGACTTCAACAAGGCCCAGACGTTCCGGCAGCAGCAGGAGTGGGTTGAGAAGGTCCGGAAGAAGTTCGGCAGGGAGTATCCGCTCATCATCGACGGTAAGAAGGTGAAGGCCGATCAGATGGTCCCCTCGCTCAACCCGGCCGATCCGAGCGAGGTCGTGGGCTACTTCGCGCATGCCTCCAAGGAGCAGGCCGCCCAGGCGATCGACGCCGCGGCCAAGGTGTTCGAGAAGTGGAAGAACGTGCCGGCCACCGAGCGCGCCGACTACCTGTTCCGCGCCGCGCAGACCGTGCGCGACCGCCGCATGGAGATCAACGCCTGGATGATCAGCGAGGTCGGGAAGAACTACGCCGAGGCCGACGCCGACACCGCCGAGGCGATCGACTTCCTCGAGTTCTACGGCCGCGAGATGCTCCGCTACGCCGGCCCGCAGCCGGTGGTGCCGAACGCCGGAGAGAAGGGCTACCTCGAGTATCTCCCGCTCGGCGTCGGTGCCGTGATCCCGCCGTGGAATTTCCCGTTCGCCATTCTTGTCGGCATGACCGCCTCGGCATTCGTCACCGGCAATACCGTCGTGCTCAAGCCGTCGAGCGACTCGCCGATGATGGGATGGCTCTTCATGGAGATCCTCCAGTCGATCGGCCTGCCGAAGGGGGTCGTCAACTTCCTGCCGGGTGACGGCGGCGAGATCGGCGACTTCATGGTGGAGCATCCGAGGGTCCGCTTCGTTTCCTTCACCGGATCGGCCGCCATCGGCAAGCGGATCTATGCGCGCGCCGCCCAGACGCCGGACGATCAGATCTGGCTCAAGCGGGTCGTGGCCGAGATGGGGGGCAAGGACTCGATCATCGTCGACGCCGATGCCGACCTTGAAGCGGCCGCCAACGGCGTGGTCGCCTCGGCGTTCGGATTCCAGGGACAGAAGTGCTCCGCCTGCTCCCGCGTGATCGTCGATCAGAAGATCTACAACGAGTTCGTCGAGATGATCCGCGAGCGCGTCGAGGATATCGAGATCGGCGACCCGAAGGAGAACACCTTCATGGGACCGGTCTCCAGCGAGCGCGCCTACCGGAAGATTCTCGAGTACATCGAGATCGGCAAGGGAGAGGGACGCCTGATCACCGGCGGTGACAAGGCCGACGGCCCGGGATGGTTCATCCGTCCGACCGTGATCGCCGACGTGAAGCCGAACGCCCGCATCTCCCAGGAGGAGATCTTCGGCCCGGTTCTGGCCGTCATCAAGTCGAAGGGCTTCGACGACGCGCTCAAGATCGCCAACAACACCGTGTACGGTCTGACCGGCGCGGTCTATACCTCGGACCGCACGAAGCTTCAGCGCGCCGCGCGCGAGTTCTTCGTCGGCAATCTCTATCTGAACCGCAAGTGCACCGGCGCGCTCGTGGGCGTCCATCCATTCGGAGGGTTCAACATGTCGGGAACGGATTCGAAGGCGGGGGGACGCGACTATCTCCTCCTGTTCATGCAGGCCAAGTCGGTCGCCGAGAAGGAGATCGAGCCGGCACCGCGCAAGAGCGCGGGCGCGGCCAAGGGAGCCACGAAGACCGCCGCCGCCAAGAAGGTCGTCGCGGCGAGCAAGACGACCTCGGCCACCAAGAAGGTTGCCGCCGCCACGGGAGGAGCCTCCAAGAATGGCGCTTCCAAGAATGGCGCTTCCAAGAACGGCGCGGCCAAGGCGGGAGCGACCAAGGCAACGACCAAGGCCGGCGCCAAGAAGGGGGCCGCCCTCAAGAAGGAGGTCAACACCAAGCTGAAGCAGGACGCCGAGGGAGGCTTCTGAGCCGAACGGGTATCCGAATGATCCGCTCCGGACATCGCGTATGATCCGGGGCCGATGCGGGCCGGGGAGTGATCTCCCCGGCCCGCCGTCGTTTCGGGCGGATCGGATCACCCGAGCGTCGGTGGTGTCAGGTACCCCGTTCTCGATTTGTCCCTGTAACACATTATTGTATGTTTCCGGCTGGACCGCGCACCGTCCTGACGATCGACACCGCGAGCGGATCGAGCCCTCCCATTCACGCACACGACAGACGAGATAGAAGCATGCGATTTCTACGGGGTACACTAGCGCTGGCCGGCGGACTGCTGATGACGGCCGTTTCGCTGCGCGCGCAGGGAGGGGCCGAGGCGGCCATTCGCGAAAAGATGCGCGTCGATCCCGTGCTGCTGGAGCGGCTGATGCGGAGCGTCGGCTCCAAGCCGGTGCCGATCGCCGAGCCGGAGGAGCGCTCCGGATCGCTTGCCGAGCCGGAGCAGATGCTGATCAGTGGCGTCAAGGAGCCGGAGTCCGAGCTCCACGCCGCGGCCAATCCGACCATGCCCTCCAACCTGATAGTCTCGGTGATCCGGCAGGGGAACATCAACTCCGATTTCATCGGCTGGCTCACCTGCCCGGTCTATTACACGAAGGACTTCGGCAAGACCTGGAGCAAGTCCTCCTTCAAGACCGTGGCGGCCAACGCGCAGTTCACCCTCGGCGGCGGCGATCCGATGCTCTGCTTCGATGCCGACGGCAAGGCGTATCTCTCCTGGATCAACTACTTCTCGGCCGGCGGCAACAGCTACACCTTCGGCCTCTACTGGGCCTATTCCACCGACGGCGGCGCCACCTGGACCAAGCCGAAGAACCCGGTGATCGGCGAGGGACAGGTCGGGCAGGCCGGAAGCGAGGTCTTCGACAAGCAGTGGATGGTGGTGGACACCACGAGCTCCCAGTACCGGAACAATTTCTACTGCGTCTTCATGCACGGCGTGGGGCAGAGCGCGGAGATCGTGGTCCGCACCAAGCAGGCCGGCGCCGATGCCTTCTCGACCAAGAACGTCGTGGCCTCGACCGGCGTCGACAGCGTGCAGTTCGCCAGCATCGACGTCGGGGTCGGCGGCGAGGTCCACGTCACCTTCTACGGGTATGGAGAGGATGGGCCGGCGCTCTACCACGCGGTGTCGCGCGATGGCGCCAAGACCTTCTCCACGCCGAACCGGATCTCCCCGTTCCATCTCTTCCGCGTCTCGGCCGATGCTCAAGGGGAGTCGATCATCGGCATCCGCGCCGACCGGATCTATCCCTGTCCGCATCTGGTGATCGATCATTCCGACGGCCCCACCAGGGGAACGCTCTACCAGGTCTGGACCGCCGACGGCATCACGAAGCGGGAGGAGAACGGGCTGGATATCTATCTCTCCCGTTCCACCGATCAGGGAGCCACCTGGAGCACGCCGATCGTCGTCAACGACGACCCTCGGGGGTTGGAGCGGCATCAGTTCTATCCGAGCGTCACCGTCAACGCCAAGGGACGGCTCACCGTGGGATGGTACGATCGGCGGGACGATCCGTCGCAGGTCGAGACCGATTACTACCTGGCCAGCTCCACCGATGGCGGCCGGAGCTTCCAGCCGAGCTTCAAGGTGACCAGCCAGCCGAGCGATTTCGAGACGATCGGCGAGCTGAACAGCGGCTTCGGCATCGGCGAATACACGCAGATCATCTCCTCGGGCGGATATTCCATCCCGTTCTGGGCCGACGGCAGGAAGGGGGATGGCGATATCGACGTCTATGCCGCGTTCGTGGCCGACGGCTCCCCGGCATCGGTCGGGGTGGTGGAGGTGGCCGATCCCAGGGAGCGGCTGCTGCTCGACGAGCCGGTGAGCTCCGGCGGCGGCATCAGCCTCGGCTTCGAGGTCGGGGATGCTTCCTCGGTGCGGGCCACGCTCCACGACATGAGCGGCGCCGAGCGGCGCTCGGTCGATCTCGGCCGCCGCGACGCCGGTCGCCAGCAGGCGACGATCCAGACCGAGGATCTTCCCTCCGGCGTCTATCTGCTCACGCTCTCCAGCGAGCACGGCCGGGCCACGCGGCGGGTGGCGATCCTCCGCTGATCTGCCCGACCGCATCTTCTCCGGCACGCGATCCCATCGGCGAGCCCGGCCACGACGGCCGGGCTCGTTTGCGTTCGGACGCGGGAGGATCATCCGGATGCGGGAGGATCATCCGGATGCGGGGGATCGTCCGGATGCGGGGGATCGTTCGGATGCGGGGGATCGTTCGGATGCGGGGGATCGTTCGGATGCGGGGGATCGTTCGGATGCGGGGGATCGTTCGGATGCGGGGGAAAGACCCCCGCTTATCATACCGGCACCCGTTCCGGGTGCCAGAGAAAGGCCGGATCGGAGGACGCGTGGGGTGGGGCGTATCCGGTGGCGGCGGGGACGATACGGCCATCGGGGACGATACGGCCATCGGGGACGATGACGGCCCTGTCCGCCCGCCCGGCCTTCGAACAGGCG
>JBEHWX010000084.1:0-26206 GCA_048498995.1 Bacteroidota bacterium
CGCGGTTACCGACGCGGTTACCGACGCGGTTACCGACGCGGTTACCGACGCGGTTACCGACGCGGTTACCGACGCGGCGCCGATGCGCTCGCGGCCCACGCGAGGCATTGAAGATCCGAACTTCCGGGGCCGGCGCGACCAGAACGGGCGCGCGTGGTCCATCCATCGGAGAGCGTCACAATCCGCCGGCGCCGTCGTCTCGTAGTCGGGCGGCGTGCCGGCCAGTATTCACATCAGATCATCGACGACACAGGAACCCAGAGAGAGAGGGAACGCCATGACCACGGATAGCCGACGTACGGGAGGGTATCTGACGCTGACGCGCCAGGAGGATATTCTCGTCGAGCTGGAGCTGACGCGCATCGAGTTCCATGCATTGCTGGAGCGGATTCCCGCGGAGGCATGGGAGCTGGCGGTGACCGACAGGTGGACCGTCCGGGTGGTGATGAAGCATATCGAGACCTATCTCAGCTTCGTGCTGCCGAGGGTGATCGCCAACGGCCGACGCGGACGCGACATGAAGACGCCGAAGGGATGGATCGCCGACGCGATCAACGCCGCCGTGGCGCGCGTCCTTGCCCGAGGGCGCACGCCGGAGTCGGTGGCGCGGGAGTACGAGGCCAGCCACGACGCCACGATGAAGGCGCTGATCGGCATGACCGAGGAGGATCTCGATCTGGTGACCTCCTTCCCGGCCGGGCGGATGAGCCTGGAGAACGCGTTCCGCGTCCACCGCGAGCACTTCCTGCATCATGCCGATCAGGTGGAGCGCGCGCTGGCCCCAAGGGCCGGCCTCCCCCTCCCCGCCGGCACGATCTGATCGGAGCCGCCCCGGCCCCGGATCACCCCGCCACGATCTTTTCTCCTCCGCGATCGCGTCGCCGGAGAAGGAGGGATCGCCTCCCGCCACGGCTCGTGCATACGGTACCGCCCGTCGCTCAGAATCTCCAGCCGACTGCCGCGGCGTCCCGCGCCGGGCTCCCGCTTGCGCGCACGTAGCCATGGCGATAGTCGAGCGGGACGGGGGGATAAAGGAAATATTCGTCGCTCGTGGACCGTGATTCTAGCGATCGAAATATTGATATCGAATCTGGGATGTGGCTATCCGGTACAGATCTCGAACAGCGATTTGGTATGGCGGACCCGATCCATACGGCGGCAACACTGACCGACCGGCGCGCTCACGCACCATGTTCTTGTCATCTCGATGCAGCATGAATTTCCGCGTCGGTCGTGCGGAACTATCGCGGGAGGATCGCAAGAATATCGGATACGAGGTGTCCCGTGGGACACGATTCGCGGAGTAGGGTGTAGGGGGGCCATCGCTCGGAGCGCTCCGGCGCGAGCGGCTCACGGACGATTCGTGAAGGAGACTCTAGCGGAATTTGCCGAGCAGCGGGCCGAGCTCATCCTGCCAGCCGATCCAGAGAAGTACCTGATGCTGCAGCTCCGGCGTGATCGGAAAGGGGAAATTGTTGCGGAAGAATCGGCTCCTGAGCTCGCCGCTGCGACGGTGGTAGATCCCGTTGCGCTCCCGCAGGTCGGTCACCTCCCTCTTGAAATCATCTCCCGTCATCCTTCCTTCCAGCAGCTCGACCTTCGCGCGGTCGAGGAACGCATGCGCCGCCACGTCGCAGAGTCCCGATTCGGTCTCGGCTTCCAGCAGTCCCTGCGCCAGCTCGCGATACGGTGAGATCAGCTCCTCCTTCGTGCATTCGAGAAAGAGCGTCAGGCGATCGAGCTCGGCGAGCATGCTCTCGGCCAGCAGCGCCCCCTCGGTTCCGAAGAGGCCATCGGAGGCGTACGTGGGGGCCACGTACATCGACGCCGACATGCGGAACGGGTAGCTGGCACTGGTGATCTCCACCTGCAGCGACGCGCTGGATCTGAAGACGACGCGGCCGGTGATCTCCCGCCCGTCGGTCACGATGCTAATCCGATCTTCCATGGTCAGTATCGGGGTTGATGATACATCGGGGTGAACCGATCATGACTCATGCGAACCGTTCCCGCTCCGGCGGCCGGCACCTATCGGGCCCGCGCGCCGAGAGCGACTCCTCTTGGATGATCAGTCCCTCCACCATGCTCATGTCGCCGCCTCCATCGGCGACGTTTCCAGAAGGTGCAACAGCGCGCGGACGCGTCGCTCGCATGCGATCAGCGCGGACTCCGGAGGCTCCGATCCGCCGCCGGCGTTTCCGGGATTGTCGGCGCGTACATCGGCCAGCTCCGCGATCGACGCGCGCAATGCCAGCCGGACTTCATCGAGGAGCTCTCCCCGCGCCCTGCTGGCCGCTTCCGCCTCGGCGCGCGCCATCCGCTCGCGCAACAGCAGCTGGTCCTTGACGGCATTCGCCGCCCGGAGCTGCGCGGTCTGGCTTGCCACGCGCGCCTCGACCTCCTCATCCAGTCGCGGAACCCGATCCTCGGAGCCTTCCTCCAACGTCCGCCCGACATGGGCCGGAGGCTGAGGGGTCTCCCCGGCTGCTTCCGGCGCGTCGAGGAGCGCGAGGGAAGATGGAAGCGCGAATGTCCCGAGCGACCGGATCGGATGCGCGCCGTCATCGGCAACCATCTCCTCCAGTGCCGCCCGAGCCGGCACCTCCCATCCCGTGACCGAAAGGTCCGGCTGCGGCGCGGCCCCGACGGGCGAGCCGATGATATCGCGATACGATCCGTTGTCGACCCAACTGATGATCAGTCGGTCATGCTGCTGCTGCATCATCTGACGTCCAACATTGAGGGGAACGAGCGATCGGCCTCGTTCCGTGGAGGGGGGATCCACGAGCGCGGCCGGGAATTGCCTCCTTTCAATCGTCGCGCCAGCCTCGATGCGGCATCGGCGGGGAGCCACCGCCACGACGCTAGGCACCACGCAACCCCCGAAGAAACCGCCAACGTTTGACGAAATCGAGGATTGGCGGCGCGAGCCGGCGCGGCTTCCTCCGGATGAACGGGTCTCTGACATTCGCGCCGTCGGCATTCAGATCTCCATTCGGGAAATCCCTCTCCATTCGCGGGCGAACCACGGGGTGCAGAATGGAACCGACGATGACACTCGATGATGAGGGGGTGGCGATGCTCGCGAAGCCGCGTCGCCACGTCCGTCGGACGTGCATGCACGCGCCGACATTCCTCCGGCCCACGGTCCGGCGATCTTGTACGCCGCGTCCGGGCTGTCGATCGGCTACCACGTTCGGTCCGCAGAAGGGGCGTGGGCTCCCGTCTGGACCGGCCGAGCCCGCCCGGGAACGCGATGCGTTGCCCGCAATTCCCGTCGCCATGATCCACATCATGGTTTCCCCCACGCCGGCCGCCGTACCATGCGAGTATGGAGCAGCGGCTACTCTCTCTCCGATGTATCACGGCATGAAGGATATCGAGACGATGCGGACGAACGAGCGATTCGCGGTGACGATCGACGGCCAGCGGGCCGAGCTCGACGCCGACATGCTGGCCCGCCACGGCAAGCCGGGCCCGCGCTATACCAGCTATCCGACGGTCCCGGAATGGGATCCCGATTTCGGTCCCGCCGAGTACGAAGCGGCGCTCCACGACGCGGCGGGCTCCGCGCGTCCACTCTCGCTCTACCTGCATCTCCCCTTCTGCCGCTCCCTCTGTCTCTTCTGCGGCTGCAACGTCGTGATCAGCCGGAATCAGGAGATCTCCATCCCGTATCTGGAGCGACTGGAGCGGGAGCTCGACATGGTGGCGGCCATCGACGGCGGGCGCCCGGTCGAGCAGATCCACTGGGGAGGGGGTAGCCCGACGTTCCTCACGCCGGAACAGATCGAGCACCTCGCGCGCCTCACGGCCGACCGGTTCACGATCTCGTCGACGGCCGAGATCAGCGTGGAGCTCGATCCGCGCACGACCACGCCGGAGCAGTGCCGCGCGTTCCGCGCCACCGGATTCAACCGGGTGAGCATGGGAGTGCAGGATTTCGATCCGCGGGTGCAGGAGACGGTGCGGCGTCTACAATCGTACGAAATGGTGGCCGGCATCGTGGAGGATTGCCGTGGACTCGGCTTTCAGAGCATCAACATCGATCTGATCTACGGGCTGCCACATCAGACCCCGGCAAGCTTCGCCGCGACGATCGACCGCGTGGTGGAGCTGGCGCCGGAGAGGATCGCGCTCTTCAGCTACGCGCACGTGCCGTGGCTGAAGAAGCAGCAGGGCTCCTTCGCGCGGCACCTGCCGGATCCGGCGACGAAGTTCAGGATCTTCGCCACCGCCATCGAGAAGCTGACCGACGCCGGGTACCTCTACATCGGCCTCGACCACTTCGTCCGCCCCGATGACGAGCTCAGCCGCGCGCAACGGGCACGGACGCTCCACCGGAATTTCCAGGGCTACACCACCAAGGCCGGATGCGACCTGATCGGCATGGGCGCAAGCTCCATCTCGATGCTCGACCGTGTCTACGCGCAGAACCATCGCGACCTGCACGGCTATTACGAGAAGATCGACGCCGGGCGCTTCGCCACGCTCCGCGGCATTCGTCTGAGCGATGAGGATCTGCTGCGGCGCGCGGTGATCGGGGAGATTCTCTGCAACGGCGTGGTGGTGAAGCGGGAGATCGACGAGCGCAACGGCATCGACTTCGACCGGCATTTCGCCGAGGAGCTCGATGGGCTGCGGGAGCTGGAACGGGACGGGCTGGTGGCGCTCGAGGAGGACCGGTTCGTGGTCACGCCGATCGGGCGGATCTTCCTCCGCGTGGTGGCGATGACCTTCGACGCTTATCTGCGGAAGCCCCGTGAGGAGCCGCTGCTGAAGGTGTTCTCGAACACGCTGTGAGAAACGGACCGGCGGCGTTCCGCGATATCATGCTATCGGCGCGCCCGGTCCGCGAAGCTGCTCGATCAGCGTTCCCATGTCGTCGGGAAGATCGGACTCGAACTCGATCCATTCCCGCGTCACCGGGTGCTTGAAGCCGAGCGATCTGGCGTGGAGCGCCTGGCGGTCGATGATCTTCAGCAGGTTGGCCACCCGCTGCCGGTGCTTCCCTCCCGGTCCGGGATAGACCACCTGGCGCCCGCCGTAGGTCGGATCGCCGAAGATCGGATGGCCGATGTGGGCGCAGTGAACGCGGATCTGATGCGTCCGTCCGGTGGCCAGTCGGAGCGCGATCAGCGTGGCGAACTCGAAGCGCTCCACCACGCGAAAGCGGGTGAGCGCGTACTTCCCGTCCCGCTTCGAGACGGCGAACTTCTTCCGGTCGCGGGTATCGCGGGCGATGTTCCCCTCGATCTCCCCTTCCTCCTCCTCGAACACTCCCCAGGCCACGGCCCAGTATTCCCGCTTCACCGACCGCTCGGCGAACTGCCGGGCAAGCTCGGCCTGCACGTACGCGCTCTTGGCGGCCACCATCAGGCCGCTCGTCTCCTTGTCCAGACGGTGCACGATCCCGGGCCGGATGGTGCTCCCCTGGCCCTCCAGGGTGGCCTCCGCGGCTTCCGGCGTCACGCTCTCCTCGTCCCCCTCCCCATCTTCCCCCTCGTCGTCGCCGGCAACCTCGATCCCCTCCACCGGGGCACGGAACCCCATGTGATAAAGAAGCGCGTTGACGAGCGTCCCATCCCGATTGCCGAAGCCGGGATGCGTCACCAGCCCGGCCGGCTTGTTCAGCACGATCAGGTGCTCATCCTCGTAGCGGATATCCAGCGGTATATCCTGCGGGATCAGCTCGATCGGCGGCGGCTTCATCAGGGTGATCTCGATCACATCACCGGGACGGACCTTGTAGTTGGCCTTGGTCGGCCGGCCGTTGACCAGCACGGCGCCGGCGGCGATCGCCTCCTGCACCTTGTTCCGGGTGGCGCGCAGCACGGCGTGCGTCAGGAACAGATCGATCCGCGCCGGCTCCTGTCCGCGCGTGACGGTGATCGTCCGGTGATGCGGCACCTTCTCCTCGGCGCGGGGCCGCGGCGCGGTCCGCTCGTCGGCGGCATCATCCTCCCACATATCGTCGAGCATGTCACCCTGCGACATCGGCGTCGGCGAGATAGGGGGCGAGCCGCTGGCGAAGATCGGCCAGGGCGCGTCCACGGTGGCTGATGTCGTTCTTCTCCTCGGCGGTCATCTCGGCGAAGGTCCTGCCGGCTCCCTCCGGCTCGAAGAGGGGATCGTAGCCGAAGCCCTCCTCCCCGCGCGGCGCCTCGACGATGCGGCCGTCGATGCTCCCCTCGGCGAAGATGGTCCGGTAGGGATCGACGTAGCAGATCACGGTGCGGAAGCGGGCCGAGCGGTCGGCGTCGGGACGCGCGGCCAGCTCCTCGACGAGGAGGCGGCAGTTGTCGGCGTAGCTGGCATCCTCGCCGGCGAAGCGGGCGGAGCGGACGCCTGGGGCGCCATCCAGCGCGGCCACCTCGAGCCCGGTATCATCGGCCACGGTCGGCAGGCCGGTGGCCTCGAAGATCTCGCGCGCCTTGATGTAGGCGTTCTCCTCGAGCGTGCTCCCATCCTCGACCGGCTCGGCCGGACGCTCGGGGAGCTGGGAGAGATCGAGAATGGCGTCGGCGCCGAGCGCGCCCAGGAGGGCGCGGAGCTCCACGGTCTTGTGCGGGTTGCCGGAGGCGATGAGGATCTTCATGACGATAAGCCGGAAATGGAAGGGTCGGAGCGCTGCGTCGCACGCCGGCCAACGGAGCCGGGAAGATACGGCTCCCGCGCGGAGCTTCCGCCGCGGGGAGCTTCCGCCGCGCGGCGGCCGGTCGAGACGGCGGCCGGTAACGACGAAGCGCCGGTCCGCCCGAGGCGGATCGACGCTTCTGGAATGAACGACGATGTGAAACGCGTTCCCTCTTTCTCGAACCCGCACCTCATGCGGGGAGGCGTCGGGATGGGACCGGCTCTCAGCCGATCATCACCGGGGAGCGCTCGATGAGGACTCCCTTCGAGTTCTGGATCTTCTCCTGGATGGCGATCAGCCCCTTGAGAAGGTTCTCCGGACGGGGCGGGCAGCCGGCGACGAACACGTCCACCGGAACGAACTGATCGATTCCCTGCACCACCGAGTAGGAGCGGAACATGCCGCCCGAGCTGGCGCAGGCGCCCATCGAGAGCACCCACTTCGGATCGGGCATCTGGTCGTAGATCTTCCGCACCACCCACGACATCTTGTAGGTCACCGTGCCGGCCACGATCAGCAGATCGGACTGGCGCGGCGAGAAGCTGAAGCGCTCCGAGCCGAAACGGGCCACGTCGAACCGGGGTCCGGCGAAAGCCATCATTTCGATCGCGCAGCAGCTGATGCCCAGCGGCATCGGCCACACGGAGTTCTTGCGCGCCCAATTTATAGCGGCCTCGATGGTTGTCGTCACGAAGCCATCGCGTTCGAGCTGATCACTCAGTCCCATTTCAACGCTCCCTTTTTCACGATGTAGACGTACCCGACGAAGAGTGTCACGATAAACAGAAGCATCGCGACGAGCGCGAAGTTCCCGAGTCCCCGGAACGAAGCGGCCCACGGGTACATGAACACCACTTCGATGTCGAAGAGGATGAAGAGCATCGCGACGAGGTAGAATTTCACCGAGAAGCGCTCACGCGCCGTCTGCACCGGCGGCATGCCCGACTCGTAGGTCGAGCTCTTCTCCTTCGTCGGACGGCGGGGCCCCAGAATCTCGTGTGCCTTCGCCGAGACAAGCCCGAAGCCGAGACCGGCTGCGATCATCACGATCACGGGCAAGTATTCGTTGAACATCCTTCGTACTCGCTAAATGACGTAGAGCTGTGTCACTGGCGTGCAAACTTATGAAAGCCGAACGCTTTGTGACGAATAAAAACGCCCGGGACACAGAGCGATACGCACTCTCCTCCCCGGCCAAGGGTTCGGCCGACCGGTCGGAACCGGGCCGACAGGCGGCTACCAGCGGATCGAGAAGGCGACCTGCCGGCCGATCGGGTCGATCATGATCCGGGAGGAGGCATCATCGCTCACGTCGAAATCGAAGAGGTGGGCACCCACGTAGGCATCGATCAGCGAGAGGATATGGCAGCCGAGATAGAGGGCCGCGTTCAGATCGCGCGTGTCGCGGTAGGATTCCCGCTGCAGCTTCAGCCGCGCGACGCGGGTATCGGTGGCCGGCAGGGCCTCGACCTCCGAGGCCTTGGTCTGATAGAGGCCATTGTAGTAGATGGCCCGCCCGATGAAGAAGCCGCAGACCCCGGCGAAGGCGACCGCCCGGATGTAGTTCTCGTCGTAGACCTGCCCTCCTCCCGGAATGATGCCGAAGAGGGTCGCCGTCAGCGGGCTCTTGGTCATGTGATAGACCGGAGCGGGGGGCGTTGCCGGAGCGGTTCCCCGCGACGGAGGGGTCGAGGGACGGGCCGCGGGGCGGGCCGTGGAATCGACCGTGGGGGTGGCCGGGCGCGACGTATCGGTCTGCGCGGCCGCTCCCCGCGCCAGGAGAATCACCAGGGCGAGGATCGAGAGGAGATATCGTGGCTGGATGCGCATCACCCCTGACGGGATCCCACGTGGGCCACCGCCTCGATCTCGACCAGGGCATCCTTCGGAAGCCGGGCGGCCTGCACCGTGGAGCGGGCCGGGACGCTCTCGCCGAAGAACTCGGCGTAGACGGCGTTCACCTCGGCGAAATCGTTCATGTCGGCCAGAAAGATCACGGTCTTGACCACGTCGGCGAGCGTGGCGCCGCCGGCATCGAGCACGGCGGCGAGGTTCTCGATCGCGCGACGCGCCTGCTGTGGCGCCCCACCCTCGACGAGCGTCCCGCCGGCGGTCAGGCCGATCTGCCCCGCCGTGAAGATGAATCCGCCGGCCTTCTTCGCCTGCGAGTAAGGGCCGATCGGCGCCGGGGCGCGATCGGTATAGATGGTTTCCGATGCCATTGTGCTCAGCTGCGAGATGTTGTCCCCGCCCGCGACCCGGCCGGACGCCGGAGATCCGACGGAAGCCGGGGACCGGAGGGAAGGATGCGCCCGGCACGGATGCCCGGGCAACGAGTCGACCAACATAGCGAAGCGGCGCCCATCCGCCAACGGATGCCGAAGTATGGATGTTGGGATATGGAGCGGCGCGCCGTTGCCGGGCTCACTCGAGGTGAAGGATCCCGAGCCGCGCCTCGACCGGGGAGTCGATGGTCTCGTCGTCGAAGGTGAAGGCGAGCCGCTTCCCGTCCGGCGCCCACGCGAGCGACTTCCAGCGCCCGGTCCCCTGGTCCCTGGAGTCGGCGATCGCCGTGGAGCGCTCGCGGCGCCGGTCGTGGAGGATGATGCGCCAGTGCTCGCCCCCTTCGCCGGCCGTGTCGTGCTCGATCCAGGCGATCCACCAGCCGTCGGGGGAGACCACGGGACGGCTGGGATAGCGGATGGTTCCGATCATCTCGACCGGCTTCCCCCCTTCCTTCACCACCTGGCCCGCGCGCGTCTCGATGTCGTAGAGCTCCATCGTCCCGTTGCCGCCGAAGCGATGAGCCTCCATCAGGCCGGCGCGCTCGCGGTACCGGACCACGAGCAGCTTCCTCCCCGGAGCGGAGGCGGCGTACGTCCATCCGGAGTCGACCGGGTAGCGCGTCAGCCTGAGCGAATCGGTCCGGAGATCCCGCGACGCCAGACGCCAGACCGCCTCGCCGGCGATGATGTTCTCGGCCGACCAGTCGAACACACTGGCGATGCCGATGACCGGGATCGTGATCTTCCTCGTGATCCTGTCGATCGTCTCGAACGTCGGGACGTGCGCTCTCATGAGCGAATCGTAGTCCGTGAGGAGGAAACCGATCGTCCTGTTGTCCGGCGCGAACACGAGGGAGCCCCCCTCGGCCATCTGGCGGATCTCGCCGCCGGCCGTGACGCTGTCGTACCCGGAGTAGATCTTGACGGGGGCGGAGCGATCGGCATCGGGGGCCACGAGGATCGAGTTGCCGTGGAGCCATGCGAGCCATGCGCCATCGTGCGACCAGACGACGGCGTGCCCGCCCCGCTCGTCGCTCCCCTCGACGAGGATATCGGTCCGTTCGAAGCGGACCCGGGGAGGCGCGTCGCCACGCTCCGTCGCGTCCGGCCCACGGCGCTCGCCGCCGGGTGCGCACCCGGCGGCGAGTCCATGCAGCATGCAGGCGCAGCAGATGGCGAGGATGGTCGATGTCCGACTCCGAATCGGCATGAGGATATCCGATTAGGTGGGGTTGGTCGAGAGGAACTCCGCGATGGTGATCGTATCGCCGGAGAAACCCATGATGTCGCGCGCGTAGTTGGTCGACTCCGCGGAGATCTTCCCTCCCTGGACCGAGGTCTCGAAGTCGGCGGGATTGGCCGACGTCTTCCGGGCGTCATAGATCGTCCTGGTGCTGCCGCCGTTGTACATGGCCAGCGCGAACTTCAGCTGCTCCTTCAGCGGGGTGGTCCATCCCTGCTCGGCATCCTGCCTGGCCACCTCCAGGAGCATCCGTTTAAGATAGTACACGCCCCATTCGATCGAGAGGTTGTTGACCGCGTCCGGCACGTCGACCATCGACTGCTTCTCCTGCTTGGTCGCGCTGGAGAGGGACTTGTCGTTGCCGAAGCGGAGGTTGCCGGCGATCTTCCCGACCACCTCCGGGTCGTTGTAGTTGTACTCGGCCTGCTTGTCGCCGAAGGTCTCGACCGCGGTCACCATATCCTCGTCGATCAGATTCTCCGGGACCTTCTTGTTGTCCTTGAGCATCGCGCGGATCTTCTCCCGGCTCGGCTTGGACCATCCCTCGTTGATCACCAGATCGATGCTCGTCTGCGGAACGCCGCGAGCGGCCAGATAGACGCGCAGATCCTTCTCCGCCTGATCGCGGAACTCCTTGAGCCGCGTTCTGACCATCTCATAGCCGGCATATCCGGGCTTGTTGATGATCTGCATCACGCCGGTCGCGGACTTGCTGGAGAACGCCGTCGGCGCGAAGCTGCTCTCGCGCGCCATCTGCCGCTTGACGACCATCGCAATGTAGGCACGGTGGCTGGCGTACTCGCCGTCGAAGTGCCGTCCGACCGCGTCCCAGATCTGTTCGTTGAACGTGTTCTGCTGCGTGTCGGCATCGACGGTCTGCCCGGGATGCACCGATTCGTAGCTCTTCTTGTATTCGCTGAAAGGGGCGCCGAGCTTCCAGGCATAGCCGGGCATCGTGCTTCCGCTCTTGAGCATCCCGGCATCCTGCACCGAGAACCCGGTGGTGGCCACGCGCTCATCCCCTTTCCAGGAGACCAGCTTCAGGTTGCCGACATTCCCCGGCTCGGTGTAGGCGGTTCCCTTCAGATAGGGGGCGGGATCGTCATCGAGCTGGATCTCATGGCCGTCGTTCGACCAGAAGACCGCGTCGCCGTTCCCCTTCCCCTTGTCGTTCTCCTCGAATCCCTCGATCGTGAGCCTGGTCACGCCGGCGGCGCGCAGGGCCTTCATATCCCCGAGCGAGACCGTGTTCCCCTGGTAGGAGAAGTTCGGAATGACCGATGTCTTCAGCTCGAAGCCATCCTTCAGCACATCCACGAGGGCCACATCCTTCTTCTTCTCCTGGTCGGTGATGACGTCGGAGGCCTTCGGCGAGGCGGGGATCTGCTCGGTGACGGCGAGCCCTCCCTTGAGATCGAGCGCTCCCGGAACGGATTTCTCCGGCGGCTTCACGTTCGTCCCCACCAGGCCGTCGCCGACGTGGGGCTCGTCCTTGCAGCGCTGGAGTGTCAGCCCGCCGCGAAGCGCGGGGCCCGCGGCCATGGCGCCACGACCGGAGGCGCCACCCCCCGGCAGTCCCCAGAGCCTGCTCATGACGCCGGCCGTCGCCCTGTCGGCATCGCTCTCGAGCGCGCCGTAGCCGCCGCCGGAACCGGTTCCGGAGCCGTTCCGCTGCTGCACCACGTGCGCCAGCTCGTGGGCGATCAGCCCATCCCCCACCGGCGAGCCGGGACGGAATTCGTTGCCGCCGAAGGCCACATGGTTGCCGACGGTGAAGGCGCGGGCACGCATCCGGCCGCTCAACCGCGCGGCCCTCGTATCGGTATGGATCCGCACCTCCGAGAAGTCGTGGCCGAAGACCGACCCCATCCGCGACGCGACGGCGCCATCGAGTCTCCGGCCGGCCCCGAGCTCCGAGCGGGCGGCGACCGGGTCGAGAGGATCGGCGGTGCTTCCGTCGAGCTCCTTTGCCTGCACCGCCCCTCCCGAGGGTGCGGCTCCCAGCGCGGCATCCTCGGGGGGAGCATCGGGAACGCCGACGACGCGCCCGGTCATGACCCAGACGAGAACGCCCCGCCGCACTCTGCCGGCGACGGCCGGGATGTAATCGGCCGCCGAGGCCGCGCCCGAGAGCCCCTGAACATACCGATGTATCCCGGCCTCGATGTGGCGGGCATCCTTCCGTCCATAGTAGCCGAACCAGTAGTCGATCCAGGGACAGTCGCGCGTGGAATACGCCGTGCCCTGGAACACCTCCTCGGCCTGCTCCACGACCGCCGCGCGGAGCCGGGCGAGAAACTCGCTTCTGCGGATCTGGCCGGGTCCCGGCGTCTCGACCTCGTCGTCGACGATCCAGCCGGCGCCTTCCGAAGAGGCCGGGCGCTCCCGATCGCCGGCGGTGTCCCGATCGGCGAGAGCGCTCCGGTCGCCATCCGCGCCATGGTCGGGGGAGTCGAGATCCGCCCGCTGGATCATGAGACCGGCGCGCATCGTCGGAAGGCCTCCCGAGGCGGCTCCTCGGTGAGCCCAGCCGAACCCATCTCCGCGCGCCATTTCGAACGCGGACGCAGCTTCTCGGAATCCGGCCGGGCCGGAAGCCGGTTCGTGTGTTGACGATGTCTTCTGGTCCTGAAGGGGCCGCTGTTCTTCGCGCTCCTTGTTCATGGTGGTGATTACTCCTTGTTCTCGATTACCTCGAAACGGTGGTGGGAGATCGTGAGGTTCGTATCCACGCGGGATACCATGACGCGCTCGTTGCTCGAAGCCGTCATCATCGCGAAGCCGAACTATCCGCATGTCGTGTGTCGAGCGCGGTGATGCGCGCGCCGGGTGGATCGCGGCTGAATCTATGCCCCGGACGCTCCAGATGCAACGGGACGATCCGACAGAGCGCCGCAACTCGTTACGCTTTTGGCCGGCCGGAACGCTTGCATTCCCGTTCCTCCCGGCGTAGCTTTGCAATCCTTTTGTTCAGCGGGCCCGTAGCTCAGTTTGGGAGAGCGCTAGAATCGCACTCTAGAGGTCGTCGGTTCGATCCCGATCGGGTCCACACGCCGGAGCATCGCCGGGATGCATATCCCGACGGCTTCGCGGAGGAGATGCTTGCGACGCACCGTCGGCGATCGACGGACGGAGATCTCCGTCGGCACGTTCTGTAATAGAATACCCCGATTTTTTTCTTGTTCTCGCGTCGTGCTCTCTCTAAGTTTGTGATCCTCATTGCCCTGTGGTGTAACTGGCAACACGTCTGACTCTGGATCAGAAGAGTCCAGGTTCGAGCCCTGGCGGGGCAACTTCCAGTATCGATTGCATAGCGCCGCGTTCGTCTAGTGGTTAGGACGCCGCCCTCTCACGGCGGTAGCACGAGTTCGACTCTCGTACGCGGTACACAGCCGAAAGGCGATCACGACGTGGTCGCCTTTTTTCTTTCCCCTCTCCTCATCACTCCGTCCGCTCCTCTCCTCCCCCGTCGCTCCGAGGCCGTGTCTCACGGTAGCGCCCCATGTCGACATGCCTCCCCGAAGTGGACACGGTCATATCCCAATCTGCACCCCACGTTTCACCCCGTCGCCATCCTCCGGCGCCACGCCGCGCGCATGGCCGTGCCATTTCTCCGATCGCGTCAAGAACACCCTCCCATCGGACATCCTCCCCCTCGGCGCGCCGTCGGAAGGCATGCCAACCTTGGGGCGCAGTGATTGCACGCACCCGCCCCATATCGACGAGCGCGAACAGGAAAGATGCGAGGCGGACCAGCTCAACCCCGCCGCGCGTGAGCCTCCGGCTCACCACGACCGGCGCCGGGCATGCCCTGCTCCGTCCCGGACACGGACGGAACCGGCGCGGCCTCCGCTCCGGCGGCCTCCGCTCCGGCGGCCCCCGCTCCGGCGGTCTCCACGCATCGACTCCGTTCGCTGATCATCAATCAACCAGGAGGAGAAGGAGATGAAAGCGGTCACTTATCATGGGATGCACGATGTCAGGGTCGACAACGTACCCGATCCGACCATCGAGAATCCCAACAACCTGATCATCAAAGTCACCAGCACCGCCATCTGCGGCTCCGACCTGCACATCTACGATGGCTTCCTCGCCCCCTTCATGGAGGCCGGCGACCTGCTCGGCCACGAGCCGATGGGTGAAGTGGTCGAGGTCGGCTCCGGCGTGAAGAACTTCAAGGTCGGCGACCGGATCGTGGTGCCGTTCACCATCTGCTGCGGCGAGTGCTTCTTCTGCCAGAAGACGCTCTTCTCCTGCTGCGACAAGACCAACCGGATGCCCGAGTTCGGCAACAAGATGATGGGACACGCGCCGGCCGGACTCTACGGCTACTCCAAGATCACCGGCGAGTATCCCGGCGGACAGGCGCAGTACCTCCAGGTCTGGAACGCCGACGTCGGCCCGATCAAGGTACCGGACGGCATCCCGGACGAGAACGTCCTCTTCCTCTCGGATGTCTTCCCCACCGGATGGATGGCCGCCGAGAACACCGATCTGGAGCCGGGGGACACGGTCGCCGTCTGGGGCTGCGGACCGGTGGGACAGTTCACGATCCGAAGCCTCTACATGATGGGCGCCGGCCGCGTGATCGCCATCGACGAGGTGCCCGAGCGTCTGGAAATGGCCAGGAAAGGGGGCGCCGAGACGATCAACTTCAACGAGGTCGACAACGTCTGCGAGGCGCTGAACGAGATGACCGGCGGCCGCGGCCCGGATCGCGTGGTCGACGCCGTCGGCTGCGAGGCGGCCGGGCATGGCGCGGTCGACGCGGTGCTCGACAAGGCCAAGTCCGCCCTGTTCCTCACCACCGACCGGGCGCACGCGCTCCGCGCGGCGATCGAGTGCTGCCGCAAGGGGGGCACCGTCTCGGTCCCCGGCGTCTATGTCGGGTTCCCGGACAAGATTCCGTTCGGCGCGCTGATGAACAAGGGGCTGACGATCAAGACCGGGCAGACGCACATGCCGCGCTACATGAAGCCGCTCATGGAAAAGGTGCTCAACGGCGACATCGATCTGTCGTTCATCGTCACCCACCGCGCGCCGCTGGACAAGGCGCCGGAGATGTACGAGACGTTCAGGAAGAAGGAGGATGGCTGCATCAAGGTGGTGCTGAAGCCGTGGGAGTGAGCCGGCCGGCGGGAGCTCCCGCGGCGCGGCGAGTCCGGAGGAGGATGCCCCTCCCCCGGAGCGGGGAGATATCGAAGAACCGATGAATCAACGAAGAGAGGGATGGAGAATATGAACGAGAAGAAGCTTGCCCGATTCCTGGGCTGGTTCAGCATCGGGCTCGGAATGACGGAGATTCTGGCGCCACGCCGCGTGGCCCGGTTCCTCGGCACCGACAGCGCCTCCGGACTGGTCCGGAGCTACGGCATCCGCGAGGTCGCCTCCGGCGTCGGCATCCTGGCGTCCCGGCGCAAGAGCGCCGGCGTCTGGTCGCGCGTCGGCGGCGACGCGCTCGATCTGGCCACGCTCGGCGCGGCGCTCAGGGGAGCCACGGCGCGGAAGCGGAACATCGGCATCGCCATCGGGCTGGTGGCCGGCGTCACCGCGCTCGACCTCCTCTGCGGCATGAAGCTCAACCGCTAGTCTCCGCGAGCCGCCTCTCTCGCGGAGCGACGGGCCTTCGATGGAGGCCCCGACAACCGAACGCCCCGTCCGGCATCGATGCCGGACGGGGCGTTCATGCGTTCATCGGTCGGTCCGATCGGGACCGGAGGTCACCCGGGGCTCACCACTCCACGCCGGAGAGGATGATCTGGTGCATCTCCCGCATCGTGGCCGGAGCCGGGAGCTCGTGATCGTTGAAGGTCAGGTGGGTGATGGCGCAGGCATAGACCTTCGCGCCGGTCGAATAGACCGCCACCCGCGTGAGTGTCTTGGACGAATCGGTCGTGTAGGTATAGGCGCCGAAGCGGCGGCGGCCGAGGGCGAACTCCTCGGTCTCCCCGATCTGCTGGATCCGTCCGTTCCCCCGTCGGCTCCTCCGCTGCAGGTCGAGCTCGGCCACCCCTTTGAGTCCCTCCCGGTCGATGACGCTCCGGAGGGTGCCGTCGATCGGCAGCTCGCTGAAGAGCACCGAGACGGTATAGGCCGGATTACACATCGCCGCAAAGATCTGGGGAGATTCGAGCTTCTCCGGGTCGAGCGTCACCCAATCCTGGGGGATCCTGGCCGTCATGTCGCCTCCGGGCGAATGAACCAGCTCGTTGGAGAGGGTCAGCGGGGGGAACTTCGCGTAGAAATCATCTTCCTCCTGCTGCACCTTCTTGGTGCTGGCGCAGCCGGCGGCCAGGAGGGTCGCCAGGAGGAGCGGAGCGAACGGATATCGGAGTCTGAGCACGTACGGAATCGCTTCTGTAGAAATTCGGTCAATTGCGCCGCGCCGGAGCGCGTCGGGCCGGAATCGTGCCGGCGGCATCACCTTCAGGGATCTTTCACGCGGAGCCGCCCCGACGGAATCGTCCTCGCCGATCGCCACGAACGGAGTCCGGACGATCTGGTGGGCACCTCTCAGTGGCCGGCGCCCTTCGGGAGCATCTCCCCGGCCCGGATCGGAATCGGCAGAATGTTCTCGGCCGGAACCACCGGACAGGTATAGTTGTCGTTGTAGGCGCAGTAGGGATTGTACGCCAGGTTGAAGTCCAGAAGATAGCTCCCCCGACTCTCCTCCTCCACGTCGATGTAGCGACCGACCGCGTAGGTCTCGTCGCCGCTGGTCGCGTCCCGGAACGGAACGAAGAGGACGGGATCATCCGGCGCCTGCCGGTAGGCGGCCAGCCGGTACTTCTTTCCCCCGATCGTGAAGGCCAGGCGCCCCACGCGAAGCATCCGGCGGATATCCCCCTTGGTGGCGACGATCCGGACCGGCTCCGGCGGATCGATCTTCTCCATCCGGGCGGGGAGCATCAGCGCGGAATCGATCGGATAGTAGATAAGCCCGGTGAACGTGGCGCGGCTCCCCTCGGGGATCGGCGATCCCTCCCCACGGAACGCGACATCCTTGGCCGCGCGCACCGACTCGACGTGCTTGACGTAGGAAGCGCGCGCGACGTCATCCTCGGAGACGGCAACGCCGGAGACGGCATTACCGGAGACGGCGTGGGCGGAGACCGTATCGCCGGGGAGGGCAACGCCGGAAGCGGCATGCCCGGGGTCGACATGCCCGGGGTTGGCGACCGCGGCGGTCGTATCCGGGAGCGAAGGCTCCGGCCGCCGACGGTCGCATCCGACGGAGGCCACGAGGAGAAGAAGGACCGGGAGGGAGCCGAGGAAGCCGGAGCGACGAGCGGACGTCACGGGTCGGACCATGTCGGATGGAGGATACGCCGGCGCGAAGCACCGTTTCGGGAACTCCGGACCGCCCCGATCCGGAGGCTCCGGAGGGGTTCCGGGAAGCGCTCGGAAGGGCCGGCCGGCGGGGATACACACAGGTGTAAACAACTTACTAAATCTAAGACTATCCGACCCCGGCAAGACGTCATTACATTCAAGCGAAGCATCAGGTGACATCCGAAAAACGCTGAAATTCGGTGATGTTTCCTCCTTCGCGAAGCCGCTGCCAACGGTGGCCCGGAGGCCGCCCGCCCAGGGGAAATATCGCTTGCATGGCGGAGACCCCAGGCGTAATATTGAATCGTGTGCATGATCCGAAGTGCCGTCGCAGGCGCCTTCGGAGCGATTTTGACCTGCAAGAGGAGCGTTCCCCTATGGATGTATTCGGTTTCGGTGACGATGGCCTCTTCGAGGGACTGGACCCGGAACGCCGGGAAGAGAGCGACGCTCTCCGCCGGTTCCGCGATCAGCTGAGCAACAACGCCGATGATGACGATATATCAATTCCCAATGTCGAGATCCTGGAAGAGCTCGTCGACGAATATCTGGAGGAGGAGAAGTACGCCGAGGTCCTGAAACTCTGTGATTACTGGCTGCGCTTCGCCCCCTACAGCCACGGCGGCTGGCTTCGCAAGGGGATGGCCCTGAACAACCTCGGTCGCTCGGAGGAGGCGCTGGCCTGCTACGATCAGGCCGATCTGCTCAACCCGTTCGATACCGAGACGCTCGTCAACCGCGGCATCGCCCTGGATACGCTCGGCCAGACCGATCAGGCCCTGGAATGCTACGAGGAAGCGCTCAAGCGCGAGTTCGACAACGAGGAGGCGCTCTTCAACAAGGCGGTCGCCTTCGAGAAGCTCGAGCGCTACGATGAGGCGGCCGCGATCTTCCGCGCCCTCACCTCCAGCGAACAGTTCGGTCGGGACTCCCTCTACGAGCTCGGCTACTGCTTCGACTTCCTCGACCGGCTCGACGAGTCGCTCAAGGCCTACGAGCGCTATCTCGATCTCGACCCGTACAACTTCAACGCCTGGTACAACCGCGGCATCGTCCTGAGCCGCAAGGGACAGTTCCAGCGCGCGATCGACAGCTACGACATGTCCCTCGCGATCCGGGAGGATTTCCCGGCCGCCTGGTACAACCGCGGCAACAGCCTTGCCAACCTCGGACGTCTCTCCGAGGCGGTCGACAGCTATTTCGAGACCCTCAACTACGAGCCGGAGGATGTCTCGACCTGGTACAACCTGGCCAACGCCTACGAGGAGATGGGGCAGTATCAGAACGCCATCGACTGCTTCTCGCAGGCGCTGAACCTCCAGCCGGATCATTACGAGTCCTTCTTCGGACGCGGCTGCTGCTACGACGCCCTCGAACAGTTCGACAAGGCGCTCGAGAACTACGACGCGGCCCTGGCCGTCAACGGCGACGACTCCGAGCTCTGGTATGCCCGGGCCGACGCTCTCTACAACCTGAACCGGATCAAGGAGGCGATCGAGTGCTACCGCCGCGCCACCGAGATCGACCCGTACGACGCCGAGTGCTGGCTGGAGTATGGGGAGACCCTCTACGAGGATGGCCGGTTCATCGACTCCCTGGCCGCGTTCGACAACGCGATCAGGATCGATCCGGAGTGGAGCCAGTCCCATTACGGACGCGCCAAGACCCTCCTGGCCATGCGCCGGCTGAGCGAAATGACCTCCGCCCTGAAACAGGCGATCAAGCTCGATCCCCGGATGCGTGAGGAGTTCGTGGTGGAGTTCCCGGAGGCGGCCGACATTCAGGAGATCCGCCAGGCCCTCGGCGCCGAGTGATCGCCCCCGGCCCGAAGCTCCGGTGGATGACCCCGGGAGGATGACCCCGGAACGGACATTCGAACGATGAACGAGAATCCCGTGCAGCCGATGAGACCTGCACGGGATTTTTGCGACGGGCCGCCTCGGCCGTCCGATCGCTCCGGCGATCCCCCCCTCGGGAACGGAACGCGCCCGCGGCTCCCTCCCTCCCCGCACATTCTCTCTCTCTCGTCAGACCCGACGCCCGTGCGAACCAGACTGAACGCACATCCCCGCCAGATCCCCGACGACCGGCTTCCGCCGATCGCCGTCGGCATCCTCAACTACAATCGCGTCACCGAGGTCCTCACCACGATCGCCCTGATCCAGGAGAGCGACTATCCGGCCGACCGCGTCCGGATCATCGTGATCGACAACGCCTCGACCGACGGCACCGCCGAACGGGTCAGGGAGCGCCACGGCGACCGGGTGGAGATCCTTCCGCTCCCGGAGAATATCGGCGCGGTGGCCCGCAACCGGGTGATGATGACCCGTACGGAGCCCTACATCTTCGTCTTCGACGAGGACTGCGCCCCGGAGGATCCCTCCACGCTCCGGCGGGCGGTCGAGACGCTCGAGGCCAATCCCTACTTCGGCGCCCTCTGCTTCCGGAGCATTAACCTTTTCTCCGGGCAGACCGAGTACGGCGACTTCGGCGAGCTTTCGCGTCGCCGCGTCCCGGGCGGACACGAGGGGATCTTCGTGGTGGGCAACGGCATGTGCTTCCGCCGCGAGGCGATCCAGCGGACCAGCGGCTACGACGAGCGGATCTTCTGGGGAGCCGAGGAGTTCGAGCTGGCCATGGAGCTGCTGCGCGAGGGGGTGCCGATCCTCTACGATCACGACGTGGCGCTCGTGCATCGCCGCGCCCCGCGGGTGCTGCCGCCGGCCGACGCGCTGGCGATCGACACCCGGAACAACATCTGGATCTCCTTCAAGTTCTTTCCGATCCCGATCGCGCTGGCCTTCTCGATCGCGCAGATCGCGCGGCGCTGGGCCGCGGCCATCCTCCGACGCAAGCCGGGAGGAGCGCAGGCGATCTGGCTCGGGCTGCGCGAGGGGGTGTCCGAGCTGCCGACGATGATCGCCCGCCGCAAGCCGATCCCGGTGAGCGCGTTCGCCCGCTACAACCGGTGGTTCTTCCAGATCGCCTACAACCGGAGCTCCCGTCCCGTGCCGACCACCGACCGGAACCGGGAGAACCTCCGGCGCCACGCCGCGCAGGCCGAGCTCACCCGGAGCATCCTGGCCACGTTACCGCACGGCAATGCCGTATGAGACCGGGAGTTCGTAAGTTCCGGCTCCCGCATCCGCTTCCGACGTCCCTCGCGACTGGCACATGTCCCTTCTCTCTACGATCAGAATCATCGGCGCCGAGATCTACGCGCGCCACGGCGTCGGCGAGGCCGAGCGCGCCGTCGGCGGCCGCTACTCGTTCGACGTCGACATCCGGGCGGACATCTCCCGCGCCGCCCGCACCGACCACGTGGCCGACACGGTCGACTATCAGAAAGTCTACGAGCTGGCCCGGGGCATCCTCACCGGCACCAACCGCCGCCTGCTCGAATCGCTCGTCGTCGAGATCGCCGACTCCATCCTGGCCCGGTTCCCGCAGGCAGAACAGGTCACCGTCCGCCTCCGGAAACTTTCGGTCCCGATCGACGGCGTGATCCGCGCGGTGGAGGTGGAGACCTCCCGCTCCCGCTTCGAGAGCACGGAGCCCCCGAACACCGACTGAGCATGCGCATGGCAGAATCCGTCTACCTTTCCCTCGGGGCGAACCTCGGCGATCGCGCCGGCACGCTCCGGCGCGCGATCGAGGAGTGCGGCCGCATCGAGGGAACACGCGTGGAGGGAGTCTCCGGGCTCTGGGCCACCGAGCCGGTCGGCTACGCCGAGCAGCCGGAGTTCCTCAACTGCGCGGCCCATCTGCTGACCGAGCTGGAGCCGATCGCGCTGCTCGACCGGCTCCGGGAGATCGAGCTCCGGCTGGGGCGCGTGGCGCGCCGGAAGTGGCACGAGCGGGAGATCGATATCGACATCGTCTTCTTCGGCGATCGCGTGATCGACGGCGAGCGGCTGCGGGTACCGCACCCGGAGATGCGGCGTCGACGGTTCGTGCTGGCACCGCTGGCGGAGATCGCGCCGGAGGCGCGGCATCCCCTGCTCGAGCTCACCGTGGCCGAGCTGCTGGAGATCTGTCCGGATCCCGCCCGCGTCGAGCGCGTGGCCCCGGCGATCGCTCCACTCGAGTGAACCATCCCATGAGAGCAGTCCCATGAGGAGTCAACGACCGGAGGGGGCCGCTCCCCGCTACATCGCCATCGAGGGGGTGATCGGCGCCGGCAAAACGACCCTGGCCACGCTCCTGGCCGAGCGGCTCAACGCCCGCCTGGTGCTGGAGCGCTTCGAGGACAACCCATTCCTCCCCGACTTCTACCGCGACCCGAAGCGATTCGCCTTCCAGACGCAGATCTTCTTTCTGCTCAGCCGTTTCCGGCAGCAGCAGGAGTTCCATCAGCTCGACCTCTTCTACGAGCACGTCGTCAGCGACTACATCTTCGACAAGGACCGGATCTTCGCCTCGCTCACGCTGAGCGAACACGAGCTGACGCTGTACGAATCGGTGGTGAGCGCGTTGGAGGGCTCGGTGACGAAACCGGACCTGATCGTCTACCTGCAGAGCAGCCTGAGCCGGCTGATCGGCAACATCAGGAAGCGGAACCGGCTGATGGAGCAATCGATCTCGATCGGCTATCTTCGCGACCTCTCGGATGCGTACAACCGCTATTTCTTCCATTACACGGCGGCCCCCATCCTGATCGTCAACACGAACAACCTGGATTTCGTGAACGATCCGGCCGCGATGAGCGAGCTGGCCGGCGAAATCCTCCGTCCCACTGATGCACCCATCCGCTTCTTCCACGTAGCCCGGGGAGCGGCCGACTAGAACTCCGATGCGCTTCATCTTCACGCTTGCGCTGCTGTACATCATCTATCGCCTGGCCAAGGGATACCTCACCGGATCCCCCCGCCGTTCCGGTAGCGGAAACGGACGCCGTCCGTCGGATCGCTCGGGGTATGACCGCGACCGCCGCCGCGACGATCGCCGCCGCGACGCCGGGGGCCGCCTCGATCCCGACTGGGAGGTTCACCATCCGCCGCGGGGAGTGCCCCGTCGCGAGCGGATCGACTATTCAAAAGTGAAGGACGCGGACTATCGCGATCTCTGATCTGTCCGAGCGCTCTCCTCTCGAGATGGGATTCCCCCCTCCGTTCCCCAGAATTCGCACGTTTCCGGATCACGGTATCATGATTGCCTATACAAATCATTAATACCGGCTGGAGGCGTGCGTTGCTATTTTGCCGCGCGACTCCCAACCGACAGCAACGCACGCGCATATGCTACACGACCTGAAGACCCTGGCCGCGATCGACGTCGGAACCAACAGCTTTCACCTGATCATCGCCAAGATCCTCGAAGGGCAGAAGTTCTCGGTGATCGCCAAGGAGAAGGCGGTGGTCCGCCTCGGCGAGAGCCCGTCGCAGATCAAGAAGCTCTCGCCGGAGGCGATCCGTCGCGGCGTGGAGGCGATGAAGATCTTCGCGATGATGGCCGCGCAGGCCGGCTCGCCGATCCGCGCGGTGGCAACCAGCGCCGTGCGCGAGGCGACCAACCGGGACGAGTTCATTCAGATGGTGGCCGAGCAGGCGGGGATCGAGATCGAGGTGGTTTCCGGATTCGAGGAGGCGCGCCTGATCTATCTCGGCATCCTCCAGGCACTGCCGGTGTTCAACGATCGGGTGGCGCTGTTCGATATCGGCGGCGGCAGCACCGAGTTCCTGATCGGCGAGCGGGGAAAGATCCTCTACGCCAACAGCTTCAAGATCGGCGCGATCCGGATGACCCAGCGCTTCTTCCCGAACGAGCGGGTGAGCGAGTCGCAGATCGAGCAATGCCGGCTGTTCATCCGCGGCGAGATCTATCACGCCGCCCACGCCATCCGCGCCTCCGGCGCCAAGACCCTCGTGGCCTCCAGCGGCACCGCGCAGACCATCGCCGCCATGGCGCTGGCCGCGCGGGGGGAGACCGTTCCGGAGTCGCTCAACGGCGTCAGGATCTCCCGCGCCGAGGCGCGCCAGATCGTCGAGCGGGTGATCAAGGCCAAGTCGCACCGGGACCGCGCCGCGCTGCCGGGGGTCGATCCGCGCCGCGCGGACATTCTCGCCGCCGGCGCCGTGGAGCTGGAGACGATCCTCTGCGACTGCGACTTCCAGGAGTTCGTCATCTCCAGCTACGCGCTCCGCGAGGGGATCGTGCTCGACACGATCCACAAGCTGCACGGCTCCGACGGCATGGCCCATCTCTCCGATCTCCGCTACGAAACCGTGATGAAGATCGGCCGGATGTACAACTTCAACGAGGCGCACGCGCGCCACGTGGCCGACCTGGCGCTCCAGATCTACGACGATCTCTCGCCGCTCCATCGGCTCGACGAGGATTCCCGGGAGCTTCTGGAGGCGGCCGCGCTGCTGCACGACATCGGCTACTACATCTCCCATTCCTCGCATCACAAACACACCTTCTACCTGATTCAGAACTCCGAGGCGCTCGGCTTCACCAACGACGAGATCGCGGTGATCGCCAACGTGGCCCGCTATCATCGGAAGTCGCATCCGAAGAAGAGCCACCCTCAGTTCGCCGTGCTCCCCCCGCAGGATCAGGCCCGCGTCCGCTATCTCTCGGCGATCCTCCGCGTGGCCGACGGCTTCGACCGGACCCACAAGCGGGTGATCGAATCGATCGAGACGCTCTACGACGCCTCGACCATCTCCTTCCGTCTGAACTGCCGTCCGGAGACCTCCCCGGCCTTCGAGGTCTGGAGCGTCAACCGGAAGAAGGGGCTGATGGAGGAGTGCTTCGGCCGCGAGGTGGCGATCCCGGAGATCGCCGACGTGGATCTGGTGGGCAGCCTTCTGTGAGGGGCGCCGCCGCGGTGATTTCCCGTCGCCGGATGAAAAAAATCGACGCGGCGCACATTTTCCCCGCCCGGTCGGTAAGGGGAATATCCGTTACGTTGTCTCCTTAGTAGATAGTAACTTTGCGGTTCCCTCGCGTGTATCTCCTCCTTGGGTCGTACGCCGCGGGGCGAACCCCGGAGCATCGCGGTTCCTCGTTCGGAGGGATCGGGAAGCTCCGCCTCTCTCGAACAACAAATCAACGTTCCTCCATACACACACTTCATTAAAGGACAGACAATGAAGAAACTTCTAGTGTCTGCGACGATGTTTGCCGCCCTGACGATCGGGGCGTTCGCGCAGGATATGCCGCGGATCACTCCGCAGCCGCTCTCGCCGATCCCGGGCGTGCCGGTGGTGCAGGAGCCGAAGGGCCAGAGCAATCTCTCGGTGGTCCCGACCGACTTCTTCTGGGATTCGTACACGGTGCAGCGCTTCGAGGAGACCGGCTCGCCGGTCCGTCAGGACCTGCTGGTTCCGGTGAAGTTCACCGGCGACACGACGGAGTTCCGCGGCTACGGTGAGATCTTCAACCCGGCCGTGTTCTACACCTACTTCAACAGCTATCTCTACAACGAGTCGTCGGGCCTTCTCCAGTCCAAGTACCCGGAGATCACCAACGATCAGGAATACATCGACCAGCTCAAGGGCGTCAAGAAGTATACGATCAGCGCCATCGAGTTCCCGGTCTTCAAGAACTCCAACGTTGCCCAGAGCACCATGGGCGGCAAGATCGAGGTCTTCAAGACCACGGCCTCGCTGACCAGCACCGGCACCAGCGGCTACAAGGCCCGCGGCTTCCAGGCGCAGAAGAGCCAGATGACCAAGCTGGCCACGATCAACCTCGATCCGGCCGCGATGGATACCACGCTCCGCGAGGACAACGGCAACTTCTTCGTCAACCCGACGGTGGTCACCTTCGACACGCCGCTCCAGTTGAAGTCCACCGAGTCGGTCGTCGCCCTCTTCTCGGCCGCCGATGACGTTCCGGCGCTCTCGCAGCCGGTGCAGGAGACCGACGAGTTCTTCCGCGCGATCGCCTATAACGAGTATCGCGAGGGAAGCCTCGCCGACGAGACCCAGGACAACCCGATCGACAGCTTCCGCACCTTCGGCGTGGTCTACTTCCACTTCTTCTTCCCGAGCGTGAATCAGTCGGCTGACTGGGTCCTCTCGGCCTGGAGCAACCTCGTCTTCGGTGATCGCAACGCCATCATCGACGTCGGCACCCGCTTCTTCGGCACGGTCGAGACGCAGTCGGGCGTGGTCTACGAGTACAACCGCGCCGCCCGCGGCGAGGGCCTCGGAGCCGCGACCCCGAACCCGACCAACACCGACGCCCGCGTTCCGTTCTCGATCACGAAGCCGTCGCACGTCAAGATCGACCTGTTCGGCGCCAACGGCGAGCTGGTCAAGACGCTCGTTGACGAGCACTACCAGACCACCGGCAACTACGCCGTCGACGTCCCGGCCACCGGCCTGAACAGCGGCGTCTACATGGTCCGCATGGTCGCCGGCGACAAGGTCTACTCGACGCAGCTCTCGGTCGCCCACTAAGTCTCACCGCCGAGCGCCGCGATGCGCTCGGTCGGCGATGCGCTCGGTCGGCGATGCGCTCGGTCGGCGATGCGCTCGGTCGGCGATGCGCTCGGTCGGCGATCAGGGAATCGATCCCGGATCTTCCGCGACGGGGCCTCCAACTTCTGGAGGCCCCGTTTTTGTTATTATCACCCCTCGTTCTCCCGCCGCCGGAGCGCCGATGTCCCGACGTCGACGCGTGCATGCCGGCTTGCCGACATATCGGCGTCGCGCCGCCATCGGCATCGCCGTCTCCGGCATGGCGCCATGCCGATGG
>JBEHWX010000085.1:0-25865 GCA_048498995.1 Bacteroidota bacterium
CCGCGCGAATCCGGTCCGCGCGGAGCGGCATCGGTGACCGTCGATCGGCCACCGATGCCGTCGTGATTCGTCCGGCCTATCGGCTTGCGGCTTATCGGCTTCCGGCGCCGATCCGGACGGCGGTCATGTCGTAGACCGCGACGGTCGAACCGGAATGGGCATCGATCCAGATCTCGCGGTAGTGGGCCTGATCGTCGGCCGTGCCGTAGCGGAGGTGCCAGACCAGCGAGCCGAGCTTGGGATCGTAGCCGATGAAGGAGCCGAGCGGCGCCCCCCCGTCCGACTTGGCGCGGGCGATCCGATCGGCTTCCGCGCGGGAGAGCACGCGGCGCTTGGCCGGGTTGTGCACCATGTCCGGGAAGCGGAGCGAGTCGACGATCTTCCCATCCCAGTCGAGCAGCACCCAGGCGCGCATGCCGGTGATGCCGGCGGCCGGATCGGAGTAGATGAAGTTGGCCTCGTACGGCGCCACGCCGTTCGGCCGGTCCGGATCGACGCGGTAGCGGGCCGAGTCGCCGGCGAGGATGGTGCGGAAGACGAACCGGCGGAGCACCGTGTCCGGCACGCGGCTCTTCATGTGCGCGATGATCGCCGCGGTGATGTGGCGCGGCACCGAATCCAGCGAGCGGACCACGCGGCTCCCCCCCGGGATGATCCCGTATTCCAGCGGCATCTCGTCGATCACCGGCTGCGGCTGGAACGGCGTGTCCACGCAGGGAGGATTGGTCTTCGCGGCCGAGTCGAGCCAGGTGACCAGGTCCTCCACCGGAATCCAGCGGAAGCGCGCCAGCTCCTGAATCGTCCCCGGCGCCGACGGGCGATAGGATACATGCGTCAACAGCTCCGGCGGAAACTCCATGTTCCGCAGCACCACGTGCCCCCATTCCTTCCCCTGCTGAGCGTCCTGCGGCGAGGCCACCTCGATCGGCACGTCGATGTCGATCATCGCGTTGGTGCCGAAGACCGGCAGGTGCATCGGCGCGTCGATGCCGGCGAAGAGGGAGCGGCGCCTGGTGTGCGAGGCCAGATAGCGGGCCACCGTGGAGGTATCCCGTTTCAGGAACACGATGAGCTTCGAGCCCACGCGCCCACCGCCGGGGCCGACGAAGTAGACCTCCGCCTGCGGCGTGGTTCCCTTGATCGGACGAAGAACGCGCGTGGAATAGACCGTGCCCGCCTCGGTGAGCTCAGCGGCCGAGACGCCGACGAGCGCCACCACGTCGGAGCAGCCGATGAACCGTTCCAGACGGGGAGGGGGCTCCGGCGCCTGTTCGGTCCCCCCGGAGGCGCCGGACTGCTGGGCGCTCGACCGGAGCACGAGTGTCAGAAATGCCAGAAGCGCGAGCGCCGCTCCGGACCGGATGCGAATATTCATCGAGAACATATCATGGAATCTGGTATGGGGTCGAAGCCCCCAACTTACGCAGAAGCGGATATCCCAGGCTGTGTCAATCCGAAGGGGTATCGGTCGGATCGCCACGATTCCGTAGTATCGCCCGATCTCGGCATTCCGAAGGACCGGCATCCCGCCGGCGTCGATTCCCATCCTCACTCGTCGATGCGACCGTACCATCCGATACTTCCGGCGCTGCTCCTGCTGCTCGCGCTCGCCTCGCCGGCTCCGGCGCAGACCGTCCGGTCCGGCCCGCTCGCCGACATGGCCTCCCTCCCGGACACGCTCCCGCGGCGCGCCCGGAGCGGCGGAGCGCCCCGCGTGGAGATCTACTTCCTCCCGCCGATCCAGTGCTTTTCCGGCATCGACACCACGCCGGTGCTCACGCGGCGGATCGAGTTCGATCCGAAGGGACGTCCCATCACCGACCTCGCTCTGCGCGACGGGGGGGACTCCGCCGTGCTGATCACCTACCGGTATGACGCCGACGGAAGGCTTCTGACGGCGCGGTCCGAGCCGACGAGACTCGAACGGGGAACGCCGGCGCGGCGTGCCGACGGCATCGCGGATTCCGCCACCTGGAGCTACCGCCTCGACGCCAGGAAGCGTCCGCTGGAGCGGACCATGCTCGACGCCGCCGGCCGGGAGATCGAGCGCACCCGCTTCACCTACGACGAGCAGGGGCGCCCCGCGGCCGACAGCAGCTACGTGGGGGGAGCGCTCGCGCGCTTCAGGTCGCATCTGTACGCGCCGGAAGGGGGAAGGGTGATCTCCACGTTCATCCCCTCCAGCGGCGAGGCTCCGAGGCTGGTTGCGATGGAGGAGCTGGACAGCGCCGGGTTGCCGGCGCGCCGCATCACCTTCCGCGAGGGAGGCTCGACCGATATCCGCTACGAGCATGGCGACCCGACGCTCGAGACCATCTCCGACAGCGCCGGCATCCGGGAGCTCCGACACGAATACACGCGCGACCGCCGCGGGAACCGGGAGACGCACGTCGTCTGGCTCCGCTCCGTCGATCCGACGGCCGAGAACGGGGAGCGTGTCGGCGGCGTGGATATCTGGATGCGAACATTGACCGAGCGGGTGGTGAGGGGAAAGCGTTGAGGATCGGGACGCGATGGCGGGCTCTCTTCCTCGGCATGTCGCTCGTCGGTCTGGCGATCGTGATGGCGATGCGGATCGAGGCGCGGATCCACCTGCGCCCGGAGCGCGTTCTGCTCGGCGGTCGTGAGCTGCTGCTCCGGCGGGAGGCGGGGACCGGCGCCATTCTCGTCCACACGCTCCCGGACGGACGCCCGCTGGCGCGCGTGGCCTCGCCGATGTCGACCTGCGATCCTCCCGAGATCATCCTCTTCGACCTCGACGGCGACGGTCGCGACGATCTCTACTACGGCGACTGCCGGCGGGATGGCATGCTTCTGTACGATCGAGCGGGCAACCGGCTGCTGCTCCGGAGCTTCGGCGCCGCCAGGCCCGCGGCGCTCGATGCCTTCTGGTTTCAGGAGTGGCGCTATGGAGGGTGGCGGTGCACCGCGATCGGGGCGTGGCTGCTCGGCCTTGGCTTTGCCGGGATCCACGTCACCCGCCGGCATCGATAGCGCGCGGCTTCCGCCGGTTGCCGGGCGAACAACGTTTACGACACAGGACCGGGAGAAGGATCATGACACGCGTTCCCGTGATATCCGAGGCGATGCTCTCGGTCGGCTACGATCCGAAGAAGCAGATCCTCGAGATCGAGTTTCACGACGGCGACGTCTATCAGTACATGAAGGTTCCGGCCGATCGGCACGCGGCGCTGATGAGCACGCCGTCGCACGGCCACTACTTTCAGGAGTTCATCCGGGAGCACTATCCCTACCGGAAGCTCTCCGGCGAGCCCTCGAAGCGATGAGCGATCCCGCTACTTCGCGGGGAGCGTGACCCTGTCGAGTCGCATCGTATAGGCCTGTTCGCCATAGCGATACGTGCCGATGACGAACGTGCGGTCATCGATCCACCGGAGCGTGCCCGGCGTCACGCTCGCGTTGAGCGCGCCGATCCGCGTCTCCACCGCGGTCTCCACCACGGGACGGGAGCCATCGCGCGCGTCCACATCCGGCATCGTGCCCCGCAGCAGCGTCAGCTCGTGACGATCGTTGCGCGCCACCAGTATCCTGAAATTCCCCGCCATGTCGATCTCCGCGTGGATATCCTTCGGGCCGATATCGAACTGGCCAATGAGATCGGAGCGCCCCGTGGGAGCTGCCGCGCTCCGGCGGAGGAGCGCGTGCGACCATCGCGCCGCTCCGGCGCTGTCCACCCCCACGGCCAGGAGGTCGGCGCCGGGAGCGTCCGGCTCGTGCACGTCGCGCCGGCCGAGCAGGAGCACCGCGCCGGCCGGGGCCGGAACGATCGTGGCGATCCGGTCGGTGGTCGGCGCCGTCGCCACCGGCTCGCGGCCGAAGGGAGTGTACGGGAGTATGCTCCGATGCTCGCTGGAGAAATCCACCGTCCCGGCGGCGAAGCCCGCGGCCACGTCGTGCCGGAGGCCGACGGCGGCCACGCGGAGGCGTCCGTCCGGGCCGAGCGCCATGATCCAGGAGTGGAGCGCGACCGCATCCCCCATGCCCGTCGTGCCCGCCACGCGGCGCGAGGGGGCGGCCGCGCCCGGGGAGATTCTCAACAGCTCCACGCTGTCGCCACGATCGCGCGAGAGGAGGTAGATGGTGCCGTCGTCGTCCACCTGCACCGGGAGCAGGCCGTCGCGGTCGACGATCGGCACGCGGAGCTTCCGGGTTTCGAGCGGGTTGAGATACTGATCGAGGATCTGGATCGCCGCGTCGCAGGTCTCCACGCCGTAGCTCTTCAACCGGATGCAGACCGCCAGGCGCGTCCCCCTCGGGGAGCGGGCGATCCAGGGACGGCGGAAGAGGAGGGGAAGCGCCGGATCGTAGGCACGGCGCATGGTGACGGTGTCGTGCAGCAGCCGGCCGCTCTCGGCCTCGAGGCGGCGCGCCACGAGCGCGACCGAATCGTTGCCGCTTTGCCTGATCGACAGGAGCGTGATCGCCGCGCCGGCGCGATCGATCTGGAGCACCTCGTCCGCGGGGACCGAGCGCGGCGGCTCGCCGGGCGCCAGGCTCCGCATGGTGAGCGGCACCGGAACGGCCGTGGCCCAGACGCTCGCCAGCTCCGTCGTCAGTCGCTCCACGACGAGCTTGCCGTCGGAGACGCCGCGGCAGGCCACGATCGCGCCCGAGGGGAGCGTCACCGGCGCCACGTCGGGAGGGTGCTCGAAGATGATCTCGCGGAGCGCGACGCCGTTCTCCGGAGTGATGGAGCTCGTGGCCAGGTCGCGACCGCTCCCGGAGCCTCCGGCGCAGGAGGCAAGGAGCGCGAGCGCCGGAAGAAGGATCAGCGGGAGCTTCCGCGGAAGCGCCCTCGGCGGCGGCGCGAGCCCTCCCCGACCCGCGTCAGCGTGGCTCATGCGTCGGATCTCCCAGCTCGATCTTGCAGAGCTTGATGTCGTACACGCCCCCTTCGTCGACGGCGGCGGCCATCACGCCGGTCTGCTCGTCGATCCAGCGGATCGAGCGTCGCAGGTAGAAATCCTTCCCTCCTCCGGCTCTCGACATGTCCGCGACCATGAGCGGGCCGGCCTCTCGCGTCGTCTTGCCGTCGTTGATCGTGAAATCGTGCTTGAAGAACATCCCGTTCTGTCCGTAACTGAATCGGAGCACGCCATCGGAGATGAACTGGCTGGCGAACGATCCTGAAATGAAGCTTCCCGTGAGGTCGACCTGCCCCTTGTGAAATCCCGAGCACCACTTCAGGTCGCCGTTCTTTTCCAGCCCGATCATCATCACGTTGTCGCAGTGGACCACGTTGGGGTTCGACGCCGGCGAGCTCCGTTGCTCGAAGAACATCACGTAGGAGGGGCTGCTGTTTTTGATGAGCCAGCTGACGAATACCGGGTAGCGCATGTCGAGCGATTCGCTTCCCTGCTTCAGGTCCTTCTCCTGAATCGGAACGATATGTCGATTGGTGACCGTGTCGTCGCGAAAGTCCATCTTGGCAACCGCCACGCCCGCGATCGATCCGCCGGACTTGGGATTGAAGGTGGCGGCCATCAGGCGCACGGTGTAGGGATCCTCGATCGCGGCCACGAAATCCATCAGCTTTCCCCCCATCTCCACCGTCTCGTGAAAATCGGTCGTGAGCATCTGCTGCTTCTCCTCGCCGAGCAGCTTGATCTTGATCATCTGGATCTTCCCGTTGTCGGTCTGGCTCAGCAGAAAGATGTCCCCCTCGTCGTCGACCTGGATGTTGACGAGGCTCTCGTTGACCAGGTGATTGAACCGGATACGCCGACGGGTGACCGGCTTCAGGTTGGCGTCCATCAGAACGAGGTCGACATCCATCGCGCGCTCGTCGATGTAGCGGCTCATCAGGTAGACGATCGCGTACTTCTTGTCCCGGGAGATATCGGATCTGATGACGCGGTATTCGGGGAGAAGCTCCGGCGGAAACTCCAGTCCCATCACCACCGTGTCGCGCTCCAGCTTTCCGGTTGCCTGATCGAACGTGCGGGCCACAGCGTAGATGCTGTCGTCGTCGATCCGCGATGTCAGCTGCTCGATCTTGTTCTCCCAGGCATAGAACCTGAGGTTGGTCTCATCGACGTCGCCGTCGGAGATCGAGCGATAGTCGGTGCGCCAGACCGTGGCCAGCGAATCCTTCGCATAGCACTGAAGGCGGCAGGTCGAGTCGGAGCGGCGGAAGCTGAGGACGATGTTGTCGTCGATCGGGAGGAGCGGTGAGTTGAGCTCGCCGCCGATGCTGGTGCTCCGCACGGTGGTGCCGCTCATGCCGGTGAATCTCGGTACCGGACCGTACTTGCCGTCGCGGGCGAAGCGAAGTCCTTTCGGCGCGCACGCGGCAAACAGGGCCGATGCAAGGAGCATGAGCAGAACGGCGCGGCAATGACGATGCATGTCGGGGCAACTGGACATGGTCGGAGTCCACATGGCGAGTGTGACAGAGAGAGAGTCGGGGATCGGGATCCCGATGCGGTGAACGGTCGCGGTCGATGCCCGCTTCGTCGGGCCGACGCGGGCGAATATAGGAGGATGGGATGATTCGCCGGAAATCCGCCGGCCCGTTCCGCCGACCCGTTCCGCCGACCCGTTCCGGTGGTCGCTCCGCTGCTCCCCGGTTCCTTGCGGATCGTAACGGGGGCAACAGTATGGCAAAATGCGGATCGTATTTTGCAGGTCTGGCGGGCGTGCCGTCCGGCGAGGCGATCGCGGATGGCCGTCGGGATTGCCGGTGGCGCGGCGCGGGCGTTCGCTCGTGGCGACGCAACGACGGCGGAATGCGGGAAGACGGCGCGCCGGAATGCGCGGCGCCGGCGTCGGGAAACGCCCGTCCGTGCCGGCGACGAAACCTTCGTTGAATGGATCGACATGCGGATGATCCCTCCAGTGGGCGGCCTCACGGCCGGGCAAGTACGGGAACGGATCGAGGCGGGGAAGAGCGCCACGCGGCGGCGCGGACCCGCCCGCTCCACCGCGCGCATCGTCCTGGCCAATCTCCTCACCATCTTCAACCTGATCAACCTCTCGGTGATCGCCTTCCTCGTCGTCTTCTATCTGAAGACCGGTGACGGACGGCTGCTGCTCGATTCGGTGGGGCTCATCATCCTCACCGTCGCCAACACCGTGATCGCCATCGTCAACGAGACCCGCGCGATAAAGAAGCTGAAGGACCTCGAGCGCCTGAAGGGACACGAGGTCCGCGTGGTGCGCGACGGGGAGGTGGCGACGATCGACCGGGAGGATCTGGTGGCCGACGACGTGGTGGCGCTCCATACCGGCGATCAGGTGCCGATCGACGGACGCGTGGTCGTGGCCAACCACCTCGAGGTGGACGAATCGCCTCTGACGGGAGATTCCGAGCCGGTGCTCAAACATGTCGGGGACCTGCTCCGCGCCGGATCGTTCTGCGTCTACGGCGGCGGCTACTACGAGGCGGTCGCCGAGCCGGCCGCGGAGGCCGACGGTCTGGCCAAGGTCGACGAGTTCCGCGCCTCGCCGCTGCTGAAGGAGATCAACCTGGTCTTCATCGTCGCGCTGGTGATCACCGTGATCATCTCCGCGGCGGAACTGCTGCGGGACGTCGAGGGGGGCGGGCTCGGCGTGGAGGGGGTGCGGAAGATCTCGACGATGGCCACGACGCTGATCCCCGAGGGGCTGATGTTTTTCGCGACCATCACCTTCGCCGTCGGCATCTACCGGATCGCGCGCCACGGCGCGCTCGTGCAGCGGATCAACGCGCTCGACTCCCTGCCGGGGCTCGGCGCCGTCTGCATCGACAAGACCGGGACGCTGACGCGCAACGCGCTCCACGTGGCGGCGGTGGTGCCGTTCGCGGGGGAGCAGGACCGCGCGCGCTGCCAGGGACTGCTCGGCGCCTTCTCCGAGCTCACGAGCGAGCCGAACGCCACCAGCCGCGCCCTCGAATGCTTTACCCCGTCGGAATGCTGCCGGCTGGTCGACGAGCTCCCGTTCCGCTCCGAGCTGAAGATGAGCGCCGTTCGCCTCGTGGCGGACGATGGGGATCACGTGCTGCTGCTCGGCGGCTACGATGTGCTGCTGGCGCGGCTCGGCCCGGAGGATCGCGCGCGCGCCGAGGCGCTGTTCACGGAGCATCACCTCCCCGGCTATCGCACGCTTCTCTTCGTCGAGCTCGACGGCATGGAGGGGATACTGGCGCCGGAGTCGATCGACTGCTGCAACGCGCGCCCGCTCTGCATCGTGGCGATGACCGACGAGGTCCGCCCCGAGGCGCGCGCGGCCATCCGGATGCTGGAGGAGCAGGGGGTGGATGTGAAGATTCTCTCCGGCGATTCGGCCGACGCGGTGGCCGCGGCCCTGCGTGGCGTGGGACGCCGGACGAGCTCCGACCGGATCGTCACCGGGGATCAGATCGAGGGATTGCCGCCGGAGCGGCTGGCCGAGCTGGTGGGAAGCACCACGGCGTTCGCGCGGCTGACGCCGGAGCAGAAGCACGAGATCCTCCGCGGCCTCCGCCTGCGCGGCCTCAGGACCGGGATGATCGGCGACGGCGTGAACGACCTCCCGGCGATGAAGGAGGCGGACGTCTCGATCGCGATGGGAGCCGGGAGCACGGTGGCCCGCGAGGTGGCCTCGATCGTGCTGCTGGAGAACTCGTTCGGAACGATCCGGGAGACGATCGACGAGGGGAACCGGATCATCAACACGGTGATCTGCGTGGCGCGGCTGTTTCTGGTGAAGACGGTGGTGGTGCTCGTGCTGAGCCTGCTCCCCTGGTTCACGGCGATGGTCTACCCGCTCACGCCCCGGCGCGGGGCGCTGATGAGCGTGCTCGGCGTCGGGCTGCCGTCCTATCTGGTGGCGACGTTCAACCGGAACGCCGCGCCGGTGATCGGTTTCCGACGTCAGGTCTTTCCGTTCGTGGCGATCTCCTCGCTGGTGATGATCCTCGGGACGGTCGCGGCCGGCTGGTGCGTGGAGCGTCTCGGCGCGGGGGAGCTCGAGATCGGCGCGGCGATGATGGCGGCGCTCTCGCTGCTGGCGGTGGCGAATTATCTGGCGGCGCTGGTGTTCGAGGATCCGGAGGGGCGCTCCCGTTACCTTCGTTTCAGCGCGGTGCTGCTGGTGCTCTATCTGCCGTTCATCCTGAGCGCGATCGACATCGGGCCGTTCGGCTGGCTGCGGGCGTTCTACGAGATCGATCCGGTTCCCTACCGGCTCTGGTCGGCGCTGGCGCCGGAGATCGTGATCGCGGTCGGCGCGCTCTTCGGGTTGCACGCGATCCGCGCCCGCCGCGAGCGAGGGGAGGCCGGACGTCGCGCTCCGCTGGCGACCGGCAAGCTCGCCGGAGCCGTCTCCGCGGAGCGGTAACGCGGAGCGGTAACCCGCAGCGGAGATCGTGGAGAGTTTGCCGTGGATCGTCGGCCGCCGCGCCTTCCGCGCGCGGCGGCCGTGAGCGTCAGTAGTCGACCTTGACCAGCTTCATGTCATGGAACCCTACTTCTTCGTGCATGAACGTCGAAAAGACGAAACTCCGATCGTTCAACCAGGTCGACGTCGACAGCATTGGATACGCTCCTCTAAGGAGGACAAGGCTGGGGAGGATCAGCACTTCATGCTCCTTGCCACCGTCGACGGACTCACCATCGGTGGCCCGATATTCGCGCACGACGATCTTCATGCCACTCCTGTAGAAATATTGTACAGTATTGTGGCTCGTGGCACGTGTTTCGAACGAAATTCCGGCGAAACTTGCGTATCGTGAGGCCTGGTCCTTGCGGAAACCTTGGCGCCACCTCAATGCGCCAACGCCGTCAATGCCGAGCATAAGTACGTTGCCGGCGCGGCAGCCGTTATCGAGGTTCGGAAATTTTCCAAGCCAGCTCGTGCGAGAAATGCCTATGCGCTGTTCGAACAGGAGCGTGAACGCTGTATCCGTCGATGTCGTCAGGCAGCTGTGAAACGCTGCATACTCGAACGTGCTGACGTCGCCAAAAATCTGCCGTATCGTGCTGTCCTGCACTGCTGTGAAGGTGTTCACCGGGACGTAATCCCTGCCGAAGTCGAATTTTGTGACGCTGATCCCAACGAGTCGATTGTGGATGCTATACGCTCGAATAATACGAATAGTATTATTGTCTTCAACGCGCGCATAGGTGCCGAGCGTGTCTGGAATCTCATCGGCCGGCGCAGGTATCGTTGCGCTCAATCGGCTTTCTCCCGGCCCATCCAGCATCGACTGCTTCGTCACCGTGAGTGTGGCCTTGGGATCAACACTGGTTATGAATAGATCTCCCTGGTTATCGATCAGCATCGACCTGAACACATCCCCCTTCCGTGCCGGCGTGAACGTGACACTTCTGGTCGCTATCACGGAGAGATCTTTCCCGAGAAGTACGACCTCGAGCTTGCGACTGGTTCCCTTCACTCCCGTCATGATCCCAACGATCGAATAGGAGCTGTCCGGCGATGTGGCAATTGAATATTGACCGGACGGATAGTCCACGTCGTCCAATGGCTTGGCCCTGTGAACGATCGTCTCTTCCTGCATCGCTCCCGTCGTGAGGCTGAACATCCTTCGAACGAGAAACATCGAATCCTCGGATGAAACGCGATAACCAAGCATGATTAGGTTGTCTCCTGAGCGACTCAACCTGAGTGGAAGATCGGCCGGCAGAGTATAACACCACCCACCGAAAATGCTATAGAAACGCTGCGCCTCTTCTGGAACCGCGATTTGTGTCGCCCAGATGGTTCCGAGGGTATCGTCCAATCGCTGAAGTCGATATTCAGTTGGAGTTATCATCTGGCAGGCTACGAGCCCCCCCTCTGGAAGAGCAAGAATCGCGGGCGTGCCCCATTCCGATCCGATACACTGAAAGCTAATATTGCGGATGACAGAGCCATTGGTTCCTATCAGCTTTGTCGAAGGGGTGCCTCTGCCTCCTGGAAGGTAGCTGGTAACGGCACATGAACTCAATCCAATGGCGAGGAGGGAAAGAAGCTTGATAGTTGCAAACCGAACGTTGATCATGCAGCTTCTGAAGGTGATTGTGGAACCGAAAGTTCGTCGGTGACGTAGGATTCGCGGTATTGGGGCACCATCGCAAACGATTTCGGTATGATGATGTACGCCAGCCATGCCGACATAATGATTCAAGAACTCCGAGTCTCATCAACTCGAGGAGATGGGACGGCGAACACGCCGCCGTGTCAGTCCCTCATCATGTTGGTGCGCTCCCGCATTAGCATCGAGTCTTTTGCGGGGGATGGAGCCATGCGAGCAAGGTCTTCAGAATGTCGCGGCTACTCGAATTGTTGTTCCACGATGGTGATCATTGGCAATGAGGCATCCAAGTTTTGACGTGCCGGTTGACATTGGTTCTTGTGTTGCTCCGGATCGGGCCATGGCTCTCGTATTCCTTCACCACTTCGCCTCGAACGCCGCGAAGCGGGATTCCAGCTCCCACTCCAGGCGCGCCTTCTCGTTGGCCGCCAGATACGCCGCGCACGTGCCGGAGAGCGTGGCGCTCCCGGGGCGGTCGCCGGCGCATTCGGCCACCGGCACGAACGCGCCGGCATCCTTCCACATGCTCTTCCCCTCCACGAACGCGTGCTCCAGTCCGGCGCGGGACATCCTCTTCAGCGTCCGGTAGTCGACTCCCTGCTCGTAGGCGGCGCGGAGATATTCGTTGGTGATGTCGATGCGGGAAACCCCCTCGTCGTCGGTCGCCAGGGCCACCGGCACGCCGCGCGACAGGTATTCCCGGAGCGGGTGATGTTTCCCGGTCACGCCGAGGATCACGTCGTTGCTCGTCAGGCAGATCTCCACCATCACGTTCCTGCGCGCCAGCTCGGCCACCAGATCGTTGGCTCCATCCTCGTACATCACGTCGACGCCATGGCCGATCCGCTCGGCGCCGGCCACCTCCACCGCGCTCCGGATGTGGCAGCAGAGCTCCGACGGCGGCACCATCCCGGGAGCCAGCTCGCCGGCGTGGAGCGTGATGTGGACGTTCGGGTAGATCGTCTTCAGCCATCCGATGATCCGCATATGCAGATCGTAGTTGTCGAGCGACGCCAGCCAGTCCTCCGGCTGCACCAGATTCAGCCCGACGAAGCGCTTGTCCATGCCGGCAAGCTCGAATCCGGCGAGGATCTGCGCGAAGACCTGTTCGCGGGGGAAGGCGCGGAGCACCTGATAGAGCCAGCGGACGGTGACGCCGCAGGCCGGGCTCCCCGTGCCGCCGGTGCATCCCATCAGCGTGTGGGCCTTCTGCTCGACGGCGTCCAGCCGGGCGATGGCGCCGCGGAGGGAATCGCGCAGGCCGGCGGCCAGCAGCCGGTTCCGCATCTCGGCGAAGTCGTCGTTCCAGCCGAGCCGGGCGGCCATGCGTCCGGAGACATTGCCGTCGGCGGTGTTCATCAGCTCCAGGTAGACCACGTTGCCGGAGGCGGCGCGTTGCACCACCTCGGCGAGCATCTCGGCGGTCCGTCCGCCGCCGGCGCGGCCGAACTTGTCGAAGGAGTCGAAGAAGTGGTCGTGGCCGCTCTGGCCGGAGAGCTGCCAGTTGCGCATCGACCAGGCATCGACCAGGCGGGCGTGGATCTCCGGATCGACGAGCGCCGAATCGATCGGGATGGCGCCCCCCTCGCAGCGGTCGGTGGCGGCCATGGAGGTCGGGTCGTAGCAGAGTCCGGCCTCGGCGCCCCAGCGGATGAAGCTTTCGGCGTAGACGGCGCCGGAGAGATGGGAATGGAGATCGGCTCCCTTCGGCATCTCCTTCAGAAACGCGCGCAGCCGGAGCGGATCGCCGGCGATGCCGGCGAAGTAGGCGGCGGTTTTCTCCTCGGCGCCGGAGCCGCGCGTGATGCGAGCCGGCGCGGGGGCTCCCCGCACGGCGCTCCGCGCGACGGTCTGTCCCGGCAATCGGAGCGTGCCGAGCATGAGGAGCAACAGGATCGTGAGAATCCGGCGGGTGCCGCGTTCGATCTGCATGGCGTTCGTGGACGAGAAGGTATGCTGACGGGGATTCGGGCGGGCCGGGTGGGGGAGCAACCGGCGCTGTCGTGCCGGGCGGCGTGCCCTCGATGCGGGGCAAGTATAGCGTATCCCGAGGAAATTCCGAGCGTCCGGAGCCTTCGGCAGCCCGCGGAATGTCGACCCGGAAGGGGGGCGACGGACGCGGCGAGGGGATCATCCGGCTTTGGTCGGATCACGATCGATCGCTCCCGCCGCCGGCGTCGCGGGCGGGGCAGCGCGATCCCCCGCCGGCGTTCTTGGACGTATCGATCTCTCGATCCGAGCGCGGGCTGGCAACCGACGTCGATGGGGAGATGGGCTTCGGGAGACGGGTATCGTGATCCCCGACGATTGTTCGGGGGAGATGCGCGACGCATTCCCCGGATCGGGCATCGGGCGTGCCGGGAGCCCTCCGGGCAGGGAGAGCCACGGGATGATCGGGAGCGAGGATCGACGAGTGATGCGATCGGGAACGGGTGTGAAGGCCCGGCCGGCGGCGAAGCTGGCGGATATGCCGGACGGGTGTCGATGCCGCTCGATGTGTGGTGTTCGAGCGGTCTGTATGGGCACGGGCAGGGCTGGGGGCGAACCCCCAGCCTGGTGAACGGATGCTACCCGTGTTTCCTCCCTGGTTAGCGGTGGCGCTGCTATCGTCCCGCGCGATCGGGCGACCTGATGGTGTGTCGCTCCGTCACCTGAGGACGTGCAAAAAATCTTCATGAACGTTGCGCGCCGGTGTGCTCCGGATCGGAGCAAGGTCGGAAGCCATCGAGGGGGCTGGCGACGACCGGGCGTGGTCGATACTGGCAGGGCTCCGATGCCGACCGAGGCCGGCTCGCGGAGCCGGATCCCGGCGGCGATCGCGGGAGTCCGGGATGCCGCTCGAAATCCGTGATGGGAATTCAATCGACCGTGAGCGCGCCTTCGGCGCGGCGGTCACAAGGTGTCTCGATCTCCATGTCCAGGGCCCGAAACCGGCGTGTTTCGCCGAATTGCGGTGGCTCCGATCTGTTCGAACCTCCGGGAACGCTCCTCCCGGACGCATGCGCCGGATCTCCGTGACCTGAATGGCGATGCGCTCCGGACAGTCCCGGTCACGATATCATCGCATACCATGGGGTGAGGATGGATCGGGGCGGGTTCCGAGGAACGACGGCAATGGTTCAAAGGACATGGGGCGGCCAGTCGTGCAGCCGGTGATGTGGCTAGTGGTGGGGGGCGAGTTCAGATTCCATCATTGCTCGGAGCTGGACATCGCGACGACGCTGGCAAAAGCATTTTTCAAGGTTACGGACACAAGTTATCCCGCGCGGGAGCGGGGCGAAATGGCATGATGATGTACTTCGTTACTCTTCGACTTCCGTGGGCGCAGCAAACGACGATGGGAATGGTGGGATCGGGAAAATAGCGGTGATTCAGCGAGAATTGGCCGATTCCGGGCTGGTGCCTCCGCCGGATCCATCACGGGACGACGGGCCCGGTCGGCATCGGATCCCCCTTTCGGCGCCCGAGGCGGCGTCTCTCCGGTGGCCGCGACGCGAGATATCGGCCCCCGGTACCCTAAACGAATGTGGGAATCCATTACGATCATCCGGCAGGAACGATCGCCGTTGCTTCCGGTGGAGGAGATCCGTCCGCTCCCCCGGTGGGTCTGGAAGCGCGCGCCGGCAACGATCGTGGCCGGCTATCGGTCACGATCGATCGTCCGATGGGCCACGTCGGAGCGGGAGCGCCCGGCGATGCCGGCCTCAGATCATGCCCCGCCCGCGCGTATCGAGATAGTAGCGCTCCAGGGCGTCGCGGCTGGCACGTCCGCGCGCGGTGGGGGAGAGTGCCTCGAAGGCGCGACGTCCGGTGATCTGGTCGACGAACGCGCGGGAGATGCTCCCCATGTCGTGGCGCGCCGAGGTGGTCAGCTCGTCCAGGGTCATCTCCGGGGCCTCCCGGCCGGTGATCTCGGCCACGATATTGGCAGCGGCGATCCGCCCCATCCGCTCGGCCGGATAGATCGTGGCCGGGGTTCCCCCGACCACGAACGACCGGAGCTCGGGCGGGGCGTTGACCGCCATGCCGGCGCCGTAGATCCTCGGGATGCTCACATGCCGGAACCGGGCGTCGACCTGGATATACCCCCGCTCGTCGCCGAGCCCCGGCGTGTTCCGTACCACGGAGGCGCCGACGAACGGCGGAATCAGCATCGTGAATCTGGAGGGGAATACCTCGCCGGTGGCCAGCGTCACGTGATCGGTCCCGACGCGGGTAACGACGGCGTCGGTGCGCCAGCAGATTCCGAGGTGGCTGAAGGTCCGCTCGCAGAGGTTCTCGGCGTCGGCGAAGCCTCCGGCGCCGAAGTGGGCCAGGTGCTTGGCTGGGGTGAGAAAGGTGATGCCGGCGTCGATATCCCGTCTCGGTCCGGCGGCCTGCTGCCGGCTGAGCTGCTCGGCCAGCTGCTGCTGCGCGTTCAGCGCGAACTCGTACGGCACGCCGAGCGGGGGCGCTCCCCGCACGCTTCCGATCACCGCGTGTCCGGGATGCTCCAGAAACATCCTCCACTTCTCCCGCGTCGCCATCGCCCCTTCCAGCGTCCAGATCGAACAGGTGTCCGACTCCGTGAATCCCTCGACGCCGCTCTCGTCGGCCTCGAAGCCGGTTGCCAGCAGCAGATAATCGTACGGGATCGGTCCGGACTCGGCCATCACCCTCCGTCCGTCGATATCGATCGAGGTGACGGAGGTCGTCACCAGCTCGATCCCGCGCGAGGCGAGGATCGGCCCGAGCTCGAAGCTGATCTCCTCCGGCCTCCGGAACCGGAACGGGAGGAGCACGAGCGATGGGGTGTAGACGAAGCGGGTGCTTCGGCTGACGACCGTGATCCTGGCCTCGGGGCCGAGCAGGCTCCGAAGCTCGAGCGCGCCGGCGTACCCCGCGAAGTTGCCGCCGACGATGACGATATGTGCATTCCGCGCGCTGCCTGACATATGCGTGGCCTCCGAGAATTCCATCCGGGAATGATCCGATGCTTCTGTGATCTCCCCCGTGCCGATTCGCCGTCGGCGGATCAGCTATCGGGTCGCATGCAAGCTACGGTGCCCTCATTCGGGCAACCATGATCCCGATCATGGTTGCGCCGGAACGCGCCTGGTAAGTTGCGACGTGCGCTCACGGTGCCGATCCACTGGCGGAGAACGACGAGGGAGGAGCCGGAGAGCGGAAGCAGAACGTATTCATCGTTGAAGTTCCGGGAGGAAGCATCATGACTTCTCAGTTTCAGGACAAGGTCGCCATCGTCACGGGGGCGGGCTCGGGGATCGGACGCGCCACCTCGGTGGCGTTCGCGGAGCATGGGGCATCGGTCGTCGTGGTCGACGTGGACATCGCCGGGAGCGAGGAAACGGTCCGGTTGATCCGGGAGGCCGGCGGGAGCGCGACGTTCGTCCACTGCGACGTCTCGAAGCCGGAGGATGTGGTGAAGATGGTCGACGCCACGATCGAGACCTACGGCCGGCTCGATTTCGCCTGCAACAACGCCGGCATCGGCGGGGCGCAGGCACCGACCGGAGAGTATCCGATCGAGAGCTGGAACAAGGTGATCGGCATCAACCTGACCGGCGTCTGGCTCTGCATGCGGTACCAGATCCCGGCGATGCTCAAAAGCGGCGGCGGGTCGATCGTCAACATGGCCTCCATTCTCGGACAGGTCGGCTTTGCCGGAGCGCCGGCGTACGTGGCGGCCAAGCACGGGGTGGTGGGGCTCACCAAGAGCGCGGCCATCGAATACGCCACGCAGGGTATCCGCGTGAACGCCATCTGTCCCGGCTTCATCTACACGCCGCTGCTCGAGCATGCCGGCATGTCCAAGGGAACGCCGATGTACGATATGGTGGCCGGGCTCCATCCGATGAAGCGGATGGGGACCTCGGAGGAGGTGGCATCGGCCGTCATCTGGCTCTGCGAGGAGGGGGCATCGTTCGTCACCGGCGAGTCGATACTGGTCGACGGCGGATACGTGGCGCAGTGACCGGCGTCCGAGGGTGCCCCGAGAGGGGGAACCCGGATCGATTATCTTCGCGGGGAATCGGGGCGATCGGCCGCCGGTTCCCCGCGATCGTTTCACGCAATCGTTGTGCGCATGTATATCGCGGGGCCTGGATCGTGCGATGGCCACGGCTTCACGACGCGCTCCCCGGCGACGCGCTCCCCGGCGACGCGCTCCCCGGCGACGCGCTCCCCGGCGACGCGCTCCCCGGCGACGCGCTCCCCGGCGGCATGAGCGCTCGTCGGAATCGGATCGGACGGAATCGACCGGAGCATGCTGATGCGGATCCTTGCCGGCGGTATCACCGCCCTCTTCGCCTTCGATGTCGGGTTCGAGATCGAGCTCGATCGCCTGGCCGAGCTCACCGAGACGGCGCAGCCGCTCACCGGAAGGAAGCGGACGCCGTCGCATCTGCAGTTCGCGCGGCCGCCCCGCGTGGTGCGTCTCTCCCCAGGTATCGAGCTGTTCGGCGGGACGGCGCAGGTGCTTGCCACCATCTATGATTTCGGGGCGGTGAGCATCGCCTACCGCTGGTCCCTGCCGGCCGCGAGCCGGAACGGGGAGCCGGGGGAGGGATTGCCGATCGAGGAGCTCCCGGCGCTCGCCAGCGAGCTGGCCGGGACGGCGCTGGAAGCCGATGCCCGGGAGCGCGTGGTCGGGCTGATCGCGCGGATCGTCGGGGCGGTGGTCCGTCCCGAGCTTTCGCCGCTGGTGGAAGATTATTATCTGATGATCCTGGAACGATTCGACTGGCCCCTGGATGCCGAGCGGATCCTGGCCGACCACGGGGAGACGATCGCCCGCGCGCTCCGCTTCGAGACCGCCCCGCTCAGCCGGGAGCATGTGGCCGAGGCGCTCTCGACGCGCGTGAGCTACTACGAGCACGATCTGGTGGTGGTCGACTGGAACGCGGCGCTGATCTGCGATCCGGAGTTCGAGGATACCGCGAGCGTGCTGGAGCTGATGAACGTGGAGCTGTTGGAGGCGCGCCACGTCGACGCGCAGCTCGACCGCCGCATCGACGGGTTCGGCGCGCTGATGCGCCGGAATACTCCCTGGCCGGTGCCGCTCCGGACGCCCTATCTGACCACCCTTCACGATCTGGCCGAGCTGCGAATCGATTCCTCCGTCCTCTCCGAGCGGGTCGGCAACGCCCTGAAGCTGATCGGCGATCTCTATCTGGCCAAGATCCACAATGCCGCCGTCCAGCGGTTCTATCTCCAGGAATGGGAGCGGACCATCGCCGGGAAGCTCGAGCTGATCGACGATTTCTACGAGGTCCTGGCCGACCGGGCGCACACCGCGCAGAGTCAGGCGCTGGAGCTGGTGGTGATCCTCCTGATCTTCGTGGAGCTCGTCCTCGCGCTCATCGAGCGGGGATAGCGTGTGCGCCTCGCGCCCCGCCGGAGGTACCGGGCCGCCCCGCCAGGCGCGAATGCGCGCACGCTGAAGACGTGCGGCTACCTTCTCGCGGTTATCGGCCCACGCCCGTCGGCGCGGATATCCTCCGCGATCCACCTGCCCCACCCTTCATCGACCCATTCGGACATCCGACCGGACTTCCGCGCCGGGCGATATCTCATCGCACATTTCGGTGACTCGTTCGTTTCCCGTACGAGGGGCGGTCGGTTACCGTCCGGTAATCGTGGTCGATTTCTCTCGCGATGCGAGGTGGGTGAGGCGCGGTTCCCTATCTTCGCGGCCGGCTTTCCCCCAGCCATGGAGATCGAACGACCTCCGGACGCCGGCCATCCCCCTCCGGCGCGGCCGCGGTCGGGTCCGCAATCTGTAACGTTTTCGTCGCGGATCCGGAACCTTGCGGGCGCGCTCTTTGTTGCTCTGCTCCGACCCCCCTTCGACACAATCGATCCCCGACGCCGCGCCGGGCATCCGGTCCGATAATTGCTGCACTCGGTGCCACGTGCAAGCAAGTGCTTGCTTTCGTTGTTGAATCTTCCGAGTCGAATCTTCCGAACCGATGAGCATGGACAGTCGCGAGAAAATACTGGATGCCACCGCCCGGCTCTACGCCGAGCTCGGCTACCGTGGGGCGACGACCAAGCGGATCGCGGAGGAGGCGGGGGTGAACGAGGTGACGCTCTTCCGGCAATTCGGATCGAAATCCGCGCTTATTCAGGAGGCGGTCCGGCACAACGCCGGACGGCGTCCGCTGCCGGTGCTCCCTGAGGAGCCGTCGGAGCCGGTCCCGGAGCTCACCAACTGGTGCCGGGCGCACATGAAGTACCTGAAGGAGGCGCGAGCCCTCTTCCGGAAGTTCATGTGCGACATGCAGCAGTATCCGGCGTTGATGGCCACCATCCGCGCCACGCCCCTCTTCTCCGAGGAGACCCTTCACCGCTACGTGGAGCGACTTCGCCGGAACGGCATGGCCAGCGCCGAGTTCGATCTTGTGGCGGCCGTGCAGATGCTCCGCGGAACCCTCTTCGCCGATGTGATGGGGCGCGATCTGATGCCGACCCGATTCCCACAGCCGGAGCGGGAGGCGCCACGCCTGTACGCCCTGCTGTTTCTGCGCGCCATCGGCGTGGAGGTCGATCCTCCCGGACCCGCCGGCTCCGCCGATCGGTCCGACGTTCCCTCCAGTGCCCCCTCCGGCGCTTCCACGACAACGAAACGAACGCGATGATAATGGCGAAGGTCATGAACACACGAACGATACCACGACTCTCGGTCGCGCTCCTGCTGCTGGCGGCGATCCCGTCCGCCGCTCAGAGCGTCCGCACGCTCTCGCTGGACGACGCGCTCCAGCTGGCCGCCGGCGCCAGCGAGGAGGTGACGATCGCCCGCGCCGGCGTCACGCGCGCCAGCGGCAACCAGGAGATCGCCCGGAGCCAGTTCCTCCCGCAGATCTACGCCAGCGCCGGCTACACCCGGACGCTGAAATCGCAGTACAGCGCGCTTGCCTCCTCCGGCGGCTCCGGCAGCGACAGCGGCTCCTCCTCCGGACTCGGTTCGCTGGCCAAGAACCTGCCGTTCGGCCAGGCCAATCAGTGGTCGCTCGGGCTCACGCTCTCGCAGACCATCTTCGCCGGCGGACGTCTGGTGGCGCAGCAGGAGGCGGCCGACGCCCGGCGCCGCTCCGCCGAGATCGACGTCACCAGCGCCAGCGCGCAGCTGATGCTGAACGTCACCCAGGCCTACTACGACGCGGTGCTGGCCGATCAGCTGGTGACGATCGCCGACTCCTCGCTTGCGCAGACCGAGGAGATTCTCCGGCAGACGGATCTGGCCTATCGGCTCGGCGCCAAGTCGGAGTTCGAGATGCTCCGCGCGCGGGTCTCGCGCGACAACCAGATCCCGGTGCTGATGCAGCGGCGGCTGGACCGCTCCACCTCGTACGACCGGCTGAAGCAGCTGCTGAACGTGCCGTTCACCGATTCGCTGGCGCTGACCAGCGGCGTCGGCGAGCAGCTGGCGACGTTCACCACGCCGGCCGACACGAGCGCGGAAGTGCGCGCCCCGGTGCGCCAGGCGGCCGAGAACGTGCGCGCCAGCCAGGCGCAGATCGACATCGCCAGCTCCGAGCGGTGGCCGCAGGTGAGCCTCAACTCGAGGTTCGCGCCGGTGGCCTATCCGGAGAACATCTTCCCGAGCTTCGACGATTTCCGCACCGACTGGACCGTGGGGTTGAGCGTGTCGGTGCCGCTGTTCACCGGCGGGCGGATCGGGGGGAACGAGCTGGTGGCGCGTGGCACGCTGGACGAGGCGCAGGGACGGCTCCAGCAGGCGCGGGAGGCCGCGGCGCTGGAGGCGCGCGCGGCGATGAACGACATGGCGCAGTCGGAGGCGAGCGTCAACGCCACCTCGAGCACGGTTGAGCAGGCCTCGCGCGCCTATCAGATCGCCGAGGTCCGCTATCGCGAGGGATTGTCGACGCAGGTGGAGCTTGCCGACGCGCGGCTCCTGCTGGAGCAGGCGCGGGCCAACCGCGCGCGCTCGGTCAGAAATCTTCAGGTGGCGCGGGTGCGATTGTCGCTCCTGCGCGATCTCCCGCTCGGAGCCGGGGTAAGCTCGGCAAGCGCCGCGGCCGCCGCCGCCGCGCAATCGCAGCAGGGGAGTCAGATGACGAGTGCGTCCCAGCAACAGGGAGGGGGCGCTTCAACGCAGGGAGCCCAGCCGGGGGGCGGGGCACAGGCCATTCCAGGGAACGTTGCACCATGAGATCTACACGCATCATCCTGTTGCCGGCGGCGATCGCCGCGATCGCTCTGCCGGCATTCATCACCGGGTGCAAGAAGACGCCGAGCGCGGATACCGCCGCTCCGGTCGATCGTCGCATCATCCTCGGTCCGGAGAATTACACGCTGGTCACCCAGGGACGGATCGAGACCGGCCCGGTGATCTCCGGCGCGCTTGCGCCGCGCCGCTCGGCCACGATGCGCGCCCAGATCGCCGGCGCGGTGCTCGCCTCCTACGCCGAGGAAGGGCAGGGGGTCGGAACCGGCGCGCTCCTGGCGCAGATCGATGACCGGACCATCAGAAGCCAGGTGGAGTCGGCGCAGTCGGCGCTGACCAACGCGCGCAGCAGCCTCTCGGTGGCCAGCCGCGATCAGCAGCGGCAGGAGTCGCTGCTCAAGGCCGGCGCCATCTCCGAGCGGGATGTCGACAACGCGCGCCGCGCCACGATCGCCGCGCAGGCCTCGGTGGCGCAGGCCGAGTCGCAGTTGACCGCCGCGCAGAAGCAGCTCGCCTACACGCGCGTCACCGCGCCGTTCAGCGGCCGCATCAGCCAGAAGCTGGTCAACACCGGCGACATCGTGCAGTCGGGAACGGCGATGTTCACCGTGGTCGATCCCACCAGCATGCAGCTCGAGGGATCGGTGCCGGCCAGCCAGCTGGCGATGATTCACGTGGGCGATCAGGTGGAGTTCACCGTCACCGGCTATCCGGATCGGACCTTCACCGGACGCATCACGCGGATCAACCCGACGGCCGACCCGGCCACCCGCCAGGTGAGGGTCTTCGCGGAGATTCCAAACGCCGGCAACAACCTGGTCGGCGATCTCTTCGCCGAGGGGCACGTTGCCACCCAGGCGCACAACGCGCTGACGGTGCCGGAGACGGCGATCGACCGGAAGATGATGCGCCCGTCGGTGCTCCGCGTCAGGAACGGCACCGTCGAGCGGGTGCAGATCGAGCTCGGCCTCACCGATTCCCGCAGCGATCGCGTCGAGATCGTCTCCGGCGTGGCCGTCGGCGACACGCTCCTCAGCGGCGCCGGACTTCAGACCGCGGTCGGTGCGAAAGTGAAGCTCAACGGAGCCGCCCCCACGGCGGCCGCCGGAGGGGGTAAGTAGTCCGCATGATCATTTCAGATTTCGCCATCCGTCGCCCGGTCGTGACCGTGGTGACGATGCTCGCCCTGGTCGTCTTCGGACTGTTCGCGCTCTTCAGCCTGGACGTCGACGAATTCCCGGATATCTCCAACCCGATCATCTTCGTGGCGGTCCCCTATCCGGGAGCATCGCCGGGACAGGTGGAGCGTGAGGTGGTCGAGAGGATGGAGGAGGCGTTCAACTCGATCTCCGGCATCGACCAGATCACCTCGACCTCCTCCGACGGCTTCGCGCAGATCATCGTCCAGTTCGTCTTCAGCAAGAACCCGGATCAGGCCTCGCAGGATGTACGCGACGCGATCTCCGGCATCCGGGATCGCCTCCCGCCGGAGATGAAGGAGCCGATCCTGAGGAAGTTCGATCCGAACGATCTGCCGATCGTCTCGCTCGTGCTGCAGTCTCGCGGCATGGGGCCGGCCGAGCTGACCACACTGGCCGATCCCGGCATCACCCGTGAGCTCCGCGCGATCAACGGCGCGGCGCAGGTGACCGTGGTCGGCGCGGTCGACCGCGAGATCGCCGTCAACCTCCGCCCGGACGCGCTCCAGGCCAACGGCGTGAGCGTTTCGCAGGTGGTGGCCGCGCTCCAGGCGCAGAACCTGGCCGCGCCGGTGGGACGCGTCAACGCGCAGTTCGAGGAGGAGACGATCCGCCTTCGCGGACGTCTGGAGACCGTGGAGCAGTTCCGGCAGCTGGTGGTCGCCTCCAGGGGGACCGGCCTGATCCGCCTGCAGGATGTGGCCACCGTGGCCGACACCGCCTCGGAGGCGCGCTCGCTCGGCATCTTCAACGGACAGGAGGCGGTGGGCATCGACATCACGAAGTCCAAGGGAGCCTCCACCGCGCGCGTGGCCGACGACATCAAGACGGCCGTGGCCGAGATCCAGAAACGGCTTCCGCCGGGGACCACGCTCAGCGTGGTGAAGGACGCCGGCGAGCGGGTCGAGAACTCCGTGCGCAACGTGCAGGAGGCGCTCATCGAGGGGGCCATCCTGACGGTGCTGGTGGTGTTCCTCTTCCTGAACTCCTGGCGCTCGACGGTAATCACCGGCCTCGCGCTCCCGGTCTCGACCATCGCGGCGTTCATCGCGGTGATGGCCTTCGGATTCACGCTGAACACGATGTCGCTCCTCGGCCTGTCGCTGGCGATCGGTATTCTGATCGACGACGCGATCGTGGTACGAGAAAACATCGTGCGCCACGTGGAGATGGGGGAGGACCACATCACCGCGTCGCATACCGGCACCGACGAGATCGGGCTGGCGGTGGCGGCCACGACCTTTTCGATCGTGGCGGTGTTCGTGCCGATCGCGTTCATGCAGGGGATAGCCGGGCAGTGGTTCAAGCCATTCGCGCTGACGATCGCCTGTGCCGTGCTCGTCTCCCTCTTCGTCTCCTTCTCGCTGGACCCGATGCTCTCGGCGTACTGGCCCGATCCGGAGCTCGAGGAGCATCAGCACCGGAACGTGATAGCGCGCGCGCTCGACCGCTTCAACAAGTGGTTCGACCGGACGGCCGACCGCTACCGCACGGTGATCGCCTGGGCGCTCGACCATCGCTGGTCGATGGTGTTCCTGGCGGTCGGCACCTTCATCGGCGCGATCGTGCTGGCCGGTCTCTTCGTCGGCGGCGGGTTCGCCCCGGACTCCGACCGCTCGGAGGTGACGATCAACATCGAGGCGCCGCCGGGGGCGAGCCTGGACTACACGCGGCTGAAGACCGAGGAGATCGCGCGGATCATCCGGGCACATCCCGAGGTGGCCTATACCTACACCACGATCGGCACCGCCAGCGGCTCCGGCGCGGTGGACCTCGGCTCGATCTACGTGAAGCTGGTGAAGAAGGCGAAGCGCGCCAAGTCGCAGCAGCTTCTGAGCGCGCAGATCCGCGACGAGATCCGGAACATCGGCGGCATCACCGCCTATGTGGCAAGCGGCGGATTCGGCGGCAACCAGAAGCAGATCGCCGTGCAGGTGCGCGGCGAGAACGACGTGCAGATGAACCAGGTTGCCGAACAGATCATGGCCGAGATGCGCCAGGTGAAGGGGGCCGTCGATATCGGATTGTCCACCCGCGGACAGAAGCCGGAGATCGAGGTGGAGCTCAACCGGAGCCTGATCGGCACCATGGGGCTCACCGTCGGTCAGGTGGCACAGTCGCTCCGTCCGGCCTTCGCCGGCCTCGATGTCGGCGACTGGGTCGATCCCTCCGGCAAGACGCGGGACGTGACGGTGCGCCTGGCGGCGGCCTCGCGCGAGCGGGTGGCCGACCTGGTGAACCTTCCGCTGGTGCTCGCTCCCGGCAGCGCCGGTGCCGCGGCCGCCGCGGGAGCTCCGGCGGGACCCTCGATCGTTCCGCTCGGACAGATCGCGACCGTCAGGAGCACGTACGGACCGGCGTCGATCGATCACCTCAACCGCGACCGCGTGATCACCGTGGGCGCCAACACGCAGGGGAGCTCGCTGAGCGATGTTTCCGGCGCCATCAACAAGCGCCTGGCGACGCTGAACCTCCCGCCGGGAATCAGGATCACGCAGGGGGGCGAGGTGAAGAACCAGCGCGAGGTGTTCACCAGCATCCTGGCCGCGCTCGGCCTGGCGGTGCTGTTGATGTACCTGATCCTGGTGGTGCAGTTCGGATCGTTCCTCGATCCGCTGGCGATCCTGGTCTCGCTCCCGCTTTCGCTGATCGGCGTGGTGCTGGCGCTGCTGATCACCGGCGACACGCTGAACATCATGAGCATGATCGGCGTGATCCTCCTGATGGGCATCGTGGCCAAGAACGCGATCCTTCTGATCGACTTCGCCAAGGCGCAGCGCGACCAGCAGGGAATACGGCTGCGCGACGCGCTGATCGAGGCCGGACGCGTCCGTCTGCGACCGATCATGATGACGACGCTGGCGCTGATCGCGGGCATGATCCCGGTGGCGCTCGGCTACGGAGAAGGGGCCGACTTCCGCGCGCCGCTCGGGCGCGCCGTGATCGGCGGCACCATCACCGCCACGTTCCTGACGCTGCTGGTGATCCCGACGATCTACGAGATCTTCGACGAGATGCGGGAGTGGTTCCGGACGCGCGTGATGAAGCGCCCCTCGCACGGATCGCATGGCCAGCATCGCACCGAGGACAACTCCCCGTCGGCGATGCCGGACTGAGGAAGGCAGCGCGGTCGTGATCCGCGTCGTTGAAACGGAACCGGCCCGTCGCGTATCCCGCGGCGGGCCGGTTCGAAGCCGCACGCGCGAATCGCTGAACGTCGCGAGCCCGCGCTGCGCGAGGAGCCCGCGGCCGAGTGCCTCGTCCCACGAGCCGAGCACGCGCGCGACATGCACCGGCGCGACACCGCGCTCGCCCGCGAGGTGCGCGCCGTAGAGCACGACGAGCGCGGGCAGAACCGACTCGGGCACATCGAACCGCGACGCGAGATCGTCCATCGGCGACGCGATCGGCGCGCCGCGCTGCACGACACCGTCGAAGACTTCGTACGTCCAGAACACGA
>JBEHWX010000086.1:0-25768 GCA_048498995.1 Bacteroidota bacterium
CCACGACGTGGATGAAGTCGTCGAAGACGACGGTCCGGGGCGTGTCGGCGAGCCCGACCCGGTTCTTCTCCAGCACTCGACCGACGATACCCTTACCTATACCCCGCCCCGGAGCCGCATGCGCCTCGCCACGCCCCTGCTCACCTGGGGCTCTCTTCTGTTGCTCAGCGGCCTGATCGCGCTCGCCGATGAGGAGGGGAGCGGCTTCACGACCGGCCTGATCGTCTGGACCCTGATCTGCGGCGGGTGGTTCCTCGGCGTGGCGCTGCGTCCCAGACTGACGATGACCCGCGAGGGGATCACCTGGAAACCGCGCTGGGGAAAGCCGCGGATGATTCCCTGGTCGGAGGTCATGGAGGTATCCGCCGCGGAGGCGATCGAGGCCGGCCGCACCGAGAAGCACCTGGTCGATCATCTCCGGGTGAAGACCTCCGGAGATGAGCTTCACATCCAGTCCGGCGGCGTCCTGGAGCCGGAGGACGTGCGGAGCATGGCCCGCCTGATGGCCGTGGCGCTCGCCCGGTTTGCGCCGGGCGTGGAGATGAAAGATCCTGACGGAATGGCCGCCTCCGCCGAGTCGGACGCGATGGTGCCGTGACCGCCGGCTGTGGATGGGGAGTGTGGAGGATTGGACGCACCGGCCGGGCAGGCAGTGACGCGCGGGAAGATGAACGTCGTTAGGATGTCGACAACTGCGCGTGGTTGATGACCTCCGTCCCGCGCGCCATGCAGGCAACCATCCGCGCTTGAACGATGACGAGCACCATGACGACCGACGAGAGCTTCAGCTTCGCGCCGCCCCGCACGGCGCTGCGCCTGGCCACGCCCTGGGTGGTGTGGGCGTTCCTGATGGTGATGACATGGGGCAGAACCCATTCCCACTCCCACAACACCCCCGAAATCTTCCCGTTCCTCGCCACGATCGTCACCATCATCTGCGGGTACGGCTTCCTTGTCGTGCTCTTCCCCCCGACGCTGACGGCTACGCGGGAGGGGATTATCTGGAAACGGCGCTGGCGATCGACGGTGATGATTCCGTGGGGAGCGATCACCGAGCTGCGCGCCACCGAGCAGATCGAATCGCGGGGGCGTCGGGATTTCGCCGTCTGTCGCCTCTACGTGATATCACCCGACCGGACGATCCGCATCCATTCGCGGGGAAGCCTGGAGCTGTCGGACGTGCGCGCCATGGCCCGCGTGATCGACACAGCGGTCCGCCACTACAACCTCCCCCTCGAGCTCGACGACCCGGACGAGCTGGTACTCACGGCCGAGCGCGCGGAGAAGGATCCCTAGCACCCGGCTTTCAGCCGGGTGGTGGCCGCGAATGGTGGCCGGGTGGTGGCCGTGAATGGTGGCCGGGTGCCGGCCGTGAATGGTGGCCGGGTGCGGCCGTGAATGGTGGCCGGGTGCGGCCGTGAATGGTGGCCGGGTGCCGGCCGTGAATGGTGGCCGGGTGCGGCCGTGAATGGTGGCCGGGTGCCGGCCGTGAATGGTGATTGGTCCTGTCCGGCGGTTGAGAACGCGCCACGCCGAGGATCGAGACGGAACGAGCCAGGGAGCCTCGGGAGAGATACGGAGCCTCGGGGCACCATCCACCCACGTGCGTGGATGAACTCAGGCCTGAAAGAGATCCGGATGCTCCGCCTTCATCGAGTGGAATCCTTTCGGCGTGTAGATGATGTGGTCGATCACCTCGATGTTCAGGATCTCGCCGGCTTCGACGATCCGCCTCGTAACCACCAGATCGGGTTTGGAAGCCTTGAGCTGTCCCGAGGGATGGTTGTGAGCCAGGATGATCTTGGCCGCGCCAAGCAGGAGCGCGTTGCGGAAGAGGATCCGTGGATCCACGAGGCTCTTGTCCTGGCTTCCCGACGAGATGAGCTTATAGCCGGTCACCTCGTTGGAGATGTTCAGGATGAGCAGAACCAGATGCTCCTGATCATCATCGAGCTTCGCATAGATGACCTGGAGAATCTCCCAGACATCCACTGGCTCCCCAACTGTTTGAATGTCCACGTCGAGATCCGTCACGTAGAGCTTCCTGAGCTTCAGACGGATCGTCTGGAGCCGCCTGGAGTAGATGGTATCTATGTTCGTGAAGTTACGCGTGACGGAAGCGAAGTTATCGCATCCGATCCACCGGGGCTTGATCTGGTTTGCGGAATTGTTCGTGGCTGCGAGGGTGAGGCGAGAAGGAAGGCGTCGGGTGTGGGCTCGATGTAATGCTCGTGAGCCGCGCCGATTCAGCCGGTGAATTCAGGAGGGGTATATACCGATCGCTCCAGCCGGAAAGGCGTGCCGAGTCCAAGATGGTGGAGGGTGCCGGCCGTTATGGGTTGAGGAGCCGATGGCTGTTCCCATCGTCACGGTTGTGCTCATCCACAACGAATCCGTTTGCGATGGTGCCGGATGGGAGTCTGGACGTCCGGACGTGTAAATGATATCTTTGAGGCTGGCGGTTGCTTCCGGGCTCCAGGAATGTTGCTCGATGAGCTGATGCCCCGTCCCGATCTCCGAAGGTCGACTCCCGTTCAATAGCCAACCGATTCCGAAATACATGCCCGTCAAGAAATCCGAGCTCTACAGTTCCCTCTGGAAGGGCTGCGATCAGCTCCGCGGAGGCATGGATGCCTCACAGTACAAGGACTACGTCCTGACGCTTCTGTTCGTCAAGTATGTCTCCGACAAATACGCCAGCGGCCGAAACTCCCTGATTCAGATCCCCGAGAACGGATCCTTTGCCGACTTGGTGAAGCTCAAGGGGGATAAGGAGATCGGCGACAAGATCAATAAGATCATTAGCGCCCTCGCCGAGGCCAATGGTCTGCAGAAAGTGATCGACCTTGCCGACTTCAATGACGAGAACAAGCTCGGCAAGGGAAAGGATATGGTCGATCGGCTTTCGGCGCTGGTCGGGCTCTTCGAGGGCCTCGATCTGCGCGCCAATCGCGCCGAGGGTGACGATCTGCTGGGAGACGCCTACGAGTTCCTGATGAGGAACTTCGCCACCGAATCGGGAAAGAGCAAAGGGCAGTTCTACACGCCGGCCGAGGTCTCGCGGGTCATGGCCAAGGTGATCGGCATCACCCCCGATACCCGCCAGGACCGAACCGCCTACGATCCGACCTGCGGCTCCGGCTCGCTCCTGCTGAAGGTGTCCGACGAGGCGCCGCGCGGGCTCACCCTCTACGGGCAGGAGATGGACAACTCCACCGCGGCCCTCGCCCGCATGAACATGATCCTCCACGGCCAGGCTACCGCCGACATTCAGCAGGGGAATACCCTCGCCGATCCGCACTGGACCGATCCCGAGACGGGCGGGCTCAAGAGGTTCGACTTCGTGGTCTCCAACCCCCCGTTCTCCCAGAAGAACTGGATCAACGGCCTGAACCCCGAGGAGGACAAGTTCAGGCGCTTCTCCCCCGGCGTCCCTCCACCCAAGAACGGCGACTATGCGTTTCTCCTTCATGTCCTGGCGTCGCTGAAGAGCACCGGCAAGGCGGCGGTGATCCTTCCGCATGGCGTTCTCTTCCGCGGCGGCACCGAGGCGACCATCCGCCGGAACCTGATTCGGGGTGGTGACGGCTGCCTGATCAAGGGGATCATCGGACTTCCTCCCAATCTCTTCTACGGCACCGGCATTCCCGCCTGCATCATCGTGCTCGATAAGGAGCACGCGGCGGCGCGTACCGGCATCTTCATGATCGATGCCTCGCGCGGCTTCATGAAGGATGGGAACAAGAACCGCCTCCGCCAGCAGGATATCCACAAGATCGTCGACGCCTTCACCCGTGGTCTGGAGCTGCCGCGCTATTCGCGGATGGTGACCGTCGGCGAGATCGAGGGGAACGACTGGAACCTCAACATCCCGCGCTACATCGACGCGAGCGAGCCGGAGGATCTGCACGACCTGGATGCGCATCTCAACGGCGGCATTCCGCGGCGGGACGTCGATGCGCTGGAGCGGTACTGGCGCGTGCTTCCCGGCGTGCGCGACCTCCTCTTCGGACCCGGCGATCGTCCCGGATACCTCGCCGCGCAATTGCCCGCCTCGGAGGTGAAGGGGGCCATCCTGAATCACCCGGACTTCCTCTCCTTCGCCGCCCGCGTGCGGGAAACCTTCGCGGGATGGCGCGCCGCCCATGAGCCGAGGCTCGAAGCGTTGGGCCTCGTGAGCGATACGGAGGATTTCCGCGCGCCGAAGATGCTGATCCACGAGATCTCCGAGGATCTCCTCGCCCGCTTCGAGCGGGTGGAGCTCGCCGACAAGTACGATCTCTATCAGCACCTGATGGACTACTGGACGGAGACCATGCAGGACGATGTCTGGACGATCGCGCAGGAGGGATGGCTCGCCGCCGCCCGCCCCAGGCTGATCGTGGAGGAAAAGGAGAGCAAGAGCAAGGAGACTCCCGACTTCGTGATTGATCGGAGGAAGTATAAAGCCGATCTGCTCCCGCCCGGCCTGATCGCTGCCCGCTGGCTCGCGGATGACCGGGAGAAGCTCGAAGCGTTGCGGGCCGCCAGGGAGGCGATCAGCGCCGAGCTGGAGACGCTCATCGAGGATGAGAGCGGGGAGGATGGGCTCCTCGAGGAGGCGAAAAACGACAAGGGAAAGGTCACCAAGGCGAGCCTCAAGACACGGCTGGCGGAGATCAACCTTCTGCCCGACACCGACGAGGAGCGGGATATCCTCCTCCTGTGCCAGAGTCTGCTGGAGAAGGAAGCCGCGGCCGAGGCGAGAATCAAGGACGCGGAGAAGAAGCTGGACGCCGCGCTCTTTGCCCGCTATGGGAAGCTGACCGAGGAGGAGATCAAGGCGCTGGTCGTGCACGACAAGTGGCTTGCCTCCATCGAGGCGGCCGTGCTGGGGGACGTGGAGCGGGCCGCGCGGGAGCTCGCCACGCGGGTCCGCGCGCTGGAGGAGCGCTACGCCGATCCGCTGTCGAAGCTGACGGACGAGGTCGCGCTCTACTCCGCGCGTGTCGAGGAGCACCTGCGCCGGATGGGATTGAGCTGGGGGATCGAGGCATGAGAGAGGATCTGATGATGGTCGAGGACGCGCCGGTGAGCCATTCCACCTCCGCCGAGGAAAGCGTGCCGCCGGGATACAAGAGGACGGAGGTAGGAGTGATTCCCGAAGACTGGGTAGTTAGTCCGATAAGTGGAATCGGAGAGGTCAAAGGTGGAAAGAGGCTGCCCAAAGGATCAAATCTGACAGAAGTTCCTAATGGGCATCCGTACATTCGAGTGTCTGACATGTTTGATGGTGGTGTCGCACTAGGCTGCATAATGTATGTGCCAGATGCGGTATATTCAATCATTAAGAATTATAGGATATTTCAAGAGGATATATTTATAAGTGTGGCGGGTACGCTTGGGATCATTGGAAAAGTGCCCAAGGAGTTAGACGGAGCGAATTTGACCGAGAATGCAGATAGAATAACTGAAATTTCCTGCAATCGTGACTATCTTCTTTACTGGTTGATGTCGGATCCGATTCGCATGATAATCGAAGCGGAAAAAACTGTTGGTGCGCAACCAAAACTAGCATTGTCTAGAATCGAGAGCTTTTTAGTTGCTCTCCCTTGTGATATTGAGGAACAAAGCTCCATCGCTGCTGCCCTCTCCGATACGGACGCTCTGATCGCCTCCCTGGACAAGCTGATAGCCAAGAAGCGAGATATGAAGGCCGCCGCCATGCAGCAACTCCTCACGGGAAGGGAGAGGTTACCGGGGTTTAGCGGAGAGTGGGTGTGTCATGAGCTCTCTGAGTTGGGTGCCTTCTTGAAGGGGAAGGGCATTAAGCGCGATGAAGTTGCTGCTGAGGGGATTCCTTGCATTCGTTATGGAGAGATCTACACTCGTTACAACGACTATGCGAGGGAGCTGCACTCCTTCATCCCTGCGAAGGTCGCTAAGCAGAGCCAACGAATCCAGCAAGGGGATCTCCTATTTGCGGGCTCCGGAGAAACGGCTGAAGAAATAGGTAAGTGCATAGCATATCTCGGAGATCAGGAAGCATATGCTGGCGGTGACATTGTTGTGTTTACGCCGGCTAACCAGAACTCGATGTTCCTCGGCTACCTCATGAACGATGTTAGCGTCGTTTCTCAAAAAGCAAGGTTGGGACAGGGAGATGCGGTCGTGCACATCAGCGCGAGGAACCTCGGTCAGTTGCAGATCCAACTACCATCTATCGAAGAGCAACGCGCCATCGCCGCCGTCCTCTCCGATATGGATGCGGAGATCGCCGCGCTGGAAGCCCGGCGAGACAAGACCCGCGCGATCAAGCAGGGAATGATGCAGGAGCTTCTCACCGGGAAAACACGACTGCTATGAGCGACATCGGCCAACGGGAACGGATGACCCAGAACCGCGTCATCGAGCTCCTCCGCGATCAGCTCGGCTATGCCTATCTCGGCAACTGGATCGACCGGCCGGGGAATAGCAACGTCGAGCAGAGCCTGCTGCGCGCGTGGCTTGCCGGCCGCGGCATCTCCGAGACCTTGATCGACCGCGTGATCGGACGGCTTACGAAGGCGGCGGCGCTCGGTGAGGGAAGAACCCTCTACGATGCCAACCGGGAGGTCCACGAGCTCCTCCGCTACGGCGTGAAGCAGAAGGATGCGGAGGGGGCGCAGCACGACACCGTCTGGCTGATCGACTGGGAGCATCCCGAGGCCAACCACGTCGCCGTCGCCGAGGAGGTGACGGTCGCGGGAAAGCACACCAAGCGTCCCGACGTGGTCCTCTACGTCAACGGCATCGCGCTCGGCGTGCTGGAGCTGAAGCGCTCGATCGTCTCGGTGAGCGAGGGGATCAGACAGAACCTCGACAACCAGAGCCGGAACTTCATCCCCTCCTTCTTCACCACGATGCAGCTGGTGATGGCCGGGAACGACACCGAGGGGTTGCGCTACGGGACCATCGAGACGCCCGAGCGCTATTACCTGACCTGGAAGGAGGAGGGGATCGGCAACACCCTGGACGAGCACCTCCGCTGTCTCTGCTCGAAGGAGCGTCTGCTCGAGATCATCCACGACTTCATCGTCTTCGACAAGGGGATCAAAAAGATCCCGCGCCACAACCAGTACTTCGGGGTCCGCGCGGCGCGGGAGCACGTACGGCGGCGCGAGGGTGGGATCATCTGGCACACGCAGGGCTCGGGGAAGACGCTGACCATGGTCTGGCTCGCCAAATGGATCAGGGAGCACGCCACCGATGCGCGCGTGCTCCTCATCACCGACAGGACCGAGCTGGACGATCAGATCGAGGGGGTCTTCCTCGGCGTCGACGAACAGATCCATCGCACCACGAGCGGCGCGGATCTTCTTGCAACGCTGAACAAGACCGACAAGTGGCTGATCTGCTCGCTCGTGCAGAAGTTCGGCCGGACCGAGGACGCGGCGATCAAGGAGTTCGTGGCGGAGCTGGAGCGAAGCATGACGGCGGGGTTTCGCGCGAAGGGAAATCTGTTCGTCTTCGTCGATGAATGCCACCGGACCCAGAGCGGCATTCTGCACAAGGCCATGAAGCAGATCCTTCCGAACGCCATGTTCATCGGCTTCACCGGCACCCCGCTGCTGAGAAAAGACAAGCGCCTGAGCATCGAGGTGTTCGGCCCCTACATTCACACCTACAAGTTCGACGAGGCGGTGCATGACGGCGTGATCCTCGACCTGCGCTACGAGGCGCGTGATATCGATCAGAGCCTCAGCTCCCCGGAGAAGGTGGATCAGTGGTTCGAGGCCAAGACACGGGGGCTCACCGACGTCGCGCGCGCGCAGCTCAAACAGCGCTGGGGAACGATGCGGAAAGTCCTCAGCTCGCAGTCCCGCCTGGAGAAAATCGCCGCCGATATCGTCTTCGACATGACATTGCGGGACCGTCTGTTGAGCGGTCGCGGCAACGCGCTGCTGGTCACCTCCAGCGTCTACCAGGCCTGCAAGCTCTTCGAGCTTCTGAACAAGGAGACGCTTCAGGGGAAGTGCGCCATCATCACCAGCTACGAACCGTCGGCCAGCTCCATCAAAGGGGAGGAGACCGGCGAGGGACAGACGGAGAAGCTCTACAAGTTCGCGGTCTACCGGAACATGCTGGCCCAGTTCTTCGGCGATGCCGAGGAGAACGTGGCCGGACGCGTGGAAGAGTTCGAGAGGGAGGTCAAGAAGAAGTTCGTCAAGGAGCCGGGGCAGATGAAGCTGCTGATCGTTGTGGACAAGCTTCTCACCGGCTTCGACGCGCCGCCGGCCACCTACCTCTACATCGACAAGCAGATGCGCGATCATGGGCTGTTCCAGGCGATCTGCCGGGTCAACCGCCTCGACGGCGATGACAAGGAATATGGCTGCATCATCGACTACAAGGATCTGTTCAAGTCGCTGAAGGGGGCCGTGCACGACTACACGAGCGGCGCGCTCGACGGCTACGATCGGGATGATGTGGCCGGGCTGCTGGAGAACCGCCTGGTGAAGGGACGGGAGCGACTTGAGGAGATGCGCGAGCTCGTCAAGGCCCTCTGCGAGCCGGTGCCGCTTCCGAGGGACAGTAATGCATATCGGCACTATTTCTGCGCGGCCGATACCTCCGACAAGGATGCGCTCAAGGAGAACGAGCCGCGGCGTGTCGCGCTCTACAAGGCGGTCGGCTCGCTTGTCAGAGCCTATGCCAACCTCGCCAACGACCTGCCGGATGTCGGCTACGGCGCCGACGAGATCGAGACGATTCGCGCGGAGGTCTCGTTCGCCGAGAATCTCCGGGAGGAGGTGAAGCTTGCGAGCGGCGATTACGTGGACATGAAGGTGTTCGAGCCGGCGATGCGACATCTGCTCGACACCTATATCCGCGCCGAGGATAGCCAGGTCGTCTCCGCCTTCGATCAGCAGGGACTCGTGGAGTTGATTGTCGAGAAAGGGCTCGGGGCGGTGGCCGAGAAGCTTCCGAAGGGGATCAGGGAAAACCCGGAGGCGATGGCCGAGACGATCGAGAACAACATCCGCAAGCTCATCATCGACGAGCAGCCCTTCAACCCGAGGTATTTCGAGAAGATGTCGGAACTGCTCGATGCGCTGATCCGTCAGCGTGCGTCCGACGCAGTGGAGTACCGCGCATATCTCGCGATGCTCGCTGAGCTGGCCAAGAAGGTGACGAGGCCGGAGGAGACGTCGAACTATCCCCGATCGTTCGATACTCCCGGCAAACGGGCGCTCTACGACAATCTGGAGCAGGACGAAGCGGTGGCGGCGCGCGTCGACTCGGCCGTGCGTGCAACGAAAAAGGATGGCTGGCGCGGTCATTATTTCAAGGAGCGCGAGCTCTACAACGCCGTCCGCGAGCAGCTCGGAGCTTACGGATCGAAGGCCGACACGATCTTCGAGATCATCAAGAACCAGCGTGAATACTGAGTCCCAGTACATCGAAGTTGCCGGTATCCGGGTGGAGGTGGTTCGCAAGGCGATCAGGAATCTTCATCTCGGCGTCTATCCCCCGGCCGGGCGTGTCCGCGTTGCCGCGCCCCACGGTCTCGGCGATGAGGCGGTGCGGATGGCCGTGATCTCCCGGCTCGGCTGGATTCGGCGTCAACAGCATCGCTTCGACGAACAGCCCCGTCAATCGCGTCGAGAAATGGTCGGCGGTGAAAGTCACTATGTCTGGGGGCATCGCTATCGTCTTCGCGTGATCGAGGAATCGTCGGCGCCGAAGGTCCGGCTTATCGGCAAGCGCTTCATCGAGCTGCGCGTGCGCCCTGGAAGCGGCCCCTCCACCCGCGAGACCGTGCTCAATGCCTGGTACCGCTCCGAGTTGAGAACGATGCTCCCCGACCTCATTGCCAAGTGGGAGCCCATCGTCGGCGTGGACGTACGGGAGTGGGGCGTAAAGCGGATGAAAACGAAGTGGGGAACATGCAACATCGCCGCCGGTAGGATCTGGATCAACCTGGAACTGGCGAAGAAGTCGCCGATGTGCCTGGAGTATGTTCTCGTGCACGAGATGGTGCATTTGCTTGAGCGGCATCACACCAACCACTTTCGCGAGTTGATGGACCGATTCATGCCGCGTTGGCGCTACTTCCGCGAGGAACTGAATCGGGAGCCGCTGGCGCACGAGGAATGGGGCTATTGAACTTCCTTGCAACGTATCGGCAACGGAGGCCGTGACCGAGTTGATTATCCGCCTTCATGATGGCAAGATCCTGCAACCGCATATGCGCTGGAGGTCCTGCCGGCCTTGAGGAAGCTCGCCACCGATACTCGGAAGTGTGTCCCACCCCATAGGTTCTTCCACCAGGCTCTCCGCCAGATGTTGTATTATACTATTGTACGGTGCAGCATCTGGGCTCTATCTTCGCCCTCCAATGACCACACCCCGCCGGCCGTGAAGCATAGGCGGCCGCGGGATCATATACCGGCACATCCACTCACCAGAAGGGGTTCCCCATGCGGTATTGGAGTCAGTACATGGAGAACGTTGGCCGATGCCCGCACCCTTGGCCGAGATGCCATCTTGGTGTTGCGGCGGTCGCTTTGGGCGCATTGCTATTACTTCCTGCCTGTACCGGCGCCGGGAAGATGCACAGATCGGACTCGACGCCGAGCGCGCGGGAGTACTATGCATACGCATACCACGCGATCCTGGCGGACTCTCACGGAAGGTCCGAGTTCGGCTCGGCATTCGCCGGTGACTCGATCTCCGTGAATGATTCGCTCGAGTGCCTCGAAGTCGATCTGAGATTGAGCGACGACCTGGCGAGTTATGGGCCCTCCTGGGATAGCGTGCCTTCACTGACAGTGCCTTGCAGGGGGCAAAAGCGTCCCGAATTCACGGAGCTTGGTTCTCCGGCCTCGTCGAGCCTTCACCTCCAGTTATATCAGATCGACAGTGTTCTGAATCCCGACAAGCGCATTGTGTGCAGTGCGTTGTACGGGCCGGCCACCCTGAACAACGAAGGCCAGGGGGAGGCTCTCGGGTGCTTCGTGATCATGGATGTGCATGGCATCGTCGAAAAGGTGGTTTATTCCATCGTGCATTATGATTGATTTCACGGATGCGCCAAGATGAATCGGCGTATAGGTTTTCGCTGGGGCTGTCGGCGGATCTGGCTCGTCGCGTCAGCGGTGATGTGTTCCTGCTGTGTGGCCTCGTGTGGTCCGCCTGCTCTCCGCGGCGGCCCACGTGCCGATTCCACCTTCCTCGATCCCTACGAGGCATCACTGAACTACCTGTTTCACAAGCGATTGCTGCCTGAGGCGGCCCTCGGCCACGACCTGCCGAATGTTCTCGTGCTGGATCGGTTGACATGCATCCCGCTCGATGCTCGTGATCTGAATGCGAGGGGCGAGGTGGATTCGCTGGCGCGTGCCGATGGTTACATTCTGAGCCCGTCGCGAATGCCCGCTATTCCCTGCTCGGAGCGTCCCGAACCGCGCATGACAGCGCTCTCGACAACGAACAGCAAACGCGTAATGGTCTTATTCGCAAACATCGATAGCACGACGTTCTCACCGCTTCGGCTGGTGTTCAGCGTTGTCTACGACAATAGATGGATGAGGGACGACTACAATGGACAGGACGACGCGGACTACTATTCGTTTACAACGGTTCATGATCCCCAAGGCGTGGTCCTGGGACATTTCGGCGGTCTGATGGACGCTCGATAGTGTTCGATAGAACCTCGATATCTTCTTTTGAGGTGTGCCAACCGTGATTTCTGAAGGAGATTGCATGAACCGGTGGAAACATCATGACCATTGGCTTCTCCGTGAGTACTGCCTTATCCTGGTTTTCCTATTCTCCTTTGTGTCTCTTTATGCCCAGGAGGAACTCAAGACCTGGAAGAGTGAAGGATTGCGGGGGCGGGTGAGACGTGTCACAACCTATTCGTTGCAATGGCCTGACACGCGACAGGAATCGGAGTGGCGCGGGTTGACCTTTGCCACTCGTGTCGATTATGATTCGCTGGGGCGGGGCATAGCGTACGCAGCTTCAAATCCCGAGGAAGCTGATGCGTATCAAACCTATCGATACGACTCCCTTGGCCGCCTGTCGGTCGTTACCGAGCATCTGGTGAAGATCGAGGGAGATAGTATTGTTCGTTTGGATCCGCGGAGCCTCAATATTGATGATCTGCCTGATTCCGCAAGCTCCGATTATCGCTATGTGCTTGATGCGGCTGGACGGATCATCGAGAGGAGCTTTATTGCCGAGGGCGACTCCACGGTGGTTCATAGAGCACGATTCTACTTCGACAGTGCAGGCAGGCCCATTGCCGACTCCACGACACGAGGAATCGGTACAGGGTTCGTCATGTATGACTACTCGGGCGGAATTCTGCGCAGACGCGATGAGTATATCGTGATCCTCAGTAATCCCCCCATGCTTACCGGGACGGATGAATATGATTCATCCGGGACGCTCATCCGTCACACGTGGTATGGCTGCTGCGAGTCCCCATGGTATCGAACGACAAGCTTCGTCGATGGCCGGGCATCGACAGTGATTGAGCAGACCGGACCTTACCACAAGGAGGGGTACTACGATTATGAGGATGACGAGCAGGGAAATTGGGTTCGTCAACGCTATTGGCAGCGTGACCTCGGAGCCAAGGAATGGTCGCTGTTCAGCGAGCAGCGCCGGTCCATTGTGTACTGGTAAGAGAAAATGCGCAAAGGTAGAGATCAATAGGTTGCAGATGTCGATACCATCGACGACGATATGCAGCCGGCACCGGGGCAATGTCCTGCTTGCCTGTGCTCTGATCGGGTGGGTCTGGCTCACGATGGTCGGTCTTGCTCAGACGTCCGGCGGCGCCTATGCCGCCGCGCTCGATCAGGTTCTGAACGACAGGAATGTCCGCTTCCTTTGGGGAAGGCTGGATATTCGGCCTTCCGTCAGGGTATGGGAGGCCGCCGTGTATCTCGGCCTTGATGGCGGCGATCCGCCAGGGGCCAGTGAGCTGAGGGATTCGCTGCTGAAGGAAACCAGTCGTGCCGCGCGTCTCTCGTTCGACTGTAGATCGGCGGTCGCTACGCGCCTGCCGGGATCAGGGCTTTCGGGGCTTTCCACCGATACGTCCAGCCAACTTACCGTCATCTTTTCATCTCCGATCTGCGGGTATATCCCATCGCATGTGGTGTTCGCGGCGGAGATCGTTCGCGCCAATCCTGGGCAGTCGCTTCGATCCTTGCTGGAAGCGGCCGATGCCGTCGTCTGTACCTTCGTGATGGATGGAGAAGGGAATGTCCGCCTCATCGCGAGCGAGGAGGTGCGGCAATGAGGGGGGAAGCTCTCGAGCCTGATCGAGCATCAATGGCGCACGCTGAAGAAGTGCGGAGGCCGCGTGCCATCGAGACATATTCTCCGCTTGCCCGTGCCCTTTCAATGTCTGGAGGAACTTTCATGAACCCGTGGCGGCGTTGCGGCAGTTGTCTCTCCCTGATGCTGGTGTGTGGAGTCTGGGGATCGCATGTGCGGCCAATCATTCCGGAATGCTCCTGGGAGTCCTATTTCTACAAGGCCGCCCTCGACGTAATTGTGTCGGATAGCGCCAATATCCGCGAGTACTATGTCGATGGGACGCGCCTGGACGTCGTGGTGCGCGACACCGCCATCCTGCTCGATGTGGATTACCTGGAGGACTTCGACCTTCCGCCGGCCGGCTGCGATCCGCGGGGAGAGGGGAGCGCTCCGGTGCCGTGCGATCGATATGATCACACGGGACTGAGCACGTTCTCAACGTCCAAGACTCCCGATTTCAGGATACAGTTCGGCCGTATCCAGCGGTCGGGGAAAGGAGGCTATCTGCTGGCGGCCACCCTCGCTCCCATCGCTGATGGACATATGCTGCCGGGAGGAAACCGTGACCCCTACGATGGCGTTCTGTACGCTTTCTGCCTCGACGGAGGAGCGAAGATCATGAAGTACAAACGCCTTCATCCCCAAGGATGAAGATGATGTTATGAGCGGCCCGCGTGGTGCTCCGCGATCTTCCTGAGGTTCGTTCTCCATTGCTTCCGCTCATTCCTTCCCATCCTCCCACGCTTGCACCTCATCCCTCCGGCTCCTATCTTCGCCACCCCAATTAATGGGGTGTCGATTGATCGCCTGTCTCCACATCCCGGAGTACCCCCTCTGGGTCTGTCGTCAGATCCATCCGGGACGGCCGGATCTGGCGCTTCACGACGGGACGCGTGTCCTGGCCGCGAGCGCCGTGCTCGGCCGGGCCGGGCTCAGGCCGGGCGAAAGCCTTGACCGGGCGAGGATCCTCTTTCCGGAGGCCTCGTTCCACGAGCGTGATATCGGCATCGAGGAGGCGATGTGGGAGGATCTCCTCCATCTCTTCCAGGACCTCTCGCCGAGGCTCCTGCCGCTCCGATCAGGGACGGTGCTGCTGGAGCCGTGGGATCGTGCCGGGCTCGGCCAGATGGCCCGCTCGCTGCCGGCGCGCGTCGGGATGGCCCGTCGGCGCTTCCTGGCGGAGCTGGCCGCGCTGCTGGCCCCCGACCGGGGCGTCTCCGAGGTCTCCCCGGAGCTCGTCGGCCGGCTCTACGACCGGAGTCCGGTCGGCATCCTGCGGGAGCTCGGGTTCGAGGAGGAGATGGTCGAGCGCTTCCGTCTCTTCGGGCTCACGTCGCTCGGCCGGCTCCATGCGCTCACGCGTCGCCATCTGGAGGCGCAGTTCGGCCGGGAAGGGAAGCGGCTCTTCGAGCTGCTGCATCCGACGGGGGATGACCCGCCGGTGCCTGAATACACACCACCGCCATCGATCGTGGCTTCCCACGATTGCGACTATCCCATTGCCGAGCCGGGAGATCTCTTCCCGCTGCTCGACCTGCTCGTGGCCGAGCTGGCCGCGCGCCTGGCCGATCGCCGCGCGCGGCTCCTGACCCTCCGCCTGACCGTCCGCGGTCCGGAAGGGGGCGTGCGCGTGGCGCGCCATCCGCTGAAGGAGCCGACCTCGCGCCGGGCGGCGCTCTTCGCGGCCGCCGAACGGCTCCTTCGGCCGCTGCTCGGCCCCGGCGTCGAGATCGAGCGGCTGGCCGTCGAGCTGCGGGGGCTCCTGGAGCCGGCACGGGAGCAGGGTGCCCTCTTCGCCGAGCGTCCCGAGCTGCTCGACACGCTGCGCACCCTCCATCTCCGGTTCCCCGGCACGGTGCTCCGCGCCGTGATCGAGGATCCGGATCCGGTCCGCCCGGAGGAGGGGATACGTTACGAGCCCTTCCCGGCCGAGCCTCCGCCTCCGGCCGGACGCGGGCGCCGACGGCGCTGAAGCCGTGGCACGCCGAAGCGACGGCGTGGCGGCAACGGCATGTGAGCAATGAGGCGGAGCAAGGGGAGCCAACGGAGATGATGATTGTACCGATAAGGAGCCACCGAGATGAACGCAAGGGGAGGAAGCCATGAAGCGCTACGATGAGCCGGTGCACGTGGAGCTGGCCGGACGGCGTCCGGCGCGGATCCACCGGCGAGGGGTGATCTTCCGCGTCCAGGAGATCATCGACTGGTGGGTGGTGCAGGGGCGGTGGTGGAGCGCCGAGGAGCGGCGGGTTCACTTCCGACTCTTGACCGATCGCGGCATGATGGAGCTCTACCGCCGCGGCGATTCCTGGACGCTGTACCGTCTGTTCGACTGAGCGGATGGCCGCATTTTCCGCGATTACCGGATACCGATCGATGTTCGCGCATCTGCATGTCCGAAGCTGGTTCTCCTGGCTCGACGGCGGCTCCTCGCCGGCCGAGCTGGCGGAGCGTGCCCGGAGCACGGGGATGACCGCCCTGGCCCTGACCGATCGGAACGGCGTCTACGGCGCGGTCCGCTTTCAGCGCGCCTGCCGCGAGCATGGCCTCAAGGGGATCATCGGCTCGGAGGTGACGGTCGACGGCGAGCCGCTGGTGCTTCTGGCCGCCTCCGCCGAGGGGTACGCCAATCTCTGCCGGATCATCACCGCCGCGCATCTGGCCTCGCGCGAGGAGCCGTCGGCGCCGCTGGCATGCCTGGCGGAGTGCTCCGGCGATCTCTTCTGCCTCACCGGCGGACGCGACGCGCGGCTGGCGCGGCTGGTGGAGAAGGGGAGCCTGGAGGAGGCGCGCGCCTGGCTCGGCCAGCTACGGGAAGTGTTCGGAGCGATGCTCTTCGTCGAGCTGACGCATCAGCTCCGGCGGGGGGATTCCGCGCTCAACCGCCGGCTCCGGGGGCTGGCGCTGGAGGAGGGGGTGCCGATCGTCGCGGCCGGCGATGTCCGCTACGCCGCCCCCGAGCATTACCGCCGCCACGATCTGCTGACCTGCATCCGGACCGGCACCACGATCTTCGACCGGCACCCGGAGCGCCCCACCAACGCCGAGGCGTATCTCCGGTCGGAGGAGGATCTCCGCAGAATCATCCCCTTCCCGGAGGCGTTCGAGAACGCCGCGCGGATCGCCGATGCCTGCGAGCTGAACCTGATCCGGGGCTACGTGATCCCGCCGGCCACGCGGCTCTACAAAGGGATATCTCCCCGAGCCTTCCTCACCGATCTCTGCCTCGGCGCGCTGCTGGAGCGCTATCCCCGGCCTGAGCGGGCGCGGGCCGAGGAGCAGCTTCTGAAGGAACTGCTCACCATCGCCACGCTCGGCCTGGAGGAGTTCTTTCTCGTGGTGCGGGAGGTGGTGGTGGCCGCGCGCGAGATGGGCATCCGCTGCGCCGGCCGGGGCTCGGCCGCCAACTCCATCGTCGCCTATCTGCTCGGCATCACCGGCGTCGACCCGATCCGCCACAACCTCCTGTTCGAGCGCTTCCTCCACGGAGGACGGAAGGGAACTCCCGACATCGATGTCGACTTCGACGCCGATCGCCGTCCGGAGGTGATCGCCTGGATGGAGGAGCGCTTCGGCATCGAGCAGACGGCGATGACGGCCAACGTGGTGACCTATCAGCTCCGGATGGCGCTGCGGGACGTGGCCAAGGCGCTCGGCTATCCGCCGCACATCATCGATCGGATGGCCGGGGTGATGCCCCATCATCGCGCCGAGGGGGTGGTGGAGTTCCGGGAGGCGCTCACGGAGGCGGCCGGCGGGGAGTCGCCGCTGCTCGAGCTGCTCATCGAGATGATCCGCGGGCTCGACGGCTGTCCGCGCCACCTCTCGCTCCACTCCGGCGGCATGCTCCTGTCGCGCACGCCGCTGCACGAGTTCACGCCGGTGCAGGTCTCGGCCAACGGCGTCAAGGTGGGGCAGTTCGACAAGGAGGACGTGGAGGCGCTCGGGCTGATCAAGCTGGACGTGCTCGCGCTTCGGATGCTGGCCGCCGTGAGCGAGGCGGTGGAGCTGGTGCGGCGGCACGAGGGGATCGAGCTGGACGTGGACGCTCTGCCGCTGGACGATCCGGCGACCTTCGAGCTGATCCGCTCCGGCAGCACGCTCGGGCTCTTCCAGATCGAGAGCCAGGGGCAGATCCATCTGCTGGCGCAGCACCAGCCGGAGGATTTCGACGACCTGATCTCGGAGATCGCCCTGTTCCGTCCGGGGCCGCTCCAGTCCGGCATGGTCAATCCCTTCATCCGCCGCCGCCGCGGGCTGGAGCCGGTCCGCTACGGCCACCCGAAGCTCGAGCCGCTGCTGCGGGATACCTACGGCATCATCCTCTTTCAGGAGCAGGTGCTCGAGGTGGCGCACAAGTTCGCCGGCATGAGCCTGCAGGAGGCCGACGACTTCCGCGCGCTGATGTCGAAGTTCCGCGACCCCGGCGAGATGGAGGGGATGCGGGAGAAGTTCGTGCGCGGTGCGATGGGCAACGGCGTCGACGAGCCGTCGGCCAACGACGTGTTCGATACCATCGCCCACTTCGTCGGCTTCGGCTTCTGCCGGAGCCATGCGGCGGCCTTCGCCAAGACGGTGTATCAGTCGGCCTGGCTGAAGCGGCATCACCCCGCGGCGTTCATGGCGGCGATCATGCAGCACCGTCCGGGGATGTACAACCTGATGACGCTGGAGGAGGAGGCGCGGCGCTTCGGCGCGAGCGTGCTGCTGCCGTCGATCAACGCCTCCGGCATCCGCTACGAGCTGGAGCGGACGCCGGAGGGGACGCTGGCGATCCGGAAGCCGCTGGCGATCATCGCCGGCATCTCCGCCGAGCATGTGCGGGCGATCGCGCTTTGTCGGCTGGAGGGAGGGGCGTTCACGAGCGTGGAGGATCTCTGCCGTCGCGTGACGCTCCCGCGCGACGTGCTCGACGAGCTGGCCCGTTCCGGCGCGCTGGACGAGCTGGCCGGAAGCTCGCGCCGCGCGCTCTGGGAGATCGGCGTGGCGCTGCGTCGCCTGCCGCCGCGCCAGGAGCGGCTGCTCCCCTCGCTCTTCGATCTGCCGCTGGTGGAGCCGGAGGATATCCCGGATCTGCCGGAGCTGACGGCCGGGGAGCGCCTGAGCTGGGATTACGCCACGCATCGCGCCGCCCGCCATCATCCGATGATTCTGCTGCGCCGCACCCTGATCGATCTGGAGGTGCGGCCGATCGCCACCGCCTACCGCCTTGCCGGATCGCGCCTCCGTCCGGCCGGCAGCCCGCATCCGAAGCTGACCGTGGCCGGGATCGCCGTGCTCCGGCAGATGCCTCCGACGGCCAAGGGAGTGATGTTCATCACGCTGGAGGATGAGACCGGCTACATCCAGTGCGTGGTCCATCCGGCCACGCGGGAGCGGCTGCCGGCGCTGCTGGGCTCCTCGGCGCTGATCGTCAGCGGCGAGGTTCACATCACCGGGAATTGGCGCGGGATCGTGGTGAAGGAGGCGTGGGCGCTGGAAGGGATGATCGGCGGCTACATCGGATTCCCGTCGGCGCATGGCGGCACCGATCGTCACGTGATCGAGCTGGAGCCGCCGGCCGGGGAGACCGGGGAGGCTCCGGAGGAGCGGACGGGGCGGGAGGGGGCGCCCCCCGAGGGAGCGCGTCGTGAAGGGACGGGGGAGGAGATCGAGTCGCTGCCGCCGCGGCTGTTCAAGCCTTCCCGGCGATCGGAGCGGGCGCGGCGGCGCTAGGCGCCCAGAGCGTGGCCGATGATCGTGATGGGTGAGGCGATCTCCTCCAGCGGAAGTCCGTCGGCCGTGAAGCGATCATCCGCCACCGCGACGAACGCGCGGACCGGCGCGCCGTCGGGATCCTCCTCGATCCACTCGATGTAATCTCCCTCGACGATCTCGTGCCCGGCCACGTCGCGGAGGCCGGAGGAGCGGAAGAGGATCACGTCATCCCGACGAAGCTCGCGGGGCCGGCCGTCGATCGTGACGACGACCCGTCCCGGCATCGACGGAGCGCTCGGGCCCATCTCGACGAGCCGGACCATCCGGCGCTCGGCGATGAGCCACGCGTGAGTATGAGCAATGGCGACCATGATGAGGGCGATACAGTGCGGGGGAACACGGGAACGAGCGCAACTTACCGGTGGGATGCGAGCGGAGATAGTACATGGATGTGTAAAACCGGCGCGGTGCGGCTTGCCGATGAGAGGATCGTGATGTGAATGATGCCCGCGCGGAATTCTCACCGGCGGGGTGGCCACGGGGGGGGCGCCCGCACGAACGAAGTGCTCGGTAGCCGCACGTCTTTAGCGTGCGCTTTCGGCGACCGGCGGGGCGGTCACGGGGGGCGCCCGTGCGAGTTGCGTCGTTGGCGGGCACGCATCGGTGGGCGCATGTTGTGAGTGCGCTGGAGAGAGAGAGGAGCCCCGTGGGGCCGTCCAGGCCGGAGCCAGCCGGCACGGCATCATCCTTGCGCGCCCGCACGCGCGGTGGCAATGCCGCGCCGGGATGCTAGATTCCGACGCCTTGCGCGGCCGGCCGACGATCACGTCGTCGGCTCGCGACGCGATTCTTTCCAACCTAAACGCCGCATGCGGAGATCTCCATGGAAGGCAGAAAGGACTACCCGTTTCGAGTGCTCATCTTCGGCGCCTCGCTCCGGCGGGGATCGCTCAATGACCGGCTCGCCTCCCTGGCCGCCAGCATCGTCGAGGCCAACGGCGGCACCGTCGATCGCGCCGAGTTCCGGGCGTTCGATGCTCCCTCCTACGATCAGGATGTCGAGAACGAGGAGGGCTTTCCGTCCGGCGTCGAGGAGTTCCGCCGCCGGCTCCTGGAGGTCGATGCCTTCATCATCGCCTCCCCGGAGTACAACGCGTCGATGCCCGGCAACCTCAAGAATCTGATCGACTGGGCCTCGCGATATCGCCCGCAGCCGTTCAAGGGGAAGCATGGCCTGCTGATGTCCGCTTCCCCCTCGATGGCCGGCGGCAACCGCGGCCTCTGGGCGCTCAGGATTCCCCTGGAGCACCTCGGCGCCCATATCTATCCCGATATGTTCTCCCTGGCCCAGGCGCATCAGGCCTTCACCGATGAGGGGCGGATCTCCGATCCGAAGCTCCAGACCTGGTTCGAGGGGACCGTGGAGTGCTTCGGCAAGATGGTGGAGGCCACCAAGCATTACCCGAAGATCAAGCGGGACTGGGTGGAGTTCCTCGGCGAGCGGACCGACGCGGCCACGCAGCGCGTCGAGGCGGTCTGAGACGCCCGGTATCCGATCCGATACGTCCGGATTGCTGAACCGGAAGGCTGAAAACGAGCGAGGGGAAGATCGACCTGTCGATCTTCCCCTCGCCATTTCTTCACGATGCGCGCGCGCTGGCCGAGCTTCTCTACTCGACGATCAGCGAGCCGTGCCGCGGCGCCGTGCCCTCGGTGCTCAGCACGTAGAGGTAGTGTCCCGGCGCCAGCTCGCCGCGCGCGATCGTCGCGGCACCGTTGGTCAGCGTCCGCTCCAGGGCGCGGCGCCCCATCATGTCGTAGATCGTGACGCGATGGATCGCGTCGCCGGCCTCCGGAACGCTGATACGGATATCGGCCGTCGAGGGGTTCGGCGTCACGCGCGCGCCGGAAGCCGCCGCAGAGCCCTCCTCGATCACGCCGGCCGGGACGGCGCGGCGGAAGATGGTGCCGTTGAAGCCGGCCACGAGCGTGACATCACCGGAGGGAGTGAACCTGACGCTCCGGAGATGCGCCGTGGTGCCGAGCTGCTCCGCGCTCCAGGTGGCGCCGCCATCGGTGGTGGTCACCACGCCGCCGAGTGAGCCGACGGCGATGCCCCGCTCGCCGTGGAAGTCCACGTCGAGCAGGTCGGCGAGCACCGGCGCCTTCGACTCGTTCCAGGAGGCGCCGCCGTCGGTCGTCGCGATGATGCCGCCGAGCGTCCCGACCGCGATCGCGCGCGAGGCGTCGAGCAGGTGGATGCCGTACGGCGTCTGATCGAACACCTTGTAGGAGGCGCGGGTCCAGGTGAGGCCGGCGTCGGTGGTCTTGAAGATCATTCCTTCTCCCTCGGTCGACTGCCCGAGCAGATAGCCGAGCGAGCCGTCGAGGAAGGCGAGGTAGGAGCAGGTGAGCGTGCTGTCGGGATGGCTGCGGGTCCAGGAGGCGCCGCCGTCGGTGGTCCTTGCCACCACGCCGGTACGCGTGTCGCCGTCGAGGCCGACGGCCACCGCGGTCTGCTGGTCGAACATGTGCACGCCGAGCAGGGCGCTGGGGCGCATCGCGTCGCCGAGGCCGGGGGAGTGCTCGGTCCAGGTGGCGCCGCCGTCGGTGGTCCAGAACGCGACGCCGTCATCGCCGACGGCAACGCCGCGATCGGGCGTCAGGAAATCGACCGCCTGCAGGAGTCCGGCCGCGCCGGTCGTGAGGGTGCTCCAGGTGGCCCCGGCATCGGTGGTCTTGAGCACCACGCCGGCGCTTCCGGCGGCATAGCCGACCTGATCGGAGGGGAAGCTGAGCGAGGAGAGGGAGTTGTCCACCCCGGTGGCGACCGGTTGCCAGACGAGCTGCGCGCCGGCCGGGGAGGCGATCAGGCAGAGGCCCGCCAGGCAGAGGCCCGCGGTGGCCAGCAGGACGCCGAGCGGACGTCGCGAGCGATTCCGTGCGTGCTTGGGCATGGTCGAAGATCTCCTGTAGTAGAGTTGACGCGGATCGTCGGACGGGAGCGCGGCCGGCGCCGGCAGGGGCCGACGCGGACCGACGGGGCTCACACGTCGAACGGGGTCTCCTCGTCGGCCTCGAACGTATCGTGGTCGATCCGTTCGGCGTGGCCGGGGCGCATCCAGACGATCGTCTGACGGATGATGCCGAAGATCAGGTAGATCGCCATCAGCGGGAAGATTGCCATCCCCTTGGTGACGATCACGATGACGACGCAGACCAGGAAGCCGATGAACTTCGCCGGCGCCTTCTGAATGCCCCGCTTGGTGAACTTCGGCAGGGTATCGTAGCGGATGGTCGAGACCATCAGCATCGAGACGGCGACGGTGATCGCGGCGAGGATGGCCGGCTTGGCGCTGGCCGGGATGAAGCTCTGATTGGCCGGCAGGTGGAAGAAGACCAGGTAGCTGATCAGCGTGAGCGCCGCCGACGGGATCGGCAGCCCCATGAAATAATCCTTGTCGAAGCCGACGAGCTGGACGTTGAAGCGCGCCAGGCGGAGCGCGCCGCAGAGCGCCGGCAGCGACGCCAGCACCACGCCGGCCGTCTCCCACGACTTGAAGAAGGCCGCGTAGAGAATGAACGACGGAGCGGTGCCGAAGCTGACCACGTCGGCCAGCGAGTCGAGCTCGACGCCGAACTCGGAGCTCGAATTGGTCAGCCGCGCCATGACGCCGTCCAGACCGTCGAAGATCCCGGCCAGGACGATGAGCCACGCCGCCTCGGTCCAATGTCCGTCGGTCGCCTTCACCATGGCGAAGAACCCGCAGAACAGGTTCATCGATGTAAACAGGCTCGGTATCACCGAGCGAGTCACGCGAATCGGCACAGCCTACATCCTTTGATTGTGGATCCCCGTGCGGGGCACTCCGGCCGATGGCCCGCTGGGGGCTTCGAGCCGGCATTCCGTTCGGCACCTTCGGCTCCCGGCATCTACCGTTCCCGGCATCTTCCGCTTCCTGCATCTTCCCGACTCCGGTCGGCGCGAGCCTGGCCGGCGCGAGTCCGGCCGGCGCTCAACTGTTCGGAAGGCGGCAGAGAATGGTCTCTCCGGCAACCACCATGTCGCCGAGCTTCACCTCGATCTGCATCTCCGGGGTCACGATCAGGTCCATGCGGCTGCCGAACTTGATCATGCCGAAGCGATCTCCCACGTGCGCCTCGTCGCCGACCTTCACGTTGCAGACGATGCGGCGCGCCACCGCGCCGGCGATCTGCTTGAAGAGGATCCGCGTGCGGCCGTTCTTGATGCCGATATGCGTCCGCTCGTTCAGCTCCGAGGACTTCTCGTGGAAGGCCACCAGGTACTTGCCGCTGACGTACTTGTAGTAATCGATCACGCCGCTGACCGGGTAACGGTTGACGTGAACGTTCAGAGGGGAGAGGAAGATCGAGATCTGCTTGGCCGGCCCGTGATGATACTCCTGATCGACCACGTCCTTGATCACCACGATCTTCCCGTCGGCCGGGGAGATGATGATCCCTTCCTCGCGCGCGCTCTCGGAGAGCGAGCGCTCCGGGTCGCGGAAGAAATAGAGCGTGAAGGCCGCCAGCAGAATGCCGAGCAGCACCAGAAGAACCTTCACCGCCGTCAGGGCCACGAAGAGCCCGCCGATGATCAGCCCGACGGCGATCAGCAGCGAGACGACGATGACATCAGTACCGTACCGAGTGAGCTTCATAAAGTTTTGGTTACGAAAGCCACAATACTACGAAAATGGGACGATATGCACGTGTTGATCGATCCGGGCGCCCGGCCTCGGCGAGGCGCGGCACCGTTGGGCCGGCCTCCGCGAATCCGCGGCGCGTCGATGGCGGTCCAGGCGGGGGGATGAGGCCGCTGGCGGCACACCCGGCAATCTCTGCGCCATCCATCGTTTTCGGCGGCTTTTCTCCCGATCCTCCATCTCCTCCCGAACGCATTCTCCCGGCCTGATCGGAGGAATGTCCATCTCCATGACGCGGCACCATGGGGGTTTGCCACATCGCGACCCGAGCCGGTGGGGGAGAAAACGAACGGGCCGCCGGGGAGATGATCTCCCGGCGGCCCGTCGAAAAGTGGACCGGACCCCTTCCGGTCAGGCCCGGTCCTGCGCGGGGAAGCGCCGAAGCGCCCCTTCCTCCCCTCGCGTTATTTCACCCGGATCAGCGTGCCGGTCGTCGCGTCGATCAGCACCTGCTTCTTCTCTCCGGCCGTCACGCTCGAGGTCACGTCGAACGTGTAGGTCCACTTCCCATCCTCCTGGCTCAGACGCCATTCGGTGACGGTGCCCGGGTAGGCCGCCAGCGCCGCGGTTCTGGCCACGGCCAGCGCCACCACCGTCTGCCCCTTGATCACCGGCTGAAGGTCGCCGGTGGTGAAGTCGCCGGACTTCTGACGGAACTCCACGACCGCGCCGGTGAAGGCATCCAGGCGCACCACGTAGGTGTTGGAATCCTTCTTGGCGTAGGTGAACTCGTAGTACACCTTCGTGTCGCTCTCGATGTCGATCGAGGTCTTGATGAACCGGACCGTATCGGTGCCGGCCGAGTCGACGTTCATGGCGCGGACGATCGTCTTGGCCGAATCGATCGTGATCACGCCGTTCGGGAGCTGCTGTCCGCCGCCGTTGCCGCCGCCGCCATTGCCTCCGGTGCCGGTGCTGTCGTTATCGAACAGGCAGTGGAAGTGATGGCCGTAGCCGTTCCCCTTGCCGTGACGATAGTGGCCGCGTCCCTTGTGCTTCTTGTGGGTATCGCCGGAGCCCTCCCCCTCGCACTCGTCGTTGTCGGAGATCTTCCGCTCGCGGCCGGTCTCGGCGTCGACATAGACGGTGACGTACCGGTTGCTGTTATCGAGCAGGACGATCACGTAGGTGGGGCGGTTATCGACCTGCTCCAGGTTGTTCTCGACGACCACGCTGTTGCCGACCACCTGGGTGGCGCGCTGCTTGGCGTCCTTGACATGGATGAAGGTCGGGCTGATCACCAGGATGCTGGTGTAGTAGGCGTTGGCCACGTCGGTCTGGCTCTTGACCGCGCCGCTCTTCGGGTCGACGACCACCAGGATGATGCGGCCGTTCTTTCTGAGGAGGCACTCGTAGGCCAGATCGTTGCGATCGAAGTCGAGGTTGACGCCGAGCACCTGGGCGCCGGGCTGGGTCGTCGCGGCCGTGGAAGCCGCCTGCTGGACGGTGATGACGATGGTATCCTGAGACGTCTTCTGCACGTTCGTCCGCACCGAAGCTGCTTCATCGGCAGGTACGGGATCACTGACCTGCACGGTGGCGTTGGAGCCCGGAGGATTGCTGTCGGAGGGCGTCGGATCGGTGCTGTTATCGGAGCAGCCGGTCAGCAGCGCGCTCAGAGCGATCATACCCATGGCGAGGGTGCTTCCGAGTCCGAACATTGCGCTTCGTTTCTTCATAACAGAATCTCCCTGTCTTTATCGTTCTTGGTATACCCCGTTGGTTGCTCAACGGAACTGCCCCCTCGTTTGTTAGCGGCGTCGTGCGCATCGGCGCCACTTTTTTTTCGCACGGATTTCCACCGAGGATTTCAGGGAGGATTTCCATGCGGAGCCTCTTTGAGAAGGGAGTCCCCGGGAGGATTAATGGCTCGTTGCATTTTCTTTCAGGCTTCCTTGCCCGATCCTTTCCCGGAGGCTAGTTTCGGCAGTTCTCACCCGAATCGTCACGAACCAATCCCGGCCTCGTCCGGTTGACACATGATCAAGATCTCGTACGCACTTTCCTCGATTCTTCTGGCGGCCACTCTGGCCTCCTGCGGCGGT
>JBEHWX010000087.1:0-25711 GCA_048498995.1 Bacteroidota bacterium
CGAGGCAAACAGCGCAAGCGGGGTGGAGGGGGAGCGCCAGAGCGCGGGCGCGGCCACCACGCCGGCCGGCGTCACGATCGTGACGCTCGAGGGGGCCAGGCCGGCCGTGTCGATCGGCTCGCTGAAGCGAAGCTCGGTCCGGCTCCGGTTGATCGAGACGACCGAGTAGAGCGCCGGAGCGGTCTGATCGTCCGGCGCCGGACGAAGCCGGATGCGGACGCCGGTCACGATCGAGCCGGCCGAATCGATCCGCGTGTCGGATTGCGGAACGCCGTAGGCATCGGTGCCGGGGGCGAAGAGCTGATCGTTCGCGTCGTCGGCCACGGCGAAGAGACGGAAGCGTCCGGGAGGGAGTCCCTCCACGGTGAAGCGTCCATCGTCGCCGACGGGCGCGATGAAATCGGGGCGGAGCGTGTCCGGACGGAACGACGCGGCGAAGGCGGTGCTGTCGGTCGGGATCTGGTAGGCGAAGACGTAGGCGCGCCGCTTGGCGAGCCCCTCGACGGTGCCGGCGATCCTGGCGCTGTCGATCCGCGCGCCGGTGGCGAAGCGGATCGAGAAGGGGCGCCCGAGGCGGTTGCCGTTCAGGTCGACGATGCCGGCGCCGAAGGTGACGGTGTAGGTGCGGTTCTCGAGCAGCGGCTGCTGGAAGGTGAGATAGAGCGTTCGTCCGCTCCAGTCGTACTCCGGCGGCGTGGCCGGAATCGGCGTGATCACCACGTTGGCCGGCACGCCCGATTCCTCCACGTACTCGCTGAACTCGACGGTCAGCGTCCGCTCGGAGTAGCCGACCGTGCCGCTGACCGGAATGGAGGAGACCACGCGCGGGGCGGTGGTGTCCGGAGGGCCGCCGGGCGGGGGAGTTCCCATGCCGGTGCCGCAGGCCGAGAGCGCCGCGGCGACGAGCGCCAGAAGAAGTATGCTGCAGGCAGAGCGAGCGATCACGAGGCTATCGGATTCGTTGTCGATCCCCACGCGGCGCGCGGAGCTCCGAGCCGGCAAAGGTACGGGAAGAGAATCACACCAGGACCACCTTCCGCGCGCGCTGCTGAAGGTTCAGCCCCTCGCCATCGCCCCAGGCGGTCTCGTAGTTCTGCGCGAACCCGAGCACGCCGTACTTGCTCACCGACTCGTGCAGCTCGTCATCGTCCAGGTCGGCTATCCCCTCCACGTTCTGCGAAAATCCGGGATGCTCATCGTACTTGGTCGGGTTGACCACCGAGAAGATCTGCGGCACGTCCAGCGTCTCCTCGCGCGGGCTCCGGTAGGCATCGTCGTGCGCCACCATGATCGCCCCGTTCCGGAACATCACGCGGTGCGTCAGCACGAATCGCCCTTCGTCCTCGACCACGAACGTGGCGTCGGTGGCGATCGTCGAGCACTTGAGGAGGAACTCGCAGAGCAGGTAGGCGTTGAACTCGTTGTCGGCCACGTGGGTGATGCCGCTGGCGATCGAGTCGTCCCGCACGCCCCCCCAGCGGACGCTGAAGAGCCCTTCCTCCACCATCGCGCGTACCGCCGCCAGCTCGTCCTGCAGCTCGATCTTCTTGGCCAGCAGCCGCTTCCGGAAGTGATACTTCGCGGTGTGGTAGGGCATGTCCGGCATCACCTCGTAATTCGGGAAGAGGATGTAGCGCTTCAGGCCGATCCGGTCGCAGCTCCAGATGAACTCGGAATTGTACCAATGCTGAAGCCGCGCGATCTCACGCCATTGCGCGTCGCTGATCGTGTTCTCCGGCGTATCCGCGATATAATAACGTAGTGCTCGTGGCATGGCTCATCAGTTCATGGTTGATTCGATTCCACCGGCGTCCGGAGCTCCGTTCGAGGAGATGTCATCACCATCGTCGTCCGGATCATCTCATCGCATCCGATCGCCCGGCATCCCCGACGCGATCACGGATCCGGATCGACTCGGGACATGAGCCGATCCGGCCGGCGCCTCTCGTAACAGACGGGCGAGCGGCCGGCGAAGTCTGCCATCGGGAGGGAAGAAATCGATCGCTCCCGACTCTCACCCCTCGATGCGCGGGAGCTCGGCCGGCGCGGCGGTGGGGGAGACGAAGTTCCTGATGTATTTCCCAACCATGTCGAACTCCACGTTCACGCTCGCCCCGACGGTCAGATCGTGGAACGTCGTCACCTCGTGCGTGTGCGGGATGATCGATACCATGCAGCGCGCGCCGTCGGTGGCCGCGGCCGTGAGCGACACCCCGTTGATCGCGATGGAGCCGACCGGGATCACCAGCGGCGCGAACTGCTCCGGGTAGGAGATCCAGTAGATCCAGGAGCTCTCCCGCGTCTCGGCCGCCGTCACGGTCCCGACGCAGTCGACGTGCCCCTGCACGAAATGCCCCCCCAGGCGATCGCCGACCCGGAGCGCCCGCTCGAGGTTGATCCGGCGCCCCGGCGCGAAATCGCCGAGCGTGGTTTTTGCGAGCGTCTCCTCCACGGCCACCACCGTGAACGTCTCGGCCGTGAGGGCCACCACGGTCTGGCAGCAGCCGTCGAGCGCGATCGAGTCGTCGATCGCCAGCCCCTCCATCACGCGATTGCCGCTCACCGTCAGGCGAAGCGCTCCACCATCCCGCACGGCGTCGACAATAGTGCCGACCTCTTCGATAAGTCCTGTGAACATGCTCGTTCGTCGATTCGTTCGAAATATATCGTAGTGCTCCAGATCGTCCCGGCGCATTGGCCGGGGGAAGCTCGGATCTGACCAACAGCCAAACCCGTCAGTCCTGGCGGTCAGCCCTGGCCGGCGGCCTTGGCGCGCGCCACCTCGTCCTCGATGAAATCGCGGAGCGCCGGCTTGACGAACAGCTCGTCGAGCCCCTCGGCGTGGAGGGCGCGGGCAAGCACGTTCACCCGCCGGCTGATGTCGTGCCGGCGGTTGATCAGGATGACGCGCTGCTCGTTGACCGTGCAGCCCCCGCCGTCGAAGTCTCCCACTTCCAGGCGGACTGTCACCCCCATCTGTTCGGCGAGCTGCTTCAGTTCATCGTAGATCTGTTGATGCGTCATTGGCGAGAATGAAGGAGTGAGGCAGAGGGGTCGGGGACGCCTCCGCCGGTGCCGCTGAATGTTCTCCGGATCGCTTCCCGGAGCGTCGCGCGTGCTCCGCTCCGGGATATTCCATTGCTGTTCGCTGGCCGGATCTTATCCGGGGAGCTTGACTCCCATGCAGACGCCGTCGCCGATCGGGACGATGCACGACTGCAGTCCGGGGTGGGCGGCCATGGCGCGGTTGAACGCCTGCATCCCCTTCACGCTCGGGTCGTCGACGTCGTCCTCGGCGATGCGTCCCCAGGAGAGGGCGTTGTCGCCGGCGATCAGGCCGCCGGTCCTGACCATCGGGTAGACCAGCTCCAGATAGCGGACGTAGCTCGGCTTGTCGGCATCGATGAAGACCAGATCGTAGGGACCGCTGCCGGCCAGCTCACGCTCCAGCACGTCGACGCCGGCGCCGACGATCACGCGGACTTTCTCGGAGAGCCCGGCGCGCTCGATCTGCCGGCGCGCGAACTCGGCGTGCATCGGGTCGCGCTCGATCGTCGTCAGGCGTCCATCCTCCGGGAGGGCGCGGGCCATGTTGATGGCGCTGTAGCCGGCCAGCGTGCCGATCTCGAGGATCGACCTGGTGCCGGTGGCCCTGATGAGGACCTGGAGGAACGCTCCCTGCTCGGAGCTGATCTGGATCGGCGGGATGCCCGCGGCGTCCGCCTCGCGCCTGAGCTCGTGCAGCAGCTCGTCCTCGGCCGGGAAGAGACGGTTCATGTAGTCGACCAGATGGTCGTTCAGTGGAGTCCCTTTCATGATCGGGTGCTGATGTATGTGTGAGGAATCTGCCGGAAGCTCCCAATCTAACACCGAAGCAACCTTTGCCAATGCCCCGGGCGCATCGGGGGCGGGAGGGGGAAGGCGTCCGGATCTCCCGTAAAACCGCCTGAAATCCGTTGATTTCATCCCGCCGGACGCTCGCGCCACCTGTAAAAAGAGGTACGCCGCTCCGGTGGGCCATCTCCACTCTCCCTTCGGACACCGTGGCAAGGTTCTTGACTGTCTGAGAGGGGCGGGTCTCCGCCCCACGATTTCTAACCCGTTATCCGGAAGTGATCCCGACGTGGTGTCAGAACAGACAATGGTGCCGAATAACCGGCGACTGGCCGGCAGCTACGAGCTCCTCGAGGAGATCGGAGCCGGCGGCATGGGGCGTGTCTGGCGCGCGCGGCACATCGCCGATGGCTCCGTCGTCGCCGTCAAGGTGATCTCCATCGACGACGTCGATGCCGGCTATGAGCGCCGGTTCCGTCGCGAGCCGGAGATTCAGAGCGGACTCGGACATCGGAACATCGTCAGGCTGATCGACTGGTTCCGCGTCAGCGACCGGTTCCTGCTGGTGATGGAATACGTCGACGGCGAGACGCTCGCCGCCCGTATCGGACGGGAGGGTCCGCTGCCGGTGCCGGTCGTTCTGGATCTGGCCCGCCAGCTCCTGGATGCCGTCGGGCACCTGCACGAGCTCGGCATCCTTCATCGGGACATAAAGCCCTCGAACATTCTGGTGACGCGCGACGGCACGCTCAAGCTCGCCGACTTCGGCATCGCCCGCTACACCTGGCAGCAGCAGGGAACGCTCACGCGCCACGGCATCGGCACGCCGGAGTATATGTCGCCGGAGCAGACGCGGGGGGAGGCGATCGACGAGCGGAGCGATATCTACGCCATCGGCATCACCCTCTACGAGATGCTCACCGGCCGGAATCCCTTCGCGACCGGCCGGGAAACGCCCGCCGATTACATGCGTGTTATCGACGCGGTGCTCAACGAGGCGCCCCCCGATCCGCGCCGCGCGCGTCCGGAGCTCTCCGACGGCATGGTGGCGCTGCTCCGCGCGGTGACCGCCAAGGCCAAGGGGGTACGCCCAGCCTCCTGCGCCGAGCTCCGCCGGATGCTCGATGCCGCCGCCGGATCCGAAGATCCATCCGTGCCCGCTCCGTCCGGCGCGGTGCTGGAGGAGGTGGCGCCAACCGAAGCGACGGTGGCGGGCGTGGCTCCGGCCGGTGCGTGGAGCGCCTGGGAGACGGAGCTGAGGAGCCATCTCGGCACCCGGCCCGGACGCCGACAGGCGATCGCGATCCTGGCGCTGCTGGTCCTCGGCGTGGCGGCGCTGGCCGCCGCCCTGAGCGGCGGAGGCTCCGACGATTCCGACGTGGCCCGAGCGCTTCTGCCGGAGGATCCCGGCACCGTGGCCGCCTCCCTGGCGGGGAGGTACGAGCGTTACGTCGCGGAGGACCAGCCCGATTCCCTTCTTTCCCTGTATGGTCCCGGACCGGTCGATTATTTCGGCCGCCGGCACCTCGCGGCCAACGAGCTCCGGCCGGCGCTAGTCAGCCGGATCGAGCGCGTCGGGAGCCGCGGGCTCGACGTTCGCGTGATGGCGGCCACGTGGCTCGGCGACACCGCGATCGATGCACGCTGGATGGCGATGCGTCCGGGAGGAGATTCGGCCGAGGAGCGGCTGCTGCTGAAACCGTCCGACGGAGCTTGGCTGATCGCCTCGCACGCCGGCCAAGAGCTTCCGCCGGACGCGGACGGCTCCACGGCCGGCACCTCCGCCAGGCATACCTCCGCGGCGCGCGTTTCATCGCGACGGGAGCCGGCGAGGGTGGCGCCGCCGCCCGGTCCCCGGGAGCTGGTGTTCGAGCCGCGCGCGCCGAAGGGAAAGAAGTGGAAAGGAGAGCCGAAAGAAGGGGGGAAGGGGCACGGAAAGGGACGCCACGGCGGGGATTGACCTTTCCGTCCGATCCCCGAGCATTATAGGTGTACTCCGTGTAACTTTGCCCCAGGTCACCGGACTCGGTGATCCCAATCAACCAAACATCGTCGAGCGTGCCAGATTCGTTTTCCGACAACTCCGCCGCGCAGGAAGCGCGCCGGGTGAACAACTACGAGCTTCTCGATGAAATCGGCTCCGGCGGCATGAGCCGCGTCTTCCGCGCACGGAAGGTCGGTACCGACGAGATGGTCGCGGTGAAGGTGATTCGGATCGAGAACGTCGCCTCCGACTACGAGCGCCGGCTTCGGCGCGAGCCGGAGGTGCAGCAGGGACTCGGCCACGAGAACATCGTCCGCCTGATCGACTGGTTCCGTATCCGCGACGAGTTCTTCCTGGTGATGGAGTTCATCGAGGGGCGCTCCCTTGCCCAGGTGATCTACAAGGAATCCGGTCCGCTTCCGCTGGATCGGACCCGACACTACTTCCGCCAGCTCCTGCGCGCGGTCAATCATCTCCACTCCCTCGGCATCATCCATCGCGACATCAAGCCGTCGAACGTCCTGATCCAGCCGAACGACGTGGTGAAGCTGGCCGACTTCGGGATCGCGAAGTTCACCTGGCAGCAGGGGGAGACCAAGACGCAGAAGGGGCTCGGCACGCCGGAGTACATGTCGCCGGAACAGGCGCGCGGCACCCAGATCGATCACCGCACCGATATCTATTCGCTCGGCATCACGCTCTACGAGATGCTCACCGGGCGCAAGCCGTTCGCGCGCGACGAGGCCACGCCGGTCGCGTACGTGGAGGTGATCAACGACATCCTCACCAAGCCGCTCCCCGATCCGCGACAGTTCCAGCCGTCGATCCCGGCCGCGCTGGTCCGCCTGCTGAATAAGGCGGCGGCGAAGGATCCGGGCGATCGTTTCCAGAGCGCCTCGGAGTTCCTGGGAGCGCTCGAGCTGGTGGAGGAGAACGAGATCTCGCCGGCCACCGTCGCCATCGGCGACCTGCCGGGGGCTTCACGTCCGTCGGCGCCGCCGCCGCCGGGAGCACCGGGCGCCACGCGCGTTGCACCGGCCTACGTCCCGCCGGATCTTCGCGAGCCGGAGCCGTCGCGCGGCTCCTCCGGACGCACCGCGCTGCTGGTGACGCTGCTCGTTCTGGCGCTCGGCGCGGCCGCCTACTTCGGCTACCGCCAGTACTCCGGACGCGGCGGCGGACTCAAGCCGCTCAACGATACCAACGCCGTGGAGATCTCGACCTCGCTCGCCGCCGACTTCCAGGAGTGGTCGCGCCAGCGGAACGCCGAGGCGATCGCCTCGCTCTACGCCGAGGACAGCGTGCAGTACCTCCGGCTGAAGAACGCGACCCGCAAACAGGTCCTGGACGATATCCAGAAGTTCAACGCGCGGATCACGGCCACCGACCAGTTCGATATCAAGGTGCGCCGCGCCAACGCCGTCGATGATTCGACGATCAACACCGAGTGGATCATCACCTATCAGTACCAGCGGAACGACGGCGCGATCCTCAGCGGATCGACCTCGAACATCCTGACGCTCCGCTGGTTCGACGGGGATTGGCTGATCACCAGGCAGACGCAGAACTGGATCAAGCGGGACGTGACCACGCCGGCGCCGGTGGATACCACCGTGGCCGCGCCGCCGACCGGCGTCGACGGACCGACCGAGCCCTCCGGTGAGGTGCGCGATACGATCCGATCCTCGGAGGTCGATACCATCCGGCACGAGCCGCCGCCGACGCAGCCGCGCGACACGGCCATCTGGCGACCGCGCTCCGATACCGGACGCTCCGGAACCCCGACCGAGTATCAGTCGCGCCCGCGTTGAGCGGGGGAGAGCTCCCTCCAGTGGCCCCCCGCGCGCCGGGAGCAACGGTGCCCCCCGTGCCGTGACAGGACCGAAGGACGTTTGATTCATCGTATGAGGTAGAGACTACCGTGGAGACGACAAGAAACGCGGAAGATCGGGTGCCCGGCCGGCGACGCGTCGGCACCAGAACCCATATCGGCCTGAAGCGCGAGCTCAACGAGGATTATCTCGGAGTCGAGGAGACTCCGCATGGTCTGCTCCTGGTCGTCTGCGACGGCATGGGAGGGCATGAGGCGGGGGAGCGCGCGAGCCGGCTTGCCGTCGATACCTTCGTGCGCGCCGTGGCCGATGGCGCCGGCGCCCCGCGCGAGCTTCTGCGCGATGCCGTGCTGATGGCCAACAAGGCGGTCTACGACGAGTCGGGACGCCCCGCGACCCGCGCCGGCATGGGAACCACGCTCGTTGCCGCGCTCGTCGACGGCGACCGCGCCATCGTGGTCAACGTGGGAGACAGCCGGGCCTACCTTCAGGGGAGCGACGGGCTGCGCCGCGTCACCAGCGACCACTCGATGGTCGGCGAACTGGTGGCGCAGGGAAAGATCACCGAGGCTCAGGCCCGCGTCCACCCGCAGCGGAACATCATCACCCGCGCCGTCGGCACCCGTCCGGATATCGATCCCGATTTCTACGACCTGACCCTGCGCGACGGCGACCAGCTGCTGCTGGCCACCGACGGACTGACCGGCATGGTCGACGATCCCGAGCTGGAGCGGATTCTCCATCAGGAAGGCTCGCCGGAGCGGATCTGCGACAAGCTGATCGACGCCGCGCTGGCCGGCGGTGGAGACGACAACGTCACGGTGGCGCTGCTTGCCGTGGGTGAGCGCCGCGCCTCGGCCAGGCAGTTCACCGAGCCGGACACCGATCCGACGCCGCGCGCGTTCTCGGCTCCCGGCGCCGCCGGCGCCGCGGCGTTCGGCGCGGCCGACGCATCGGAAGCATCGGCGAGGGATATGCCCGCGGCGGAGCCGCCGCGCCGCGGCCGGAGCCACTGGCTGCTTCCGCTCGTGATCCTCACGCTCGGCGTCGCCGTCTGGTATTTCTGGGCCGACGCCCCGCATACCGAGGTGGATACCCCGGCGGTCGATTCGCTGCTGCGCACGGCCACCGATTCCACCAGCGAGCTCGACGGGCTGATCGATACCATGGCCACGCCCGCTCCCGATCGAACCTTCGATTCGCTGATCCGTCTGCACACCGAGGATACCATCTCGGCCTCGACGCGTCAGTCGGACGCGCGCGATTCGATGGCCCGGCGCGATTCGATCGGCACGGGAGATGCGGTGACCGGACGCGGAGCACATGGCGCCCCGGCCCGTCGCCGCTGATGGCATCCCGTCGCCGCTGAGGGCATCCCGGCGCCGCGGCGGATCGACCGGAGTTGTCCGGACGCTCCGGCGCTCTACAACACGATACTTCGGATGAGTTGCTGCATATGAGCAAGAACGTTCTCGGCACATGGCTCGAAAAGCTCTTCCCGAGCGGGGATGAGCGCCGCACCAGCACCAGCGCGCTCGTGGAGCGGGGGCTGGAGGCGCTGCGTCAGGCGCGGGACGAGCGCGCCTTCTCGATGGGGGACATGATGCGCGTTCCCTCCCGGCTCGAGCTCAGGATCCCCCGCGAGCGCTTCGACGAGCTCCGGGAGATGGATGCTCTGCGCGATCTCGAATTCTATTTCAACGACGAGCTGATGAAGGATCTCTCGGCCGGCGACATGCGGACCTTCGGCGATCACGCCGTCCGCGTCTCGATCGCCTCGGACGAGACCCTTCAGGCGGATGAGATCTACGGCATGGTGCTGGCTCCGGAGGTCGGAGCCGGACGCGGCGGCGCTCGCGCGAGCGCTCCGTCTGCCGCTCCAGGCGCCGGACGCCCGGATTCCACGCGTGTTCTCGGCGAGGGGGAAGCTCCCTCCACGATCGCCTTCGATCAGGAGGCGCCGGCAATGGCCGTCCATCACCTGGTGGTGACCGGCCCCGACCGGATGCGCGATCAGCGCCGGCTGGAGGGGACGCGATGGCTGATCGGACGCAAGGGCTCGACCGGCCGGCCGGTTCCGGAAGGATACAGGAAGATCGATCTCGACCTGCGCGAGAACATCTCCCGCGAGCAGGCCCGCGTGGAGGTCGACGGTGACCGACTGATCGTGCAGCGCATCGGCAAGGCGGGGGTGACGATCTCCGGCAAGGACGTGCTCGGCGAGGGGGAGGAGCGGGTAATTCCGCTCGGCGATCCCTTCTACATCGACGATTACGAGATCACGATCAGCAGATAACACTCGGCGGGCGGAGCATTCGCCTCGGGTAGCATTCGCGTCGAGGCGGGCGAGCGCCCGTCATCGTCATCGGCCGCGTCGGACGCCGCGCGCTCCCCATGGAACCGCGCCGGCCCCGCGTCCGATCGATCGAGAGCCCAACGGAGCATTCATGGCATTGACGACTCTCTTCGGCACCGCGCAGCTGGCGCTGCAGAACGCGCTTGCCGGCGCGCTCGATACCTCCGGCCCGACCCCCAGGGTGCCGAACTTCATCAACCTCTCGCTCCAGCGCGAGGCGTTTCAGCGGGAGCATCCCGGCGCGATCGTCGAAGAGCGGGAGCGGTTCCGGCGCGAGATCATGGACGCGGTCCGCTCCTATCTCTCGGCCAACGGCTGGGGCGTTGCCGGCACCGGCTCGCCGGTGGTGAATCTCCTGTTCCGCGCAATCCCGTCGCCGCTCGAGATCCAGATCCGGACCGTCGAGGCGCTCTATCGCCTGGAGGTGGAGGACGACGAGGGGAAGCGGGAGGTACCGGTCAAGAACGTGACGGCCGTGGTCGGGCGCGCCAACGATGCCCCGCCGCGTGGCTTCGTCGCCGTCAACGACCGGACGCGCGTCGTCTCCCGCGAGCATCTGATCCTGACCTACGCCGATCACGAGCTCAACGCACGGCTCGTGGGGCAGAACGCCACGACCCTGAACGGAACCCGCATGGGAGAAGGGGAGATCAAGCTCCATCAGGGAGATGTGATCGCCTGCGGGCGATGCCGTATCACCATAACCACGCTGTGACGGAGGCCACGCCATGGACCCTATGACGATGCTTCTGGTGGGACTCTGGGGACTCTTCGTTCTGGTGATCCTCCTGCAGTACGGCGGGCTGCTCGACAGCCTCCGGAAGATCGAGGGAGCCGGCACGAAGCTCGCCATCCTGGTGCTCCTCCTCGGCGTTGCCGGCGTGGCCGCGTACCGTCAGCTCGGGTATCTGACCCCCGAGCGGGAATCGTGGATCACGAAGGGACGCGTCCCGGCCGACACGATCTCGCTCGGCTTCAATACCAAGTCCCGCTTCAGGAGCCTCGCGCAGCCGCTCGGACGCGTGCTCGACAGGAACGGTCAGCTCCTGGCCGGCTACGAATACCGCGAGCATCTCCGCCGCGCGTACCCGGCCGCCGGACTCGCCTCCCACATCGTCGGCTACTGGACCGGACCGATCCGCGACGGCGTCGGCGTCGAGAAGGCGCTCACCATGGTCAACGATTCCCTCAACGACGACCTCCCGCACGACGTGCATCTGACGCTCGACCTCCGCATGCAGCGGGAGGCGATGCGTGCCCTGAACGGCCAGTTGGGGGCGGTGGTGGTGATGGACGCGACCAACGGCGAGGTGCTGACCGCGGCCGACCTGCCGACCTACGATCCGAACGCCGTCTGGAACGATACCACCTGGCGAGGCTACGCGCTGGACAACGACATGCGTCCGCTGATCTCGCGCGTCGTGCGTGACAACTTTTCCCCCGGCTCATCGATCAAGCCGTTCGTGGCCGCCGCCGCGCGCGACCTCGGATCGCCGCTGCCGGAGTCGCGCGGGTTCGTCTGCACCGGAGCCTACGTTCCGTCGTCGAAGATCAAGCCGGTGACCGATCACGGATCGGCCCACGGCGCGGTGGATGTGTTCCGGGCAATGCGGGTCTCCTGCAACGTCTACTTCTCCTATCTGGCCTACGGGCTCGTCGGCTTCGATCCGCTGGCCGCCTATCTGGATTCGCTCGGCTTCAACCACCGCCTCCGCTGGAACACCGGGATCTTTCTGAACGAGCCGGGAACGCTCGTGCCGGCGGTGAGCTGGGTGAAGGCGCGGGACGAGATCGCAAAGACCCGCATCGGCATCGGGCAGGCCTCGGTGAAGTCCAACCCGCTCCACATGGCCACGCTGATGGCCGGCATCGCCAACCGGGGATCGTTCATGGCGCCGACGCTCGAGCTCGGGCGGACGCCGGAGATGGTCAGGATCGGGATGACCCCGACCACCGCGGCCTGGGTGGAGCAGCTTCTGCGCGAGCCGCTGCTGCCGGGGGGCACCGCCGCCGGCGTCTTCGCCGGCATCGAGCGGCGCGGCATCACCGTCTGGGGCAAGACCGGCACCGCCGACAAGGAGCCGGATGGACGCGAGCCCTCCTGGTTCAACTGCTACGCCGAGAAGAACGGTCGCCGCTACGTGGTGGTGGTCGCCATTCAGAACCGACATGGGAAGTTCGCCGGCGAGATCAACGCTCCGATCGCGCGACGGATGATCGAGACGCTCGACGGCTACGGCTACTTCAAGCCGGCGCCCGTCCCGGCGGCCGCGGAGCAGGGAAGCTCCGACAGCGGGGCGAGCCGCTCCGACGACAATCGCACCCGTCGTCGCAGAACCGGCGGAGAGTGACGCCGATGGCGATATCGCCGGATGCGCCACGGCCGCGGGCGTGGTGTCGACGTCGTTGACGGGGATCCGCAACGGATGCCCGACGGGGAAGAACGAATCTCAAAGGCTTCGGCCTCATCTACGATTGGATACATGAAACGATCCGTAGCCTTTCCGATCCTCGCCCTACTGGTGATCGCCCTGGCGGCCGTCGCCAACTACGCGGTCTATCTGGCCGGGCTCGACTGGTTCGTGCAGAAGCCGTCGATCCTGGTGGTTGCCAGGAACGTGGTGGCGGTGACGATCGTCCTGTTCGGAAGCTGGGCGCTGGTGCCGTCGGCCAGACGCACGCGCGGCGCCGAGTCGCTGCTGCTGGTGGCCGGCGCGCTCTTCGGCATCGGACTGGCGATGCAGTTCCGCCTCGGCAACGATGCCCCCCGGCAGCTCTCGAACGACGAGGTGGAGGCGGTCTACGACTCGGTCGCCGTCGCGATGCCGAACGCGCCCGACTCGGCTCGCGCGACGGCGCGGAGGATCGTCGGCACCCGGAACGCCGAGCTCCGGAGCAGCTTCGAGGGGGCGCGCATCGATACACGGCTGGCCCGCTCGCTCGAGCGCGCCTACGGCGAGACCCCGGTCACGCGGAAGATCCTGGCCGACCGCGTCGTGGCGCCGATGGACAATCCGATCTTCCGACTGCTGCCGGTCATCGTGGCGGTCGCGATCGTCGGAGGGCTGGCGCGAAGCGATCTGGCCACCATGGTCACCGCGCGCTGGCGGGTGGTCGGCTTCTACGGAAGCATCGCCATCTGTCTGGCCGCCGTGCTCTATCTGACGGTGGTGGGAGGAATCCGTGGAGCGAACTTCGCGCCGCAGGAGCTGTTGAAGCTCTCGGTGCCGATCGCCTGGGCCGGTCTGCTGATCCACTATCGCGGCGCGTTTCAGGCCGACACCCGTGAGCGCTTCACGAAGAACCCGCTCACCCTCTGGCTCTACGTGCTCGGCCTGCTCACGCTCCCGCTCGCGGTCTTCGTGGTGATGCGCGACTTCGGCCAGTTCCTCGTGATCGGCATCGCGCAGACGCTTCTGCTCGCCTACTTCTCCCGGAGCGCGCTCTACATCGTCGTCTTCCTCGCCGCGCTCATCGCCTCCAGCGTGATCCTGATGAGCGGCGGGCAGACCGGCGAATCGCTCTGGACCGTGCTCGGCATCATCGTGGCGGCGGTGATCGTGATCGGCGCGCTGGAGCGCTTCCGCCGTCGCGATGTGCTCTGGACATCGGCCACGCTGGTGCTGATCGGCTACGTGGCGCTGGCGATGGTCGCGGTGCGGCTGCCCTACGTGCAGGGAATGCTCTCGACGCCACGTGCCCGCTTCATGCTCTGGGCCGATCTCTACACCCGCAACGGCAATCCCTCCTGGTGGGATACCTCGCGGCAGATCGTCGAATCGCTCTACTCGCTGGCCGCCGGCGGACTGCTCGGACACGGCATCGGACGGGGGACTCCGTTCCTGATCCCGAAGGCGAGCTCCGACTTCGTCTTCTCGGCCATCGCCGAGGAGCTCGGCCTGGTGGGGGCGCTCCTGATCATCATCTCCTTCGTCACGATCGTGACCATCGGCCTGCGCCTGGCGCGGCAGCTCGGACGCGATTCCTTCCTCGGACTGGTGATCGCCGGCTATGTGCTGCTGATCGGCGCGCAGGCGTTCGTGCACATCACCGGCACGATGAACGTGCTTCCGATGACCGGCATCACGCTGCCGCTGGTCTCCAGTGGCATGAGCTCGCTGGTGGTGGCCTGGGGAATGGTGGCCGCCGTGATCGGATTCTCCTCACGGGAGACGGCCGGCGGTGACCATTACGTCATCCGCCGACCGTCGGCTCCCCCCTCGCGGGGGCGGTGAAACACTGTTGAAGCATGCCCTGTCGGCCCGGCTCCTCGCCGCTGGTGGCTCGATGCGGAACGTGGCTAGGCGCCGGGGCACCGCTGCCGCGTCGCGCGGCGCCGTCCGGCTCCCGTGCCGGCGGAGATCGGACGAGGATCGAAGCTCGCCGCCTTGCGCACGATCGCGATCGGCGTCTGTTCACGCGACTGGCCGAGCGGGTTGTCCCGGAATACATTCCGCGCGAAGTCGTCGCTGATCAGGGGCGTGCTCCTGCCGAGCACGGCCACGCCGAGGTCGTTGGCGTCGATGATCACCACTTCGCAGCCGAAGATCGCCGCCATGCTGGTGGCCACGCCGTCGGGATTGCGCGGCGCGAGCTTCGCGTAGGAATCGTACGGCGGAAGCACGTAGGCGGCCGGTCCGTCGATCGCGGCCACGTTCCGTCCGGCGACGCGATAGAACACACCGCGCAGGCCGAACGGCTTGGTCAGGGCGGAACAAAGCGCGCCGAGAAGTATTTTGGGGACGCCCGCTTCCCGGAGCGCCAGCTCCATGGTCCAGGGGGAGCCGATCCCGATCCCGTGCGGCGACTTGTGAACGAAGCGAGCCAGCAGGCGCGCCAGCCGGGAAGGGTGGATGCTCTCGATCGGATACGCTCGTCCCTGCGCCGTGGCCACGGCCCGCTCGCTGATGAAGATCATGTCCCCGCGCCGCAATCGGCGCGACACGTACGTTCGGAGCACATCCCCGATCTCCTCTCCCGGCGCGATCACGTGCGTCCGGATCGGATGCCGCTCGTAACGGCACCCGTCGACCTCGATCGTCAACATCTTTCCCGGATTCGGCTCCATTGCCAACCTCCCGCTTTCGGTGATGGATGCGGAATCGCCCCGCGGCATCGGTGGCCGCGCGATTCCGTGTCAGGAACAACGTCGAATTTCAGTTTGCTCATACATCGCCGCGCGCGCCGGTCGCGGGCGGCCGTTCCGAGCCGGGTGGGCGGAGTCGAAGCTCCGTCCGGTCGGAACACCACACACCTCTGCAAGGCCGGCCATGGCCGGCGTCCGGATGCCTGCGGATATGAGCGGGGATTTCTTCGAACTGCGGTCGGCGATCGATCGTTGCGCGACCGAGGCCGGAGCGCGACGGTGGAGCGTCGCGCTGCGACGTCTTCGTGACGGCGCCGGGCTCATGATCGGGCCCGATCTGCCGTTCCATGCGGCGAGCACCGTCAAGATCTTCGTGATGATCGAGCTCTTCCGCGCCGCCGGGCGCGGCGAGCTCTCGCTCGATGATCGCGTCCGGCTCCACGACACCTTCACGAGTGTCGTCGATGGCGGCGCCTACCGTCTGCGACCCGAGGATGATGCCGAGCCGACGCTTTACCGGCGGATCGGCCGGAGCGCCACGCTGATGGAGCTCGCGCGGCTGATGATCACCGCGAGCAGCAACCTTGCCACGAACGTTCTGCTGGAGATCGTTGCTCCGGAGCGCGTTACCGCCGGCGCCGCCGGCGATGGGGCCACGGGCACCTCGATCGTGCGGGGGATGCAGGATCTCCTCGCCTTCGAGTCCGGCGTGAACAACCGCACGACGTCACGCGATCTGATGCTGGCGCTGGAGGCGATCGCGCTCGGCCAGGCGGTTTCCGCGCCGGCGTCGGCCGCGATGCTCGAGATACTCCTTGCGCAGCGGATCAACGATGGCATCCCGGCCGGGCTTCCGCCCGATGTCCGCGTGGCGCACAAGACCGGCACGATCGGCGGCATCTGTCACGATGCCGGCATCGTCTTCCCCCCGGAGCCACGATCCTCCTATATCCTCGTGGTTCTCACCGAGGGGATCGCCGATCGGAGCAGGGGACGAGGCGCCATTGCCGCGATCGCGAGCGCCGCGCATGCCGCGCTCGCGTGATGACCCCATTGCCTTCGGGCGCCGGCGCCGCGTCCACTGCCGCCGTTGCTGATAGAACGTATGTACCCTCTCACACTTCACGCATGGATCATGTCATGATGTTCGTTATGGCTTCGAAGGGACCGCGTCGCATCCTCGGAACGCTCCTGGCGCTTCCACGTACCCTGCTCGCCGTCGCGACGCTCGGCGCGATATTCGGCGTCGCCGCCAGCGTCACGCTCCGCGCGCAGGAGCGCCCTTCCTGCGCCACGTTGAAACAATACCGCGAGGTGGAGGCTCCGCGCGCCTGGAGCCGCGCCGCGCTCGATTACACGCTGACGCCGGAGAATTGGAGCAGCATTGCCGCGGCGCGCGCCGAGGCGCTCGACGACGACTCGTGGGGCATCACCGACTGGTCGCTTCTGACGGCGACGGTCGCGTCCGAGCTCACCGCGGAGTGCCGTCTGGTCGGCAGCCTGCTCCGCGTCGACCCGGCCACCGGCGCGCCGACCGCGACGCCGCAGGCCGGCACGGCCACCGGCGCCGCGCTCCTGAAGGGACTGGACACCGCCGGCGCGCTGTCGCGGCTCGTTGGCGATGCGTTCTCCCGCGCCGCGGCACGGGAGTATCTGAACCAGATCGGTCCGGTGGGGGAGAGTCTGAAGGAACTGTGGCAGCTGGCCGCCGAGGTCCGGAGCGCGCCGGATCGCCATGCGTCCTGGCGCGACACGCTCCGCGCCACCGTGCGCGGCCAGCTCGATCGCCTCGACGCGCGGCTCCACGCCTACGACTCCGCGATCTCCGGCTCGCGGGAGAAGAGCCTGGCGATGGCGGCGCTGGACAGCGCGGTGAGCGCCTATTGCGTCCGTTTCGGCGGCGTCGAGGCGATCACCGGCACCTGGATCAGCACCGACAGCCTCCGCCGTTTCACGATCGTGATCGACGGCACCGGCGCCATCTGGCGCGAGCGGCGGCCGGAGGGGGGAGAGCTTGTCCGCAGCATGCCGGTCTCGGTCGAGGGAGGACAGTTCAGGCTCTACCGCGCCAACGACGATTCGGTGCTGGCGTTTCTCGGCTTCAAGGATGCGCTTCGCGCCGAGATCCAGGCGCAGCATCCGGAGCCCTCGTTCCTTATCCTGGCGCCGAACATGGCCGACGAGAAGGGTGCCGACGGCCTTCGCGCCGAGTGGCACGGCCTGATCGCGGTGAAGGACATGAAGGCCAAGCTCAAATCCCTCAAGCAACCCCGCCAGGTCGAGGGGAAGGTGTACATCCTCCGACGCGAACGTTGACGGGGAACGCGAACGGAATCGAAACGGAATCGGGTAGGAATCGTGATCGAAACCGCTCCCATCTCCCACCGGGTTGCGCCTCCATGAACCGCCATGTCCCGGGCACCCGGCACGGGTGCCGATCTTACGAGCCGGGGGTACCTCCCCCGGCGGCCATGCACGCGTGATTCCGGTGGCGCCGTGCACGCGAATGGTCCCCCGGCGCCCATGCGCATTTACGATCCCGGCCATGCCCACGCGTGATTCCCCGGCGACCATGCATGCGTGATTTCGGCGCCGATGCGCACATACGATCCCGGCCATGCCCACGCGTGATTCCCCGACGAAAATGTGCGCGCATGCGATCCTCCCCGGGGCGACGCGGAAACATTCCGTTGACGACGTGGTCTCCTACATGATCGCCGGAAGCTCCGATGTCGCGCCGCGTCTCAGTGCGACATCTCCGCGCATCCTTCATCTCAATTCTCCAAGTCCCCATGCGCTACTCGATTGCCGTCGCGATCTCCCTGGTGCCGACGCTCCTCCTCGGGAGGCCGAATGATGATCCCGCCCGCGCCGAGACGCTGGTGCGCGCCGCGCTCCGTCAGGTGACGCCGCCGGCCGATGCCGTGTTCGGATTCACGCAGGCCAATCAGTTCCTCGGACACCTCGCCAGGCCGTGGCAGACCTACAAGCGGAAGCTCGCCGGCTCCTTCCTCCTGGCCGATCAGGCCGCCTCGTATTACCAGGCCGACAGCACGCAGAGCGGCCGCAATACCTATCTGTCGTTCACCTTCTGCTGCGATACCACGCTGGCATTCATCAACTACGGCGAGACGACGCCCCAGCGGCTCACCGTCGCCGACAAGCGGGACTTCGTCTGGGACGTCTCGGCGATGACGCCGGTCTACCTGATGAAGGACTTCCTCGCTCACGATATCGGGAAGTCGCTCATCCGTTTCGTGGAGGGAGCCGTGGACACGGTGGTGTATCGGGCGGAGGATGGAAATATCGTATCGCTGATGATCGATCCCCGCGGCCGCGAGCTTGCCGCCGCCTCGATGCTCACCAGGAGCGATCTCTACGGCGACGTGCTCAAGAGCGTGACCTTCGGCGATTATGCCGACGGCAAAGGATTCCGCTATCCACGGAAGATCGTGCAGAGCCAGCTCGGGTTCGACGCGAACGTGGTGGATGTGACGCTGAGCGATGCCCCGTTCGACCGGGCACGCGTGGCGGCGATGATCCCGGCCACCTATCGCCTTGCCGCCGATGAGCCGAAGCCGGCGCCGGACGTGGAGGTGAGCACCTACGCGCCGGGCATCCACGCGGTGGATCTGAAGCATGCCAGCGAGCGCGCCCTGGTGGTGGAGTTCAAGGATCAACTGCTGGTGGCCGAGGCTCCCCTCACCGTCGCCAACGGAGAGCTGATGCTGGCGCAGGCCAGGAAGATCGCGCCCGGAAAGCCGGTTCGCTGGTTCGTCTTCGGACACCATCACCCGCATTACCTCGGCGGCCTCCGCGCCTTCGTGCACGCCGGCGTGCCGGTTCTCACGGCCGCCATGGATACCGCCTACCTCCGGCAGATCGCCACGTTCCGGCACACGCTCGAACCGGACAGCCTGGAGCGCGATCCGCGCCCGCTGAAGCTGGAGGTGATCGAGGGGGAGAAAGCGATCTCCGATGGCGACATGGAGATGCGGATCATCCATATCGGTTCGGAGTCGAAGCACACCGAGGATTACCTGGTCTACTACTTCCCGAAGCAGAAACTGCTGTTCGAGGATGATCTCGCAAGCGTTCCGAGCGACAAGCCGCTCAGGCCGGCAAGCGAGCGCCAGAGAGGCCTCTACGACGCGATCACCTCGCGCGGCCTCGAGGTCGAGACGATCATGCAGGGATGGCCGCTCGGCGGCGGCGGCAAGACGGTCTTCACCTTCGACGAGCTCCGCAAGAGCGTGGAGATGGCCGATCAGATGGAGAAGGACCAGAAGAAGCCCGGGAAATAACGACGACGACATTCGCCTCGAAGCGAGCGCGCCGGGCCGGGGAGCCTATCTCCCACGGTCCGGCGCGTTGACGTTCGGAGCCCTCACGCGTTCAGCCTACCACTCCTTCCGTTCCCTCAGCCCCACGATCTGCCCCACATGTCCCCGGCCATGCCCGGCGTAGACGCGGAGCAGATCGTCCAGCGACATCTCGCCATTCTCCGGGTGATGCGCCGTGCGCGACCACGCATCGGCCGGCATCTTCTCGAGGAGCGCATGCCAGCGCTCGTGCAGCCCGCGCAGCAGCGTGAGCGAGGGGGCCAGCGGCAGCGCCGCGTCGGCCAGCAATGCCCAGCGGTCCTGATCGTAGGGCTTCAGCGTCGGATGATCCTCGGTGAGAACAAGCTTCATCCGGATGAGTGCGTTGGAGTGGGAATCGGCCAGATGATGGACCACCTGCCGGATCGTCCATCCTCCGTCGCGATACGGCGTGTCGATCTGTGCGTCGTCGAGGCCGGCAACCGCCGCCTCCAGCTCGTCGGGGAGGGAGGCGATCTTCCCGATCAGGTCCCGCCGCTCGGCGTCCGTGAGTGTCGTCATTGTGTTCGGTGTCGATGGAGTTGTAGGAAGTAGGGGATATGAGGGGGGCGTTGATCTCGGAAGTGATCATGATATCGCGGTCGCCGCCGGCCTGGTGGCCTCGCGACCAGATTCAACGGCCGGTGCCCCCCTCGCGCCCTCCCGGACGCGCCTTGCGTCGCGGCGGCGTGGGCTCGCGTCGGAAGCCTGGGCCATGATGGACCCACTACGTACTATCGCCATCGGGCATATCGTTACCGACGGAACAACCATCGGCCGGTGCCGTCGAAAAGCTCCGTGAAGCCCGCTCCGATCGTGGGGCAACGGGTGCAACTTTCATCCCGGCACTCCGTTCCTCCGCGTCGCGTGCCGGTCGCTGGGTTCCGGCGCATCCGGCCGGCGGAACGTCCGGCGGGACCCGTGGGGTCCTCGGGCTCTGTTACAAAAGGGAATTGCGAGCCGGGGCCGCCGGTCATAGTCTTGCCGGCTGAACATCCCGATCGCCCGCCGGAGCTCGACGTCGGAGTCCGAATCCGGAGCCCGCATCCCCGCCCGAGATGCCCCTGGCACGCATGCGCATGACTGCCGTTGTCGCGCCTTCCCGAGGCGTGTCGACGCAGCCTTCCAGAACACGAAAGAGATCCCCCTGACCGATATCATCATGTCGATACATCATCATCCCCTCGCCAGACGCCGCTCCGGCTTCCGTTCGGGAGCTCCCGCGGCCATCGCCTCTCTTGCCCTGCTTCTGACCGGCGCATCGGTCGCCACCGCTCAGCAGGGGGGGCGTCGCGGCATGGCCGCCGACGTCGCCATCACCATCAGCGGCTCGGTCGTCGATGCCGAGGGGAAGGGCGTGCCCGGCTCCTCCGTCGCGCTCCGCAGGCTTCCCGATTCCGTCCTCGTTACCGGTGCCATCACCCGCGCCGACGGCGGCTTCACGATCTCCGGCGTCCGCCCGGGGCGCTACATCGCGCGCGTCTCCGGCGTCGGGTTCACCCCGCGCCTGATCTCGCCGGTCGAGGTGCGTCCCGGCAAGGACACGCTCGATCTCGGACGGATCGAGCTGGCCGCCAGCGCCGTCAACGCCGACGAGGTCGTGGTCAACGCCCGGCGCGACTTCATGACCGTGACCGCCGATCGGACCGTGTATTCCACGAAGGATCTTCTGGTCAGCACCGGCGGCAGCGCCACCGATCTGCTCAAGAACATCCCCTCAGTGGAGGTGGATGCCGACGGCAACGTGAGCCTCCGCGGCAATCAGAACATCGCCATTCAGCTCAACGGACGTCCCTCCGGACTCACCGCCGATGCGCTCAAGAGCCTGCCGGCCGATGCCATCGAGCGGATCGAGATCGTCGCCAACCCTTCGGCCAAATACGATCCGGAGGGGATCGGCGGCATCCTGAACATCGTGCTGAAGCAGGACCACGATCGCGGACTGGCCGGCGGCTTCAACGGCAGCGCCGGCATCAACGGCTCCTACAGCCTCGGCGCCAACATCAACTGGGGAAGCGGTCCCTGGAACGTGCTGGCCAACTACGGCGTGATGCGCTGGGTCCGCGACGCCAACGGCTATCGCCTGCAGAAGAACCTGCTGGTCAACCCGGTGACCGGACTGTTGTCCACCGACACGTCGAGCGGCGGATCGACCGGACACAGCTTCAACGCCAGCGTCGACTACGCTCTGGACAAGGCGAACACGATCTCCCTCAGCACGGCGATCGGCGCCTGGGGAAGCGACGCCGACGAGACCGCGAACTATGCCGATCTGACCGCCGACGGCGCGGTTACCTCCCGTTCGGTGCGCCATTCGAATGATGACGGCGCCGATTTCTCGCAGGATCATCGTCTCGGCTACAAGTGGGTGGGGCAGCCCCGCGTGCACGAGCTGACCGCCGAGCTCCGCTACGCCTCCTCGCGTGAGGACAACGCCACCTGGATCGACGAGCGGACCGAGCCGATGGATGCCAGCCCGGCGAGCGTGGTCGCGAGCATGCACAACCGCGTCTTGGAGCGGAGCAACGAGGAGGCGCTGCAGATCGATTACGTCCGCCCCCTCTGGGAGGGAGGGAGCCTGGAGGCCGGCTACAAGGGATCGTTCAGGGGGATCGACAACGATTATGTCGCCGACTCGCTCGACCCGGCCACCCGGCTCTTCCGCGCCGAGTCGAACGCCAGCAACGCGTTCAACTTCAACGAGACGATTCACGCCGCCTACGGCACCGTCTCGCAGGAGATCGGCACCGTGTCGCTCCAGGTGGGACTGCGCGCCGAGCGGGCCACGACCTCGTTCGACCTGCGCACCACCAGCGAGACCTTCGACAATGCCTACACGAGCCTCTTCCCGAGCGCGCTCGTCTCGTGGCGTCCGTCGGATGCCACGCAGGTCCGGATCAGCTACGGCAAGCGGGTGAACCGGCCACGCACCGGCCAGCTCAATCCGTTCTCCGTCGATGGCGATCGCGGGTTCGCGCGCGTCGGCAATCCCTATCTGCTGCCGGAGTATTCGCACAACATCGAGCTCGGCTTCACGCAGTTCGTTCCCTGGGGCACGATCACCCTGAACCCCTTCTTCCGTCACACGGTGAACGCGATCGAGCACTTCGACGTGGCCGGGCCGAACGGGGTGATCATCGGCACCTTCGAGAACCTCGGCAAGACCGATTCCTGGGGCGCAGAGCTGATCAACAGCGTGAGGGTCGGCGACTGGCTCACCGGATTTGCCAACCTGAGCGCGTATCGCCTGATCTCCGACGCCACGAACCTCGAGACCGGTGGCACCGGCGACGGCATCGGCCTGACGGCCCGTGGCAACGTCACGGTCTCGGTCGGCTGGGGCATCGACATCCAGGGCTCGGCGTTCTATCGCGCTCCGATGGATCTGATCGGCGGCCGGATGCGGTCGAGCGTCTACACCGACCTCGCGATTCAGAAGAGGATCCTGGACGATCGCGGACGGATCGGCCTTCGCTTCAGCAATCCCTTCGTGCAGGGAGGCTTCGGCGCCGAGCGCCAGACCTACGCCTACTACATCGACTTCGAGCGCCACTGGAATCCGCCGGCGGCCACGCTCAGCTTCAGCTACATCTTCGGCAAGCAGGACGCCCGCACGCGCCAGCAGCGTCCGGTCCAGCAGCAGGGTGGCGACGACGACATGGGATGGTGAGACGGGGCGAAACGCACCCGATCCATGGCTCGAGCCACGGATCGACATACGGATCGTACAAGGGCGGCCCACCGTGGCCGCCCTTTTTCATGCGCGGCCGCTCCACCTCCGCGCACGCCATCGATTCGTCGGGAACCGGCATACCTCCCGAGGCGGCCCCCCGAGACGACCCTCCGAGGCGTTCCTCCGAGGCGTCCCTCCGAGGCGTTCCTCCGAGGCGTCCCTCCGATAACCTCCCTTCCGAGGCACCCGGAACGGGTGCCAGTATCATACCCGGGGGTATATCCCCCGGCGATTCCGGCTCAGATTCCGGCTCAGATCCCGGCTCCGATCCCGGCTCCGATCCCGGCCTCGATCCCGGATCCGATCCCGCGGATTCCGGCGGCGATACGAAAATCCCCATACTCTTCCGATCTTCCCGCGCTTCCTCATAACCGGCGTCGGACTGGCTCCGGACTCGCCGCGTTCATCGTCGCATCGGGTCCGGAGATGTCGATCCACATCGAGCGCATCGTTCCTCGCTTTCGGGAACCCATGCGCTCGAAGGACCTGGCCGGGCGGCGCGACACATCTACACTTGAAGAGCGATACATATGGCGGAGATCGTGCTCAATCGGGTTCACGGCGACTTCGGATTCGAGGCCGTGGATCAGCAGGGACATGTCATCAGGCTCGACAGCTCTCCGGACTTCGGCGGAGAGAATTTCGGCGCGCGGCCGATGCAGATGCTGCTGATGGGGCTCGGCGGCTGCGCCGGCATCGACGTGGTCTCGATTCTGAAGAAAGGACGTCAGCAGGTCGATACCTTCCGGATCGTGATCCGCGGCGAGCGGGAGCAGGGGAAGGAGCCATCGCTCTGGAAGGAGGCGACCGTCGAATTCCAGCTCGGAGGCAGGATCGATCCGGCCAAGGCGCGCCGTGCCTGTGAGCTGTCGATGGAGAAATACTGCTCCGTGGCCGAGACCCTCCGTCGCGCCGGCTGCGACATCTCCTGGGATGTGAGCGTCGAGAACGTGGCCGATGCCGCCGAGAACGCCGCCTGAGAGAGTCGGGAAGGAGCTCGCGTCGATGCGGCCCGTGCATGCCCGATGAGCATCGTCGGAAACGCCGCGCCGGCGGACGCGTGCAATCGTGGCGACCCCCGCGGCATCCCCTGCGCACCGTGGTAGGCGCACGTCTTCAGCGTGCGCATGGACGGACATGAATGCGCATGGACGGACATGGACACGCGTGGACGCGCATGCAACGCTCCTTGCGTGCGCCATTCCCGCTGCACTCGCAACGGCGTGTGCCGCTCGGGGCATCGTTCGTCGGGTATCCGATCGTATCCTCATCAACAATCAACAGCATCAGGACAGGCAACGGTGGAGAAACATCCGTCGACAAAGGCGATTCGCACGCAGGTCCCACGCACGGGACAGAAGGAGCATGCCGCTCCGTTGTACATGACCAGCAGCTTCGTCTTCGATGATGCCGAGACCATGGGCGCGGTCTTCGCCGGGGATGAATCCGGCAACATCTACAGCCGCTTCAGCAATCCGAACGTCGCGGAGCTCATCGACAAGATGTGCGCGCTGGAGGGGGCCGCGGCCGGCTTCGCCACGGCATCCGGCATGAGCGCGGTCTTCTCCACCTTCATGGCGCTCCTCGGCCAGGGAGATCACCTTCTGGCCTGCAACGCCATCTTCGGCGGCACGCACACCGTCGTCAGCAAATACCTGCCGAAATACGGCATCGACCACACCTACGTCGATGCCGCCGATCCCGCCTCCTGGGAGTCGGCCATCCGTCCCTCGACCAGGATGATCTACATCGAGACCCCGACCAATCCGGGGCTCGAGATCATCGACCTGGAGATCGTCGGGGAGCTTGCGCGGCGCCACGGCATCATCCTCTGCGTGGACAACGCCTTCGCCACCCCGTACGGCCAGCGCCCGATCGATTTCGGCGCCGACCTGGTGATCCACTCCGCCACCAAATGGATCGATGGACAGGGACGCACGCTCGGTGGCGTGATCGTGGGCCGCGAGGATCTGATCAACGAGATCTATCTCTTCTGCCGCAACACCGGCCCGACCCTTTCACCGTTCAACGCGTGGGTGCTGAGCAAGAGCCTGGAGACGCTCGAGGTCAGGATGGAGCGGCACGCGGCCAGCGCCTTCCGGATAGCGACCACGCTCGAGGGACACCCGAAGATCTCCTGGCTGAAGTATCCGTTCCTGCCGAGCCATCCGCAGCATGAGATCGCGATGCGACAGATGACCAGCGGCGGCGGGATCCTCTGCTTCGAACTGAAGGGAGGACTCGAGGCGGGGCGCAGATTCCTGAACGCGCTCGAGATGCTCTCGATGACGGCGAACCTCGGCGACACGCGGAGCATCGCCTCGCACCCGGCCAGCACCACGCACTCGAAGCTCACGGAGGAGGAGCGGCTGGCCGCGAATATCACGCCCGGTCTCGTCAGAATCTCGGTCGGTCTCGAGCATATCGAGGATATACTCGCCGATATCGAGAGCGCGCTCGAACAGGCATAACTCCGAGCATATTCGTATCGACATTTCCGCGGCCGGGGCGATGCTCGCGGACCT
>JBEHWX010000088.1:0-25085 GCA_048498995.1 Bacteroidota bacterium
GTCGGGATCTCGATCGAGTGATCCCGACGGCGCGCGTCGTTTCGCGTATGCACCGCGATCAGTTGGCGAAGCCTCCGGTGGTCGTCCGCCAGATGGTGCCGTTGGTGCCGACGGCCCAGCCATGCTGGGGATCGACGAAGAAGATGTCCAGCAGCACGGTGAGGCTCGAGAGCGCGACGCTCTGATCCTGGAATCGCCACTGCTCGCCGCCGTCGGTGGTGCGGAGAATCATCCTGAACTGATCGGGGACCCCGGTGGCGCTTTTGACGGGGCGGTCGATCACGGCCCAGCCGTTGGACGCGTCGACGAAGAAGATGCTCAGGATCGCCGAGGCGGTGCCGGTCGACTGCTGGCGCCAGGTAACGCCGCCGTCGGTGGTATGGAAGATCGCCCCCTCGGTGCCGGCCGCCCAGCCATGCAGGCTGTCGACGAAGAAGACGCGGTCGAGCGATCCGGCCGTCGGCAGGAGCTGCGTGCTCCAGTGCATGCCGCCGTCGACGGTGCGCGCCACGATGGCCGAGAAGCTTCCCCCCTGATTGCCGACGGCGATCTGTCGGGAGCCGACGGCCCAGCCATGCTCCGGATCGGAGAAGGTGATCGACTGAAGCTGATCGTACATCCCGGCGGAATCCTCCGCGCGCGACCAGTTCTCACCGCCGTCGGTGGTGCGGAAGACGCCGAAGCGCGTGCCGCCGACGAACCAGCCGCGGTTCCGGTCGAGGAAGAAGATGCTCGTGAGGGAGCTCGGGGAATTGTTCAGCGACGCGAAATCGTGCGGCTCCCAGCTCACGCCGCCATCGGTGGTACGCATCATCACGCCGCCGCGTCCCACCCCCCAGCCGTTGTACTGATCGGTGAAGTGGATGCTCGCCAGCGACAGGCCGGGAGCTCCGGGCATGCCGTAGAAGTGCGGCGTCCAGGTGATGCCCGCGTCGGTGGTGCGAAGAACGGTGTCGAACCGGCAGACGGCCCAGCCGTTCCGCCCGTCGACGAAGAAGACGTCGACGATATCCTGACTGGTCCCGGATTTCTGCGCCACCCACGCGGTGGGCGCGGCCGAGATCGGATCGTTCGTCTGCATGCATCCGGCAACCAGGCCGGCGGCGATGACGAGCATCGCCAGGAGCTGATACTTCACTGCGGAGCTCTCGAAGGTATCGACAATCAATCGGATGGGGGAAGGGAAGATCCTCGCGGGATTCCCGAAGGATTCCCTGGAAGATCATTACTGGAAGCTCCCCGAACGGGGACAATCTACGCTCTTCCGCGCCCCATGCTCAAGAACCGCGAGGCCCGCGTCGTAACCGGAAGCAGCCATTGCAAGATGTGTCCGCTCCGCGGCAGCGCGCCGCGACGGCGCTTCGCGACGGCGCTCGCTCATGGCTCAGCTCTCCTCGCGATCGATCACCTTCCAGACCTGGGGCATCCGGTGGGTCATCATCCGGTCGATCAGCTCCTCCGGCTTCGAGGCCTCGATCACGAGCGCGCGATGCTCCGGCGGAAGGAACCGCTCCTCGGCGGCGCGGTCGAAGAGCGCCAGAAGAGGATCGTAATATCCCTCGACGTTGAGCAGGCCACAGGGCTTGGCGTGGATGCCGAGCTGCGCCCAGGTGAGGATCTCGCAGAACTCCTCGAACGTCCCGAACCCTCCGGGGAGCGCGATGAAGCCGTCGGCGAGATCGGCCATCATCTGCTTCCGCTCGTGCATCGAATCGACCACGTGCAGCTCCGAGAGGCCGCCGTGGGCAAGCTCGAGCACCACGAGCGCCTCCGGGATCACGCCGACGGCACGCCCGCCGGCCGCCAGAACCGCGTCGGCCACGATCCCCATCAGCCCGATGTTTCCGCCGCCGTAGACCAGCTCGATCCCCCGCCGCGCCAGAACGCGCCCGGTGGCCTCCGCCTGCTCGGCGTAGGCCTGGCGCGCGCCGCGGTTCGAGCCGCAGAAGACACAGATTCGTCGAGTGTCGCTCATCGTTCCGTTATCGCAGGTGACGGGGCCAGGCCCTTCCCGGCCCCGGATGCTCGCATGCCTCCGGAAGGTGGCAGAAACCAGGCCACGCCGGGGGGCGCGACCCCATGCGACGAAAGGATGACATCACACCTCGCCGCGGAGAAAGCGCTGGCGCTCCTCCTCCGGAAACTTCTCGATCGCGTAGCGGAGCATGGTCCGGGGCATCCGCCGGCAGTGCTCCCGCAGAAACATCTTCTCGGCCTCCACGTCCCGCTCTCCGATCTCCCGGAGCATCCACCCCACTCCCTTGTGGATCAGATCCTCCCTATCCTCCAGCAGCAGCTCGGCAAGCTCCAGCGTCGTGTCGTAGCTCTCCTTCTTGATGAAGTGGAGCGTCGCGAGGATCGAGATACGCCGCTCCCAGAGGCTCTTCGAGCGGGCCAGGTGGAAGAGCGGCTCCTTGTCGCGCTCGAAGAGATACGCGCCGACGATATGCTCGGCCGAGGAGTCCACCAGATCCCAGTTGTTGATGTGGCGCGTATTCTTCAGGTAGAGCTCGTAGATCTTCCGACGCAGCTCCTCGTCACCCCGCTTTCCCTTGCCGTACTTCTTCACCAGGACGAGGAGCGCCAGCAGCCGGTCCTCGTGAAACGCGCCATGCAGCAGCTCGATGGTCGACTCGAGCGAGAGACGATCGCCGAACTCCTTGACGAATTCCCTGACGGCTGGAACCCTGAGACCGCGGAAACGATCCCCCTCGCCATACTCGCCGGGACCGGCCTTGAAGTAGCGATGCGCCTGCGCCGCCACGTCCGGATCCCCCGCGGCCTCCAGCGCGCGTCGCACCTCCTCGACACCGATCCGTTCGGATACCTTCTCAGCCATGATGCCGTGATTCCTCGATTTGTTGATGCACGTGACGTTCGCCGATCCGGCTCATCCCATGGCCGCGATCTCGGCGGCGCGGAAGCAGTCGACGGTATGGTCGTTCACCATTCCCGTGGCCTGCATGAACGCGTAGCAGATGGTGGAGCCGACGAAGCGGAAGCCGCGCCGCTTCAGCTCGCGGCTCATGATGTCGGAGACCGGCGAAGTGGCCGGAACATCGGCGCGCGATCGTGGCCGGTTCTGCATCGGCCGCCCGTCGACGAAGCTCCAGATGAACGCGTCGAACGAGCCATGCTTCTGGCGGGCCTCCAGGAACGCCCGCGCGTTGTCGATCGCCGAGGTGATCTTCAGCCGGTTCCTGACGATCCCGGCATCGGCCATCAGCGCGGCGATCCGCTCGTCATCGTAGCGGACGATCTTCTCGGCGTCGAAGTCGTCGAAGGCGCGACGATAGGCATCCCGCTTCTTCAGGATGGTCTCCCAGGAGAGACCCGCCTGCGCTCCCTCCAGCAGCAGAAACTCGAAGAGCCGGCGATCATCGTGCAGCGGCACGCCCCATTCGGTATCGTGATAGCCGAGGTTCGGCTCCCGCGTGGCCCAGAAGCAGCGCGGGCGCTCGATCACTGATGGCACGTCGCCGGTCGCGGCGCGCTCCGGCGCGTGAAGATGCGATCCGCTCATCGCGTTACCTCCCCGATCATCGTCTCAGTGGTCACGACATCTCCGATCTCCCCATCTCCGATCGCCGCGTCGATACGCGCCATGAGCCGGTTGCGGACACCGTCGATCCGCTCGGCGCACCGGTTGTGCTCGGCGGCGATGCCGGTGATCTGCTTCCTGGCCCGTTGCAGCGCATCGGCGAGCGTGGCGTCATCGGCGGAATCCTCCCCGGCCTCGATTATCCGACGAAGCCGGTCCGCCTCCTTGGCCGTGTCGGACATGGCGTGATCCAGCCGCCCGATCTCCGCCTCGACAACGTTCAGCTCCAGCAGCAGCGGCTCCCCCTGGTCATCGCGCAGCTCGCCGAGCAGCTCGATCGCCCGGAGCAGCATGCGGCGCGCGGTGGAATGCGCGCACGGGAGCCGGCCGGCGCGCTGATCGATCGGACAGAAGAGGGGGCTCGAATACCGCTCCGGGGTGGCGGTCGGCACCAGCGGGAAGGGGAGGCTCGCGTCGAAGCGGGCCACCTCGTGATAGAGGCCGCACCGTGCCGCCGAAAGTGACGCGAGCGTGTCGCGCATCGCGAGCAGTCGTGGGCGAATCGCGGAATCCATGGCAGGGTCGAAGTTCTGATGTTCGTCGGAAGCGCCCCCGGCTGGGGACGTGGCGATGAAGATACATCGATCGGCCCGATGGCGCGCGTGAGGCTCCGCTCCGCGATCGGTGAGGAGGTCATGCTCCATCCGGCTCCCCGGATCGGCCAGGTCCGGAGGTGGATGGGCACGTTCTTCCGAGATGCCATCCGTGGAAGGGGGAGGGGGGGGGTGAGGGATGTGGCGTCTCGACGCGCATGTCCGGCGCGTGGGGGCCGGGTCGGTGTCGGCGCGGAGGAATGGGGGTACCGCGAAGGCCGCCGGCGAGCGAATCGGGCTCGGTGTTTGCGTGCTCTGGGGAAGGATGTCCGCCGGTCGCCGTGGAGGAGATCGGAGGCCTGCTCCGGCATGTCGGTTGTATCCGACGGCGCTCGCCGGGCATCGCGATCTCAACGACCAACGTAGGAAGCGCACGAATGACGAAGGATCACCTGCTCGATATCGACTTCCGGCCGAGCCCGGTGCAGAACGTCACCGAGGATATCACCGGATTACGGACCCTGATGGTCAACCTGTACTTCATCGGCCGCCCCGGCTTCGGACCGTGGTTCCTGGTCGATACCGGCATCCCCGGTTCGGCCGAGAAGATCAGGAAGTTCGCTGAAACCACGTTCGGCGCCGGCACCCGTCCGCAGGCGATCATTCTGACGCATGGTCACTTCGATCACGTCGGGTCGCTGGAGGATCTGCTGAAGATCTGGGACGTGCCGGTCTACGCGCATCGTCTCGAGCTCCCGTATCTGACCGGACGCTCGAACTATCCCCCTCCCGATCCCACGGTCGGCGGCGGGGCGATGGCGCTCTTCGCCAAGCTCTATCCCAGGGAGGGAATCAACATCGCCGGCAAGGTGCGCGCGCTGCCGGAGGACGGGAGCATCCCGGGGCTGGCCGGCTGGGAGTGGATCCACACGCCGGGGCACACCGCCGGACACATCTCCCTGTTCCGTCGGCGGGACCGCGCGCTGATCGTCGGCGATGCGTTCGTAACGACCAAGCAGGAGTCGGCCATGGCGGTCATCACGCAGCGGCGCGAGCTGCATGGCCCGCCGGCCTACTTCACCAGCGACTGGCGCGCCGCGTGGCGCTCGGTGGAGCGTCTGTCGGCGCTGAACCCGTCGGTGGCCGCCACCGGCCATGGGCTTCCGATGCGGGGTGAGGTGCTGCACCGTGAGCTCCGGGTGCTGGCGCGCACGTTCCTGTCGAGCGCGCGTCCCCGCCGCGGGCGCTACGTGCTCAGTCCGGCGGTGGCCGACGAGCGCGGGGTGATCTCGGTTCCCCCGCCGCTGCCGACACGCGCCTCCACCAGGCTCACCGGCCTCGGCCTGCTGGCGCTGGCCGCCGCGACACTCTTCGTGATGTTCCGCCGCGGCGGCGTGAGCGCGTGAACCGATCACCGGCCGGGAACGGGCCAAGCGTCCGTTCCCGGCCGGCCGATTCCGGATCATCATGTTCGCTTCTCGTTACACCCCACCATCCGCTCCCTCCTCGTACTTTTGCTCTCGCCCGAACATCCAGTGACATCACTTCCGGAGAGAGCAAGCATGAAGGTTACCCGCTCGGATATCTACGCGCGCGTCCACAAGGGGCTGCGCAAGGCCCTGTTCGACCTGGCCTACGAATCGGGTCGCGCGGATCTCTCGGTCGCCACCGAATGGGACGCGCTGAAGTCCCGCGCGGCCGAGGTATTCCACTTCCTCGATCGTCATGGCGCGGTCGAGGACAACTTCCAGCTTCCGCTGCTGGAGGCGAAGATCCCCGGCGTCAGCCGGCAGGACAGCGAGGAGCATGAGGAGGTCCACCGCCGCATTCACGAGCTCGAGGAGCAGATCGCCGCGATCGACCACATGGCGCCGGAGGATCGCACCGCCGAGCAGGACAATCTCTACCTGGCGATCAACCGCTTCGTCGGCGACTACCTGACGCACATGAACCGCGAGGAGGTGAAGATGGCCCCGCTGTTCATGGAGCACTGCGCCGAGGAGGAGCTCGGGGGCATGCTGAAGTCGATCATCGCCTCCAATGCCCCGAACGACGTGATGATGATGCTCCGCTACACGATTCCCTCCATCGATCCGGTCGAGCGCGCCGGCTTCCTCGGAGGCATCCGCGCCGCCGCCCCCCCGCCCGCCTTCCAGGCGATGATGGGCGTGGTGCGGGGAGTGCTCGCCGAGAACGAGTGGGAGCGCCTCCAGGCCGATCTGGCCGTGCCGGCCGACGGCCCCGTGGCCGGCCCCGTGGCCGGATAAGAGCAGCCGTTGAAGGGCTCGCGGAGCGGCATCTCCGCGAGCCCTTCCGGCATCATGCCCCCACGACACGTAGCTCCCCCGAGTATCGACCGAACAGCAACGAAGGAGAGAGACTTCATGAAGCTCGTCACGGCGGAGGAGGCGGTGAGCGTCATCGCCTCCGGGGATCATGTCTATATCCAGAGCGTGGCCGCCGCGCCGCAACGGCTGATCCAGGCCATGACCGCGCGCGCTCCGGAGCTGCGCGGCGTCGAGATCATCCACCTCCACACCGAGGGAAGCGCTCCCTACGCCGGCGCCGAGTATCGCGCAAGCTTCGGCACCCGCGCCCTCTTCATCGGCGCCAACGTCCGCGAGGCGGTGGCGGCGGGGAACGCGGACTACGTGCCGGTATTCCTGAGCGAGGTGCCGCTGCTGTTCAGGCGCGGCATCCAGCCGGTGGAGGTGGCCCTGATCCACGTATCCCCTCCGGACCGACATGGGTTCTGCTCCCTCGGCGTCTCGGTGGACGCCACGCGCGCGGCGCTGGAAGTGGCCCGCACGGTAATAGCGCAGGTGAATCCGAACATGCCCCGCACGCACGGCGACGGCCAGATCCATGTCGACGACATCGACTTCGGCGTGGAGGTGAGCGATCCGATCCCGGAGCATCATCCGGCGGAGCTCACCGAGCTGGAGCGGGCGATCGGCCGGAACGTGGCGGAGCTGATCGAGAACGGCGCCACGCTGCAGATGGGGATCGGCGCCATTCCGGACGCGGTCCTCGCCTCGCTCGGCTCGCACGTCGACCTCGGCATTCACACCGAGATGTTCTCCGACGGCATTCTCGATCTGGTGGAGCGCGGCGTGATCACCGGACGCCTGAAGCGGACGCATCCGGGAAAAATCGTGGGAGGATTCGTGATGGGGACGCGCCGGCTCTACGATTTCATCGACGACAACCCGGAGGTGGCGCTCCTGGATATCGCCTACGTGAACGACACCGAGGTGATCCGCCGGAACCCGCGCGTCGCGGCGATCAACAGCGCCGTCGAGGTGGACATCACCGGCCAGATCTGCGCCGACTCGATCGGCACGCGTCTTTATTCCGGCGTCGGCGGACAGATGGATTTCATCCGGGGCGCGACCCGATCCGAGGGAGGCAAGCCGATCATCGCGCTTCCGTCGACCACCAGTCATGGAGAATCGCGGATCGTCCCGTTTCTGAAGCAGGGGGCCGGCGTGGTGACCACGCGCGCGCACGTGCATTACGTGGTTACCGAGCACGGCGTGGCCGATCTCTACGGCAGATCGCTCCGGGAGCGCGCGAGGGCGCTCATCGGCATCGCCGCGCCGGAACATCGCGAGATGCTCGAGCGCGCCGCGCACGAGCGGTTCCACGCATCGTAACGGTCCGGCATCGAAGCATCGTTTCCGTCAATTCATTTCCAATACGTCATGTCGAGAATTTCCGCATCGGCCACGCGCGAGATTGCCGCGCCGGCCGGCACGATCTATCAGCTACTGGCCGATTATCGCGACGGGCATCCGAGGATACTCCCGAAGAAATATTTCCCATCGATCGAGATCGAGCGTGGGGGCACGGGCGCCGGAACGTTGCTGAAGGTGACGATGGCAACGATGGGATCGACCAGAACGATGCGGATGGAGGTGAGCGAGCCGGAACCGGGGCGCGTTCTCGTCGAGCGAGACGTCGATGGTGGAGCGGTCACCACATTCACGGTCGAGGCGCTGGGGGATTTCCGCTCGGCGGTAACGATCGCGACGGAATTGAGCGGCAATATGCTGGAGAAGCTCATGGTGCCGCCGATGCTCCGGAAGATCTACGCCGAGGAGCTCGCCCTGCTCGCGGCGGCGGTGGGGAAGGGATGAGGCGACGGGTGGAAGGAACCTTCCACGGACGATTTCTCTTCGTCCGAAGAGTGCAGTGTGTTTCACCTGAGCCGGCGTATTCATGCGAACACCATCGCCCCGTGGCAAAACGGCCGTGGAGGCGCAAAAATAAATCTCTGGAGTATCCTTCTTGGGCATTGACATCGTCGAGCCCGGAGTATACATTCGCACCACAACGCCACCAGAATTCCGCCGAACATCCGGCGACAGGTGACAAGTACAACGCCCGATACAGCACGACCATGTCGCACTCGACATAGTAATCCCAGCACTTGCCCGATCACGGCAAGTTGACGACAGACGACTCGCCACGCACTTCCGGCAGCCGAGGAGAGGATTGCCCCTTTTCCACGGCGCGCCCAGAGCAATGATTGCAATTATTGCTCTGGGGCGGAGCATTGTCCGGATCACTGTTGGCGGGAATCCGCGTCCGATATAAACGGCACCGGATTCGGCTGTCATGCACATGCGTGCATGTGCACGCCCCTACGCCGAATCGAACGGCGCCTTCAACTCCGACATCGTACAGCCACCGACATCACAACGAACAATACTTCGCCGAGGTAATGCCATGCCGAACGGCCAGGACGAAAACACCCCACCGGAATTCCCCACAATATTCACCAACAAAGGACACGACCCGATAACAACAAAGGATGCAAATGGGAACGACATCACGCTTCAGCCAGGCGATGCAATCGAGGTCGAGGATGCGTGCGCCATGGTGCGCACCATCAGCTCCGCGCGACGAGCATCCGATCCTTCGATTCGCGCGGTCGTTCTCGAGCAATCGCAAGGCGCGCTGAAAGCGCTGTGCGACTGGGCCGCGACCCACTGTCCCGATGCCTCGTGCTATGACACCACCGTGGCCGCCGCCGGCGCATCGGGACAGCCAGTGGATGGAAAGAAGAGCACCGATTCCGGCTCCGCCCAGGGCGCCCCGGAGATCACCGCCAATGCACGAGCCGAAGGAAGCCGTGGAAAGAAGCAGGATGCGCCCCCGAGTCCCGTGTACGGCCCATCGGACGAGGAGCTAGCCAAGTCCGCGCATCCGGCGCCGATCGGCGGTGATGCAAGCAGTGAAACGGCCAGCGGTGGCGATCCGGTCGATCTCTCCCGGGGATCGCTTTCGATCGTCGAAGCCGACCTGGTGATTCCGAACACGGTTTTGCCGATGGCTCTGGTTCGGACCTATCGGAGCGGGTATCCGTATCCCGGCCCGTTCTCCTGGAACTGGGATCACAATCACAACATCTATCTCCGCGAGCTGGAGCCCCCAGCCGGCCAGACGAGCTTCGATGTCGTCCGTTGGAGTGGCAATCTCCACGAAGATCGCTTCCGATATAATGGAGCAGGCTTCGATTCACCACGCGGTGTTTTCCAGACGCTTGAGAAACTTCCCATACTCGATCCGAACGGCGAGTATAGGATACGCGACGTCGGCGGCGTCACCTGGTACTTCGCGCGGCCATCCGGCTGGAGTGATGCATATCGCATTCCGCTATCCAGCGTGGTCGACCGATTCGGCAACGCGCTCACCTATGTCTACGACAGCCAGAACCGGCTTCAGACGGTGAGCTGCAAACCGGTCGATGCCATGGGAGCCACGGCTTCCGGACCATATCATTTCCTTCAGTTCAGTTATGGGGAATGTGGCCTTCTCGAATCGGTGACCGACAGTCTCGGGCGCCAGGTCCGCTATTGGCACGATCCCGATATCCAACATCTTCTTCGCGTCATGTATCCCGGCACGACCGACCACCCGGAGGGGGCCGAGCGGAGATATCATTACGGCGATCCTTTTCTGCCGGAGACGCTCCGTCACAACATCCTTCGCATCGAGGATGGTCACGGGAAGGTATATGTCGAGAACGCGTATGATGAAGATCCGTCGAGCTGGAGCTACGGTCGGCTCGTGCGCCAGATCCATGGCGGCAATCTTTTCCAGTTCTCCTACACACAGATCCAGTGGCTGCCCCCGAACGATGTCTATGTGAACGTTCCGACACAGCGGACCGAGGTTCTCGATCCCAATGGCGGGCTCACCACCTACACGTTCAATTTCCGCGGCGATATGCTCGACCGAAGAACGCGTCTGGCCGCGGACGGGTCCTTCTGGATCGCCGCCGTCGCGTTCGAGTACGACTCGCAGGGGAATCGCACCAAGGTGCGCCACGTCAGGGATTTTCTGTACTCGGATGCCGGCGTGGTCGACCATATCTGGGGCCTCGGCGAAGAGCGCACCTATCATCACGATCACGCCGATCCACGGATGCGCGGCATGCTCGCGAAAGTCGAATCCCTCGACGGGAACCTGCGGGAGACCGTGTGGGAAGGGACGTACGATGCCGGGCTCCAGCTTCTTCTCACCGAACATGGGCTGGCCGGCGACGGATTTTCCTCGACCGACCTGACCACCACGTATCACTACAGCACCGATAGCAAAGGAAAGCTGCTCAAGATTTCCCATCCGGCCGCGACACTTCCCGATGGTACGTCGCAGAGCGCCGAAACACAGTTCGAAGTGAACACCCGGGGGCAGACGACGGCAATCATAACTCCGGAGGGAATACGCCACGAGCTGCGGTACAACGAAAGCGCCGGCCTCGGAATCGGGCGCCTTCTCACGAAGAAGAGCGATGCCGGCACCGGTGGAATCGGCGCCGAACAGACCTTCTCGTATGACACGAACGGCTTTCTCGCAACCGTGACCGATCCGACCGGCGCCACGACGACGTATACCTACAACGTTCTCGGACAGATCGAACAGGTGACGCAGCCGACAATCGGCGGGTCCGCCGTCTCCACGCACATGCGCTATGACGCCGACGGCATGCTCGTGGAGGTCCGCCGTCCGCGTGGAGGCTATTCCGATCAGACGATTCAGGAGAATTACATCGTCGATCGGATCGTCCGCAACGTTCTCGGCCACGTGGTGCGCAGTGAGATCGGAGCCAACACCGCTCAACCCCGTGTCACCCTCCGAACGGTCGATCACCGTGGCCTTCCGCTCAAAAGCGCCGACCCGATCGGGGCGATGACCCGATGGTCGTGGGATGAGCGCGGCCATCTCTTCCGCCTTGAGGTAACCGGAACCGATGGCGCGACGACACGCGAGCGTTACATCTATCGTCGCGATGGCCTCCTGCAGCGGGAAGTTTCGGGACCGGCCGAGGATCACCTGATCGATTATTCGTACGGTCCGTTCGGCCGTGTCTCGCGCGTGGATCAGCTTCATCGCGCATCGGATGGCACCATTACCCCATCCGGAGCGTCGAGCCTGAACAGATGGTCGGCGCGTGGCCTGCTTGCCCGTATCGAAGCATACTCCAATCCGGAGGATGAGCTTCTCTCGCGCACCGAGTTCACCTACGACGCCAGGGGACGCATGATCGAGCGGACGCTGCGTCCCTTCAGCGACGCGGAGCCGTTCGATGACTCCACCACGCCGAGGCTGACGACCGAGTTCTACTACGACAAGGACGACAGGCTCGTCAAGGTGGTCGATCCTCGTGGCGGCGTGACGACCTACAAGTACGACGGCATGAACAGGGCGACCGAGGAGGTCGATCCGATCGGGAACAAGACCGTCTACACCTACGATCTCGCCAACCGCACGGTCGACATCGCGCATCACGACATCGAGACCGATGGAACGACGGTAAAGATCAGAACATGGAGGCGAACGAGCGACGCTCGTGGACGGCTGATCGAGATGCGGGAGCCGGATGGAGCCACGACCCGGTTCGAATACGACGATCGAAACCTTCTCACCGCCACGGTCCAGCGCGACGGAACCCGCAAGGAATACACGTACGGCCTGCTGAACGAGCTGTTGACGGATACGCTGGACCCGAGCGGCCTGAACCTCGTCACGCAGCGGAGCTACGATCCGGTCGGCCGACTCATCTCCCAGACCGATCCCTCGGGGCAGAGCACGACCTACACTTACGATGGCATCGGACGCGTGGTGAGCACGCTTCGTCCTGGCGACGCGGCACCTCGCACCATGACCTATGGCACCGACGGACTGTTGTCCGGCAGCACGCTGCCGAGTGGGATATCATTTGCCTATACGCACGATGCCGCCGGGCGGCTGGCGTCGATGAGCGCGGCAAACGTCCCGTCCGGCATCGACACGATCCCGCGGCACTCCTATTCCTACGATCAGCTCGGCCGGCTCACATCCGCGACCGCCGGATCGGCCACCGTGACCCGTGCCCACGACAGCCTGGGACGGCTTCTGAAGGAGACCACTCACGGCGAGCTTCTGGAAATGGCCTACAACGACCTGGCCGGCACCTACGTGAAGAAGTGGCCCGATGGTCGGGAGGAAACCTTCACCACGAATCCCAACGGCGTGGTGACGAAGATCGAAAGAACGGCCAACGGCACCCTGGGCGCCGGCGGAGCGACGCTCGGAGACTTCACTCCGTATGGCCCATCCCTCATCGGGAAGGCGGCACTGCTTGGAGGCGTCACGAGCACGATCTCCTTCGACGAGCGGAAGCGCGTCAACCGGATCAAGCACGAGAAGGGCGCGACGCTCTACGAGCAGATCGACTATCGCTACGACACGAACAACCGACGCCGCGGCGAGCTGATCGGCGCGGGCACCGTGCAGTCTCGGCTCCATCTCTTCGATACCCGGAACCGCCTGACCGAAACCCGGGAAGGCTCGGCCACCGTCACGCTCGGAACCACTGGCTACACGCAGGCCAATAACGACACCGATATCGGGTCGATCGGAACCGCGCTGGCGGCGCAGAGCCCCGCGCCGATCAAGTACGAATTCCTGTTCCTCTCTCTCAACACCGGCAAGGCGGACGAGAGGCTCACGTTCCGCAAAACCGACTCGGTCGGAACGGTCACGACGACGCAGTACTCCTACAACACCGGACACCGCCTCTCGACGGTGGGAAGCGAAACGGTCACGCATCTCCCCGACGGCACGCGCCAGACCGACGCGAACAACCGCTACGAGGTCGACGCGCTCGGCCGGATCGTGAGGGTGAAGGACCCCACCGGCACCACGACGAAGACGAGCCTCGCCTACGATCCACTCGGGCGGGTCGGCGGCATCACCTCCGCTTCCGGAGCAACGAGCGATCTGTCCTATTTCGGCGGCACGCTCTGGCAGGAGCGCGCCTCGGCCGGAGTGACGCGGCAGTTCTCACATCATCCGGGACTGCCGGGGCCGATGGCCACGCATACGGCCGGTGCCACGCACCTGCTCCATTACGACGCCCGGCTGAATCTGCTGGCGGCGACCGACAACTCCGGCGCGCTTGCCCAGCGATTCCGTTACGAGCCGTTCGGCGCGCCGACGCCGGCGACATCGACGACCGGCATCGAGCCCCGCTTCGGCGGCATGCGCTGGCTGAACGACACGGGAACCTACCTGGCAGGCGCCCGGATGATGGACCCGCGACATGGTCTCTGGCTGAGCCACGATCCCCTCGGCGTGATCGACAGCCCCAACCTCTACGCCTACGCCGCGCAGAACCCGATCGACTACGCCGACCCCACCGGACTGGCGATCGGCAAGGGAGCAGGCGGAGGCTCGAGCGACGGTGGATCGGTGGCGATGGGACCGGGTGGAGGTGGATTCGCCGGCGCGTCCAAGCACATCTCGATGGTCGGCGGCACATCGGGCAAGTCCATCTTCTATGGACCGGGCGATGGCCCCGGCATCAAGGGACCGGAGTGGCTGATGGACCTGACGAGCACGCTCCGCAACGTCAGCAACTGGGTACGGGACAAGATCGCCTGGGCGGCGGATAACACCCTCGGACGCATGGGAGCAGTGGGGGAGTTCCTCAGCGGGTTCGTCAAGCGCGGCTTCGATTACGTGTTGATGGCGAGTCCGTACGGCTTCGCGGTGCTGGAGGAGGAGCTGACCGGCGCGGCATCCATGTTCAGCATGGGGACGGATGCTATATTCAACGTCGATCCCTCCCGGTATCAGCGGCTCGGGAACATGATCTCCCAGATGCCCGAAGCCTTCATGCACATGAGCAAGGGGGAGTGGGGCTCGTTTGCGTTCGATGTAGTAGTGGGCTTGGCGACGGGAGGCGAGGGGGCGATCGAGGAGACGGCGGCGAGGGGGATGCAAAGAAGCCTAGCTTCATCTCTTAAGCGGTCATTAATTAAGGCTGGAGATCGACTTTCGATCAGCTCTCTCACTCGCAGTGAAACGCGAATTGGGAAGGCGTTCTCAAAACTGTTTGGAAGATCCGAGTCCGTCATTTCCGATGCCGAATCTGGTATAATGCGGGTTAGGCATCACACTTCTGCGAGAGGTGTCGATGCAATCCGAGAATCCAGAGAAATCTTCGTATCTCGTGGCGGCGGCGTGCATGTTGAGACTCAACCTTTCGGGCCAGCAATTACAGCAGCAAAGGACTATGGCGCAGCTGGCCACACAGAGACTCTGAGAGGATATGTCGAATTCGACCTACCTCAAGACTTACCGTTTGCCCAAGGCAATCCAAATATCATGCAAAATGGTCGACCATGGGGAACGATCGTCACAAATAAGCACCTAGACATTACGAATCTCAACCCGAACTTTGTTAAGTTATCATGGTGGAAGATATGGATGTAAGCCCCAAGGCATTTATTTGCGACGTGTGGTTCACTCAACGCCTCTTTACGTACGTAATCCTCTGCGACCTTTCAGCCCATAGGTGCTATAACATAGCAGAGCTTAGAACCTACTTTGCCAATCCGGATCTCCCAGCTCCTGGCGACGTTGCCGCAAAACTATCGGAGCAATGCACTCCAATAGCTAGCACTATTAAAAACGCATTGTCCATGACGTGCCGGGCACTTGGCATTGGGCCCTGTATCTTTCGACATAACGAGCTCAAAGGAATCATTGCGGCACTAACACACTTCCAAAACACACTCAATGACAACGCTCTTGGGCTTACCCCCGATGATGAAGAGATCCTAAAGGCCAGCATCTTCAAAAATTTCATAAATGCGTTCACGACATTAGATCGAATCCTCAAGCACCGAAGGATGGACGGGTTCAGACACGTCAGCCATCTCGGCCAGGCGGAACATCTCAAGCTCCCCTCGTTCCGCAGTGTCGTGGGAAACGATTGGCCGGCGTGAGCCCCTTCGTCCCTGACCGCAAAGTCCTCATAAAAACACCCGATCGCAGCCTAAGAAATAGGGCCATGGCGAGATACAGGTTTCTCAAGACACACAACAGACTGACGTTCTTTGCCGAAGTCGAAATCGAAGCACGGCCAACCGAGACGTTCGGCGTGATATGGGGCAACGACGATCCCAGCTCGCGGCGATGGCTCGGCGAAGCGATCGAGCAGGGTATTGGCGCGGCACATCGATGCCATGGTAGGTCTGGCGGCGCCACGGCCTCATTCAGAGTCACCGACCTACGAGTATCGAATGTGGATACGACAGCCGGCACCGCCATGGCAGCCGCCACCGTTGCCGCATGGATGGCCCTGGGACACGATGAAAGCGAGATCTCTTTTTCGTTCGACGGCGACTGGAGCGCGCACCTCCCTTGCTCCAACTAGCGAGTCACTCTCCGGACATACTACGGCCGACATCGGCCTTGAGAACTGCGATGGGGCGAATGCGTCTCATACATTCAAAGAGGTTCTGTATTGATACCAATAATGGGAGCCGCGAGGCATCTGAAGAGGAAGCACTGTACGCCCTCAATGCATATTTCGAGCATGACACGACAGGCCATACAGACCGCCGGTGCCCATGGTGCGGCTCACCGTGTATATGTAAGACAACCGGCAACCCGGACGAAGTCCGTTGCTCTAACGATTGCGGATTCGAGGTTGTAAGCCGTGGATTACAGCATACCGCAACCGCACTCGTCTCCGTCCGGCTCAATCACATCGGGCAGGACAGAGGATCACCGGATTTGCTCGACCGATCGGGCCGGGCAACACAGGCGCATCGGGATGCTGAACATTATTGTACGTGGTCACAAGGCGCGTCGTAGAGCAACCAGCTATGGCCATCAAGCATTCAACGGTCAAATTCACTAACCATCTTCCCGAATGGGAGCCTTCTCCAGAGGGTGGTTGGCAGCGCCATTGGCACTTTGAATTCGAGGCACCGGTTCCTCGGCCGCTGGGCCAGTATGATCTCGACGATGGAGAGCTTATCATCAGCCTGGAGCCGGGGCCGACCTCATACAGCCTGGTGGTTGTAACGAGGACCGAAGGCAATCGATGGTCGGACGACAATTACCTCCTATCCGCGTACAGACTCTTCCCCAATCTGGAGCGCCACTTTGGACGGATCAGAGAGATCGAGGGACTGCCGAGAGATACCTGGAGACCCATTCGCATATATGATCTTCGCGCGTGTGATCCCGACTGAATCGATGGGACTGGCTTCCATCCTGGCCGGACGAGCAATCTTTCCGCAACCGATACAGGGCATGCCGGAACATGGACACAGACTACAGTGGGACACCCATTATAAAGAACCAATGGCCCAAGTGGGTTGACCTCGGCAATGGCCATTGGGAGCGCCGGTGGAGGTTCAGGTTCGAGATCGACATCGTCGACATTCCGTCTTCCGAGCAATTCGACTATCCGCGAACTATGGTCTCTCTGGCTGAAGGAGCTGACCCAAGGGAGCTACTAACAACTGTGCGGACACAGGGCAACCCGTTCTCCGACGATCTCTTCTTCATACATTCCTATGTGCTGTTCCAGCAGCTCGAGCATATGATAGGGAAGCTATCAACAATCCAGGGCCAGCCACGAGAGCTCTGGCGGCCCTTCAGGTGATGATCCTGGCCGGAAGGTGAAACAGCAACGAGGATACATGGCATGACACACACTGAACCGCTCGGGAGGCGTCGGGACACCAGCATTCCCGTGCTTACGGAGGAGCTGCGCAACGCGATCACCAGGTTCTTCGTCCCACTGCAGACAACGCGCGACATTGACCGCGACGCATTTGCGTCTCTTATCGGCGTGACCACCGATATGAGTTATGCACTCAAGGGGAATAGCCTCATCCCGAAGGATCTACTGATCGAGATCTATTCATCGTACCTTATCATCTGTAATGAAGCCCCGGCGTTTGGGTCCCACCAGACGGAGCTCGAGGAGATGGCGTACAAACTGGGATTCCTATTCTACCTTATCCTGAAGGACGAGACTCCATCAGACAGAATCCCCGGAGCACCACGCATACTATAATGGCCGTGAGCAGATACAGATTTTTTAAAACAGCGAACCGTATGGTGTACTTCGCTGAAGTAGAGATCGAGGCAGATCTCACCAGCCCTTTCAACATTCGATGGAACGAATCCACTATTAGGCTACAAATCGGCTTCAATGCTGCGATCAAAGAAGGATTTGCTTCAGCGTATAACTGCCATTTGGCACGCGGCGGCGCAAACTCCGCCTTCACGATCGAGGATATGCTGATATCCGATGTCGACACGACGCCGGCAACGGTTACGGTAGCCGCCACCGTTGCCGCATGGATGGCCCTGGGCCACGATGAATCCGCACCTTCCTTGCTCCGATCAGCAATCCGCTCGCTAGGCATAAGGTGAATGGCATCAGTCTCCAACGGCGAGGATTAGAATCGACACCGGGCGCTGACGGCGCGCGATCGGCCCAACCCCATACGGTATGAAACAGCGGATAAGGAAGGCTATCCGGTCCGGTTACCCCAGCAATGTTACTGATGAGGAGCAGGCTCTGTTGGCTTCGCACCTCACCTTGATGGCTGAAGACGCAGCGCAGCGAGAACGCTCTCTGCTCGAAGCCTTCAGCTGCTTCGCGGGATCGTCAAGAACTCGTTCGGATAAGAACGATTGCGTTCTGCGACAACTACAACTATTCGGAGACGCCGATGGCCATTACGAATATCAAAGCAACCATCAAGGCAAACGAGTTCGCCACGAAGCTCAGAGAAGGATATGAGATTGATCGCGAAGCGTTCGAAGCGCTATGCACCAAACTCCGAGGCCTCAAGGATATCTGGCAGAAGCAGGAATTGATCGACAAGGATCTCATGTCCGAGCTCTATGTCATCGTTCTGATAACGTATTTTTCGGGCCAATCTGCATGGGAGCATCGACCAGATATTGCCGGCGAGATCATGGACATGGCGGCGACCATCGACGACCTCGTCCTACAGTGCTTGAGTCCGGCACGGGACCAGATTGCCGCCCAGGCAACCTAAAATGCCTCCTTCGAGAGACGAATGAGCGCACGAGGAGCCAGTATGCGATCGACCACGCAGTATCTACGGTTTACTTTCCACAGCAGCCAATGGAATCACTCTTCACTATCTCTGACGTCCGGGCCATCCCGGGTAGAGGCCGTGTGGTAGCTGACGCGAGAGAGAAATTCGGTCACCTCGAACTATCGGAGCTGCGGAGAGCGATAAGGCAGAAGGTCGTCATTACATGCGACACGAGCCGGATTACAGCCGACGCACTCGACATCGCGATAAGCGAGTCACTCATCAGGCAACGAAATATATTCATCCTCATCGCGGGTTCAGGCAACGACATCCGGCCAGGCTCCACGATATATGGAGGTTAGCGTAGCCGAGGCCGAAGCCTCATCTTAGATAAGGCCACCTTGTGGGAACATTCGTTTTTGCTCAATATCATGACGGCCCAACTCGAAGACGACTTCCTCCATGGGCGGCTCGACCGGCTCGCCTCACGTACCTGCCCTGTCTGTGGAGGTGGCAATCTCATGTTTAGCGTATGGAAAGGCGCCCCCGACATGCAGGCACCTCCGGGACGCAGATATCAAGGAAGCATCAGTATCTACTGTCGCGCCGACTGCAATACCATGCTCACTCACCTAGATGGCTTCATCCCCGCATGGGCTGAGAACATCGACGACTGGGAGAAGTTTTCCGATGATCTCGCCTCCGGGACGATCGGCTCGGCATCCCTGGCTGGAGCATAGGATTGACCTTGCCCCATTTGGTGGACATACAAAGCGGCTAACTTGGCCCGAGAGGTATTTTATGAAGAACAACTAGAAGCAGTACCCCAGTGAGTTTCGTGATAAGGCCGTCCGGCTGACGGACACCAGCGGCAAATCCGTCGATCCCTCCCGGTATCAGCGGCTCGGGAACATGATCTCCCAGATGCCCGAAGCCTTCATGCACATGAGCAAGGGGGAGTGGGGCTCGTTCGCGTTCGATGTGGTAGTGGGCTTGGCGACCGGAGGCGAGGGGGCGATCGAGGAGACGGCGGCGAGGGGAGCACAAAGAAGCTTCGCTTCAGCTCTCAGACAGTCCCTTGCTCGGGAATGGCGAACGGTTGTCGATCAGCACTTTCGCGCGTAGCGAAACACGGATCGGGAAGGCGTTTTCAAGATTGTTTGGAAGATCCGAGTCTCTGGCCTCTGATGCTGAGGCCGGCATAATACGAGTTAGGCATCACACTTCGGCCAGAGGCGTCGATGCCATTCGTGAGTCGGGAGAGATCTTTGTATCACGGGGAGGAGGAGTTCATGTTGAGACTCAGCTGCGACGTCTGGTTTACGCAGCGTCTATTCGTTTACATTCACCTCTGCGAACTCTCAGCGCATAGGTGTTACACCTTAGATGAGCTAAGGGAATATTTTACTGCTGAACGGCTCCCCGACGCCAGCGATGTCGTCGAGCAGTTTTCGAAACGATGTGCCCCCATTACGAGCTCTGTGAAGTATATATCACTGATGGCGCTCCGCATGCTTGGCGTGGGCCATGCGTCTTTCGCAATCATGAGTTCCACTGCATCACGGCAGCACTCGAATACTTCCAAGGCAGACTTTCGGGCCGCACGCGCGGTCTAACGCCAGCCGAAGAAGAACACGCAAAGGCGCAGTTCTTCAACAACTTCTACGACACATTCAAGATACTCCAGGGGGTCCTCAAGTACCGAAGGACGGACGGCTTCAGACACGTCAGCCACCTTGGCCAGGCAGGGCACCTCCAGCTGCCTTCGTTTCGGAGCCTGGTAGGGAACGAATGGCCGGCTTCCGTTCCATCATCCACACGGTCGGAACCCTCCTGATCGCACGAGAAGCAACCTGGACCACGGCACCATGGCACGATACAAGTTCCTCAAAACGCCGAGTCGCGTGACGTTCTTTGCCGAGATCGACATCGAGGCACTTGCCAATAGGCCATTCAGCATCTCGTGGGACAACGACACTCCGAGTCTACGCCGATGGCTCGGAAACGCCGTGGAGCACGGTATCGCCTCGGCATATCAATGCACGTGAGATCCGGCGGCCTGACGGCCTCATTCAAGATCACCGATCTCGTGGTATCGAATGTGGATACGACGATCGGCACGGCCACGGCCACCGCCGCGGTGGCCACCTGGATGGCACTTGGCCATGATGAACGTGAGATCGTGTTTTCATTCGATGGAGATTGGATGGCGCATCCTCCTTGCTCGGAGCAACAGGATGCTCCCACGGCATAGCATACCAGCACGAAACGCCCGAGGTAAGCATCAGCATCAGGCGCAACTCACCCGAGAAATGGCCATGGACGCCAAAAACAGAGGCCGCGAGATGACGGAAGGAGAAGGGATTGTAGTGCACCTTTACCGCCAGGCGACTCCGGACTTGCTCCGCCAATCGGGCTGGCTAATTCAGACCTCTTGAGATATTGGGGTTACGGATGTAGCTACCAGGAACGTATCGCTGACCAAACGAACCTGAAAGAGCAATGAACATCAAAGAATCGACTATCAAAATCACCAAACATCTTCCAGAATGGGAACCTTCCCCGGAAGGTGGTTGGCAGCGCCATTGGCATTTCGAGTTCGAGGCGCCGCTTCCTCAACCAATCGGCTATCATGATCTCGACGATGGAGAGCTTATCATCAGCTTGGAGCCTGGCACAACCCCATACAGTCTTGTGGTCATCACGCGGACCGAAGGCAACCGATGGTCAGACGACAACTATCTCCTATCCGCATACAGGCTCTTCCCTAATCTGGAGCGCTACTTCGGCCGGATCAGGAAGATCGAGGGACTGCCGAGGGATACCTGGAAACCCGTGATCTCCCATGGTCCCGAACGAAGCAACCAACCCAATGACAAATCTCAAGAAAACTCGGGCGAGCAGTAGCGCGACAAATATATGCCCGATCTAAATTCGGGGTGAGATTCCCGTTCCTGCAAGGCGTGATAGAACAGTTCTCATAAAGAGTTGGCACATGGCCTGTCAAAACCGTCGTTGGGCCAACCCTCCTTGGCCAACTATGGAAGCACTATTCACGACACACCTGTATAACATACACACGAGGACATGGGCACGGATTATTGCTGAACGACCATCATCAAGAACCAGTGACTCAAGTGGACTGACCTCGGCAATGCACGTTGGCAGCACCAGCGGAGATTCACGCCCCAATCCGACACGCGTAAATCCGCGTGGACCAGCCATATCGCGCGACGACTTGTCCCGTGCGAGGTATCATGGTCGGCCGCCTGACAGGGCTACAACACCTTAGCGAGATACGAATGCCTCGTACCGGCGGCTCCGTGATCTCCGGCAGTCGAGCGCCAACGCTTCGGAGCACGCCGAAGAGGAGCTTCCGTGCCTCCCATGGCGCACGCTGAAGACGTGCGCCTACCATGAGCGGATGTGCCTGTCTGTGCATATCGCACATCAGGCACTTCAGACTCCATCACCATTGCGAGCTCATGCTCCGACTCCACGCCGGTTGCTCAGCATGAGACACCGCGACATTCGATACGATAGCGTCCCGAGACGCGCCCCATAACGGTTGCTTCCGGAGCCAGGCTCCCCGGCAATCGACGACGACGCATGTGATTGCGCGCCGTCAGCCCTTCACGAGGCGGGCTGACGGCCATCGCCACCCGAACGCACAATCATCTGGAACGACAGCCCGCACGGCGGGCTCTATTCACCTATAACCACTCTACAACCATGTCGACATTCAATCTGGGGCTTCCCACGGATATCCCGTGGAAGCGCATCTGCGTCACGCAGGATATGCTCGACGCGAACCCCTGCGACGCCACCCGGCCACATCCGTGGCGCCACTCGATCGCGGTCTTCCGCTACGATCCCTCGGATGACTATCAGGCCGATGCTCTGGCGGCCGGCTACAAGATCTCGTACCTGAAGGTGTCGGTGAGCATCACTCCCTGGGCACCACAGTTGACCACAAACACCAAGAACACGCTCGTTCCTCTGGGCAATGTCGATGACCTCGAACCGACCTACCCGGTCTACGGCGGCCTGCTGCAAGTGACGGTTGCCCCCCCTCCGAGTCTCCAGGGATCGACCGCCCTCATCGACTATCCGTACTTCGGAGACTTCGAGCCGAAGAAGCGGGAGATGTACGAGGCGGTCACATCGAGCGGCGAGGTATTGTCGGGATCGGGCACCGCGCTGTCAGTCGGCAAGAGCGCGCAGAACACCCAGTCGCTGCAGAACTACGATGTGCTCAACGGCTGGAACTTCAACGTGAGCGGCGGAATCAGCCTGGGACCTGTCGGCGCCAATGCATCCGTCGGCGGCGGCGTCAACGGCCAGTGGGGAGATGTCAACTCCAACTCGGTGCAGCACAGCGATGTCTCCACATCCGACTCGAGCACGGAGCGCCGTGAAACGGAGTCGCACGTGACGAACATCACGCAGATGTACAATCTGTTCCAGGCGTTCCATCTCGGCACCAATCGCGCCGTGTTTCTGATGGAGCCTCGTCCGCACGTGGTTCAGAGCGACGCAACCTTCATCAACGGACCGCGGAAGCTGGAAGGGATTCAGGAGGTGTTTCTCGTGGTGATCCGCCCCAACAGCATCGATTTCTGCGTGTCGGCGCTTCTGGAGACCGCCCACCTGTCGACAATCGCCTCCGTTCCGACCAAGACGATCACGCGCATCGGACGGATCGCTCCGGGCACGCTCGATGCCTTTCCGATCCCGATTCCCTCTGGATGGTCACTTGCATCATACCGTGCCGACAAGGGAGTCGAGGTTGTTTTACGGGGAGTGACGCCGACGACGGTGTCGCTCGGGCAGACAGTGAATGGATTCACCTATGGTATCTATCCGCAGGGGGCAGGAGATCCTCTTGCCGGCTCCGATGTCGTTATCGTGACGAATATCGCTGGAACCTCGAGCGTTGATTACGAATTCCGATTTCATCTCGTCGCAGATCCGGTGCGGATCGAGGAGACCAAGCATATGTTCCTCGTGGCCCGCGACGTCTGCTGCTGCACGGGAGCTCCCGCCCCGATCGAACACTGGATCTCCTACGAGCACGACCTGGAGGGAACCCCGGGACAGTTGGGCATCGTCAACGGCCCGGCAACGATTGAAGCACTTCAGCAGAGCCGGCAGATGGCGGACTTCCTTCACAACGAGATCCTCAAGAGCGCTGCCACCTCGGACCGCCGCTACAATCGCGGAGAGATCACGTACGATGGAAGCGATGCATTTCTCACGAAGCTCGCCAGCCACCTGGAAGCAAAGGGGATGAGCCTGGATCGCCTGACCAAGCCGGTGCAGACGGCCTCCGCGCTCAGCGCGGAGGGACGGGATGTTCTGTCGACAGTGTACGGAACCGCTCCGCTGTCGGATGTGCTCAAGTCGGACGCGCTTCGCCTGGCGCAGGAAACGGGAACGCTACGCAGCAAGATCCTCCAGTACAAGGCGGCCGCGCTGGCTGCTCTTCGTCCGGCGGCACCGACCTCGCCGTTGCCGCAGCCTCTCAGGGGTATCATCGGCGTTCGCGTGGCAAGCACGAAGCCGAATCCCGACCAGCCGAAGACGCTGGCCGAGATGTCCAACCCGAACTCTCCGCTGCTCGTCGACGTAACCATGGCTCCGGACATCATCGAGGTCGATTTCAACGGACAGCCGGATGCCGGCACCGTCACCTCCTCGACCTTCACGGTAACGAGGAACGGTGTCGCGGTCAGCGGACAGGTCACGATGCCGACCACAACGCGCGCACGGTTCACGTTCTTCGAGCCGGTGCAGCCCGGAGGTCTCTACACCGTCACCTTGCGGGGAGATGCTCCGGCGATCACGTTCCAGGGGCGCAGGCTCGATGGCGAGGCGAAGGGGCTTCCGTCGGGGGATGGCAACGAGGGGGGCAATTTCGAATTCATCGTCCGCGGCAGCGTGCCGTCGTTCACCTACTCGCCGAATATCGTGGTCACGCGGTTGAAGGTCGTGGGTATTCGCGTACGCTCCCTTGCTCCGGACCCGACCAATCCTCGCATCGTCGCGGAGGTGACCAATCCCACGGTGCCACTGCTGGTGGCCGGCACGGAGCAGCCGAGCATCATCGACATCGACTTCAACGCGCACCCGGACAACGGCACGGTGAATGATCTGACATTCGTCGTCCAGAAATCCGGTACCCCTATCACGGGCACCGTGACGATGATCACGGCGACCACGGCACGATTCACCGCCTCCACACCGTTCGGCATCGGCAATACCTATTTCATCTCGCTCCGTGGTGGCACCGAGCCGACGATCAAATATCAGGGCACACTGATCGATGGCGAGCCGGTGGCACTCCCCTCCGGTAACGGCTCGCCGGGCGGCGACTTCAACTTCAACATCACGATCACCTGATATCGTCCGCCGAGGAGATACGATTCGGAAGCAGTCTGGTGTGTGAGGCAGGCGTGGGAGCGGAGTACCGTACACTCTCCCCCTGGTGAATGCTGACAGCGGGTCCGCAGCCATGGGCATACCTCTCAAAACACCGAGCGGCCGCGCGGGCTGATCGCTCATCGCGCGTGGCCGCTT
>JBEHWX010000089.1:0-25015 GCA_048498995.1 Bacteroidota bacterium
TCGCGATGACCAACTCGGACAACAACGCTCGCGACATCCGTCTTCAGGAGCCGAGCGGCACCGGCAGCCAGTACATCGGTCTGCGTGCTCCGTCGGTGAGCAACAACGGCAACTACGTCCTTCCGGCCGTCGTCGGCTCGGTGGGTCAGGTTCTGACCCTGTCGGCCAGCAACGGCGTGGACTCGGCCACCATGGCCTGGACCACCGTCAGCGGTGGCGGCGGCTCGCCGACCGGCTCGGCCGGCGGTGACCTCTCGGGCACCTACCCGAACCCGACCATCGCCAACAATGCCGTGACCGGCGCGAAGCTCGCCGATACGGCCGTTACCTCGCTGAAGATCGCCGATGGCGCCGTCATCTCGCTGAAGCTTGCCGACGGCTCGGTCCTGACCGCGAAGATCGCCGACGCCGCGATCACGACGCCGAAGATCGCCGATGCCTCGGTGACGCCGGCCAAGATCAGCTCCACCGGTGCCACCACCGGCGACGTGCTGACCTACAACGGCTCGAACGTCGTCTGGGCCGCCCCGAGCGGTGGCGGCGGCAGTGTCGCCGACTCGTCGATCACCGACGCGAAGGTGGCCGCCAACGCCGCGATCAACGTGACGAAGCTGAACCTGAACAACGGCATCCAGAACTCGATGCTGGTCGCCAACTCGGTGACCACCTCGAAGGTCGCCAACGGCACGGTGACGACCTCGAAGCTGGCCGACTCGGCTGTCAGCGGCCTGAAGCTGCTGACCTTCGCGGTGACCAACCGCCACCTGGCGGCCAATGCCGTGACCCCGGACAAGATCAGCTCGAGCGGTGCCTCGACGGGGAACGTGCTCCTCTACAACGGCACGAGCGTGGCCTGGGGCAACCCGGCGACGAAGTTCGCCCGCACGACGGTCTCCGGCGCGGCCGGCGGCACGACGTACAATGCCTCGGCCAGCGATGAGATCATCGGCGTGGACGTGACCAACGGTCCGGCCACGATCAACCTGCCGTCGGCCTCGACGTCGGGCGTGGGCAAGGTGATCATCATCAAGAACGAGCTGGGTAATGCCGGCACGAACAACATCACGATCAACCGTAGCGGCACGGACCTGATCAACGCGTCGTCGACGTCGCTGTCGATCACGTTCGGCACGGCGACGGGCTCGTTCCGTCTGTACAGCGACGGTGTCTCCCGCTGGCATCAGTGGTAAGAGATTCCCGTCGATCCGATCGATGAGAACGCGAAGGGGCATCCGGAATCCGGATGCCCCTTCGTCGTTCGGGAGGGGGGGATAAGTTGCGTCGACGGGGAAGGAAGGTCTGATTGCGTCACGGGGCGTTCGTATCTTGCGGCGGCCCGATTCAGCAGGGGCGGGAGTATCGAGCCTAGCGGTACGAGCGTTTCTTCCTCCGATCACCCGCCCTCCATCCACCAACTCGCAGGAGTCTTTGTAATGTCTGCCAGCCTCGACTTCGATACGTTTTCCAAATACGTGAACCAGGCGTTCAGCGCGGATCCGGGGAATTCCAACCCGATCGAGCTTCAGCTTTCCTCGGCGCGTCAGCTCGAGGTAAAGACGTTCGACCGTCGGTACGAGGATATCAAGGAGGGGCGCATGCGCGCGCCGTTCTCGCTGATCTTCCACGGTCCGGCGCAGATGCCGCTTCCGCAGCAGATGTACACGTTCACGCATCCGGAGATGGGAACGTTCGTGATGAGCATCGTTCCGGTCGGGATCGACGAGAACGGCCGTCAGTACGAGGCGCTCTTCAACTGAGCCTGGGCGATCGCAGCAGCATCAACGACGAGGGGCGCCGCTTCCTGAAAGCGGCGCCCCTCGCGCGTTTCGACGACAGTGTCCGTTCCGGTTCGCGGCCGGGAGACGGCCCAGCCTAGGCGCTCGCAGCCCCGGCCAGCGCCCGTGCCTCCTCCGGCGTGCCGGTCCACTCCATCAGATAGTGCGTGTCGCTCTCCCCCACGATCTGGAACTTCTCCCGCTGATAGAGGTTGATGGCGCGGTTGGTCCGCTCCACGTGTAGGCGGATCGGCTTGCCGAGCTTGATTCCCTCGGCTACCCAGTGCCGCATGATCGCCGTGCAGATCCCGTTGTTCTGATATTCCGGCAGGATCATCAGGTCGCCGAGGCGAACCTCGTTCTCGAGGATGATGATGATCAGCCGCGCCACCGGCTCTCCCTTCCAGTGAACGATCGTTTCGATCTTGTCAGGGTGATGGGTCTCGTAATGATGATTCATCAGCCGGAGCTGCATGTCGCAGAAGCCCATCTTCTGCTCCTCGTTCCAGTTGGTCAGCTCGAGCTCCTTGCCGCGGATGGCGCGGTAGATCTTGAGCGTGAAAGGGTAATCCTCGGGCGTGATGGGGCGAAACGTGAGATCGAGGGATTCGAACGTCGGGTTCATCGGCGTATGGTCGTGAGAGTTGATTGCGGCACGATGCCGTCGGGGAGGCCGACGGAGATGGAAGGGAATATAGCACGCGCGGGAGGTTCCGCGATCCACGGACTCGGGCGCATCCGGCGGCCGTGTCACGGCGCCGGCCATCGCGGAATGCCCGTCCGGCGGGAGCATGGCTGTTCGGGAGGATCCGGATCATCCCCACTTGGGGATTCGCCGGGGAGGATTCTCTCTGCTTCGACGCCGACGACCGTGCCCAGGCGTGGATGATATCGCCTCCGCCGGGAGGCCGCGAGGGTGTCGAAAGCTGAAGCGACGACGCGGAGCGGCCCGACCGATGGCGAGATCGGCCGCGCCGCGTGCCGTCGCCTTCGGTCGACATGATGGGGCCGGGGCGTCGAGGGGCATCCCGCGGTCGCAGACCTAATCCTTCGAGGGGAAGATCCCCTGCAGGGCGATGAGGTAGTTCATCACCAGATAGGGCTGCATGTTCTCATGAGGCTGATTGCCCCCAGTGGATGTCAGTGCCTGCGGGCTCATCAGGGCATCCGGCAGGCCGCCGTAATAGAGGGGGTATTCCTCGTACGGCGCCGGAGCCCAGCTTGCTCCCTGCGGCTGATCGGTGTTCGCGGGAGCGTCGCTGCAGAGAGCCTCATGCGCGTGGAAGGGGATCTCCGCGACGGTCAGCGCGTGCTGCTCCTGGCCCACCATCGCGCCGAGCTGCAGGGTGCCGCTGATATGGACCGGGGCGCGTCCCCGAAGGTCCGGAAGGGCGAAGGTAGTCACCCCGTCACCACCGAAGGTCTTATTGAGAAGTGCGAACAGAGGCTGGTTCTGCGTGATTGGCAGGATCTGTCCGTTGCAGAATGCCCATCCTCGCGGCGCGTAGTCGAAGGAGACGAGGATGATCTGGCCGACGTATGGATCGCTCATGGAAAGGTTCCTGAAATGTTCTCGGATATGCTGATCCCGGCCCCGCATGGAGACCGGCGTCGGAGTGCCCTCATCTCAACTGATCGGAGGGTAGAGTCCGCTCAGGCAGATGCAGTAGGTCACGGTCAGATAGGGCTGCAGGTTCGAGTGGGGTTGACCGCCCCCGGCCGGACGAATGGCGAGCGAGGCCATGGTTCCCGCCGGCGCCTTGCCGGAGTTATCGTACGGATAGAGCTGGGCCTGTGGCTCGGTCGTCCAGAGGTTGTTGACCGGCGTGTACTGCTGGTTGGTGACATGGATCGCGCAGCGGGGCGAATGGGTGTGAGAGGGCATCTGGTCGACGCTCAGCGTCACTTCCTCGACGCCTCCGGATTCCCCGATCTGCCGGTTACTGAGATTCGCTCCCTGCCCCATGTGGATCGGAATGCGACCTCGAAGGTCGGGAAGCGCGAAGGCCGTCGTTCCATCGCCACCGTACTTGGTGCCGATGAGGTTGTAGAGCGACTGGTTCTGCGAGATCGGCATGAGCTGGCCGTTGCACATCGCCCAGTTGGATGGCGCGAAGGTACCGGCGAACATCATGATCTGTCCGAGAAATGGTTCCGCCATGTCGCGGGCTCCTTGGTATCAATGGTTGGTGTCGGTCGAAATATCACATCGAAGTCGAGGGGGCGTTCTCCCTGGAGGGGCATCGAGGGCTGGAGGGGCATCGAGGGAGCTTCCGTCACGGGCATCATAGGTCGCGGGCGTCACCCGCGCGGGGGGAAGTATCCTTCCATGCAGATGCAGAAGAGGAGGGCAAGGCTCGGCTGCATGTTATTGTGCGGCATGCCGCTACCAGCCGTGGAGATCGTGTACGGGCTCATCACGGCCGCCAAGCGGCCGGTGGAGTCGTAGACCGGGAAGGTGGCACCCGAGGCGGGTGCCCAGACCGCGAGCATCGGGTTGTTCGTCGTCGCGACGCTCGCGTACTGGGGGATGTGGGTGTGCGACGGCATCTGCGACTGATCGATGTACATCTCCGCGTCTCCTCCCGACTGTCCGATCGTATAGTTCGCCAATCCGGGGCCCTGTCCTTGATGCAGGGCCATCGAGCCCTGAAAGTTGGGGAGGGCGAAGGTGGTAGTTCCGTCGCCGCCGTAGATCGTGCCGATAAGGGAATGGAGCCCGGTGAACTGCGCGATCGGAAGAAGCTGGCCGTCGCATTTCGCCCAGCCTCTCGGAGCGAAGATGTAGGGGAAGATCTGAATCATTCCCATGTACGGTTCTGCCATGAACTGTCTCCGATGGATTTCCGGAAGCCGATGTGGCCATGTGGATGGCGCCGGCGCTCGTAGGTGCGCGGCGCGTGGCGCAACATATCGGCTTCGCCCGAATCCGCAACGCCTCATCGATGGGCTGGTCGATATCGACGACGGCGAAGTATCGCGCAGCGAACTGAAGTGCCGTCGCGCGGAGGAAGAAAGGTAGGAGCCGCGAGGGAGCGCCAACATCCATAGCGAACGAGGCGGAGCCGACGTCATCGGTCGGGTTCCAACGGCTCCGTCGCTCGGTTTCGGACATAACCTCCGGTTCGGGATCATGATCCGGTCCGCCCCGCGGGCCGTCGGAGCGCGGCGGCGGCGTGCTCCTGGCAAGGGGCGACGTTGTTCCCGACACGGATTCGGACGATGATCGCCAGATAGGGCTGCATGTTCGGGTGTCCGCCGCCGCCGGTGCTCTGCAGCGCGTTGGTCGACATGGTGCCGGGAGAATGGCTGGCCCGCGTCCATGACGTGATCGAGGTAGAGCGGGCGAACTGTCCGGTGGCCCAGGCATTCCCTCCGGACTCTGCTCGGCGGCGCTGGCCGAGGAGCCCATCATCTCGTGCTGGTGTTCCGGCATCTCGGTCGTCGTCAGGGGCACCGCCTCCGATCCGCCGATCTGTCCGACGGAGCGGGGGGTGTCGAGCGGAGCGCCGTTGGATTCGACGAAGGGGGGGCGACGAAGCGGAACGGCGCGACCGATACGAAGATCGGCCGCGCCGTTGCGATGCGGATTGCCTGCTGGATTACCTGTCGGCGGACCTGTCAGTCACGCGGCGGGAAGAGGCCGGCGGTGCAGATGCAGTAGTTCATCGCCAGGTACGGCTGAAGGTTCGAGTGCGGCTGGTTGCCGCCGGCCGTGCCGAGCGCGCCCGGATTCATCACCGAATCGGGAGGAGTGGTCGAGGAGTAGACCGGGAACTGCGCGGTCGCCTCGATGGCCCAGATGCCTCCGCCCGGGGTTCCCTGGTTGGCGTTGGCGTTCACCGCGGTGACCATATGGTTGTGCTTCGGCAGGTTCAGCGCCGTGAGGGTGACGGTCTCGACGCCGCCGACCTGTCCGATCACGTAGTTGCCGAGGCCCGGTCCCTGTCCGCGGTGGACCGGCAGGCGACCGCGGAGATCGGGAAGCGCGAACGTGGTGACGCCATCGCCGCCGTAGTTGGTCCCGAGAAGCGCGAAGAGCGCCTGGTTCTGGGCGATCGGGAGAATCGCTCCGTTGCAGAGCGCCCAGTTGCGCGGCGCATAGTTGAAGGCGACCAGCATGATCTGCCCGAGATATGCTTCATCCATTGTGGTACTCTATATCTGAATGAAAGAATGCGAAGTTGATTCGACCGCTGCGCGCATCCTCGGCGGCGGCCGGAGCCGTCAATGCGTGGCGAGGTGCGCATGGAATCGATGTCCGGCCGTTACGGCTGGCTCGGCCAGATTCCCTGCAACGCGATGCAGAAGTTGACGCAGAGACCGGGCATCAGGTTCTCGTGCGGCTGGCTTCCGCCAGCGGTGGTGATCGCCAGCGGGCTCATCGTCGTGCCGTCGGTCGCGTCGGCGTAGAAGGCGAGCGCGCCGCTCGGCTCGGTTGCCCAGGTGTTGTTGACCGGCGTGGTCTGATTGGCGTTCCCCTGAATGCACTCCATGATGTGGCTGTGCGCGGGCATGGAGGTCGTGGTGATCGTGACCGTCTCGGTGCCGCTGCTCTGGCCGAGAACGTAGTTGCTCGTCTGTGGGCCCTTCCCGGCGCCGACGGTCACGCGGCTCATGAGGTTCGGGAGGTTGAAGGTGTTGACGCCGTCGCCGCCGTAGGTGGTGCCGATGAGCGTGTAGAGCGTATCGTACTGCGAGATGGGCATCGACTGGCCGTTGCACTGCGCCCATCCGAGCGGCGCGAAGGTGAATCCGGTCATGATGACCTGGCCGATGTATGGTTCCGCCATGTCTATAATCTCCTGTCGTTGATTGTGAGCGTGATGCGCGAGGCTCTCCGGCGTTTGCCGGCGGGCATGCCGTCGGGGGCATGCGGATACTCCGATCCGACGATCAGGAGCGCGGCGGGAAGATTCCTTCCATGGCGATGCAGAAGCTCATCGTCAGGAACGGCTGCCGGTTCTCGTGGGGCTGGCTGTTGCCGGAGGGGCCGACCGACATCTGGTTCATCATCGCGTTCGGCGCCAGGTTGGAGTAGGTGGCCGACTGGCCGGTCGACTCGAGCGCCCAGAAGTTGTTCTTCGGCCCTCCCTGATTGGCGATGGTGTTGTTGGCCATCGGCAGGTGCGTGTGTGTCGGAATCTCGGTCGTCAGAAGCGCGAGAGATTCGACACCGACCTGCTCGCCTATGACGTAGGGGCTGAGTCCCTGTCCCTGCCCCTGATGGATCGGCGTGCGGCCGCGCATATCCGGAAGGGCGAAGGTCGTCACGCCGTCGCCGCCGTAGTAGGTGCCGAGGAGGGAGAAGAGCGCGGTGTACTGGCGGATCGGAAGGATCTGGCCGTCGCAGAACGCCCAGCCTCTGGGCGCGTAGCTTAGACCGTAGATCGTTATCTGGCCGATGAATGGCTCTGCCATAGCGATGCCTCCGTGTAAGGAGCTGATGTGAATAGGGGACGGATCGCACCGGGCGCGATCCGGATGGTTGATCGGTCGTTCCTGCCACACGCCGTCGGTCGTGCGTCCTGCCGCCGGTCGCGCCACGCGCCGAGCTCCGGACGATGCCGGAAGGAGCATCGGGGCGCGGCGAGCGACGACTCCGGCGGGGACACCGGTGAAGAGGCCGGCTTCGCGGGGAGCCGGCGGCGTGGTCTAGAGAGGGGTGAGGAACATGTTCGTCGCCCGAAGGGCCGGCCGCGCTGGGATCGCGCCAGCCGCCAGGCGCTCAACTCAAGCGTGAGAGGGGAATATTCCCGACAGCGCGATGCAGAAGTTGATGGTTATGTAGGGCTGCATGTTGTTGTGCGCCTGGTTCCCGCCGACGGGACTCACCGTCATCGGATTCATGTAATTTTCGGGGAGCGTGGAATAGGGGGCCGTGACGCCGGTTGTCTCGGTCGCGAGGAGATGTCCCGCCGGACTCTGCTGGTTCGCGCCGGTGCTGTCGCAGGCGACGGTATGCGTGTGCCTCGGGAGGTCCGAGAAGAACAGCTCCACGGTTTCCGTACCGAACCTTTCTCCCTGAATAAACGGGCTCAGTCCGGGCCCCTGCCCCAGGTGCTGCGGCACGCGGCCGCGCAGGTCGGGGAGCCCGAAGGTCACTACTCCGTCGCCTCCGTACATGATGCCGAGGAGGGAGAAGAGCGCGGAGTTCTGCGCGATCGGCAGTATCTGTCCGTTGCACTGCGCCCAGCCTTTCGGCGCGAAATCGAAACCGGCCAGCATGATCTGGCCGAGATATGGATCAGCCATCGTGGATTCTCCTTTCAGATCTGGTCTGGTATACTCTGCGTCTTGCTGTCCGTGCCGTGGGCAGGGAGGGCACGCCTCCGGAGGCACGGGATGCGCGGATCGATCGGGAGCGCCTGTTCGCCGGGGAGCTTCGGTGCCCGCCTCGGCATTCTGCCTCGGCACCCCCACCCTCACGATCATCCGTGCCGGCTCGTCCGGAGGCGTCAGCTTCGCGCCGGATAGATCCCTTCGAGCGCGATGCAGAAGTTGAGCGTCAGGAACGGCTGCATGTTGTTATGCGGTAGGCTTCCGCCGGTAACGCTGAGCATCTGCGGGCTCATCGTCGAGTCGGCAGGCCTGTCGGAATAGAATGCCGTGGCGCCGGTCGGCTCCGCCCCCAGGATGTGTCCCACCGGACTCTGCTGGTTGGCCGGGAGGTTGGAGCTGATCACCATGTGGTTGTGCGCCGGAATTTCAGGGACGATCAGGGTATGAGTCTCCTCGCCATCGGCTTCGCCGATGGGGCGGTTGGTCAGGCCGGGGCCCTGCCCCATGTGGATCGGAATCCGGCTTCGCATGTCCGGAAGTCCGAAGGTGACCACGCCGTCACCTCCATAGGTGTTGCCGAGAAGGGAGAAGAGGGCGGTGTTCTGCGCGATCGGTATCAGCTGGCCGTTGCACTGCGCCCATCTGATCGGGGCGAAGTCGAATCCAACGATCATGATCTGGCCGATGTACGGTTCTGACATGGCTGGTTCACTCCTTTGAGTAGGTGTATCATGGGACCTGCGACCTCTGTGTCGCGATGATATCCTCTGTGGCGTTTGGAGATTCTGGGCATCTCTGTTCGACTTGGTGGGCTCCGTTCAAGCGCGGCCCCGATCGCCGGATAGCCTCCGGTCGTCGTTGCCGCCATGACGGTGGCGGAGCCGAGGCGTGCTCGCTCGGCGCGGAACACTGGGCTTCGGATGCTCGAGCGTGGAGGGACGATCGCGGCCGTGCAGGGGCGATCGTCGTCGGTCGGTCCGAGGCGCGCGTGATGTCCGCCGCCAGTCTCGGTTGGCGTTGTCCAAGGGCGAAAGGGGTGGAAGGCTCGTGCCGCCGCTTCATGTCTGCGCGGCGTCACGCTGGACGTGATTCCTTTGATGGCCGGAGCAGCGTCTCCGGTCGATCGTCAAGGGACCAGGGCCTCATCGGGGAATCGCGGCAATTATAACACTCTTGCGCAATTCTCAGCATGCGCCCTCCCGGTCAAGAGAAGATAACCGTGGCGGGAGGTGGGCTTCTCCGGGGGCGCCGGACTATCTCGCGGCGCGGTATCCCGCTCGCGATATCCCGCTCGCGGAATCTCGGGGCACGATATTCGGGAGTCGCGATATCTCGGGGCCAGACATCTCGGATCACGAGATATCCGTTGGTACGCGACGCATAGGGCGCGCGATGGCCGGGGCGCGCGTCCATCGCAATCGCCCCGGCCATCGACGACCTCATTCCTCGTACTCTCCCCAGACGCCGCGCAGCGTGTCGGAGATCTCCCCGACGGTGGCGTAGGCCTCCACCGCGCTCAGGATCAGCGGCATCATGTTCTCGGTGCCGGTCGCGCCGGCGCGCAGCCGCTCTAGCGCCGCGGCCACCGCGTTCGGATCGCGCTCCTCCCTGACGCGGCGAAGCCGCGCGATCTGCTTGAGGCGGAGCGACTCGTCGATCTTCAGGATATCCTTGAACGGCGGCTCCTCCACCTGGAACTGGTTCACGCCGACCACGATATCCTCCCGGTTCTCGATTCTCAACTGCGCGTCGTAGGCGGCCTGGGCGATCTCGTTCTGGATGAAGCGGGATTCGATCGCCTTCACCGAGCCTCCCATCGCGTCGATACGGTCGATATACTCGCCGGCGCGACGCTCGATCTCGTCGGTGAGATACTCGACCAGGTAGCTGCCGGCCAGTGGATCGATCGAGTCGGCGATGCCGGACTCATGGCCGATCACCTGCTGCGTCCGGAGCGCGAGGCGCGCGGAGTGCTCGGTCGGGAGGCCGAGCGCCTCGTCGAACCCGTTGGTGTGGAGCGACTGCGTGCCGCCGAGCACCGCGGCGGCGGCCTGCATCGCCACGCGGACGATGTTGGTCTCCACCTGCTGGGCGGTGAGGGTGGAGCCGGCGGTCTGCGAGTGGAACCGGAGCATCATGCTCTTCGGATCCTTCGCGCCGAAGCGCTCCTTCATGATGCGGGCCCACATCCGGCGCGCCGCCCGGAGCTTGGCGACTTCCTCGAAGAAGTTGTTGTGGATGTTGAAGAAGAAGCTGAGCCGCGAGGCGAACGTATCCACGTCGAGTCCGGCGTCGATGGCCGCCTGCGTGTAGGCGATGGCGTTGGCCAGCGTGAAGGCCACTTCCTGCACGGCCGTGGAGCCGGCCTCGCGGATATGATAGCCGGAGATCGAGATCGTGTTCCAGCTCGGGAGCTCCGTCGAGCACCAGGCGAACATGTCGGTGATCAGCCGCATCGACGGGGCCGGCGGGAAGATGTAGGTGCCGCGCGCGGCATACTCCTTCAGGATGTCGTTCTGCACCGTCCCGCTCACCTTCGCCATGTCAGCCCCCTGCTTGCGCGCCAGCGCCACGTAGAGCGCCAGGAGGATCGATGCCGTGGCGTTGATGGTCATCGAGGTGGAGACCTTCTCCAGCTCGATGCCGTCGAAGAGGGTCTCCATGTCGGCCAGCGAATCGATGGCGACGCCGACCTTCCCGACTTCCCCCTCGGCCATCTGATGGTCGGAGTCGTAGCCGATCTGGGTCGGGAGGTCGAAGGCGACCGACAGGCCGGTCACTCCCTGGGAGAGGAGATAGCGGTAGCGGGCGTTGGACTCCTCGGCGGTGCCGAAGCCGGCGTACATCCGCATCGTCCAGAGACGGGAGCGGTACATCGTCGGATAGACGCCTCGGGTGAAGGGAAACTCTCCCGGCTGTTCCTGCGGGCCGCATCCCTCCGGGGGAAGGATGTAGGGAGGGATGACGATGCCGGAATCGGTCTGAAAGGTGGGTTTGCGTTCCTTGGCCATGCGTTCGATCGGATCGGAAAAGAGACGTGCCGGTCCGGCGCAGCGGCTGCTGGCGCGCGGAGTCCGGCCGAGGATGGGTGAAATTACGGATTCGCTTCCAGCGGGGGGAACGGAAACGGCCCCGAACCGGCGCCGGCATCGCGTGGATGCCGTGCGTCGGCCCGGGGCCGTCGGAGAATCGTCCGGCCTCGGCGATCAGAAGATGTAGAAGTTGACGCCGCCGAGCACGAAGATGTCGGTATTGTCGCTGAGGATGAATCCCTTCAGGCCGACCCACGGCTGGATCGAGGAGCGGGTGTTGAACACGACGCCGCCACCGTAATTGATCCTGAACTCCGTCTGCGACTCGACCCCCACGAAGCGGCTCGAGGAGTAGAAATCGCGGCTCAGTCCGATGCCGGCCAGGGCATACGGGCGGACGGTGAGCCCCTGCAGGACGAAGGTATAGCGGGCGTTGAAATCGCCGGCCAGGCGGGTGATGTCTTCACCGGCGTTCGGCAGGTATTCGATGCCGGGCTCCAGATCGAGGTTCGCCGTGATCGGGAACTCGGCGATGGCGCCGATCAGGATCGTTCCCTTGTCGAGTCCGAAGCCTAGCTTCGGGCCGATGGCGATGGCCTGAACCTGGGCGGAGAGGCGCGCGCCGCCTCCGAGAAGGAGAACGACCGCAGCGGCGGCCGCAAGGAGAAATCTCTTCATCGTCGCTTCCAGCGGATGTCGTGTGGGAAAAATGTGACTCGGGAGAAAGTGTGCGAGAGCGGGCATGCGCCCGCGGGCGGGCGAGCGCTTGAGCACGTGCTTGCGCAGGCGCTTGAGCGAGTGCGCTCTCGAGCGAGCCTCGATGGTTGAAGGCGCGGGAAACTATGAAAAAAAGGGGAGGAGGCAACCCGTCGGAGGGACGCGCGAGGAAGCGGAGCAAAAAAAATCCCGGGCGAGAGCTGCTCTCTCGCCCGGGATCGGTTCTCGGAAGGCCCCACGGCCTCGGGGCCGCGGCCTCTATCTCGGAAAGCCGGGGATCACTCCTCGTCCTTCTTGCTCCGCTTGCGGGTCGGCTTGGTCGTTCCCTCCGGCGCCGGCTCGGTGGTCTCGGCGGTCGTCTCCTCCACCACTTCCGGCTCGGTCGGCGTTTCGCCGGCGGCGCGCTTGGTGAAGGTGAGGACCTTGTTCTCCTTGTCGAAGCCGACGAAGACGCGGTCCCCCTCGTTGAACTGGCCACGGAGCACCAGCTCGGCCAGCTCGTCCTCGAGGTAGCGCTGGATGACGCGACGCAGCGGACGGGCGCCGTACTTCTCGTCGTATCCCTTGTCGGCCAGGAAGGCCTTGGCCTCCTCGTCGATCTCCACCCCGAGGTTCATCGCGTTCAGGCGCTTGAGCAGCAGGCGCATCTGGATGTCGATGATCCGGAAGATGTTCTCCTTCGAGAGCGGACGGAAGACGATCGTGTCGTCGACGCGGTTGAGGAACTCCGGATTGAAGAGCCGCTTCATCGACTCCTCGATCGTGGCGCGCATCTCCTCGTACTTGTCGCGATCGCCGGCCGTGGTGAAGCCCATCACGCCGCCGGCCTTCACGTCGCGCACGCCGACGTTGGAGGTCATCACGATGATCGTGTTCTTGAAGTCCACCCGACGGCCGAGGCTGTCGGTGAGGATGCCGTCATCGAGCACCTGGAGGAGGATGTTGAACACATCCGGGTGCGCCTTCTCGATCTCGTCGAGCAGGACCACCGAGTAGGGCTTGCGACGGACCTTCTCGGTGAGCTGCCCCCCCTCTTCGTAGCCGACGTAGCCCGGAGGGGCGCCGACCAGACGGGAGACGGCGAACTTCTCCATGTACTCCGACATGTCGATGCGGACCAGGGCGTCCTCGGAATCGAAGAGGTAGCGGGCCAGCGCCTTGACCAGCTCGGTCTTGCCGACGCCGGTCGGTCCGAGGAAGATGAACGACCCGATCGGGCGGTTCGGATCCTTCAGGCCGGCGCGGGCGCGGCGGATCGCCTTGGCCAGGTGCTCGATCGCCTCGTCCTGTCCGATGACCTCCTGCTTGAGGGCCTCGGCCATCTTGAGGAGCTTGTCGGACTCCTCCTGGGCGATCTTCGAGACCGGGATGCCGGTCATCATGCCGACGACCTGGGCGACCTCTTCCTCGGAGACGTCGACGACGCGCTCGCTGGCGGTCAGCTCCCAATCCTCCTTGGCGTTCTCCAGGTCGTTCTGGAGCTTCTTCTCGAGATCGCGCAGGCGCGCGGCCTCCTCGAAGTTCTGGCTCTTGACCACCTGGTTCTTCTGGGTCTTGACCTCCTCGATCTTGGCTTCCAGGTCGAGGATATGCTTCGGCACCACGATGCTCGACAGGTGGACGCGGGCGCCGACCTCGTCGAGAACGTCGAGTGCTTTATCCGGCAGGAACCTGTCGGTGATATAGCGCTCGGAGAGATAGACGCAGGCCTTGATCGCATCGTCCGAGTAGCGGACGTTGTGATGCTCCTCGTACTTCGGCTTGATGTTCCTGAGGATCTGGACCGCCTCCTCGACCGAGGGGGGATCGACCATGATCTTCTGGAACCGGCGATCGAGGGCGCCATCCTTCTCGATGTACTGGCGGTACTCGTCCAGCGTGGTCGCGCCAATGCACTGGATGTCGCCGCGGGCCAGAGCCGGCTTGAACATGTTGGAGGCATCGAGCGATCCGGAGGCGCCGCCGGCGCCGACGATCGTATGGAGCTCGTCGATGAAGAGAATCACGTCCTTGGCCTTCTCGAGCTCGTTCATCACCGCCTTCATCCGCTCCTCGAACTGGCCGCGGTATTTGGTGCCGGCCACGAGGGCGGCAAGGTCGAGCGTGACGATACGCTTGTCGTGAAGGACGCGGGAGACCTTCTTCTGAATGATCCGGAGCGCGAGTCCCTCGGCGATGGCGGTCTTGCCGACTCCCGGCTCGCCGATCAGGACCGGGTTGTTCTTCTTGCGGCGGGAGAGGATCTGCGCCACGCGCTCGATCTCCTTCTCGCGGCCGATCACCGGATCGAGCTTATCCTCGGCGGCGAGCTTGGTAAGGTCGCGGCCGAAGTTGTCCAGGACCGGGGTCTTGACCCGTTCCTGGCGCTCGCGGGTGCGGGGGGCGCCGCTGGCCGCGCCGGAGCCGCTCGGGGCGCCGGCCGGAGCCGACGGCTTGCCGGAATGGATGTTCTCCAGTTCGGTGCGCACCGCATCGTAGGTGATGCCGAACTGCGAGAGGATCTGCGCGGCGATGTTGTCGTCGTCCCGCAGCAGCGACAGCAGCAGGTGCTCGGTGCCGATCACGTCGCTCTTGTAGAGCTTGGCTTCGAGATAGGTGATCTTGAGCACCTTCTCGGCCTGCTTGGTCAACGGAATGTTGCCGATCGTGAGCGTGCCTCCCGTAGCACGGACCGTATCCTCGATTGCTTTCTTGATCTTGAAGAGATCACCACCGAGGTTGCGGAGGATCTTGACGGCAATCCCCTCTCCCTCGCGAATGATTCCCAACAGCAGATGTTCGGTGCCGATGTAATCATGACCGAGCCTCAGAGCTTCCTCACGGCTCAGCCGGATTACATCCTGCACGCGGTTGGAAAAGTTGCCTTCCATGTTATTCGTCCTTCACTGCATTGCTGCCGCCGAGCAGCAGGGCAGTCGGTAATTGTGAGAATCCCTGTTCGTCGTGCAGCGAGTTTCTAAGCTGATGCTGGATCGGCCTATAGCGCGCTAGTTGAACATCGTTGGTCGTTGTCCGGGTACGGATCCCGGTCCGACAGGTTGCTCATTCGATGGTTGCCGGAGGCTTCGCCCCTCCACGAACTCCCCGCTTCGGCCTTCCCCCTACGCTTGCCGGGAGATCCTCTCCGGTTCCCGGATCCGGTTCCCGAATCGGGTTCCCGAATCGAGCGGCCTCTCTCTACGGAGGAAGACCCGTCAGCATCAGGCAACTGACACATGCGCCGTGCGCCTTCGCCTCGGACTCTCCCCGGATCCCGGAACGGACACGGCGCCATTCCACGGATATCATGACCATCGGTACGCCAGACGTGGCTTCGCGCCAGATGAAGGAGATTTCGGCGATGAGATTCGGCGTTTGAAGGAAACGACGGACGTTGAGACCCCTTAGTCTATTGCGTCCATCCACCCGAGTCCCGTCGCGGCGATCGTTCGAAATCCTTCGATAGTCGAGGGGAATTCATCCGCTCATCTGCTCGCGCGCCCGTCCCGATCCGCTATCCGTCTCGTCGTATTCGAACGTCGTTCACCGTCCCGAGTTTATACAACACCGTCCGGTACGATTCCATTCCCGCATCCGTGCCTCATTCAGAGGAGCCGGGCCGGACGGGACGCCCGATCGACCTGGATTCCCGGCATCCTCGATCGATCGGCCAACCGCCCGAAGAAGCGCGAAATCCGCGATCAATATAGGTATTCCCTCATACGATCCTGACAACGAACTCGAACCCGCACATTCGATGGCAATCCGCGTGCCTGTCGTCTTCCCGCCATCGAATCTCGAGATTCGGACCGCCTCCGGCCGCCGTTCGAATGATGCGTCGGTGCCGCTTCGATGATGTCTCGCCACCGCATTCGCGACGCTCCGGAATGCGTCCGCATGGCGCGCGTCGCGGCGGATGACGTTGGCCCCGCCACCGGCCACGCCACCGGCCGCGCCGTTGGCGGAAATGCCGGTTGCAACGCGCTCGCGTCGGTCATCTCGTACTTCTCCGGCGCACGGTGATCTCTCCGGCGTGGTGGCGTTCTCGTTGGGAAATCGCGCGCCGCGCGGCGCGCGACCCCCTCGATCTAATGTACGTTCCGGGGGGAACTTGTCAAGACATTCTTGCAAACGTTCACCGGGAAATTCTCCCCCTGCCGTGTATCTTTGGCGTTTCATGCCGAAACCCTGTAAGTTGCCCGGCTCTATTCCGACCAATTCGTTCACAACCAATACATACCTAGGACGCGACAGATGCTTCAGCTTGACCTGACCGAGACTCACGAGATGATCCGTGACACGGCTCGTGAGTTCGCACAGAATGAGGTTGCGCCGACCGCGATTCATCGCGATATCAACGGCGAGTTTCCGCACGAGGCCGTTCAGAAGATGGGAGAGCTGGGCTTCATGGGAATGATGGTCGACCCGGAGTGGGGGGGCGCCGGACTCGACGCGGTCAGCTACGTGATCGCGATGGAGGAGATCTCCAAGGTCGACGCCTCGGTCGGCGTGATCATGTCGGTCAACAATTCGCTGGTCTGCTGGGCGCTGGAGACCTACGGCACCGATGAGCAGAAGGAGAAGTATCTGCGTCCGCTGGCCACCGGCCAGAAGCTCGGCGCCTACTGCCTTTCGGAGCCGGAGGCCGGCTCCGACGCCACCCAGCAGCACACGACCGCTGTCAGGGGAGAGGATGGCGTCTGGGTCTTGAATGGAACGAAGAACTGGATTACCAACGGCACCACGGCCGATTTCTACCTGGTCTACGCTCAGACCGATCGTAGCAAGGGATACAAGGGGATCAGCTGCTTCATCGTGGAGAAGGGGATGCCCGGATTCACGCAGGGACTGAAGGAGGACAAGCTCGGCATCCGCTCCAGCGATACCTGCTCCCTCCAGTTCCAGGATGTCCGCCTCGATCAGGAGCAGATGCTCGGACCGGAGGGACGCGGCTTCAACATCGCGATGGAGACCCTCAACGGCGGGCGCATCGGCATCGCCGCGCAGGCGCTCGGCATCGCCCAGGGAGCGTTCGAGGCGGCCGTCTCCTACTCCAAGGAGCGCAAGGCGTTCGGCAAGCCGATCTCCGAGCTCCAGGCGATTCAGTTCAAGCTGGCCGACATGGCCACGAAGATCTCCGCGGCCCGCGAGCTCGTCTTCAACGCCGCCTCCACGAAGGATCGTGGCGAGCGCTACGTGAAGGCCGCCGCCATGGCCAAGCTGTTCGCCTCCAAGACCGCCGTCGAGGTGGCGCTCGAGGCGGTGCAGGTGCATGGCGGCTACGGCTATGTCCGCGAATACAAGGTGGAGCGCTACCTGCGCGATGCCAAGATCACCGAGATCTACGAGGGAACCTCGGAGATCCAGCACATCGTGATCGCGCGCGAGCTGCTGAAGGAGAACGCCTGAGGCGCCGCGATCCGATCTTCTCGATGACTGCGATTCGTGGGGGTGGGCCGGGTCCGGTCCGCCCCCGCGCGTTTTCAACCGACATGGCGGTCGCGGTGTCGGCTTGGCGTGATTTTTTACCTGTTCGCCCACGATCCGGACCGGCAAGTTCCCCGGTGCTCCCCGCGATCGGGGGCGCCGGCTCGACCGCGTGAAACGATTCCCGCTCCATATCGCCCTGCTTCTGCTGCTGCTGGCGCTTCCGGCCCGGCGCGCCGCCGCGCAGCCGGCCGGCCCGGCCACGCCGATCATCCTCGAGCACGCCGACATGATCATCGGCCGCGTGGAGGGGGGAGAGGAGGTGAACGATTTCGTCGGCAACGTGGCGATCACGCAGGGGGCCACACGGATCGTCGCCGATCGCGCGGTGCTCTACCGGCTGGCCAACCGCGCCGTGTTCACCGGCAACGTGGTGATCACGCAGCCGAACATGAAGATGTCCACGACGCATGCCGAGTACGACGGGCTCACGAAAGTTGCCAGCGCCTCCAACGGCGTCCGCCTGGAGGAGTCGGGGGCGGTGATGGATGCCGCCTCCGGCGAGTACAACCTCGGCCTGCGCACCGCCTACTTCCGCGGCGGCGTCAGGCTGCGCGATACCAGCGCCACCCTCAAGGCCAGCTACGGCGAGTATTACCAGGACGAGCGCCGGGCGCAGTTCCATGGCGGCGTCACCGTCGAGAGCGACTCCGGGCTCCTGGTGGCCAACGATCTCACCTACTGGCGCGACTCCCGCGAGGCCTACGCGGTCGGTAACGTGGTGCTCACGCCGAAATACTACGACGCGCGGATGAGCGGCGACACGCTGCACGACTATCCCTCGCGTCGCTACACGCTCGTGGTGGGGCATCCGCGGCTGGTGCAGATCGACACCGTGGACCGGGTCGACTCCGCCGGCAACGTCAGCCGCGACACGACCGTGATCACCGCTCGGAAGATGGAGGCCTTCAGGGCCGATCGGAAGGAATACGTCGGCACCGACAGCGTCAGGCTTCGGCGTGGCGAGCTCACCGCGCTGGCGGCGTTCGGACGCTATCTTCCGGACGACGAGATCATCGCGCTCGGGCCGGGCATTCGCCGCGCGATATCCGACGCCTCCGCATCGTCGCGCGATTCGCTCCGCCCCGATTCGGCGCGGGGACCCGCTCCCGGCCTTCCTCCCGGTGGATCGCCATCCGGCGGACCTCCATCCGGTGGAACGCCCCCGGCCGACAGCGCCGCTCGACCTGACGCGGTGGCCGGCGTGACGCCAGTGGAGCGGAGCCGGGTGGGGAGCTATCCGGTGATCTGGTACGACAAGTCGCAGTTGACCGGCGACACCGTCACCGTGTTCCTGCAGAAGAAGAAGCTCCGGACCATCGATGTTCTCGGCAACGGCTTCGCCATCTCGAAGGGGAAGCTGGAGGGGCGCTTCGATCAGCTGGCCGGCACGCGGATCATCTTTCAGGTTCGTGAGGACACGATCCGTCAGGTGCGCTCGGAGGGACTCGCATCGAGCATCAATTTCATGTATGATTCGGATCGGCCGAACGGCGTCAACCGTACCTCCGGGGATACGATCGACGTGGGCTTCGAGGGGGGAGAAGCCTCCCGCATCCGGGTCTACGGCAAGCGCTCCCCCTCCGAGGGAGAGTATTTCCCCGAGCCGAACGTGGCCGGACAGGAGGGGATCTACAGGCTCACCGGCTTCGTCTGGATCGAGCGGGATCTGACGGCCGACACGCTCGGAGGCTCGCTTCCGTCCGCTTCCCGACCCGATCAGAAGGGGGGATCATCGAAGGAGGAGAAGAAGGGGAACGGGGGGAGCAGCTTCGGCTCCCGTCCACGCTGAGCCGGCGGCGATCATCGTCGCCCGCGCTCCTCATCGCACGTCAACAGCCTTTGCAGTTGCTCAGTACCGTCGCGCTCCGTTTCATGGCGCCGGCCGCCGCGCGGCGACCGGAATGTTCCTGGCCGCTCCGCCTGCTCGGCGCGGCGGGAGGGACCGTTCCCGCGCGTCGAGGCGTCGCGCTCCTCGGGCTGCTCCTGTTGATGATGCTCGCGCTCCTTTCCGGCGCCTCGGCGCAGACCGGTGGGGATGTGCCGGCCGAGAAGGGGGCACGCGATACGATCCGTCTTCCGGTGCCGGGGCGTCTGATCTACATCCCGTTCGAGGATTCCACCGGCATTCCGGTCGATCCTCTCGTCCGTTTCGGTGATGCGTTCCGACGCGACAGCGCCGCGTGGCGTGCATTCGTCGACAGTCTCGAGCGCTCGCCGGACGCGGCGATGCGACGGAATCTGACCATCCTTCCCCAGGAGTGGATGCCCTCGGCGATCGACCGGATGCGGCACCAGGAGGATATCGACCGGGCGCTCGACAAGGATTTCATCGGCCCCAAGGGGGTGACCCGCGTCCCGCTGGTTTCGATCCCGACCGCGTCGATCGGCAGGATGCTCGGCCTGGTGGAGGATGTGACTCCCAAGATCTCCTACACCGTTCCGAACACCGTCGAGGTGTCGGTGAAGGTGTACAACCTGTCGGCGCAGCTCGTCTCCTCCGTGGTCGACGGCGTGCAGCGCCCCGGCGTCTACAGCTTCGACTGGAACATGCTCGGGATGGATGGCCGGCGCGTCCCATCCGGCGATTACGTGGCCGAGGTGCTGGTCGGGAGGCGTCTGGTGCTCCGGAAGCGGATCGAGGTGCCGTAGGGCCGAGGTGCCGTAGGGCCGGGGTGCCGTGGCGGCCGAGCCTCGCTGATCTCGGGCGCCGAGCGTAGTTTTGCGATCTCCGACCCGCCTCGCCATAATCACGGCGGGGCTTTCCCGTCATTGAGGGACATTGAACAGAATTGAGAGAAGTATGAAGATCGGACCGATTGAAGTCGAACAGGGGCTGCTTCTTGCGCCGATGGAGGATGTGACCGATCCGCCGTTCCGGAGGATCTGCAAACAGCTCGGCGCGGACATCGTCTACACGGAGTTCATCTCCAGCGAGGGACTGATCCGCGACGCGCGGCGCTCCAACCAGAAGCTGACCCTCTACGACGATGAGCGCCCCGTCTCGATCCAGATCTTCGGCGGCAATGTCGACGTGATGGCCGAGGCCGCGCGCATCGCCGAGGCAGCCGGCCCCGATTTCCTCGATATCAACTGCGGCTGCTGGGTGAAGAACGTGGTGGCGCGCAACGCCGGCGCGGCGCTCCTGAAGGACCTGCCGGCCATGCGCCTGCTGGCCAAGACAGTTGTCGATTCCGTCTCGATGCCGGTGACCCTCAAGACCCGTCTCGGCTGGGATCGGAGCTCGATCCGGATCGTCGAGGTGGCGCAGATGGTGGAGGATGTCGGCATCCAGGCGCTGGCGATCCACTGCCGCACCCGCGATCAGGGACACGAGGGAATCGCCTCCTGGGAGTATATCGAGCAGGTGAAGAAGGCGGTCTCGATCCCGGTGATCCTGAACGGCGACGTCAAGACGCCGCAGGATGTGAAGCGGGCCTTCGAAACCGGCGCCGACGCGGTGATGATCGGCCGCGCGGCGATCGCCAACCCCTGGATCTTCATGCAGGCCAAGCGCTACATGGCCACCGGCGAGCTGCCGGAGGAGCGTCCGCTCGAGGAGCGGCTCCGCGTGGCGCTGGAGCACCTGCGGATGTCGATCGAGTACAAGGGGCCGAAGTACGGCGTGATGGAGTTCCGGAAGTACTGGGGCGGCTACCTCCACTCGATGCCCCTGGCGACCGCCGTCAGAAAGGATCTGGTGACCATCCTCGAGATCGAGGATATCCATCGCAGGATCGACCGCTATCGCGAGGAGGTCGACGAGTTCCTCCGGCAGCGTGAGGAGTGGCGCGTCGAGCCGCAGGAGGAAGCGACGGTCGCCTGAGCGATGGTCGCCCGAAGGAGCGGGGCCGGAGAATCGGATTCCGGGATATCGGGTGATGAATGATGCATCGGACGGGCATCGGCGAGTGGTCGCCGATGCCCGTCGTCGTTGATGCCCCTCACGGACGTGGCCACGGGATCTCCGCTTGCCCCGCGTACAAGCCCGCCGGATGGCGTTGGTATATTGCGCCCATGAACGTGACCGACCAGCAGACCAACGCCGCGCGCCGCCCGATCGGCGTGATGAGCGCCATGACAGAAGAGATCGCCGCCCTCATCGCCAACATCCACGATCTGGTGGCGATCCACGAGCGGGGGATGCGGACCTATTACCGCGGGCATCTCTGGGGACGTCCCGCCGTGCTCGTCTACTCCCGCTGGGGGAAGGTGGCCGCGGCTACCACGGCCACCTGTCTTATCACGGAGTTCGACGTCGAGGAGATCGTCTTCACCGGCGTCGCCGGCGGGGTGGCGCCGGGGGTGCGCGTGGGAGACGTGGTGATCGGTGGCGAGCTGGTACAGCACGACATGGACGCGCGTCCCCTCTATCCGCGGCACGAGATACCGCTCCTCGGCCGCTCCATTTTCCCGACCGATCCTCTCCATCGCGCGGCCGCGGCGGCCGCGGCGCGCAGCTTCCTCGATGAGGAGATGCCCTCGGCGATCGATACGCCGACCCGCGCGGAGTTCGCCCTCGACGCTCCCCGGGTGCACGTGGGGATGATCGCCAGCGGCGACAAGTTCTTCAGCAGCCGCGCCGACGTCGACGGGCTTCTCGGACATCTGCCGTCGGTGCTCTGCGTGGAGATGGAGGGGGCCGCGGTGGCGCAGGTCTGCCACGAGTACGGCGTCCCCTGCACCGTGATCCGGACCATCTCCGATGCCGCCGACGAGGGGGCGCCGATCGATTTCCCGACCTTCATCGCCCGCGTCGCCAGCACGTATTCCAACGGCATCATTCACCGGATGATCGTCGCCGAGAGTGCCCAGCGGGCGGATTCCGTCCCCTCCGAGCGGCCGTAACGCCCACTTCGGACTCGCGTGAGCCGGTGAACGTGGAGCGCTCCATCATGTGGCGCTCCGAATCTTCCCAACCGATTCCGGTCGACACCCCTCATGAGACTTGAGCGCCACGATGATCCCGCCCGGTTCCTGGAGCACGCGCGTCCCTTTCTCGAAGCCTCGGAGGCGGCCAACTGCCTGATCATCGGGATCGCCGGCACGCTGGCCCGCCATCCGGACGATGCCGCCGGCGCGTACCTGGCGACCGTCAGCGACGGCGGGAGCGTGGTGGGGGCGGCGCTGATGACTCCTCCGCGCAACCTGATCGCTTCGGCGATGCCGGCGGCGGCGGTCGAATCCCTGGTGGAGGATCTGCTCGCCTCGGATATCCCGGTGCCCGGCCTGCTGGCGCCGGAGGCCACGGCCGCGCTCCTGACCTCCGCCTGGACCCGGCGAACCGGCCAGACGTGGTCGCTCAGGATGCGGCAGCGGACGCATCAGCTCGACCGTCCGGAGCCGATCCCGTCGGTCAGCGGAAGCTTCCGGCGGGCCGAGCCGGAGGATCTTCCCCTGCTGATCGACTGGGCGCATGGATTTCTGCGGGATATTCCCACGCTCGAGGATGCTCCGGAGGAGATGGAGATGATGGTAAGGACGGGGGTGGCCGAGGGGCGGTACTATCTCTGGTGCGATCCGGAGCCGGTGACGATGGCGGCCTGGGGAGGAGGAACGTGGCGTGGCGCGCGGATCTATCACGTCTATACGCCGGCCGAGCTCCGGAGGCGGGGATATGCCACCGCCTGCGTCGCGGCGCTGACGGAGCATCTGCTGGCGACCGGCAACAGCTTCTGCTTCCTGAACACCGATCTCTCCAACCCGACGAGCAACGCCATCTACGCGCGCATCGGCTACCGGCCGGTCTGCGACAGCGAGTACCATCGTCGTGAGGGAGAGGGTCGGGCGGGGATGTGAATCATCGGAGAAGATGCTCCGGCCACTTGCGCGTCGGCGCGTCGTGGCGATATCTTCGCGACACTGTTTCCATGAACCACACGTCGCAGCGCGCTGATCCCCCCTCACACCAAGCTGGCCGGTGCCGCCCGACGGAACTCAAGCGTCGACTTCTTCCATCATATATCAGGAGAGATCGCAATGGCTCTGAGACTCGGGGACGTTGTCCCGAACTTCACGCAGGATTCGACCGAAGGTCCGATCAACTTTTACGACTGGGCGGGGGATAGCTGGGTGATCCTCTTCTCGCACCCGAAGGATTACACGCCGGTCTGCACCACCGAGCTCGGGATGGTGGCGCGCCTGAAGGCGGAGTTCGACAAGCGGAACGTGAAGCCGATGGCGCTGAGCGTCGACGATGTCGAATCCCACCGCGGATGGGTGAAGGATATCGAGGAGACGCAGGGGACCACGCTCAACTACCCGATCCTCGCCGACGGCGATCGCTCGGTCTCCGATCTGTACGACATGATCCATCCGAACGCGAACGACTCGCAGACCGTCCGCTCGGTGTTCATCATCGATCCGAACAAGAAGCTTCGTCTGACGCTGACCTATCCGGCCAGCACCGGCCGCAACTTCAACGAGCTGCTGCGCGTGATTGACTCGCTCCAGCTCACCGACAAGCACAGCGTGGCCACGCCGGCCAACTGGAACGACGGCGACGACTGCGTGATCCTGCCGTCGCTGCAGGATCCGGAGGTGCTGGCGCAGAAGTTCCCGAAGGGCTACACGGTGGTGAAGCCGTACCTGCGCCTGACGCCGCAGCCGAACAAGGACTGAGCGTCGGAATGATCGCCCTGGCCGTCCGCCCCGGAGCATGTCGCTCGTGGAGCGGACGGCCGTTGCTTTGACCGGTGGGAGGGGAGGAGTCCAAGCGGGATCGGGGTAAACATCCGAGTCTGGGCATATTCCGTTTGCGATGAATGATCTGCTTCGTATATTGCCACCCCAATTAATGAGGGTAACGAGATGTCGATGAAGCCATTGACGCCGCGACAGAGGGAGGTTCTGGAGTTCATCCTGAGCTTCCAGCAGAAATTCGGCCGGACACCGACGGGGCCGGAGATCGCGCAGCATTTCGGCTTCAAGGATCATTCATCGGCCTACCAGCATCTGGAGCTTCTCGAGAAGAAGGGCTATCTGGAGATCGCGCAATTCGGGCGCCGGCGTCCCCGCGGGATGCGTCTGAGCGACGGAGCGCAGCGGATGTTCTCCAAGTCGTGGCCCCTTCTGGGCTCCATTCCGGCCGGCCCGCTGAGCGAGATGCTCGGCGAGGTGACCGAGCAGGTGCATGGTCTCGAGGACCTCATCCCGAACCTCCAGCAACACGATTACTTCCTTGTGGTCAACGGCGACTCGATGATCGAGGCCGGGCTGCGCCCTGGTCAGTACGTGATCGTCCGTCCCGGCGTGGAGCCGAAGCAGGGGGATATCTGCGCCGTCTGGGTGGAGGGGAAAGGGGGAACGTTGAAGAAGGTGTATGTCGAGGGGGAATCGGTCCGGCTCGTGCCGGCCAACCCGTCGTATCGTCCGGAGACATATCCGGCGGAGGAAGTGAGGATTCAGGGCGTGCTCGTGGCCGCCCTTGCCGTCGAATCGTTCAAACGCTGAGCTCGCCACACTGACAGCCCCTTTGGGGGCCGAGCTCCACGGACGCGCCTCTGGCGCGATCCGTCGCCGCATCAGCTGTACGTCGTTTCCGTCTCGTGATCTTTGAGTCCTTTGGGGATTCCAGCCCTGTCATGGCCATGCCGCGGGCTGTCCGCGACGTAGAGCGTTCTCACGAGTCACCACTCCATCGCAAAGGAGCACTCCGGGCAAAGGAGTGGCAGGAGGCCCTGTTCAGGCAGGGTCTCCTGTTGTCGTTCCGCTCCGGAGTCTCCTTGGCCTCCGGAACGGGAC
>JBEHWX010000090.1:0-24947 GCA_048498995.1 Bacteroidota bacterium
GTTCCGCCTCTCCTCCCCTTCTCTCCTCCCCCCCCCCCCCCCAGTCCGACGGAGGCGAGAATCTCCGGAAGCTTTTCCTGTGCCGGGTCCAGCGACACGCAGACGTGATTGTCGTACGCGGCCACCTCGTAGCTGTTGACCCTGATCACGGGACCGGCGAACGCGACCGAGGAATCTTCGCGTAGCACGCGAAGCTCGGGGGCAGCGAATCGCGCGAAGCTCGACCCGTCACGCTTGGCGAGAATCCAGAAGTCTCTCTCATTCGCCATGGTCTTGTTCGACGCACGTACATGATCCCACGTACCGCGAAAGATCTCGATGTCGGGGACGATTCGCAGTCCCCCCCGTTCGGCAAGCGCACGCACTCGCGCGGAATCATCCGGTCGAGGACTCTTCAGCGCCACCACGATCCAATACGGCCGGGAGCGATATGTCCGTCGCACGCCTCCCAGGTAATAGGCTTCCGGCGTGGCCTGCGTCGAGTCGCCGCCGAAATAGGCATCATATCGCTCGGCATGCGAGGAACAGCCGGGAATGGAGAAGGGAATCAGGGCGCAGCTCAAAGCGGCGAGACTTCGCAGCATCGCCACGGAGCCACGTGGCCAGCCACGGGGCCTTCGGCCTGCGGGTGGAAATGTCGGAAGCACGGATCGGTCGTGGATGGTGCGCATCGATTCGGGGTGGTGTATTCGAGACGTACGTACTGAACCGCTGATGCCATCGTCATGGCCCCGAAGAACGGAACGTTGAACGATGTCTATTCCGAAGACGCGGCCAAGGTCGATCTGTGACAACCGCTGAAAAAATGTTGAGAGCATCGTCATCTCGATCTTCACTCGGGTTGTACCTGGCCGAGCCCAGGTGCATCGACCATACTCGATGATCAGAACGGTCAAAGACTCCACCACGGTATCGCATCGCGACGAGCATCGGTCATCGCACCGCCGAATGCGCGTGCCGGTTTGCGAATCCGCCCGACGATACGAGGTCGATGTGAGCATTCAAAGAGCAAAACGATGACGTGCCTCCCGAGGAAGAACATCCCGAAATCGGAACACGGCCTGAGTTCGAGAGCGGTCTGAAACATGAAGCGCGAGCCACCTTCCGGCGACTCGCGCGTACCTTCATGCGCCTGAGACATATTTTGCATGGGCCCACGACGGGATAGGTCCCCATATGTACGAACGGACACCTGCCTCGGAGGAAGCAGAATGTCGGCCCCGCCGCCTCAGCCCCCGGCGAGCTCCGCGGAGCGAGCGGGACGCGGGCGGACGATCAGGTAGCCGAGCAGACCACCGAGCGCCATGCCGCCCGCGAGGATCATGATCGACACCGCCAGCTCAGGCTTCGAGACCATCAGCCAGATGATCGCCAGCGCCGCGCCGTTGATCACCGCGAGCCAGGTCCACGTCGAGGTCATCCTCACCAGACGCGCCACGTCCGCGGAGGGATGGTCGCCGGCGGCATCGACGGCGGCGCGCATGGCGCGGAACCGCCGGAGCACGATCGCCAGATAGAGCGCCGCCATCACGATCAGGCCGATTGCCGAGGCCGCGACCCAGCCGGGCCCGTTGCGCCAGGAGATCGCCGTCATGGCCACGCCGCTGAGGAAGAGCATGATCGATCCGGCCGGGATCATCGTGGAGGTGGCGCCGAGAAGCTGCACCCAGAATCGGACCTGCGCCGGATCGGCCATGCGCCGCAGGTTGGCGCCGGCCCGCTGCTGCATCGCCAGCGCGGCGAACACCGCGATGAATCCGAGCATATGAACGAAGAGCGAGATCGTGTAGAGTATCATCCGTCTCTCCCGAAATGTTGACGTCTCACCCGCCGACGACGATCTCCCTCCCACGAGGCACGCTCCCCCCCGACGATTGTCGACCGCGGCGCTAATGATGGCTTCGCGCGATCAGCTCGCGCACGTACCGGATCAGCACCGGCATCTCCTCGTCCTGAACCACGTGATCGAACGGCGGCATCGAGATCCCTGGACGGAACCGCTGAGGATCCCGGATGAACTCCGCCAGCGCGCTGTCGCTCGGGAAATCCCTTCCGGCCTTCCGGAGATCTCCCACCCCCACTCCCTCGTTGCCATGGCATCCGACGCAGTTGTAGCGGATGTAGAGCTCCCGCCCTTGCGCCAGGACGCCGGTGTCGGCGACCTGCGTCGTGGCATCCTTCCGGGCCGGCGCCTCCTCCGGCTCCCCTCCGCGCCGCGCGAGCACGAAGATCACCACCCCGACCACCGCCACGATGACCAGGCCGATTCCGATAAACATTCCAATGTCCGATGAGCCCTTCGGGCTCTGCCGCGTCCCGTCCGCGTCGGGCTTCTCCGCGTCGGGCCTTTCCGTATCCGGTTTGTCCGTATCCGGCATATTCCGTTCTCCTGGAAGTACATGTGCGCGCCGCGCCCTGTCCGTGGGGCGCCGCGATCAGTCGTCGGGCGCAAGGTAGCTCGGCCGAGGCGCGCTTACGGCATGATCCGGCCGCCGGCGATGTCCACGGTGATGCCGGTGATCCACCCCGAGGCCGAGGAGGCGAGGAAGAGGGCCGAGTGCGCCACATCCTCCGGCTCGCCGATCCTTCCGAGAGGGAACGTCGAGACCATCCGCTCCATCATTTCATCGGTCATGTGCGCCTGAATCTTCTCGTTGCGCACCGCCGATGGCGAGACGCAGTTGACGCGGATTCCATGCGGCGCCATCTCGCGCGCCACCTGCCGCGTGAGCACCACGATTCCCCCCTTGGCCGCCGCGTACGGAGCCGCCGCCAGCGAGGCGGAGCGCGCGGCCGCGGAGGCCATCGTCACCACCGCGCCACGCCCCGACATCACCATGCCGGGGAGGAACGCCTTGAGCGTGAGGAAGGTGGAGGTAAGGTTGCCGTCGACGATCGAGCGCCAGCGCTCCTCGGTGATCGACAGAAACGGCTCCGGCGCCCCATCACCACCCGCGAACGCCATCACGATCTCGACGACGCCGAGCTCCCGCTCGATCCGCTCCCGCATCAGCTCGATCGCCGCCGCGTCGGTGCAGTTGGCCGCGACGCCGATCGCCCGCCCCCCCTCGCCCCGGATCGATTCGACTACCCCGGCGATCGCATCTTCCCTCCTGCCATTGACCGCGACCAGGGCGCCGTTGCGCGCCAGCTGGCGGGCGGTCTCCGCGCCGATCCACCCCGAGCCACCGGTCACCAGGGCGACCCTGCCGGCCAGGTCGGGAAATATGGGACTCATGCTTGCGTTTCCGCGCGATGTCGCGTCATGCTCGGCAGACATATGGCATCCTCTCCGTGGGGCCCGAACGGGGCCGTTGCTCGCGTCGGCCGCCACGGGCTCGATCGGTTCGTGGCAAAGCGCGATCTTGTCGACGCGGGCAAATTTAATTGTACTTACCGTACAACCAAAACAAATCTTCTCTTCTGACTGATCGGCACATGAGTCCACGCCCCTACAACCTCGGCCGGAGGCAGGCCGAAACCGAGCAGACGCGACTTCGGATCCTACAGGCCGCGCTCGACCTTCTGGCGGCCACCACGGACGTATCGGCCTTCACGATCGACGCGGTGGCCAAGCAGGCGGGGGTGGCGCGGATGACGGTTTACTACCAGTTCGAGTCGAAGCCGGGGCTGCTGGAGGCACTGTTCGATTTCCTGGCGCGACGCGGCGGCATCGAGGAGCTTCCCACGGTGTTTCAGCGTCCAGATCCGCTGGACGCGCTCGATGGGCTGATCGGGGCCTTCGGACGCTTCTGGTTCACTGACCGGCTGGTGATCCGGCGGCTGAACGGGCTGGCCGCGTTCGATCAGGAGATCGGGCCGGCGCATCGGGCCCGGCAGGAGCGGCGGCGGATGGGGCTCCGCGTGCTCCTTGGACGTCTCTCGGAGCGCTACGGACATCCCGCGCCGGAGCAGCTGGATGATGCGATCGCGACGCTCCACGCGCTCACCAGCTTCGAGAGCTTCGATCTACTCGCCGGGGATTCGCGGAGCCTGGAGGAGACGGTGACGATGGTGCGGCACGCGGCGCGGCGGCTGCTCGGGATGCCGGAGAAGGGCGCGGCCACGGAGAAGAGTCTCCCGCAAAAGGAATAACGTCCGATAGAGGGAGGCAGGGGCCGACGAGGAGACCATGGAGCGGCACCCGAGGGGGAGGCATACAAACGACGCGGGGCGCGGTCCAGATGAGACCGCGCCCCGCGAAGTGTTCAGGTTGTTCGACCCGATGGAATCCGCGACAAGGAGAACCGGGATCAGGCGTAGAGGCCGAGATCGAAGCGGTCCCCCACCTTCAGGCGTCCCTCGCGATTGAGCATCACCACCTCGGTGGCGATCTTGTCGTCCTCGACGGTCACACGCAGGTAGTGGAACGGGCGGAGCGTGCCGACGCGGTAGGCGTCGTTGTGATACGGACGATCGGTCGACGTATCGATCAGACGACGGGGGCCGCCGCCGCCACCGCTGACGACGAACATCTTGTCGCCGGCGGCGAAGCGCTCGTAGGAATGGACGTGTCCCGAGAGGTAGAGACGCGTCTTGCGCGAGGCCAGGAACGGACGGGCGAACAGGTCGACGATATCCGGATTCGAGGGGAGATCGCTGTTCGAGTAGGGCGGATGATGCGAGGCCACCAGCACTCCCTTGACCGACGGATCGCGATCGAGCTCCTTGAGCTTCTCCTCGTAGGCATCGGCCTGGCGACGGATATCGGCGTTGGAGAGCTGGTCGAAATTCGAGTCCAGCGTCAGAAGGGCGAGCGAGCCGAGGCGGGTGAGGCCGTGCATCTCATCCTTCTGGTGCGGGAAGCGATCGCAGAAGTTGCCGATGCAGCGGGCGCGGGTGCGGCCGTTGACGCTGGCGCCGAAGATCGGGCGGGAGACGCGAACCTCGTCGGCCATCGACATCAGGTCGTGGTTGCCGAGGAGGGCGCGGACCGGGATCTGCTGGGAGTTGATCTTCCCCATGATCCGGTCGAAGTATCCCCAGTCCTCGTCATCGCCGCCGGCGAAGACCTGATCGCCGAGCATCAGCACCATGTCCGGCCGATCGGCCGCGATGGCGTCGAGGATCGTCTCGCGCTCTTCATCGTTCTGCGGGCGCGAGAGGATCACCTGCTCGGCCATCCCGGTGCGCTGAACGTCGCCGACGATCGCAATCGTCTGCGGCTTGATCTCATCCTTCCAAAAGCACGCGTTTGCCTTGACCGTATTGGCCTTGACGTTGGAGAGGACGCTCGGCAGAGCGACCGACGAGAGAGCCAGCGATGTAACGAATTGACGGCGATTCACAGTATTCGACTCCTGGGAATTGGATCTCGGATTTCAGTATCAACGTCGTCTTATGGTCACCTTCCTTACCTGGATCGCCTTGCGGGTCCGGAGCGCCTTGTCTACGAGTGCGGATCAAGCGCGGACCGGCCGCAGCTCATTCAATAATAATATCGTCGTCGGAATCTAGAAACTCTCCGTTGATCAATTTCACGTCGGAGGGACGTCGAGGATGGATCTCGAGGTGCCCATCTCCATCCCAGGCCAGCTCGCCGGTTACCACCACTCTTGAACCGACTTTCGGGACCTGGTCGAGAGGGCCTTTTGCCTCTGGAAAGAGCTCGGCTCGAAGATAGCGCGTTCCGAAGTTCTCGGCGGTCCGTTGCGCGTAATCCGCCTGCGCGATCTTGTCGAGACTGAGTTGCCGTCTCCGAGTATTAAACGCGGAGTCAGCCGGATTATTGCTTTTGAAATGGTCCGTTGCAGCTTGGGCCTGGAACCGGATCGGCACGTTTGTTCTCCACACGCGGAATCCCCGCTCATCGGCCGAATCCAGGCGGATATCGAGCGCGGTCACGTTGCCGCTGGCCGCGCGCGAGGAGGAGACCACCGTGCCACGGACGATCCCCCGGAACCCGAGGTAGTACCAGGAGAACCCGGTCAGCGGCTTGAGCTCAGTGTTGATGAAGTCCAGGTTCCGGTCGAGGATGTTCAGCTCCTCGATCGGATGGAGCGTCGTCAGGATCACCACGTCGTGGGCGCTGACCACCAGCGGCGGCACCCAGCGCTGAAGTACTTCCTGGCGGAACGGCGCCAGCGCCAGATCGAAGCCGATCGACAGGTTCCAGGTGCCGAGCCCCCGGTTGCGCTCGGTGGTCGGCATCAGCCAGGCCCCCTGCGCCAGCCCCTGCAGCGCGATCGTCTGCGTCAGCCGATAGCGGACGCCGATCCCCGGCTCCAGACCGAAGTAGGTCTCGGCCGGACGGGAATCCTCCGGCTGAAAGAAGGCCAGTCCGGCTCCCATCGACATCGGCAGCGAGAACCCATCCCAGGCCAGCGGCACGTCGAAGGAGAAGCCGGCGCCGCCGTTGTAGAGCACGCCACGCGTGCCGGCCGGCAGGTCCCACCGGAGCCAGGAGGGCTTCAGGATCGAGTAGTAGTTGGCGCGGGCGAACAGGTAGAGCCCGTAGTCGGAGGGGCCCATCGGAATCGCGATGTTGGCCTCGGCCCCAGAGCCTCCGGTGATCGCCTGGCTCATGAAGTTGTTGTAGGTGCCGCGCAGCGCGATCGTGAAGCGGGATCGGGGCCAATACATCTTCTCATGCAGCGGCACCCAGACCGGCATCACGCCGATCGCCTTGAGCGAGTCGAGATAGGCCGGCGTCGGCGGGGGGAAGGTCACCTGCCCCTCGTAGACGAACGGATCTTCCTCATCCTCCTTCTGCTGCGCCGCGAGCGGGACGAACGCCGCGAGCGGCAGAATCGCCACGAGCGCCAACAGCAACGCATATCTGAGCACGATAGGCACGGTTCCGACCTGGTGAGCTAGTTTCGACGAGACGAACGCTTCCACCTGCAACCAATTCAATGCCGAACTCGGCACCGATACATCGATTTCAATCCGGGATGGCCGATTACTCGATCCCGGACTCGATCTCCTCGAGCTGGCTGGCCAGACGCTCCCAGTTGAAGTAGCAGTCGCCGAGCGCCCCCTCCACCTCGCCGAGCCGCTTCTGCTCCACGCGCGCCTTCTCCGGGTCGTTGTAGGTCTCCGGCGCGGCCAGCAGGTCGTGCAGCCGCTCCTTCTCCCCCTCGAGCGTCGCGATCTTCTTCTCGATCTCGCCGATCTTCTTCTTCAGATCCTTCGTGGCCGCGTAGCGTCGGTTCCGGAGCTCCGCCTCCCTCCGCTTCCGCTCCTTGTCGGTGAGACCGTCGTTGACCGGCTGGCTCTCCCGCTTCGTCTCGGCCGTCTTCGATGTTCCCTTGAAGGGATCGTCCAGCGTGGCCACCTGATGGCGATGCAGATAATCGCCGATCCCTCCCAGAAACTCCCTGATCGCGCCGGCGCGGAACTCCACGCACTTGGTCACGATGCCGTTCAGGAAGTCGCGGTCGTGCGAGACGATCACCAGCGCGCCGTCGAAGGCCATCAGGGCATCCTTGAGCACCCCCTTGCTGGCCATGTCCAGGTGGTTCGTCGGCTCGTCGAAGATCAGCAGGTTGTAGGGCTCCAGCAGCAGCTTGGCCAGCGCCAGGCGGGCCTTCTCGCCGCCGGAGAGGACCGAGACCGGCTTGAACACGTCGTCGCCGTTGAAGAGGAACGCGCCGAGGAGGGTGCGGAGCTTGGTCCGCACATCGCCGGTGGCCACGTCGTCCAGCGTTTCGAGCACTGTGCGCCGGGGATCGAGATCCTCGGCCTGATGCTGGGCGAAGTAGCCGACGTTGGCGTTGTAGCCGACGATCCGGTCGCCCGAGTCGAACGGCTCGATGCCGGCGATGATCCGGCTGAAGGTGGATTTCCCCTCGCCGTTACGCCCGAGGAAGGCCACTTTGTCGCCACGCTCGATCGCGAAGGTAACGTCGCGGAGCACCACGTTCCGGTCGTAGCTCTTGGCGATGTGGTTCAGCTCCATCACCACGCGGCCGCTCCGGGGCGCCGTCGGAAACCGGAAGCTGACGCTCGACTCGTCCGGCTCCGGGGCATGCACCCGCTCCAGCTTCTCGAGCGCCTTGACGCGGGACTGGACCTGCGTGGCCTTGGTGGCCTTGTAGCGGAAGCGCTCGATGAAGCGCTCGGTCTCGGCGATCTTCTTCTGCTGGTTCTCGAAGGATGCCTGCTGCTGCTCGCGCCGCTCGGTCCGCTGCACCAGATAGTTCGAGTAGTTCCCGGTGTAGACCGTGAGCGTCCCCATGGCCATCTCGAACGTCCGGTTGGTGAGGGCATCGAGGAAGGCTCGATCGTGGGAGATCATCAGGATCGCCCCCTGATAGCGCTGCAGGAAGGTCTCCAGCCAGGTGAGCGACTCGATATCGAGGTGGTTGGTCGGCTCGTCGAGCATCAGCAGGTCCGGCTGGCGAAGCAGGAGCTTGGCCAGCTCGATCCGCATCTGCCAACCACCGGAGAAGGTGGAGCAGGGACGGTCCACATCCTCCGGCTCGAATCCGAGGCCGGCCAGCACCTTCTCCACCTCCCCGACCGCGGAGAAGCCGTTCATCGCCTCGAAGCGATGCTGCATCTCGCCGAGATCCTCCAGCAGCTCGGCAATCCCCTCCTCGTCGGTATCGCCGGCGTTGGAGCGGTTGCCGATCTCGGTCGTGAGCGCCTCGATCTCCCGCTCCAGCTGCGTCACCTCGCTGAAGGCGCTGAGCACCTCCTCGCGGACGTTCCGGTCGCTGAGCACCACTCCCTCCTGCGGCAGATAGCCGAGCACGGCGTGGCGGCTTGCATGAATACTCCCCTCGTCGACTCCCTGGAGGCCGAGGAGCGCCTTCATCAGGGTCGATTTGCCGGCGCCGTTGGCCCCGACCAGACCGATCCGGTCGCCGGGGCTGATGATGAAGGTGACATCCTCGAACAGAGGGTCCGGGCCGAACTGGATGCCGAGTTTATGTGCTGCGATCATACGGGTCGTGTCAGTCGTGGAAGCGGAAAGCGTGCTGTCGTCGCTCGAACGGCGAGGCGATCCGGCCGGATGCGCCGTCACCGGAACGCGCCGATCATCGGGTCGCGCCGATCACCGCGCTCCGGTCAGCCGGAACGTCCGGTCAGCCGGAACATCCGGTCACCGGAATCTGAGCGCCTCCACCGGACGGAGCCGGGAGGCGATGAAGGCCGGAACGAACGTGGAAAGAATGCAGAGCGCGAGGGAGACGGCGATCACCAGGGCATAATGCCATGGGGTGAGCGCCACCGGCACCGCGTCGATGAAATAGATGTCGGCGTCAAGCGAGATCAGCTTGTACTTCATCTGCACCAGCGTGAACCCGAGCGCCAGCAGCGCGCCGAGCCCGGTGCCGACCGCGCCGATGATCAGCCCCTGGCCGACGAAGATCGCCATGATCCCTCCCGGACGTGCGCCGAGCGAGGAGAGAACGCCGATCGACTCGGTCTTCTCCATCACCACCATCAGCAGCGTCGAGAGGATGTTGAACCCGGCGACGATGCTGATCAGCCCGAGGACGATCGGGATCGGAGCTCGCTGCAGATCGAGCCAGGCGAAGATCGACTGGAAGATATCGAACACCGTCCGCGGATAGTGCGGATATCCCATCAGCGTGTCGAGCTTCCGGGCGGTCGGCTCGGCACGCTCGATATCGGAGGTGACGATGTCGTAGCCGGAGACTTCGTCGGGGGCATAGGAGAAGACTCTCTGCGCCGACTCGAGCGAGGTGTAGGTGTAGATGTCGTCGTATTCGGCCAGTCCGGTACGGTAAATGCCGCTGATGAGGAACTGCTCGATGGCCGGCGGGTTCTGCGGCGTCGGGATGCCGTTCGGGGCGAAGAGCACCACGGTATCGCCGCGGCGGACCCGGAGCTTGTCGGCCAGGCGCTGCCCGATGACGATCGAGGGGAGCGCCGAGGAATCGGTCCGGGGGAAGGCGAAGCTTCCGGCGACCATGCGGGTACGGATGCTGGAGACATCGCGTCCGGCGATGACCCCTTTCAGGTAGATCCCCTCCAGACCGGATCGGGAGCGGAGAATGGCCTCGCGTCCGACGAACGGGCTCATGCCGGTGACTTCCGGCGCGAGGGCCGGGATGGTCTTGAGCATCTGGCGATACCCGCCCAGCGGTTTCCGGCCGAAGGAGGTCACTTCGATATGGCCGACGAAGGCGACCATGTTCGACCGGAGCGTCTTGTCGAAGCCGTCGAGGATGGCGAGCGATATCAGGAGCGCGGCGGTACCGAACATCACGCCGAGCACGGCGATGGCCGTGATGAAGTTGATGAAGCGGTTCCGCCTGCTTGGCGCCAGATACCGGCCGGCGACGAACAGAGAGTACGGTCGAAGGGGCATGAGGGCCAAGTTACGACTTGAGGGGCGCTCGAAGGAAGCTGCCAAAATTTGTAACCAGCTCGATTCTCCCTTCCATCCGGCTCGATTTCCTATCTTAGTGTGATTGATCTTTTACCTCATTTCCTTAACTGGAGCAATCAATCATTATGGCTGAGACCACAGCTACTGCCGGCCAAAAGAAGGGCCTTGAGGATATCATCGCTGGGACTTCCTCGATCAGCTTCATCGACGGTCGGGAAGGCAAGCTTCTGTACCGTGGCTACGACATCCACGACCTGGTGCAGGGAAGCTTCGAGGAGGTGGCCTACCTCCTCCTGAACGGCAATCTCCCCACCCGCTCCGAGCTCGACGCCTTCACGGCGCAGCTTCAGGCGGAGTCCTCGCTGCCGCGCGAGGTGATCGTGCAGATCATGTCGCTTCCGCCGAACGTCAACCCGATGGAGGCGCTCCGCGGCATCGTCAGCTCTCTCTCCTTCTCCGATCCGGATCGGGACGACAACGGCAAGGAGGCCAACATGCGCAAGGCGATCCGCCTGATCGCCAAGACGCCGCTGATCGTGGCCCTGTTCCAGCGCTTCCGCACCGGCGCCGACGTGTTCATGCCGAAGCCGGGACTGTCGATCGCCGCCAACTTCCTCTACATGCTCCTGGGCCGTCCGGCCTCGGATGAGCATGTGAAGATGATGGACGTGGCGCTGATCCTCCACGCCGACCACGAGTTCAACGCCTCGACCTTCACCGCCCGCGTGATCGCGGCCACCCTCTCGGACATGCACTCGGCCGTCGTCGGCGCCATCGGCGCCCTCAAGGGCCCGCTCCACGGCGGCGCCAACGAGCAGGTGATGCGCATGCTCCTGGAGATCAACGACCCGACCGACGCGCACCGCTGGATCACCGAGGCGCTCGAGCAGAAGAAGAAGATCATGGGCTTCGGACACCGCGTCTACAAGACCGAGGATCCGCGCGCCACGCATCTTCGCAAGATGTCCGAGCAGCTCGGCCAGGAGACCGGCCAGACGAAGTGGTACGAGATGTCCCGCACGATCGAAGGGGTCGTCCTCGACAAGAAGGGACTCTATCCGAACGTGGACTTCTACTCGGCCTCGGCCTACTACATGATGGGCATCCCGGTCGACCTGTACACGCCGATCTTCGCGATGAGCCGCATGACCGGCTGGACCGCGCACGTGATCGAGCAGCAGGCCGACAACCGCCTGATCCGTCCGGCCTCGGACTATGTCGGCGCGACCGACATGACCTACACGCCGATCGACGCCCGCTGATCCGGGGAACGTCGAACAGACAGGCATCGAGCATCTGGAGGCGCCGCGGCAGGTCCGCGGCGCCTCCGTCGTTTCATCACCCCGCCTCCATCTCCCCTTCCGACAATTCGTTGACGGTCGATTGCCACGCCGACACCCGCGCCCCGTCGCGACGAAATCGCCCCGCGTGACGAGCGCGTGTAACCTCCGGCGGCATTTCTCCGATACCACGTCATCCTCGCTCCAACGTGAGGCGCGGCCCTGCCCGGCGCGCTGCTCACGACCACTCTCACGGCCCCCGGCCGGTTCACGCGGTACCGCATGAAGCTCCTCATCAGGCTCGCCATGTCCGACCGATACTCGGATCACTCCTCCTCCTCTCCCGGCACGGCCGGCATCGCATGTCGCCTCGCGCTCCTGGCGCTCCTCCTCCTCACCGGCTCGCCGGCATACGCGCGTGTGAGCGCCGCCACGGAGCAGGACTCCCTGTACGCCATCCTGAGAGGGAAGGATAGCCTCCTCTTCTCCGTCGGGTTCAACACCTGCGACACCACCCAGTTCGAGCGGCTGCTGAGCGAGAGCTTCGAGTTCTGGCACGACGAGGGGGGGATCACCTCCTCCAAACGGGAGTTCATCCGAGGCTTCATGGTCAACGTCTGCGGCCAGGATTACAGGGCGCGCCGGGTGCTCCGGGAGGGATCGCTCGAGGTCTTTCCCCTGCGCCGGAACGGGAAGCTCTATGGCGCCATTCAGACCGGCATCCACGGCTTCTACGCGGTGCGGCCGGGAGAGCCGGACAAGCTCACCAGCCGGGCGAAGTTCGTCCATGTGTGGACGCTGGAAGCGGGAGACTGGAAGCTCGCGCGCGGCCTCAGCTTCGATCATCGGTCCGACGCCACGCCGCCGACGCCCGATTTCGAGGACGTCGCGGTGGTGGAGGGATGGCTGAAGGAGAGAAAGATTCCGGCGCTGGGAATCGGCATCATCCGCGACGGACGGCTTCAGTCGGTCAAGGTGTTCGGGGAGCTGGACGCCGGTCGGCCCGCCTCCGTCGACGCCGTGTTCAACGTCGCGTCGCTCACCAAGATGCTCACGACGGCCGTCACGCTCAGGCTCGCCAGCGCCGGAAAGTGGAACCTGGACGAGCCGCTGTATCACTACTGGACCGACCCGGACGTGAAGGGGGATCCGCGCGCCAGGCTGATCACCACGCGGCATATCCTCAACCAGAAGAGCGGCTTCCGGAACTGGCGCTGGGAAGAGCCATCGCGACACCTGACGTTCAACTTCGATCCGGGCGCACGCTACCAGTATTCGGGCGAGGGATTCGAGTATCTGCGCCACGCGCTCGAAGCGAAGTTCCACAAGCCCCTGGACCAGCTGGCCGCCGAGCTCGTCTTCACGCCGCTCGGCATGACCTCGACGCACTACACCTGGCGCGGCGTCGACACGACGCGCCTGGCGATTCCGCACGCCGCCGACGGAGCTCCCCTCCCCGTCACCCGCAACAAGACGCCGAACGCGGCCGATCTGGTCACGACCACGATCGGCGATTACGGAAAATTCCTCGTCTCGGTGCTCGACGGCGAGGGACTGTCGGACACGCTCCGCGAACAGATGGTGAGCCACGCCACCGTGACCAAGGAGAACCGGTACATCGGGCTGGGATGGTTCATCTATGATCCCGTGGGCAACGGCGAATACGCGATCTCCCATGGCGGCGATGATCCCGGCGCGCATTCGATCGTCTTTCTTCTTCCGAAGTCCCGGCGAGGACTTCTTATCTTCACCAACTCCGACAACGGCCCGCAGGCCTACGCCGATATCATCCGCGCGTACCTGAAGGAGCAGGGAGAGGCGATCATCGATATCGAGATGAAGTAGGAGGCGTGCCCGCTCCCTCCATTCGTGTCCGATTCCATACTCCGGAATTCTCTTTGAACCGATCCGTCACACCTCCGCCACAGGCGGCTCCGGCCATGGCGCGCGCGCGCCGTGGACGTTCGCGCATCTCGCCGCGCGCGCTCTACGCCTGGTCGATCGCGATCACCGTCGTGCTGCTGCTGCCGCTGCTGATCTTCCCGTTCAGCAACGATCAGGCGCTCTACTTTCTGAGCGGCCGGAAGATCCTCGAAGGGGCGGTGCATTATCGAGACATTCTGGACCTGAAGCCGCCGCTGATCTATCACATCTACGCGCTGGCCGTCGGCCTGTTCGGGCCGAGCGTGATCGCCGTGAGGATCTTCGACGTGATCGTGCAGGGGGCAACCGCGTGGATGCTGATGTCGTTGGTCCGCCGTGCCTCGGGCGACACGGCCTGGGCGGCGGCCACCGGCATCATCTACTCGCTTCTCTACATCAGCCAGGGATACGGCTGCACCGGCACGGCCGAAAGCTTCAGCGGCATCTTCGCCGCCGGCATGCTCTGGCTGCTCCTGCATCGGCGCACGCGCTGGGGCTTCGTCGGCGCCGGGGCGCTGGCCGGCATGCTCTTCCTCCTCAAGTTCACGCTCGGCATCGTGCTGGCCGGCGCCATGCTCGCCGAATGGATCGCCTTCGACCGGCGCGGACGCGAGCTCGTGGCAAGCTGGATCGCGATGATCGCCGGCTTCGCGCTCACCGCCTCCCTCCTGGCGCTCTACCTGATCGGCTTCGGCGCCGTCGCGGACTTCCTGCGGATGAACCGGTTCATCGCCAGCTACTCCCGCATCCAGTGGAAGTCGGTTTCCGGCGGCATCAAGAACATGCTGCAGCTGGTGCCGCAACGGTTCACCGACAACTACTCGATGCTCCTCTTCCTGGCGACCGTGGTCGGCGTGGCCTCGTCCATCCGGGGGCGCGCGGAACATGTCGACGGAGGCTCCGACGAGCGCTCCACGGAGGGCTTCGCGGAGCGCGCCGGCCTTACCGTGCCGCTGCTCCGGCTGCTGGCGATCGAGCTCTTCCTGCTGCTGGCCACGGTGACGCTGGAGGGGAAATACTCCGCGTTCCAGTTCAGCCGCCTCTATCCGTTCGCCGTGCCGCTGGCCGCGTACGGGCTTCTGCTGGCGGCGCGCCGGCTTCTCCGGGCGCGGCCGCTCGATGCCTACGGGATGCTCGCGGCCGGCGCCATCGCGATCGGTCTGCTCGTCTTCAGCCCGCTCAACCGCTACGTCTGGCACTCCGGCGCCGCGGTCACCGCCATCGTCAAGGGGGCGGCCGGACTCGACGCCTACTACAACCAGCAGCAGCGGGGATACTCGATGGAGGAGATAGCGCGGGTGGGACGCTTCATCGACTCGACGCGACTGCCGGGAGAGCGGGCGTTCATCGCCTCGCGCGAGGCGCCGATGGTCTACCTGGCCGCGCGCGAGGTGCCGGAGTATCGCGTGCTCCACTCGGCGTTCATCGTGGCGCCGTTCGCGCCCGAGGAGTGGCGCGATTCCACCGATGCCTACCTGCTGCGCCGCCGCCCGGCCTTCATCGTGGTGCAGCGCGGCGATACCATGCCGGATGTGACCGACTCCTACGGAACCTCCGCCGGCACGATCCACGCGCTCCCCGGCGTCGACCACATGCTCGGCAGCGACTATGATCTGAGCCTGCGCACGGCCGCCTACGACGTCTACCGGAAGCGCCGATCCACCTTACCGAACCGCTGACGTGAACAGAGATCACCGGCTGCCGGCTCACCGGCTCTCGCGCCGCGACTGGGCTCTGGCGCTCGCGGCGATGCTTCTGCTGCTCGTGCCGACCCTCTTCTATCCGATCGGGCCGGACCAGGGAATGTTCCTGCTCGGCGGCGAGAAGATCCTCCGCGGCGCGATCCATTACCGGGACATCGTGGACGTGAAGCCGCCGCTGATCTACTATGTCTACGCCGCCGTCGCCGCCACGCTCGGCACCTCCGAGGTGAGCATCAGGATCTTCGATCTCCTGCTTCAGATCGCCACCGTGGCGCTGCTGGTGACGATGGTGCGCCGGGCAACCGGCGACGACCGATGGAGCGTCGCGGCCGGGATCGGCTACACGCTCCTCTATCTGCTGCAGGAATATCAGAGCACCGCGCAGGTGGAGAGCTTCGTGGGACTGCTCGGCCTGGGGATCATTCACCTCCGGCTCCGGAGCGGAAGCCGCTGGAGCCTCTTGGCGATCGGCGTGCTGGCCGGGCTCCTCTTCCTGCTGAAGTTCACCCTCGGCGTGATGCTCGCGGCCGCGATGCTGGCGGAGCTGCTGATCTTCGGCGAGCGGGGATGGCGCGCGCTCGGCGCGATGCTTCTGATGGCGCTCGGGTTTCTTCTCACGCTCGGAGGCTTCGTTCTCTACCTGACGATGAACGACGCGGCGCACGGCTTCCTTCTGATGCAGCAGTTCACCCGCGGCTATGTCAGGACCATGATCCCCTCGCTCGGCGTCTGGCTCAAGAGCCTGTTCGAGGTGCTGCCGGAGCACACGAGCGAGTTCTACTCCCTCTTCCTGTTCGCGCTGACCGTCGTCGGCATGGCGCGCACCGTGCCGATCCGGGACGCCGAGGAGATGCCGCTGGACCGCGGCGACGCGCGACGGATGGCGCGCTTCTGCGCCTTCGCGTTTCTGCTGATGCTGGCCACGCTGCCGATCGAGGGGAAGTACTACAGCTACCATTTCATCCGACTCTATCCGTTCGGCGCCGTGCTGATGCCGCTCGGCCTCTTCTCGCTGCTCCGGGCGATTCGCGGACGGCGCCACGCTCCCGGCTTCGGCCGCGTGGTCGGCTCGGGGCTGCTGGCGATGGCGCTCATCTTCGGCCCGCTGCCGCGCGCGGCGTGGCACGCGCTCCCGATGGCGCTCCGCCTGACCGGCGGCGAGGACGCGCTCGACCGGTATTACGATACGAGCGACGGGCAATCACGCGTGGAGCTGAAGCAGGTGGCGACGGCGGTGCGGGAGAATCTTCCTCGAGGAGGGACGATGTTCGCGGCGGCGGCGACCGGATCGCTGGTCTACTACTTCTCGGGACAGGTGCCGGCGTTCAAGATCTTCCACTCGGCGTTCATCGTGGCGCCGTTCGCGCCCGAGGAGTGGCGCGATTCCACGCGCGCCTGGGTGCTTCGCGCACGTCCGGACGTGATCGTGCTGCAGGATCACGACAACCGCTCCGACCAGAACGGCGTGATGACGAGCTCGCGCGATGCGTTCCTGGCGATCCCCGACATGGCGCGTCTGCTCCACCGCGATTACCATCTCGTCTACCGCACCGATTCCTACGAGGTGATGCGAAGAACCGGCGATTGAGCCGAGCCCCCCCTCGGTATTCACGCGTCCTCGGCGTGCGCCATTGTTCGCCCTCGGGTAGGCGCACGTCTTCAGCGTGCGCTTCTCCGGCTCGAGAAGGCCCGGTAATCATCCCCGGTAACCGCGCTTCTTCAGCGTGCGCTCTTCGACGATGCTCGAAGGCAGCGCCCGCACATGCCATGTTCCGCATTTGGCGGCACCCGGAGGGGCGGCCACGGAGGGCCGCCCGTACGAAGAGAGATCCCCTGATCCGGTCTCCGGTAGACGCGCGTCTTCAGCGCGCGCTCCTCAGGCCGCGGAAGCCCGGCCACCGGGGCCGCCCGTATGTCCGGATCACGACCAGCCACGCGACCTGCCCGGGAGCCGTTCACGAGGATCGCTCCCGGGATCTTCAGAGCCCCGCGTCAACCATCATTCTCCTCACAACTCCAGCCGGAGCGCGCCTTTGGCGCCGATCGGCGCGCCCTCATGCCGCAGCAGCCAGCGCTTGCGGTCGAGGCCGCCGGCGTAGCCGGTGAGGCTGCCGTCGGCGCCGATCACGCGGTGACACGGCAGGACGATCGCGACCGGATTGAGGGAGTTGGCGAGCCCCACGGCGCGGCTCGCGCCGGGACGCCCGAGCTGAGCGGCGATCTGGCCATAGCTTGCCGTCGCTCCGACCGGAATGGTCCTGAGCATGCGCCACACTTCCTCCTGGAACGATGTCCCGCCGGTCTCCACCGGCAGCTCGTCGAGCGCCGTCAGCTCTCCGCCGAAATAGGCCGCAAGACGCGAGGTGGCGCCGAGCGGATCATCGGCATCCCGGAACCGATGGTCCGGATAGCGGGCCGCGAGCGAGGCGCGCATGCGGGCCTCGTCACCGAGGAACTCCAGCAGGACGAGACGCCGGGGGGTCGTCGCGATGAAGATCTCCCCCACCGGGGAGTCGAGTCGATCGATCAGCAGCTCCATGTCATGCTCCCGTGGCGGCAACGGCCGCCGTGTCGTTCATGAGATTCGTTGCGGTATCACCCCCCTTCACGCTCCGCTTCCGTTCCGTGGCCGCGGCGCCATCGGCCGTCCAGAGATGGAGCGCCGCGTAGGCGCGCCACGGACGCCACGCCTCGGCGCGCTCGCGAAGCGCCGCCGCCGTGGGACGCTCCCCGTTGGTCGCGACCGCGCGCAGCAGCGCCAGGTCGGCGTCGGGGAACGCGTCGGGCGCGCGAAGAGCTCGCATCGCGATATATCCCGCCGTCCACCGTCCGATGCCGGGGAGCGCCACGAGACGCTCCATCGCGCTCTCGACCGGCATCGTCGGGGAGAGAAGATCCGGCTCGGCCAGCACACGCTCGGCCAGCGCGGAGATTGCCGCGGCGCGGGCACGCGGCAGTCCGATCACGGTGAGATCCTTCCCGGCCAGCGCCTCCGGTCGCGGGAAGAGGATGCCCGGTCCCGACACGGGCGCGCCGTCGACCGCCGGAAGCGGCGCGCCGAAACCGGCCGCGAGACGTCCGGCCAGCGTGGTGGCGGCGGCAACGCTCACCTGCTGCCCGAGAATCGCCCGCACCATCAGCTCGAACATATCCCATGCACCCGGAACACGAAGCCCCGGACGCGCCTCCACCAGCGGCGCCAGCAGCGGATCGGCCGCCAGGTGCGCGCCGATCGCGACGGTGTCGGCATCGAGGTCGAAGAGGGAGCGGAGACGGGAGATCACGGCCGCGAGCGGCGCCACCTTCGGAATCCTCACGGTCGCCGTCAGCCACGGCGCGCCCTCGACCGGCCGCACCTCCACGGTCCCGGCGATCCCGTCGATCGCGATCGTCCTGCGATAGCATCCCTCCTCCACCGACTCGACGCCGGGGATGGCCCGCGTGGCCAGGAAGCCGATGATGCTCCGCCAGTCGTAGGGCTGATGGAACGGAAGCCGGAGCACGATTCCCGACGGCGACGCCGCGGCCGCGGCCGTGCGCCGCTTGCCGCGGAGTTCGCTCGGCGAGCGGCCGTAGACGCGCCGCATGAGGTCGTTGAAGCGGCGGATGCTCCCGAAGCCGGCCGCGTACGCCACGTCGATCATCGGCATGCCGGTTTCGTCGATCAGGCGCTTGGCCAGCAGCACCCGGTGGGTCTGCGCCACGGAGACGGGGGAGGCGCCGAGGTGGCGGTCGAAGAGGCGCCGCAGGTGACGCTCGCCAATGCCGAGCCGCGTCGCCAGGCGCTCCACGTCGCCATCCTCATCGAGCGCTCCCTCGGAGATCAGCCGGAGCGCGCGCTCCACGGTCGCCTCGGTGCCGCGCCAGCCGGCGATGCCCGGCGCCAGCTCGGGACGGCAGCGGAGGCAGGGACGGAATCCGGCCTCGGCCGCGGCGGCGGCGCTCGGCAGAAAGACGCAGTGCTCCGGCTTCGGCGTCCTGGCCGGACAGACCGGCCGGCAGTAGATGCCGGTGCTCGTCACGCCGGTGTAGAAGCGCCCGTCGAAGCGGGCGTCGCGCGTGGCGAGGGCGCGATAACAGATGTCGCGATCGAGATCCATGGCCACAGTATACGGCAACCGCGGGCATCGGACTGGCCGTTTTCGGACGTGAAGATCGGGTCGCGGGAAGCGTGACGTAACGGTGGAGAGAGGCATCGGCGCGTGGCCGGCGCGGAGGACGCGGGAGAAGGAAGTGCGCGGGGAGGCTCAGGCGCCGGCGGACATCTCGCGCTCGAGCAGCGCCACGAAATCGCGCGGCGGACGGACCGGACGCATGCCGTCGGCGGTCGTGAACGCGTGCACGGTCCGTCCGGTAACCAGCCGCGTCTCCTCGAATCGGATCTCGTAGTCGATGTGGAGGCGGGCGCTCAGCGGCTCGGAGATCGTGGTGATCACCGTCAGGAGCTGATCGTAGCGCGCCGGACGATGGAGCTTCATCCGCGCCTCGAGCACCGGAAGGAGAAATCCTCCCCGTTCGATCGAGGAGTACGCCATGCCGAGATCGCGCAGCAGCTCGGTGCGCCCGGTCTCGAAGAACTCGAGGTAGACGCCATGATAGACCACCCCCATCTGGTCCGTGTCCCGATAGCGGACGCGGACGGTCGTCTCACGTCGGATCATGCGGTCCTGAGCTCCCGGATCTTCTGCTCGAGGGCGGTATAGGCGATCGACAGATCGTAGCGGTACATGTTGTCGAGCTTCTCCCTGATCAGGAGAAAGGGGGAAACGGTGATGGCCTCCTCTCCCTCCTCGCGCGGCAGAAAGAGGATCATCCCCGGCTCTCCGTCGTTGACGGAGCTGACCCAGCGGCCCTTGCTCCGTCTGACGAGGACTTCGCCGATATAGGCGCCGAAGGATTCGACCACCTCGGGATTGGCCTCGGCGCCATCCTCTCCCCAGCCGACCATGATCATCCGCTCCAGGCGCCCGATGCTCTCGACGGAGAAATCGAGCCGCTCGGAAAAGATCTTTTCACCGATCTGCGCGCAGCTGGCGGCCATGCGCCGCATCCGGGCGGAGGTCATCTCACCATCGACGGCACCTTCCTCCAGATTCAGCACGATCCGGCCGGCCGCCGCGTCGGCGTCCGTCTCGTTGCGACGCTGCCGGGAGCGGTTGAACGCGACCACCGCCAGCGCCAGGTAAAGGACGCCGACGAACAGCCCCAGTATCGCCAGGTAATCAGTGAGTTCCATCTGGAGATCGCTCCATGACTCGAGAGAGGGGACCACGCGGATGGGTCCCGGCGGCCTCAGTGATGCTGCCGCTCGATGATCGCAAACAGTTCCAGCAGGCGCTCGAGGTCTTCGCTGGAGAAGAACTCGATCTGGATGGCGCCTTCCCCGGCGCCATGCGTCCTGATCTTCACCTGCGTGCCGAGCACGTGCTGCAGGCGCGCGGTGATCTCGCCGAGCATCGAATCGAGCTCCCGCGAGACCGCGTCGTGGGTCGCCGAGCGGCCGTTGACCGGCAGCATCGGATCCTTCGCCTTCGGCTTGGAGGATCCCTTGGCGTACTCCTTCACGAGCGATTCGGTCCGCCGCACCGAGAGCCCCTCCTCCAGCACGCGGCGCCAGAGATTCAGGCGCTGCTCGTCGTCCGGCGCGGTCAGCAGCGCCCGGGCATGCCCCATCGAGATCTCGTTGATCCTGAGCGAGGTCTGCACCGGATCGGGAAGCTTCAGCAGACGGATGAAGTTGGTGACCGTCGAGCGATCCTTGCCGACCTTCTGCGCCACCTCCTCCTGCGTCAGGGCGCACTCGCTGATCAGTCGCTGATAGCCGAGCGCGATTTCGATCGGATTCAGGTTCTCGCGCTGAACGTTCTCGATCAGCGCCAGCTCCATCATCTCGCGCTCGGAGTCGATCGCGATGATGTAGGCCGGGATGTCCTTCAGTCCCGCCTCGATCGAGGCGCGGACGCGGCGCTCGCCGGAGATCAGCTCGTAGCCCCCCTGCTTGCGCCGGACGGTGATCGGCTGGATCACGCCGTTCTGGAGGATCGAGGCCTTCAGCTCGTCGAGCGCGATCGGATCGAAATCGATGCGGGGCTGATACGGGTTCGGCTGGACGTGCGCCAGGTCGATCTTGCAGATCGTGTCGACCACCACGCCGTCATCGGCCGGAACGCGCTCGCGCTCCTCCGGCGTATCCAGGCTGGGCGTGGAGATCAGCGCGCCGAGCCCCCGTCCGAGTACCGTTTTGTTCTTCTTTGACATCGCGTTCCGATCACCTGGATGAAGTTACGTCCGAAGCGGCCCGCCCCGGCCCGCCATCCCCCAGCTCCGCGCCGCCGATGCCGGCTTCACCGATGCCGGCTTCACCGACGCCGGCTTCACCGAAACCTGCTTCTCCGACGCTACCGGCGTCACCGATACCCGCCTCGGGCGCGGTGGAGCTTCCGATACCGGCGCCGCCGATCTCCGCGCTCCCGTTGTCTCCCCCGCCGATCTCGGCGCCGGAGAGCTTGCCGTCCCGCTGGAGGATCTCGGTGGCCAGGTCCATGTAGTTCTTGGCGCCGATCGAGAGCGCGTCGTACAGGAGCACCGGCTTGCCGTGGCTCGGCGCCTCGCTCAGGCGGACATTGCGCGCGATCACCGTCTGGAAGACCTTGTCGCCGAAGTAGCGGCGGACTTCGTTGGAGACCTGGTTGGAGAGCTTGAGCCGGCCGTCGTACATCGTCAGGAGCACGCCCTCGATATCCAGGCGCTGGTTCAGATGCTTCTTCACGATCGAGATCGTGTTGAGCAGCTGGCCGAGCCCCTCCAGCGCGTAGTACTCGCACTGCACCGGAATCAGCACGGAATCGGCCGCGGTGAGCGCGTTGAGCGTCAGAAGTCCGAGCGACGGAGGGCAGTCGATGACGATATAGCTGTAGCTGTCGCGCACCTTCTCCAGCGCGCGCAGGAGCACCGTCTCGCGATTCGCGACGTCGATCATCTCAATTTCCGCGCCCACCAGGTTGATGTGCGACGGGATGATCTCCAGATACGCCAGATCGGTCTTCAGCATCGCCTCGCGCGGAGGGATGCCGTCGACCAGAATCTCGTAGATCGTCTTGGTGAGCTTCTGGGTGTCGATGCCGATGCCGCTGGAGGCATTGGCCTGAGGGTCGATGTCGATCAGCAACGTCCGCTGCTCGGCCGCGGCCAGCGACGAGGCGAGGTTCACCGCCGTCGTCGTCTTGCCGACGCCCCCCTTCTGATTTGCGATCGTTATGATTTTAGCCATGAGTCCTGGCGGAGCGAGTCCGCAGATAGATCACCATCCGGATTGCCACGAGAAGTTACGGCGCGGGCCGGTCACATGGGACATCGGCTTACGACGTTTCACACCACGGTCGACGCATCGCGCGCCGCGTGGGACCGACACGCCCCGGCGGGCGCCGGCCGGCTCAGGAGCGACCGCGCTCCCCTTCGAAGAGCATCCCCTGACAGTGGTAGCGATACCACATGAACGCCAGCGCGACGAAGGAATGGACCATCTCGCCGCTCAGGAGCATCCGATCGATCTCCTCGACATCCCGCAGCACCACATCGATCTCCTCGTGCTCGTCGAAGCTGGTCCCGGCCTCGAGCCTGCACCCGGTGATGAGCACGGTGTAGGAATAGTTGTCGAGGATCGCCGGATTTGCCGCCACGCGCCCGATCACCGTCGCCTCGCGCCCCACGTAGCCGGTCTCCTCCCGAAGCTCGCGGACCGCCGCGGCCGTCGGCAGCTCCCCCTCGTCGAGGATCCCGCCCGGGATCTCCAGCATGATGTCGTCGGTGCCATGACGGTACTGACGGATCATCACGAGCCGACCGTCCTCGGTCACCGCGAGGATGTTCACCCAATCCTTGGAGCCGATCACGTAGAAGCTCCCGGACTTCTGGCCATCGGGACTCTGGCGGGTGACCCTCTCGACCTGAAATATCCTGCAGTCGAGCGCCTGTTCGCGCCCGAGGGTACGCCAGGGGCGCACCGGGTCATGGCTGGTGCCGTCGCTCATCGAAACGTCTCGGGGAAAATGTTGGATCGGGAAGACCTCGAATGTCCACGTGACCGCCGTCCGGGAGACGCCGATCACCGGCGCGCGCCCTCGGAGCATCGCGCGGTTCGCGTATCGCGCCGGCCGGGACGCTCGGAACGAGGAGCGCGCGGACGAGGATCGGCACGATACGCCGGAGCATGGTCTCGGCGCCAGCGTCAGCCATGAGCATCAGCCATGAGCATCGGCCCATGAGCATCAGCCGGCGGCATCATCCTTCGGGCTCAGCCCTCGGCCTCCAGCGTGTAGCTCTCGCCCGGCTGGAGAATCCTGGCCTCGACTCCGAGCTTCTCGACGCCGACGCGGAACTGCTCCGGGTCGACCTCGATCAGCGGGAAGGTGTTGTAGTGCATCGGGATGGCGACCTTCGGACGGAGCATCTCGACGGCGGCGATGCCATCGTCGACACCCATCGTGAAGTTGTCGCCGATCGGCAGCAGCGCCACGTCGATGGGATGGCGGCGCCCGATCAGCTCCATGTCCAGAAAGAGCCCGGTATCGCCGGCGTGGAAGATGGTCCGTCCGCCGAGCATCAGCAGCGCCCCCATCGGGTTGCCGAGGTCGATGCCGTCGGGTCCGGCGGAGCTGTGATGGGCGATCGTGAACTTGAGGCGGCCGAACTCGAAATCGCGCGCGCCGCCGATATTCATTCCCCAGCCGCGGCACCCCTTGGCCTCGACATAGTCCTGCACCTCGGCCGCGCCGATCACCAGCGCGTCGCACCGCCTGGCGATCTCGACCGTGTCGCCGAGATGGTCGCCATGTCCGTGGGTGAGGATGATGTGGGTCGGGTTCAGATCGTCCGGATCGACAGTCGCCTTGGGATTGTTCGTGATGAACGGATCTATGAGGATATCGTGGGCACCGTGCCTGATCTGCCAGGCCGCGTGTCCGAGAAATGTCATCGTGATGCCATTGGCCATAGCGGGAGAGCTCTTTCCTGAATTCGCGTGGAACAATTCGGCCAAAGATACCGATCGGGGTCCCACCCGCAAAACGGAGATGAGCTTCGCCGGATGATCCCCGCGAACGGCCGAATTCGCGCGAATCGTCGAGAATCGGCCTCCATATCCCCGAAATCGGCGATCATCGTATGCGCGACCGGCCGCGACCGGGGGCCGGCGCGCGACCGTGAAACGTGATGGCGGAATCCTCGTGGGGCGAGCCGCGGAACCGTCCGGCCGTCGTGATACGGAGCTTTACCGTCGGATGCCTCGCGCGGTCTGGCGCCGAATCTCCCGAGGCTCGTACTTTGCGGCTCATGTGGGCGACGAAGGTCGTGACCAACGAGAATCAACAAGAGAGCGAGACATGTCGAATCCCATGATGCAGGCGATGCAGCAGCTCCAGCTGATGCAGCAGAAGATGGCCGAGGCGCAGGCGGCGCTCGAGACCAAGACACTCACCGAGGAGGCCGGCGGCGGCATGGTGCGGGTGACCGTCAACGGTCACGGCCGGATCGTGAAGCTCGAGATCAAGCCGGAGGCGATCGACGCGAACGAGAAGGAGGTTCTGGAGGATCTGCTGATCGCGGCGATCAACCGCGCCACCGAGCGCGCCAAGGAGATGGCCAGCACCGATATCGGCGACGCCACCAAGGGACTGATGCCGAACATCCCGGGCCTCAACCTCGGCTTCTGAATCACGCCGCGGGGGGCTCCCCCCG
>JBEHWX010000091.1:0-24915 GCA_048498995.1 Bacteroidota bacterium
CGAGCGATATCGTGTATCTGGCGCACGTTCGTTCTTCCATTTCCCTTGCCGAATGCCTGAGTCAAGATACGAGGCGCACGTCTTCAGCGTGCGCTCTTCAACCGGGGCGGTATGGAGATGGGGCCGTCGCAAGAAGGCCGATTGCCGCCGCGACGGAGAGCGGCCACGGAGGCCGTCCCACCGATATCGGGCGTTTGTCGCGCCGACAGTTGCCCGTCGTGCGATTCCCGCCACGCATGCCGTGCGGTCACCGTGGCGTCGCCCAGGGGCTTGCCGCGACATCAATGGCGCACGCTAAAGACGTGCGCCTACCACCATACGCCGACCGGCGCGGCCGGCCCATAAACGCGGCAGCCCCCGGACACCTGGAGGTGCCGGGGGCCGCGTTGCGATTGCATGCCTCGCCGAACGAGGCGTCGACGTTCGACAGCTTAGACCGGGAGCTTCGCCGTCTTCGACGGGGTGAGCTCCTTGGAGCGCTCGCGACCATCGAAAGCATCGATGATGCTCTCGTTGGAGCTGGAGACCAGCAGGTCGCGGTAGCGACGCAGACCGGTTCCGGCCGGGATCAGACGTCCCATGATCACGTTCTCCTTCAGACCGTAGAGGTTGTCCACCTTCGCCTCGATCGCGGCGTCGGTGAGCACCTTGGTGGTCTCCTGGAACGACGCGGCGGAGATGAACGACTCGGTCGTCAGCGACGCCTGCGTGATGCCCAGCAGCAGCGGCTCGGAGGTCGCCGGCTCGGCATCCCGCGCCTCGGCGGGCTTCTTCCCCTTCTTCTTGATCTCCATGTTCAGCTCCTTGAACTTCCGCTTCGGAACGAGCTGACCCACCTTCAGACGGCTGTCACCCTTGTCGGTGATCACCACCTGATTCTTGATCTCGTCGTTCTCCTCCATGAACTTCACACGGTCCACCTGATCCCCCTCGAGGAAGCGCGTGTCACCGGAATCGGTGATGCGAACCTTGTGGAGCATCTGACGGGCGATCACCTCGATGTGCTTGTCGTTGATCTTCTGCCCCTGCATCCGGTAGACTTCCTGGATCTCGTTGACGATGTACTCCTGCACGGCGCTCACGCCCTTGATGCGGAGGATATCGTGCGGATCGATCGACCCGTCGGAGAGACGCTCGCTCGAGCGGACGAAGTCGCCATCCTGAACCAGAACGTGCTTACCGAAGCTGACCGTGTACTCCATGCGCGTGCGGCCGTCGAGCGAGGTGACCACGAGCACGCGGTTGCCACGCTTCGGCTTGTCGAAGGAGATGATGCCGTCGATGTCGGAGACCACCGCCGGCTGCTGCGGGCTGCGAGCCTCGAACAGCTCGGTCACGCGCGGCAGACCGCCGGTGATGTCGCGCGTACGGCCGACGTCGCGCGGGATCTTGGCCAGCACCGTGCCCGGAAGCACGTGCTCCCCTTCCTCGACGTTGATGTGGGCGCGCACCGGGATGATGTACGGCTGAAGCAGGTTGCCGTTCTCGTCGACGATCTCGATCGTCGGGCTCTTGGTGCGGTCCTTCGCGTCGATCGTCACCTTCGTGATGTAGCCGGTCTGCTCGTCCGGCTCCTCGCGGTAGGTCACGTTGGCGACCAGGTCGCGATAGCGGATGACGCCCGGGCGATCGGTAAGGATCACGTTGTTGTACGGATCCCACTCGTAGAGGATATCACCCTTGGTGACCGTGCTTCCCTCGGCCACGCGGAGCACCGAGCCGTAGGCCACGTCGTAGCGATGGATCACGCGGTTGTCCGGATCGAGGATCGCCACCGCGCCGGCGCGGCCGGTGACGATGCGGACCGTGCGGCTGACGCCGGTATCCGGATCCTCCTCCGCGCGCTCGATGAACTTGATCCCCTCGTAGGAGATCCGTCCCTCGTTCTTGGTCTGCACCGTGGACTGCGAGGCGACCAGCGCCGCGGTACCACCGGTGTGGAACGTGCGGAGCGTCAGCTGCGTGCCCGGCTCGCCGATCGACTGGGCGGCGACGATGCCGACCGCCTCGCCGACGTTCACCAGGTTGCCGGTCGTCAGGTTCACGCCGTAGCACTTGGAGCAGATGCCGCGACGGGACTCGCAGGCGAGCACCGAGCGGATCATCACCGACTCGATCGGCGTCTCGGAGATCGCCTGCGCCACGGCGTTGTTGATCACGTCGCCACGCTTGACGATCATGTCGCCGGTGATCGGATCGACCAGATCCTCCAGGGCAACGCGGCCGAGCACGCGCTCGTGCAGATGCTCCTTCACGTTCTCCCCCTCCTTGAGCGCGCGCATCTCCACGCCGCGGATCGTGCCGCAGTCGAAGTCGGAGATGATCGCGTCCTGCGCCACGTCGATCAGACGACGCGTCAGGTAGCCGGCGTCGGCCGTCTTGAGCGCCGTGTCGGCCAGACCCTTACGGGCACCGTGCGTGGAGATGAAGTACTCGAGGATCGAGAGTCCCTCCTTGAAGTTGGAGGTGACCGGGTTTTCGATGAGCTCGCCGATGGCGCCCGAGAGCGACTTCTGCGGCTTGGCCATCAGGCCTCGCATGCCGGCAAGCTGGCGGATCTGCTCTGTCGAGCCTCGCGCCTTGGAGTCGAGCATCATCCAGAAGGTGTTGAAGCCGTGGTTGTCCGCCTTCAGCGCCTGCTGCACCACCGAGAGAACGCGGTTGGTGGCGTTCGACCACACGTCGATCACCTTGTTGTAGCGCTCGCCGTTGGTGATGACGCCCTCGAGATAGAAGTTCTCCAGGCGGTCCACCTCGCGCTGCGCCTTGGCGATGATCGCGTCCTTCTCGTCAGGCACCACGACGTCGGCGATCGACACCGAGAGGCCTCCCTTGGTGGCGTAGCCGAAGCCGAGATCCTTCAGGTCGTCCAGGAACTTCACCGTCTTCAGCGATCCGGCCCTGCGGAAGCAGTCGGAGATGAAGCGGGTGAGGTCCTTCTTGGTCAGGAGCATGTCGATGTAGCCGAGCTCCGACGGAACGATCTGGTTGAAGATCACGCGGCCGGTCGACGTCTCGTGGATATCGCCACCCCAGCGGACCCTGATCTTGGCGTGCAGATCGAGCTTGCCGGTGTTGTGCGCGACGATCACCTCGACCGGGGAGGAGAAGAGCTTCCCCTCGCCCCTGGCGCCCGGACGGGTCTTGGTCAGATAGTAGCAGCCAAGCACCATGTCCTGCGACGGCACGGTGATCGGCTCGCCGGACTGGGCGGAGATGATGTTGTGCGACGAGAGCATCAGGAGCATCGCCTCCAGCTGCGCGTCGTAGCTGAGCGGGATATGGACGGCCATCTGGTCGCCGTCGAAGTCGGCGTTGAACGCCGCGCAGACCAGCGGATGCAGATGGATCGCCTTACCCTCGACCAGTCGGGGCTGGAAGGCCTGGATGCCGAGACGGTGAAGCGTCGGGGCGCGGTTCAGGAGCACCGGATGCCCGTCGATGATCGACTCGAGGATATCCCACACCTCGGTCGTCTTCCGCTCGACCACCTTCTTGGCCGACTTGACGGTCTTGGTGTGGCCGCGCTCGATCAGCTTCCTGATGATGAACGGCTTGAACAGCTCGACGGCCATATCCTTCGGGATACCGCACTCGTGGAGCTTCATCTCCGGGCCGACCACGATCACCGAACGGCCGGAGTAGTCGACGCGCTTGCCGAGCAGGTTCTGACGGAAGCGTCCCTGCTTTCCCTTGAGCATGTCGGAGAGGGACTTCAGGGCGCGCTGCGAGTCGGAGCGGACGGCCGAGCCGCGACGGGAGTTGTCGAACAGGGAGTCGACCGCCTCCTGGAGCATGCGCTTCTCGTTCCGGAGAATCACCTCCGGCGCGTCGATGTCGATCAGGCGCTTGAGGCGGTTGTTCCTGATGATGACGCGGCGATAGAGGTCGTTCAGGTCGGAGGTCGCGAAGCGGCCACCCTCGAGCGGCACCAGCGGACGGAGCTCCGGCGGGATCACCGGGATGATGTCCAGCACCATCCACTCCGGACGGTTCGGCTCACCCTCGCCCTCGGAGCGCTCGCGGAAGGCGTTGACCACGCGCAGACGCTTGAGCGCCTCGGCCTTCTTCTGCATCGAGGTCTCGGTCTTGGCCTGGTCGCGGAGCTTGAGCGCCAGCTCGTCCGGATTGACGCGCTTGAGCAGCTCCTTGACCGCCTCGCCGCCGATCAGGGCGATGAACTTCTTGGCGTCCTCGTCGTCGAGCTCGTGGTTGGAGGCCGGCAGCGAGGCCATGATATCGAGGTACTGCTCCTCGGTCAGAAGGTCGTTGACCTGGAGGCCGGTCTGACCCGGCTGCACCACGACATACGACTCGTAGTAGACGATCCGCTCCACGTCCTTGGTCGGCAGGCCGAGCACGGCGCCGATCTTCGACGGCAGGGAGCGGAGATACCAGATATGCACCACCGGCACGGCCAGGGCGATGTGCCCCATCCGCTCGCGGCGGACCGACTTCTGGGTCACCTCGACGCCGCAGCGATCGCAGATGATGCCCTTGTATCGGATACGCTTGTACTTACCGCAATGGCACTCCCAGTCGCGAACCGGACCGAAGATCTTCTCGCAGAAGAGACCATCTTTCTCGGGACGGAACGAGCGATAGTTGATCGTCTCCGGCTTGGTCACCTCACCATGCGAACGATTCAGGATATCGTCCGAGGAGGCGAGCTTGATCATGATCCGCCGGAAGTTCTGTCCAACGATCTGATGCGGTTGTGTAACCACGGTGATCTCCCGTTTATTGACTCTGGATCTAGTTTCGTTCTCTCGTGTTCTTCTCAGTCATTCCCGGCTCCGGCGCGAGCGCCCGAGCCCCTCTGGCGAGGGACCCGGGCACCGCCGTCGCGCACATCATCAGTCGATCTTCACTTCAAGTCCGAGGCCCTGCAGCTCGCGGACGAGAACGTTGAACGATTCGGGAATGTTCGGCTCCGGGAGGTTCTCCCCCTTGACGATCGCCTCGTAGGTCTTGGCGCGTCCCTGAACGTCGTCGGATTTGACGGTCAGGATCTCCTGCAGCACGTTGGCGGCGCCGTATGCCTCGAGCGCCCACACTTCCATCTCTCCGAAGCGCTGTCCACCGAACTGCGCCTTGCCACCCAGCGGCTGCTGGGTGATCAGCGAGTACGGTCCGATCGAGCGGGCGTGGATCTTGTCCTCGACCAGGTGGGAGAGCTTCAGCATGTAGATCACGCCGATGGTCACCCGCTGGTCGAACTGCTCGCCGGTCTTGCCGTCGAACAGATCGCTCTTGCCGGTGCGGTCGAGGCCGGCCTTGCCGAGCCACTCCTGCACGTCGGCCCAACGCGCGCCGTCGAAGATCGGCGTGGCGAAATGGAGCCCGAGCTTCTGTCCGGCCCAGCCGAGAGCGGTCTCGTAGAGCTGGCCGAGGTTCATTCGCGACGGCACGCCGAGCGGGTTGAGCACGATGTCGATCGGGGTGCCGTCCGGGAGGAACGGCATGTCCTCGACGGCGACGATCTTGGCGACGATGCCCTTGTTGCCGTGACGGCCGGCCATCTTGTCACCCACCTGGAGCTTCCGCTTCTTGGCCACGTAGACCTTGGCCATCTGCATGATGCCCGGCTGGAGCTCGTCTCCCTGCGCCACCTTGTTCTTCTCGATCCGGATGTCGTCGGTCACCAGGTCGACCGCCTTGCGGTAGTTCTGGAAGGCCTTCTTGACCAGCCCGTTCTTCTTCTTGTTGTCCACCCACGGCTCGTTCGGGTCGAGCGTGGCGATATCCAGGCTCCCCTCGGCGAGCTTCGCGCTGAAGGTGTCGACGCGGATGGTCGTTCCGGAGCGGATGATCGTCTGGCCGCGCAGATCGCGGATGCCGAGCGAGGTCTCCCCCTCCAGCAGCACGCCCAGCTTCTCGCCGAGCATACGGTTGTACATCGCGATCGAGTCGATGAGCTGCTTGTCGAGCATCTCCTGGCGCTGCTTCTCCTCCTTGCGCACGTCGGAGTCCTTCTTGATCACGCGGCGGCTGAACAGCTGCGCGTTGATCACGACTCCCTTCATGCCGGGGGGCGCCTTGAGCGAGGCATCCTTCACGTCGCCGGCCTTGTCGCCGAAGATCGCGCGCAGGAGCTTCTCCTCCGGCGTCGGGTCGGTCTCTCCCTTCGGGGTGATCTTGCCGACGAGGATGTCGTTCTCGCGAACCTCCGAGCCGACGCGGATGATGCCGCTCTCGTCGAGATCCTTGACCGCCTCTTCCGAGACGTTCGGGATCTCGCGCGTGAGCTCCTCCTCGCCGCGCTTGGTGTCGCGGACGTGGATCGAGAACTCCTCGATGTGGACCGAGGTGTAGATATCCTCGGTGACCACCCGCTCGGAGATCACGATGGCGTCCTCGAAGTTGTACCCGCGCCACGGCATGAAGGCCACCAGCAGGTTCCGGCCGAGCGCGAGCTCGCCGTCGCGCGTGGCGCAGCCGTCGGCCAGAACGTCACCCGCCTTGAAGCGCTGTCCGGTGCGGACCACCGGGCGCTGGTTGATGCTCGTGTCCTGGTTGGTGCGGAAGAACTTCGTCAGCTCGTAGGTCTTCGTCCGGTCGTCCAGGAAGGAGATCAGCTGCTCCTCCTTGGTCAGCGAGGTATCGTACTCGACGGTGATCTTCATCGAGTCGACGTACTTGACCACGCCGTCGCGCTCGGCAAGGATCAGCGTGCGGGAATCGCGCGCGATCTTCATCTCCATGCCGGTGCCGACGAACGGACGCTCCGGGCGGAGCAGCGGCACCGCCTGGCGCTGCATGTTCGAGCCCATCAGCGCGCGGTTGGCGTCGTCATGCTCCAGGAACGGAATCATCGCGGCCGCGGCTGAGACGATCTGGTTCGGGGCGATGTCGACGTACTGCACCTGGTGCGGCTCGACCATCACGAAGTCGCCGGACTGGCGGGCGCGGACGCGCTCCTGGACGATGTTCCCCTCGGCGTCGACCTGCACGGTGGCCGTGGCGATGATCATCCCCTCCTCGCGATCGGCCGGAAGGAACTCGATGTCCTCGGTCACGCGGCCGTCGTTGACGCGACGGTACGGCGTCTCCAGGAAGCCGAAGTCGTTGATCCGGGCGTGGATGCAGAGCGAGGAGATCAGACCGATGTTCGGACCTTCCGGCGTCTCGATCGGGCAGAGGCGGCCGTAGTGCGTGTAGTGCACGTCTCGCACCTCGAAGCCGGCGCGCTCGCGGGTCAGACCGCCAGGTCCGAGGGCCGACATACGACGCTTGTGCGTCATCTCGGCCAGCGGGTTGGTCTGGTCCATGAACTGCGAGAGCTGGTTGGTTCCGAAGAACGTGTTGATCACCGAGGTGATCGTCCTGGCGTTGACCAGCTCGCTCGGCGTGAACTGCTCCATGTCGTGGATGTTCATCCGCTCCTTGATGGTGCGGGCCATGCGGGCCATGCCGACGTTGATCTGTCCGGCCAGCTGCTCGCCGACGGTGCGGACGCGGCGGTTGCCGAGGTGGTCGATGTCGTCGACCGCCTTCTTGCCGGCCTGCAGGTCGATCAGGTAGCGGATGATCGCCACGATGTCGTCACGCGTGAGCGTGGTCTGCTCGCCCGGGATATCCAGGTGAAGCTTCTCGTTGATGCGATGGCGTCCCACCTCGCCGAGGTCGTAGCGCTTCGGGTTGAAGAAGAGCTTGTCGATCAGGCCGCGCGCGGTCTCCAGGTCCGGAGCCTCGCCGCTGCGGAGCTGACGGTAGATCGCCTCGAGGGCGTCCTCCTCGCTCCGGGCGATATCCTTCTGGATGGTGCGGACGATGATCGAATCGGCCTGCGAGGCCTCCTCGGTGAAGAGGCGGACGGTCTCGGCGCCGGAAGCCATGATCATGGCCATCATGTCGTTGTTCATCCGGGCATCCTTGCCCGAGATGATCTCGCCGGTGTTCATGTCGACGATATCGCCGGCGATGACGCGGTCGAGATGCTCGGAGGTCAGCTCGCCGACCGGGACATCCTCGGTCAGCTCGAAGAGCTGGAGCAGGTCCTCATCGGAGGAGAACCCGAGGGCGCGCAGGAGCGTGGTGACCGGGAACTTCTTCTTCCGATCGATGTAGGCGTACATCACGTTCTGGATGTCGGTCGTGAACTCGACCCACGATCCGCGGAAGGGGATGATACGCGCCGAGAAGATGCGGGTACCGTTCGGATGCATGGCATCCGAGAAGAAGACGCCCGGCGAGCGGTGAAGCTGGGAGACCACCACGCGCTCGGCGCCGTTGATGATGAAGGTTCCGCGCTCGGTCATCGCCGGAATGTTTCCGAGATAGACCTCCTGCTCGACCGTCTCGATGAAATCGTCGGATTCTCTATCGGCCTTGGAGCTCAGGCGGAGGCGGGCCTTCAGGGGCACCGCGTAGGTGAGCTCGCGATCGCGGCACTCGTTGACATTGTACTTCGGACGCTCGATCCGGTAATCGAGGTACTCGAGCGTGAAGATCTCGCGCGCATCGTTGATCGGGAAGTTCGCTATGAACGCCTGCTCGAGTCCGACCGGCTTCCGCTCCTCGGGAGCATGCTCGGCCTGCAGGAACTCCTTGTAGGAGGCAAGCTGCACGTCGAGAAGATCCGGCATGCCGATGATCTCCTTGACGCGTGCGAACGAGACGCGATCCTTGACCGTCCCATTGCTTGATCCATTAGTTATCACGTCTAGATACCTCCAGTCGATGAAGAGGGAAGGTTGGCGCCATTCACAAGACGAAAAAAGGATTCCTCAGACAGCGCATGGCGCGGCCTCGAAGAACCCGGACACAATGTGTAGTTGTTCAGGCTTCAGAAGAAAGCAGTAGGCGCTTGAATGGATGCGCCGCCGGCGAGCACTTCCCCTGCTGGCAAGAGATGAGACCCGCGGAAACGCAGACATAGGCACGCCGTTGGATTTGGTCATGTAGACGAGCGACGCGCCACGGGGGACGATATTGTCATCGTGCCGTCGGAATCGCGTCGCGGACCGTTGGATGCCCCGCTCACGGGCGACCCGGGAGCCGGAGTTGCGCCGGCCGTCGACGGGGAGCTCACCCGAGGATCGGCTGGCCGGACTCCGACAATTCGCACCGAACAACGCTCGCGTCGAGCAATGCTCGCATCGAGCTTCGTTCGAGGACGAGCCTCGGCTCGGATCGGGTCACCTACCGGCTGATTTCGCGTCAGTCCGCCATCGCTCCCCGACCGGAAGGTCCGTTCGGGAAGGCCGCCTCTCGGCGATTCGCTCCACGGCAACTCGCCTCCTGGCGGCGGGAGAACCGGCACCGGGATCGGGCCTGAGGTGCGTGTGCGACGACGGATCTGGAGAGATTTCCTGAAGCAAAAAGCATGCCTCAGCAAAAGACATGCCTCCCCGATGATCCGTTCCCTGTCGGGACGAATGATCGGGGAGGTCATTCTATGCATTGCGGGGGACGTGGGCAACAGCCCGGGAAATCTCCCGCGCGAGCGGTATTACTTCAGGGTGACCTGAGCGCCAGCCTCTTCGAGCTTCTTCTTCATCGACTCGGCCTCCTCCTTCGTGGCACCCTCCTTCACGGCCTTCGGAGCGCCCTCGACCAGGTCCTTCGCCTCCTTGAGGCCGAGACCGGTGAGCTCGCGGACAGCCTTGATCACGTTGATCTTCTGGGCGCCGGCGTTGGTGAGCTCGACGGTGAACTCCGTCTGCTCCTCGACGGCCGGAGCGGCCGCGGTGGCGGCCGGCATCATGCCGCCCATCATCATCGGGGCGGCGGCGGTAACACCGAACTTATCCTCGAGGGCCTTCTTGAGATCCGAGGCCTCCGAAAGGGTCAGGTTGCTGATCAGGTCGACGAGTTCTGCGACGTTTGCCATTGTAGTTGATTCCTCTTTGAGCTGTGTACTATGATCAATTTTTCGGTTGTCTCTCTGGTGCGGACGAGCCGGGCCTCCGAGCCCGCGAGCCCGAGCAGCAGTCACACGCCGGGTTCGAAAACCCGAGCCTCGAGGTCACGGACCTCAGGCGGCGGCGCCGTGCTGCTTCTTGGCGGCCTCCTCGATCACCGAGGCGAGGTCGCGGATCGTCGCGTTCAGGACGCCGACCAGTCCGGAGACCGGGGCGTTGAGCGCGCCCATGATCGAGGCGATCATGTCCTTGCGCGACGGCATCGCGGCCAGGTCGCCGAGCTTCGAGCCCTCGAACACCTCACCCTCGATGATGGCGAAGCTGAGCTTCGGAATCTCGACCTTCGGATCGATGAACTCCTTGAGCACCCGAGCCGGCGCCGCCGGATCGTCGTAGCTGATGGCGATGCCGGTCTGGCCCACGAAACGGTCGAGAACCGCGTCGTAGCCTCCGGCCTCGCGCATCGCGCGCTTCACCAGGGTATTCTTGGCGACCTTGTAGTTGATGCCCGCCTTCTTGAACTCGCGGCGCAGCTTGATAGCGTTGGCAACCGTAAGCCCAGTGAAGTCGATCGCGAACACGCCGTTCGCCCCGTTCAGCAGCTCCCTGACCTCGGCAACCGCTTCTACTTTTTCGTTCTTCGTCATAACAGGTAAGGTTTACAAATCACCGGGTTTCCGGATCTCTCCACGCGTTCTTGCCGGAATTCCTCGACGGAACATGCCGGGCATCGGCGCGCGGCTCGCGGAGTAGAAGCAGCCCAAAGACCCACCGCGAGACTCGACCGGCTCTTCCGAGAGAGAGGCGCGTCGAAGGCGCGTCGCCCCGTGAAGCCCTCCCGCCGGAAGCTCCGCCGGCATGGAGAAGATGCCGGAGGTCTCCGATCGGCCGATCTGGAGGGTCGTGCGTAATGTTCGTTGCGTCCGGCCGGGCCGGAACATCTTCGCCGGGAAATCCCTCGGGCGAGGGCTCCGGTTCGCGGGAGCCTGCTTAGGCGGCGGCCTCGTTGGTCATCACGCCCTCGGCCACCGGCACGCCCGGGCCCATCGTGGAGCTGAGCGTGATACCGCGGACATACTTCCCCTTCGAGGTCTGCGGCTTGGCGCGCATGATGCTCCCCATGAAGGTCTTGATGTTGTCCACCAGCTTGTCCTGCGCGAAGGAAGCCTTGCCGACCGAGGCGTGAACGATGCCGGAGCGGTCCACGCGATACTCGATCTTGCCGGCCTTCACCTCGGTGACGGCCGTGGCCACGTCCTGCGTGACCGTGCCGGACTTCGGGTTCGGCATCAGGCCGCGCGGGCCGAGGATCTTACCGAGCTTGCCGAGCTCGCCCATCACGTCCGGAGTGGCGATGATGACGTCGGTATCGGTCCAGCCACCCTTGATCCGCTCGAGGATTTCCTCGAAGCCGACCTCGTCGGCGCCGGCGGAACGGGCCTCGTCCTGCTTCTGGCCACGGGTGATCACCGTGACGCGGACGGTCTTGCCGATGCCGTGCGGAAGGGAGACGGTGCCGCGGACGAGCTGATCGGCCTTGCGGGGGTCGACGCCGAGACGGATGGCGATATCGACCGACTCGTCGAACTTCGCCGACGCGTTCTCCTTCACCATCTGCACAGCCTCGTTGAGGTTGTACTGCTGGTTCTTGTCGATCTTCTTATCGATGCTCGTGAATCGCTTGCTGTGCCTGGGCATGACTGTGTGTCTTCCTGAAAATCTCCCACAGGTCCATGGTCGGCCCGTGGTACAGATGATTGTTCAACGGATACGGAGGTCTGACGGATATCCGACGGAGCGTTGATTCCGCCACGTCCTCGGGGCGTCCCGTCTCCGGGACGTCGCGTCCTCGGGAGTCACGCGGGACTCCGGGGCGCGGACGGCTCCGGCGGGAATCCCTGGAACGGCTCCTCGGGACTCCGGCGTCGGGGCCGGTGACGATCCCTCGTGATTATCCCTCGACGGTGACGCCCATCGAGCGGGCGGTGCCGGCGAGCATGCTGATCGCGCTCTCCATCGAGTCGCAGTTCAGGTCAGCCATCTTCACCTTGGCGATCTCCTCGAGCTGCTCGAGGGAGACCTTGCCGACCTTGTTCCGGTTCGGCTCGGCCGAGCCCTTCGGGATCTTGATCGCCTGGGCGATCAGAACCGCGGCGGGCGGGCTCTTGACGACGAACGTGAACGACTTGTCGGAGAAGAAGCTGACCAGCACCGGGGTAAGGACGCCGGCATCCTTCTGCGTCTTGGCGTTGAACTGCTTGACGAACTCCATGCCGTTCAGACCGCGCTGACCGAAGGCCGGGCCGACCGGCGGGGCCATCGTGGCCTGTCCCGCCGAGATCTGAAGCTTGAACGTGCCGATTAACTTCTTTGCCATTGTCTAGTATCGTAAGGTTCTACTTGTTCGCGATTCGCATTCGATCGAGTCGGGAAGATCTCCCCGGCTCAGCGCTCGATCTCCACCTGGGAGAAGTCGAGCTCGACCGGCGTCTTCCGGCCGAAGATCGAGACCTCCACCTTCAGCTTCTGCTTGCTCATGTTCACTTCACGCACGAAGCCGGTGAAGTTGTTGAACGGTCCGTCGATCACCTTCACCGGATCTCCCTCGCGGAAGCTCTCGACGATCGTCTCGACGTGCTTGCGCTCCTCGACCCGATCGAGGATCTTGCCGATCTCGTCGGCCTGGAGCGGCACCGGCTCGGTCTTGGTGCCGACGAAGTTGATCACCGACGGAGTATTCTGGATGATGTCCCGCACCTTCTTGGTCAGGACCGCCTCGACGAGGACGTAGCCGGGAAGAAAATTCTTCTGGCGCGTCCGCTTCTTCCCTTCGCGCACCTCGAACACCTTCTCAAGCGGGATCAGGACGGTCGGAACCAGCTCGGCGAGTCCGAGGCGCTCGACCTCGCTCTCCAGAAGCTGCTTGACGCGCGCCTCGTGCCCGGAGTAGGTGCGGATGGCGTACCACCGCTTCTGTATGGTCTGATCGGAGGTTGACATGTCGGTTAACTCTCGGTCGGTATGCCGGACGGAGCTCAGGCGGCTCCGGGTCCGATCAGAATATCAGGCCGAACAGCTGCGTGAAGATCCAGTCGACGATGAAAACGAAAATGGAGATGATGACGCACACAGAGATGGTCACGAGCGTCGATTCCCACAACTGCTCCCGGCCCGGCCAGGAGACCTTCCGCATCTCGCTGCCGACGTCCGACACAAAATTCACAATGCTCTGCTTCATGAAAGGGCCCCGGTTAATGAGAGGCTGCCCGACCGTAACCCCGGCCGGGCATCCGCTGGCAGCCTTCTGGCGCGGCGGCCGAGGTAAGAACCTCTCGAGGCCGGAACCTCTCGAGGCCGGAGCCTCCGAGGCTGGGAGCCTCTTGCCGCGAATCATCTAGTGGCACGGGCGGCAGGAATCGAACCCGCAACCTACGGTTTTGGAGACCGTCGCTCTGCCAATTGAGCTACGCCCGTGTTTGAAGAGAATGGAGAATTGAGAATGAAGAACGATGAAATCGCGTTAGTCCGCTTTCTTTCATTCATCATTCTACATTCTCACTTCTCTTCTTACTTCGTCTCTTTGTGGACGGTCCGCTTGTTGTCCCACTTGCAGAACTTCGTGTACTCCACGCGGCCCGTCTGCTTCTTCTTGTTCTTGGTCGTCGTGTAGTTGCGACGCTTGCACTCGGTGCATTCCAAAGTGATGATGTCACGCATTGTCGTAATCCTGATTGCGAGGAAGGGAGAGCGCCTGACTACACACCGAAGGCTGGCTCCGACCCCGTCGGGTTGTTCTGAAAGAGCGGGAGACGGGACTCGAACCCGCGACCAACAGCTTGGAAGGCTGTGACTCTACCAACTGAGTTACTCCCGCGGCAGAGAATTGAGAATTGAGAATTATGAATGCGGAAACCGAAGAGGCGGGTGGGGAGGCAGAGCTGCCCCGTTCAACGCTGATTCTTCATTCCGCCTTCGACATTCTCGATGCTCTTCAAAGAAGAGCTCACGACCGGGATTGAACCGGTGACCTCGTCCTTACCAAGGACGTGCTCTACCAACTGAGCTACGTGAGCCTGAAATGTCTGCGCGAAGAGGAGCGGTGAACGGGAAGGGGCGGGTTCGCGCGGGAAGCGCGAGGCTTCCGGCGAATGGTTCCGGCTGATCTTCCGAGTTCGAGCTACTCCCGCGTGTCTGCTGATGCGCGGCCACCTCCGAGGGCGGCCAGTGCGGTAGCGCCGGCATCCGTGCGCCGGCGACGTAACGTGGCTCGTTACTGTGGATCTGGAAAAGAACTTCGACTGTGGGCAGGGAAGGATTCGAACCTTCGAACTCTCACGAGAGCAGATTTACAGTCTGCCGCCTTTGACCGCTCGGCCACCTACCCGATCAACTGTTCAAGGGGGTCCCTTGTGAAGAGAGCTTGCAAATATAAGCTCCCCAGCCCCCGAGACAAACGAAAAAGTTTTCGGCAACAGAACTTCACAATCCCCTCCCCCATCCCGATTTCGCCACTTCCTCCCTCCCACGCTCATCTCCTCACCCCGTTTCGTCATCCCCCTTCCACCGCTCGGCGTCCTCCTCCGATGTCGCGTCGCGACATGCCGCCGCGCTCGTTTCGGCGAGCCACGAAAATAGAAACGGGCGGCTCCCTCGGCAAGAGAGAAGCCGCCCGAATACCCTGTTGTCACACCTGCTCATGTCCGCCGCCTGCTCCGCGGACGAATCCTCGCGGATCGGCGCGGTGAGCGGCCGGAGGATCAGCCTCCGGTGGCGATCACCTTCGTCATCACCGAGACGTAGCCAGGGATGGCGAACGATGTCCCCTGCCCCTGATAGTCGATGCTCACCGTCTTCCCCTGCCGCTCCTCGCGGACGATCGCGCCGAGCTCAGGCACCATCCAGGTGGTCCGGTCGAGCGTCTCGGTCTTCAGCCCCACCTGCCCCACCAGCGGAATGCCGAGCGCATAGAAGCCGATCCGGAGCGTGTGATGCGTCTTGGTCGCCTTGTAGGTCGTGCCGTTGATCGCGTAGTCGACGATCTCCGAGCCGGTGGCCGAGTCGGTGATGGCGATCTTGAGCTGGTTGACCAGCGGCATCTGCGGGACCTGGAAGGTGTCGGCCATCTCCGCCACGAACCAGTTGGCCGCGGTGGCGTTCAGCTTCGCCTCGTGCTGCCACTGCTTTCCGATGTCCAGCAGCGGCAGGCCGGAGATATCCAGCTCCGGCGCGATCGAGCCATAGCGGTAGACGTCGTTGCTCGCGCGCTGCTGCAGGTAGGTGGTGTCGGCCACCGAGAAGATCCCGCCGACGGAGAAGACGCTGTCGACGTAGACGGCCACGCCGCTCTGGCCGAAGGCACTGGCGCTCGGGTTCACCAGCGTCCAGGTCCTGCGGCGCTCGGACGTATCCACCTTCGCGCCCGTTCCGTCCGACGAGGTATGATAGCTCGTGTATTCGTAGCGCGCCCCCTGCTTGAACTGCATCGAGGCGGCGGCCGGCTCCGGCGGCGGGTTGACCGGCGACAGCTCGTTGCAGGCGCCGACGCCGAGAGTCAGCAGGGCCAGGGCGCCGAGAGTAATCCTGTTCATGATGTCAATCTCCTCCTGATTGTCGAATACGTTCCGCACCATTGCTTCCGGTTCAGAGCCGGGCGCCGCACGCACAGTTTAACCGCGTGCCGGAATCGTTCAATTTAGTCCTTCATCGCGAAACGACGCGATTTTGATGCCGTTTTCGCCGTCGGCATCCTCTCCACCGCAACGAGGCTTCCCCGCCGACAGCGCGCGTCTCTCCGGTGACACGCGAGGGATGGGAACCTAACCTCCGTCCGGACCGACGCGCCTCGACACGCCGCCAGGCAATCCAACCACCCGACGTTCACCGTAAGGAGCTTCGTACATGCTAGCCGGACGTTGAGAACATTCAGTACAACCAATTTCGAGGTTCGTGTATGATTACGCTACCGTTCCGCAGATCGACGCTGGCATCGCTGGCACTGGGGCTGGCGATGGCCGCGCTGCCGGTCGCGACGCAGGCTTCCAGCCACCGCGAGGCGCCGCTCATCAGCAACGATCCGCTTGCGGACAACACCGATCTGTATGCGTTCCGTAGCCCCGATGATCCGAACACCGTCACGATCATCGCCAACTACATCCCGTTCGAGCTTCCGGAGGGAGGTCCCAACTACTACTCCTTCGGCGAGAACGTGCGCTACGAGATCCACGTCGACAACGACGCGAGCAAGGTCGGCGACGAGGTGACCTACCGGTTCACCTTCACCAGAACCAACGAGGATCCGACCACCTTCTTCAACATCCGTCTCGGGAAGCAGAACCTGAAGACGACCTACGTCTGCGAGAAGAGCACCGACAACGGCCTGACCTGGAGCACGATCGTCACCGGTGGCACGGTCCCGCCGCCGAACATCGGTCCGCGCTCGATCCAGGGAGCGGCCGGACTCGGCGCCTCCAGCTACCACTCGCTGATGGTCGGCGCGATCGCCACGGCCACCTCCGGCGAGAAGGTCTTCTGCGGTCCGGTGGATGATCCCTTCTTCGTCGACCTCGGCGGCATCTTCGATCTGGGCATGACGCGGCAGAAGGATGGCACCGGCGACATGCGCGCCCGCGACGGCCTGGCCGGCTTCAACTGCCACACGATCGCGCTGAAGGTGCCGATCGCGCTGCTCCAGAAGAACGGCAAGGCGGTCTCGATGGCGCAGAACATTCTCGATCCCGATTTCGTGATCGGCGTCTGGGCCTCGGCCTCGCGTCCGAAGATCACCACGCTGCGCACCGACGGCGGCAAGCCCGATGTATCCGGGGAGTGGGTCCAGGTCTCCCGGCTCGGCATGCCCCTGACCAACGAGGCGGTGATCCCGATCGGCGACAAGGACCGCTGGAACGCCACCTCCCCCTACGACCAGCAGGGTGAGCTCAGCTATGCGAAGTACTTCGTCAACCCGGAGCTGGCGCTCTACATGGACGACAGCCAGTTCGGGAGCGCGGTGCCGGCCTTCGCGCCGCTCCGGATCCAGACCAGCGCGCTCGGCGCCTTCGACTTCCGCAACGGCAAGGACGGACTCTTCGGCAAGCTCACCTCCGAGCAGCGCGCCGGAACGGCGCTGGCCGACGACGCGTTCGGCCCGATCCTCCTGCAGGCGGCCTCTCCACGCTCGGTGGATCTGCTGCCGATCTTCTACACCGGCGTTCCGAACCTTCGTCCCTACCAGCTTGCCACCGGCAAATCGGGAGGGCCGCTGGCCGCCGGCAAGCCGTTCATCCACAACTTCCTCCCGTCGCTCGGCGACATGCTCCGGCTGAACATGGCCGTGCCGCCGACGCCGCGCAACAGCCCGGACTTCAGCTCCGAGGGGATCGTGGCCGCGGCGGTGCTGGGGCTGACCGACGCCCGCTACAACACGAGCGCGGAGCTTCAGGCGATCCCGAACATGGACGGCTTCCCGAACGGGCGCCGGCTGGAGGATGACGTCACCCGGATCGAGCTGCAGGCGGTCTCCGGCGTGGCCCTGGCGGCGATCGGCCTCTCCTACGAGGAGAGCGACCGGCTCGGCAAGGTGCTCGGCTATTCGGCCGGACCCGAGAAGAACGACGTGCCGTTCTCCACGGAATGGCCCTACATGGCCGAGCCGCACCGCGGCTACGATTACGCCAAGCAGCTGACCACCAGCGCCGTCCGCCGCGACGACGGCGGACTCGGCATCGCGGCGCCGGCCGGCGGGTTCACCGGGCGCACCTATCCGAACCCGACGCGCGGCCAGGTCAACATCGGCTTCTATCTGCGCAACGCCGGAACCGCCGAGGTGGTGATTCACGATCTGGAGGGGCGCGCCGTGTCGACGATCGAGTCGGGACGTCTGGAGGCGGGGAACCACGCCGCCGCGTGGACGCCCGGCGCGGACCTGCCGGCCGGACGCTACCTGGCCGAGCTCGTGGTGGATGGAGTCCCGATCGGCAGCACCACGATCACCTATCTGAAGTGATCGATGCCCCAGGTGGAGGATGCCGGTCTCGACGGATGGAGACGGCATCCTCCCGCCCGGCGGCGGAGGTGCCCGCATGGGCGGCCGCGCCGGATAGAATCACGCCCGCGACCATGAGAGATCCCGAGAACACGATCAACGAGAAGTACATCATGCTGCGATATATCCCGAGGAGAGCTACCATGAACCGGACGCTTCGCACGATCGGCGCGCTGCTGGCGCTTCTGCTTCCCCCCATCCTCGCGCTGCCGGCCGGCTCCTGCGGCGTCCCCCGCGCGCAGGAGGCGCACGCCGCCCCCGCTCCCCCGTCGATCCCCGCGCTCAAGCCGCGCCCGGCCGGACTGGCCGCCGCGGAGTTCGCCGCGATCACCAAGAAGTACGAGGCGCTCCGCGAGCGGATCGTGAAGAACACCGGCGACAAGGAGGCGTACGTGGCGCTGGCGCAACTGTTCATGGCCGAGGCGCGCGTCACCGGCGACCATCCCTACTACTACCCGGCGGCCGAGCGGATGCTCGACGTGGCACTGACGGTCGACGCGAGCTTCATCCCGGCGCTGATCTCGAAGGGATCGGTGCTCCTGTCGCTCCATCGCTTCGCCGAGGCGCGCGCGGTGGCCGAGCAGGCCCGCGCCGTGGCGCCGAATCTCGGCGTGGTCTACGGCATCCTCTGCGACGCGAACGTGGAGCTCGGCGATTACAAGGCGGCCGTCGCCGCCACCGACATGATGATCTCGATCCGCCCGGACCTCCGCTCCTATTCCCGCGTCTCCTACCTGCGCGAGATCCACGGCGACGACAGCGGCGCCATTTCCGCCATGCGCCTGGCGGTGGAGGCGGGCCCGGCCGGAACCGAGGAGACCGAGTGGGCGCGCGCGACGCTGGCGAATCTCTACCTGAGAACCGGCAACTTGGCCGGGGCGGAGCGTGAATACCGGATGTCGCTGGCGGCGCGTCCCGGCTATCCGTTCGCGCTCGGCGGCCTGGCGCGCGTACGCGCCGCGCAGGGACGCGTCGACGACGCGCTCCGCCTGCTCGACTCCGCCTCCGCGGCGATGCCGGAGTTTTCCTTCGTGCAGCTGAAGGCCGACCTCTACCGCGCCCGCGGCGACGCGCGACGCGCCGATTCACTGGTGACGGTGGTGGAGACGATGCTGAAGTCGGACGAGGCGGCCGGCCACAACGTCGACAAGGAGTACGCGCTCCTCTGGGCCGAGCAGCGGATGAAGCCGGAGCTGGCGGTGGAGCGCGCCCGCAAGGAGCTTGCGCGGCGTCCGGACAACATCGAGGCGGAGCACGCAATGGCGCTGGCGCTCTTCCGCGCCGGCAAGGTCGATGAGGCCTCCACGCTGATGGCGCGCGCGCTCAGGCTCCGCACGGCCGATCCGACGATGCTGACCCACGCGGCGATGATCGACGCGGCGCTCGGCAAGTCCGGCGCCAAGGCGGCGCTGAAGCGCGAGCTCGCCAGCGGCGCCTACCTGCCGCCGCTCACCAGGGCCGAGGCGCGCACGCTCGCCGCCTCGCTCTGAGCAGCACGCTCTGAGCACCACGCTCGGAGCACCACGCTCCGAGCACCGCGCTCCGGCCGGCTCGATGAGCCCGATACGGAACAGACCGAGATGATACGATGGGATACCCGCGCGCAGCCGGCGTGGCGGGTATCCCGTCGGGTTGGAGGGAGGCCTTCGACGATGATACTTTTGGCGATACGCTTCCGGATGACGCCCGAGCGTCCAGGGAGCGTCGAGACCGTCCCCCCTCCAGTACCCACATCCGGAGCGATGCATGGCCGTACGTCTCGTTGATCGACTGAGCGCCGCGCGGCGGCGCCAGTTCGTCGGGCGCTCCAGTGAGCTCGCCATCTTTCAGGCCGCGCTCACCGCCGCCGATCCCCCCTTCCACATCCTCTACGTCTTCGGTCCGGGAGGGGTGGGAAAGACCACCCTGCTGCACCAGTTCCTCCGCGCCTGCGATGAAGCCTACCTCCGCGTGTTCCACCTCGACGCCCGAAACATCGAGCCGGCGCCGGCGGCGTTCACCGGCGCGCTCGCCCAGGCGATGGGGCTGACCGGCGGCGACTCCCCGCTGCGCGCGCTCGGCGCCCAGGAGGAGCGGCAGGTGATCCTGGTGGATACCTACGAGATCCTCGAGCCGCTCGACTCCTGGCTGCGGGACGAGCTCTTCCCGGAGCTTCCGGAGAGCGTGATCGTGGTCCTGGCCGGACGCAACCCGCCGGCGCCGGCATGGCGTGTCGATCCCGGATGGCGCTCCCTGATCCGGACGATCTCCCTGCAGAACCTGACCGCCGACGAGGGACGGGAATATCTGAGCCGGCGCGGCATCCCGGACGAACGGATGTCCGGCGTGCTCGGCTTCACCCACGGCCATCCGCTGGCCCTCTCGCTGGTGGCCGACGCGTTCGCGCAGCGCCAGGAGATGGAGTTCCAGCCGGAGTCCGCGCCGGACGTGGTCAAGACGCTGCTCGAGCATTTCGTGCAGAAGGTTCCCGGCCCGGCGCATCGTGCCGCGCTCGAGTCGTGCGCGCTGGTGCGGGTGATGACCGAGACGCTCCTGTCGGAGATGCTGGCGATGCCGGACGTGCACGAGCTGTTCACCTGGCTGCGCGGGCTCTCCTTCATCGAATCGGGGAACGAAGGGCTCTTCCCGCACGACCTCGCGCGCGAGGCGCTCGCGGCCGATCTCCGCTGGCGCAATCCGGACTGGTACGTCGACCTCCACAAGCGTGCGCGGGGGTACTACGCCTCCCGCCTCGCGAGCGCGCACAGCCGCGACCAGCAGCGGCTTCTGGTCGACTACGCCTACCTCCATCGGGACAATGCCGCCATCCGCGCCATCTTCCAGTGGCAGGGCATCGGCGGCGCGTTCGCCGACGCGGCGCATCCCTCCGACTGGCCCGCCATCGAGGAGATGGTCCGCCGGCACGAGGGGGAGGAGTCGGTCGTGATCGCGCGGCACTGGTTCGACCGCCAGCTCGACGGCATGCTCGTCTTTCGCGAGGGAGGCAACCGGCTCGCGGGCTTCATGGCGATGGTGGCGATCCAGGGAGCGACCGAGGAGGATCTTCGGCGCGATCCGGCGGTCGCCGCCGCGGCCGGACATCTCCGGAAGCATGTTCCGCTGCGCGCCGGCGAGCGCGCCACGCACTTCCGCTACTGGATGGCGCGCGAGACCTATCACGCCGTCTCCCCCATTCAGAGCCTGATCTTCGTCAACGTCGCCCGTCACTACCTGACCACGCCCGGCCTGGCCTACACCTTCTTCCCCTGCGCCGATCCGGAGTTCTGGGCGGCCGGCTTCGCCTACATCGATCTGCACAGAATTCCCGACGCCGATTACGAGGTCGGCGGCAAGCGGTGGGGCGTCTACGGCCACGACTGGCGGGTGGTGCCGCCGATGGCGTGGCTGGCGCTGCTGGCCGAGCGGGAAGTGGGAGCAACTCCCGAGACGACCGCCGCGCCGAGGAGCGAATCGATCGAGATCCTCGCCGAGGAGGAGTTCACCGGAGCAGTGGCCGAGGCGCTCCGCTGCTGGGCCACGCCGGACGCGCTCCGCGACAGCCCCCTGCTCCGCTCGCGGCTCGCGCGCAACCGCGCCGGCGGCGAGTCCGAAGCACGGGAGCTGGTCGAGACGCTGCGCGCGGCCATCCGCGAGGCGATCGACTCGTTGGCCGCCACGCCGAGGGAGGAGAAACTCCATCGCGTCCTGAATCGCACCTTTCTCCATCCGGTGGCCACGCAGGAGCGCGCCGCCGAGCTGCTCGACCTTCCCTTCAGCACCTACCGACGGCATCTGAAGGCGGGCATCGAGGCGGTAACCAGAATGCTCTGGCAGGAGGAGATCGAGGGACGCCCGCGATGAAGGCCGACGGTTGAAGGCCAACGGTTGAAGGCCGACGGTTGAAGGCCGACGGTTGAAGGCCAACGGTTGAAGGCCAACGGTGAGCAGGAAATGAGCAGTGTTTGATCTGGCGCGTGAGCACCCGCGCCACGTAGGTTGTACGAACAGATATCAGGACTCAGCAACGGAGCCAATATGACGACGACCCCTGTACTTCCCCCGCCGGCCGATCCGTGCGTCATCAACGGCCTGGTCGATGCCTGGAACAGCCATGACCCCGGTCGCGTTGCCGCCTACTACGCCCCGGAATTCCATGGGGTGGACGTGGCGCAGGCATCCCCGATCGACGGGCGGCAGGGGATCGTGACAATGGTGGAGCGCTATCTGAAGGCGTTCCCGGATCTCCGCTTCGAGCAGGAGGAGCTCTACCTCGATAACGGAAGCGCGGTGCTCGTCTGGACCGCGCACGGCACGCACGGCGGACCACTGATGAACATCCCGGCCACCGGACGGAGGATCGAGGTGCGTGGCGTCTCGATTCTCCGGCTTGCCGACAACGGCATCACCGGCGCGCGATATATCTGGGACGTGGCCGGGCTGCTCCGGAACATCGGACTCCTCCCCGAGCTCCGGTGAACGCGAGATCCTGATACGTGTGGCGGCCGAGCGCGAGCCACGGGAGGAAACGACACGAAGCGACGACGGGACCGATGCCGCCGTCGCTTCGTCGTTTTCCGGGGAAGCGCATGCGCGCTCACGTCACATCAGCCTCATTCAGTAGGCGAGCTTGATCCCCGCCTGGATCTCGCGCCCCGCGGCCGGCAGCCCGAGCTGCGGCGTCACCACCGCGTCGGTCACGTTGTTGGCGCGAAGAAAGATCTGGCCGAGCAGGCCGCCGCCGACCGGCAGCGTGAGCCGATAGGCCAGCCGGAGATTGATCGCCGTGGAGGCATCGAGCGGCACGAGATCCCCCTCGTCATTCAGCGAATATGCCTCCCCGGTGTGGACCAGCTCCACGGTCGGCTGCAGGCCGAACGGGAAATCGTAGCCGACCTCGACCGTCGCCAGCAGCTCCGGCTTTTCGGCCAGCATAAACGTGGAGTCGCCCTCATTGGCCAGGCCTCGGGCATGCGAGTAGGCCACGTTGGCGTCGAGACGGAACGGACGGAGCGCGGCCACCGAGGCGGTCAGCTCGGCGCCGTAGATACGGCTCCCCTCCAGGTTCACCCGCTGGCGCTTCCTTCCGGACGGCGTGGTCACGTTCTTCTGATCGATCGTGTTGGTGACGAAGGTCGCGTAGCCGGCCACCGACGCGCTCCCCCAGGAGTCGTGAACTCCGGCGCCGAGCTCGGTCAGGACCGCGCTCTCCGGCTTCAGATCCGGGTTCAGGAGGAACCGGTTGAGCGCCTCGCCGTAGAGCTCGCGCATCGTCGGGAAGCGGGTCTTCCGTCCGGCCGAGGCGCGAAGCACCACCCGATCGGTCACGTCGAATGCCAGTCCGGCCGAGGCGCTCACGTCGGAGAGCGCGGGGCTCTCCGGCTTGTCGCCGGTCTTGGGCGTTGACATGCCGTCCCAGCCGAGCCCGACCATGGCGCGAAGCCGATCGATGATCCCGCCGTTGTACTCGAGCCCGGCGCTGTAAAGCTGCTGACGATAGAGCAGCTCCGGATACGGGCGCGGCACCCCCGCCGTGTCCGCGTACGGCGTGAGAGCTCCGGACTTGTCGAACTTCAGATCGGTCTGGCGATGCGTGGACTGCAGAGCGTTCACCGCGAGGTCGAGCGTGTGCGACGGGGCAAGCTCGTGACGGAGCACGACGCGCCCGCCGAGGGTGAAGTCACGATCCTCCTGGCGTGCGCTCCGCGACTGGTAGGTAGCGCTCCTGAACTGATCGATCGCCTGATGGAAGCCGGTTCCCCAGAGCGCCCATCGGAGATCCCACCGGTTGCTGGCGCCGGCCAGCAGGTCGCCGTTCATCGTCACCGTCAGATTGGTCCAGTCCGGATAGCGCCAGAAGCGGGGGCCGAGGCTGTCCGGCTTGTGCGACTCCGGCGCCACCCCTTTCCGCGCGTCGATGTAGTTGACCGACAGGCCGAGCGAGGCGCCTGGCGAGAAGCGGTATTCGCCGCGCAGATAGAGCTCGGTCGAGCGGAGATCGGTGTTGGTCCGGCGCCCGCTTTCATCCTGATTGAACGGCAGATCCGCCCCCTCGGGGACCGGGATGCCGGCGCGCCTGGTGGTGGAAAGGGTGCCGATGTAGTTGAACGATCCGGTGTTGCCGGCATGCAGGAACGAGGCGTTGACGTAGTCGTTCTGACCACCGACGGCCGTGAGCTCGGTCAGATGGCCGGCCGAGGAGAGCTCCTGCGAGACGATGTTGATGGCCCCACCGAGCACGTTGACGCCGTAGAGCACCGACGGCACCCCCTTGGCCACGGTGATCCCGCCGATCGCCCCGGCCGGCACAAGGCTTACATCCAGCCGGTAATCCCACGGCACGTTCATCGACGCGCCGTCGAAGAAGAGTCCCACCTGCCGCTCGCCGGCGTTCCTGATGTAGATGAGCGCTTCGCCGCGGGAGTTGGTCTGCACGCGGGCGCCGGTCACCGCGCGCGCCACGTCGCTCACCGTGGCCGCATCCAGTCGGGAGATCCGCGCGGGAGCCACGCGCTCCATGGTCGCCGGCGCGTGGCGGCGCTCCTCCTCCGAGGTGATCACCACCTCGCCGAGGCGATAGGTTCTGATGGAATCCTGCTCCCCCTCCGGCTCCTGCGCCATGCAGACCGACACCGGAAGAAGAAAGAGGAGTGATGAGGAAAGCTTGCGTCTGATCATCGGGCTGATCCTGAAGCTGAGTGAAGTCCGCGCGCCGGCATGCCCCGGCGATCGATCCACGCAGTGGATACGTGATCGAAGGGATTGTCCGAATCCTGGAGGTCAGGGGGAGCGCTCCGCGCGGGACGCTACGCATGGGTACCGATAAGTTCGACAGTCGCGCACGATCCGGCAACCACAATGAACGACAATGCGCGCCGATCCAGCGGCGGAGAAGGACACGCCCGAGAGACACGCCTCCTCGGCGGTCGTTGGAGGTGCGGTGGACCAGACTCCCCGTTCTCCGCACCGTGGTAGGCGCACGTCTTCAGCGTGCGCGGGGCGCCGCCGGCGCAGCCTGAAGAGCTGCGCCTA
>JBEHWX010000092.1:0-24532 GCA_048498995.1 Bacteroidota bacterium
TCTCCTTTTGGTTGCTCTGGTACTATGGGTTGCTTTCTCCTGCGCCGAGCTGGAGGCCGAACCGATCGGTCAGGAAGGCGACCATCGACAGGTCCACGCCCCCCTGCTGGTGGCTCGACGAGCCGCCGATGAACGCCTCGAGGCCGAGCGCGATCCGCTCGGTGAGCGGATGCCGGTAGTTGACGAAGAGCTCGCCGGACATCCGACGGACCGCGACGAGCGAGGAGCTGTAGGTGACCATGTCGACGATGCCCGCCTCGTTGTCGCGCGTCAGCGGCACCGTGTCGAGCTGGACGCGGGAGAAGGTCCCGTAGCCGAGCCGGATGCCGAAGCCGAGCGCGCCGCCGTTGAGGCGATAGCCGAGGTCGATCGCGTGATAGGAGAAGGAGCGGTCGGCGTTGTCGGTGCCGACCTTCGAGCCGGTCACCAGCATGCCGAGGCGCTCGCTGAAGCCGGTCTCGAAGCCGTTGTGGAAGAAGGCGCTCACCGGCGCGCGCTCCTCGCCCCCCTCGATCGGGATATCCTCCGGGATCGGCGATCTGCGGAGCGCCGCCTCGGTCCGTCCGGCGGCCGTGTCGACCGTCTTCGGCGTCGAGCTCGGGCTGTTGCCGTGCGCCGCGCCGCTGGCGTTGGCTCCGTCGTGGATCGTGGTGCGGGCCGCGGCCGGCGCGGTGTCGCCGATGGCGACCATCGGGATATTCCAGGCATCGCTCATTGCCGAAGACCCGCCCATCGCGTCAAACATCTCACGCGCCACCGCGACCGAGCCGGCCGGGGCGCTCTGAGCGGAGGTCTGGGGGAGATCGTTCCGGCCGGAGCGGGAGCTGGCCACGCCGCTGCGGATCGCCATCGAGCCGGTTCCCTGCATCGATCCGGCCGAGCGCTGCGGGCTGGTCCGGGAGAAGCTCTGCGCGATCGCCGGGCTGGCGGCAACCGGCCCGGATGCCTGACCGGCGAAGGAGCTACCGCCGCCGGTCGAGCCACTCGTGACCGAGCCACTCGTGACCGAGCCACTCGTAACCGAGCCACTCGTAACCGAGCCGCTCGCGGCCGATCCCTGGGGCGACGGGCTCTGCGTCGCGGAGCTCGTCGACGCGCCGGAGGCGCCGGTCGGGGAGGCGACCGGGGCGTTATCGGCGCCGGCGTTGTTCACGACGGTGGTCGAGGTATTCGACCCGAGGATGTAGCCGGCCACGCCGACCACCACGAGGGCGGCCACCCGGCCGGCCCAGGCGCCGATGGCGCGTCCGGCGGTGCTGGCCGTGGTGGCGGTGAAGGCGCCGGCCGCGGCGATCGACTCCCACACCGCGGAATCCTCGCTGAAGGTCAGGGCACTGGCGTACCGGTCGTCCTTCATCTCCTGATTCAGGAGAAGGTGATCCCGGAACGCCTTCCGCTTTTCGGGGCTCACCGAAAGGGTGTGGAGCAGCTCGGCCATGCGGCCGTCGTCCATCGTCCCTTCCAGGAGCTCCTGTATCTCGTCGGTTACCATCGTGCTGTTCTATCTACTTGATGCGTGCATTCGATCATCTCGATCCATCTCGACCGGCCATCATCACTTCGTGTCATCCAGTTTCCAGGAGAGGCGCTCGCGGAGCATCTCCCGGGCCTTGAAGATTCTGAACTTGACGGTCGCCATCGAGCTGCCGATCAGCTTGGCGATCTCGTCGTAGGAGTGCCCCTCGTATTCGCGGAGGATGAGCGCCTCGCGGTAGATGTCCGGAAGCCGCGCTATCTCCTCGGTGAGAATGTCCCTGAGGGCCACATCTTCCTGCTGCGCCGAGGCGGTCACCGCGTAATCCATCTGCTCGTCGAACGAGGCATGGTCCCGCAGGGCACGCCGGGCATTGAGGCAGATGTTGCGCGCGATGGTGTGGATCCATCCGCCGAGGTTGGTCCCCGGCTCGTACTGCTCCCGCTTGCTGTGGATCCGGATGAAGATCTCCTGCAGGAGATCCATGGCCGCATCCCGGTCATTGAGCATGCGCAGGCAGTAGAGGAACAACTGTCCCTTATAACGATCGTACAGGACGCGGAAGGCAGCCTGATCGCCGTTGCGAACCTTCCTCATCAACTCGTCGTCGCTGAGGTGGCTCGTACGTGAGGTTCGCCGTATCAAGAGTTCGGAGATTGCCACGCTTGTCGCCGCGTCTGTGTGGACAGGGATGCGCTCCGCCCGGCGCTCTGCTGCCGTCGATGGCGGAGGGGAAGGATCCCGGGAGATCGAGGCTCCGGTGCGCCGTGACCACGAATCGGCGCTGTTGACGGAGCATCCTCTCCGTGGCACTAACACGGGGAGCCGGGATTTTGTTAGCGCATTGTGACCGGAAAGTGCCGGGTAGTCGGGAGGAGCCGATATATATTCAGTGTCGTTCGGAATCTACGCAACCAGAGTTATGGGAACTATCGAGAGCGATCTGCCGGCACTGTACCTGGCCGGAGAGCTTGCCGCCGGCGGCCTGGCGGAGCTCCCGGAGGAGGAGGCCCGCCATGTCCGGGCTCTCCGGCTCCGTGCCGGGGACCGGGTGCTTCTGCTGGACGGACGGGGAGGGCGCGCCGAGGGGAGTCTGGAGGGCATCGACAAGCGCTCGGTGCGGGTTCGCGTGGTTTCTTCGAAGTTGGTCCGGGAAGAGAGCAGACCGTATATTGCCCTCGGGTTGGGGCTTATCTCCGATAAAGCCCGGTTCGAGTGGTGCATCGAAAAATCGGTCGAGCTCGGCGTTCGTGAGATCATCCCGATCATGACGGAGCGCTCCCAGGGGCGCTTCCACCGGGATCGCGCGGAGCGGATCGCCGTTTCCGCGCTGAAACAATCACAGCGATCCTTCCTTCCTCACTTCCGCGAGGTGACGCCGTTCGATGCGCTCCTGGAGGAGCTCCGCCCGGACAGTGGCCGTGAGCGCCAAGGCCAGGAGCATCAGGAGCCGGGGCACCGGGAACCGGAGCGCCAGGGCCGGGAGCCGGCCGCGTCGTTCGATCTGGTCTGCATCTGTCACGAAAAGGTCCCGCCGGAGCAGTCGCTGGCCGCGATGCTGCTCGAGCGCCTGAATGGCCGGCCGTCGGATCATCCGTCCGACCGGTCGCCGGAGAGGGCCTCGGAGTCCGCGTTGCGGTCATCATCGCTCGGGCCGCTGGTCCGGCCGCCGCTACGGCCGCCGCTACGGCCGCCGCTACGGCGTCTTCTGCTGCTGATCGGTCCGGAGGGGGGCTTCAGCTCCCGCGAGGTGGAGTCGGCCGTGGGGGCGTCGGTGCTGCCGGTGTCGATCTCGGATGCCCGCCTGCGGTCGGAAACCGCGGCAATGGTGGCGGTAGCCGTGGCAGAAAGTTTGCTTCTGGTGGCGAATTAGCTTGCAGATACCCCGGCGTTCCCCGTTACTCGCATTTCGCCCGCGATACCCGCGCGCGCGATCTTCCGCGCCGGGCTCCGTTCAGCTACGATCCTCTCACATTGCGCGATATATGAGCACCGAGAACCTCATCGAAGTTTCGCATCTGAAGAAGTACTTCCCGATCAAGCGGGGCCTTCTGTCGAAGACCGTCGGCCACGTCCGCGCCGTCAACGATGTCAGCTTCTCGCTCCGTCGTGGGGAGACGCTCGGCCTGGTCGGCGAGTCCGGCTGCGGAAAGACCACGGTCGGTCGCTCGATCCTCCGTCTGATCGAGCCGTCGGAAGGGTCGGTCCGCTTCGAGGGGCGCGAGATCACCAAGCTCGGCACCTCCGAGATGCGGGATCTCCGCCGGCAGATGCAGATCATCTTCCAGGACCCCTACTCCTCGCTCAACCCGCGCATCACCGTCGGCGGCATGCTCGCCGAGATCATCAAGTTTCACGGCCTCCGGAAGACCGACGCGGATATTCAGCGCCGCGTCAGCGAGCTGCTGGAGATCGTCGGCCTCCGTCAGGAGTACGCCCGCCGCTATCCGCACGAGTTCTCCGGCGGACAGCGTCAGCGCCTCGGCATCGCGCGCGCCCTGTCGGTCGAGCCGAAGTTCATCGTCTGCGACGAGCCGGTCTCGGCGCTCGACGTGTCGATCCAGTCGCAGGTGATCAACCTGCTCGACGATCTGCAGAAGGAGTTCGGGCTGACCTACCTGTTCATCGCGCACGATCTGTCGGTGGTCGAGCATATCTCCGATCGCGTGGCGGTGATGTACCTGGGCGAGATCGTCGAGATCGGCACCGCCGAGCAGCTCTATTCCAATCCGAAGCATCCCTACACGCAGGCGCTCCTGTCGGCCGTGCCCCTTCCGGACCCGCGGCGGAAGCCGCAGCGGATCGTGCTCACCGGGGACGTGCCGAGCCCGGCCAACCTTCCCTCCGGATGCCATTTCCATCCCCGCTGCCCGAAGGTGATGCCGGAGTGCAAGGTGGCGCATCCGGTTCTCGGGGATGACGGCACCGGCCACATGACCCGCTGCCTCCTCTATCCGGAGAGCGTGCCGAGCGCGGGTGATCCGCGGCTCCCGGTCATCAATACCCAGGCTGCCTGAACAACATGCTGAGCAGACCGCATCGCTCTCTCCGGTCGGCCCTGACGGCCATTTCCGTGGCGCTCCTGTTCGTGGTGCCCGGGAGGGTCGTGACCGCCGTGGGGAGCGTCGCCGACGGCGCTCGTCTCCGCTCCGGCCATGCCGGGCTCGTCGCGTCATCGCCCATTGCTCCGGGGCTTGCCCCCGGCGCCTCGGGTGATCGCGCGGCGCTGGCGCTTGCCCGGAGGATCGCGGTCGGCTCCGATACGGTGATCTTCGACACGACGGCGCGGCGGACGGCTCTGGAGCCGAACCGGCCGAACCCGTTCCCTTACGTCACGCGCATCGCCTACTCGATCGAGGCGGACGGGCACGTGGTGCTCACGGTGCGCGACTTCTTCTATCGGACGATCCAGACGCTCGTCGACGCCGACCAGAAGGCGGGACGCTACGAGGTGGCCTGGCCGAACGCGGAGACCGCGCAGACGCTCTCCTCCGGCATGTACTTCTGCACGCTGGAGACCAGCCGGGGCGTCGAGCAGCTTCGCATGCTTCTGATGAAATAACGGGAAGAAGAGATAGAGCGTGAGGTTGCCGACGTCGATGATCGCCCCATATACAGCTCTACTAGCAGCTCCTATGCGACGTGTCCCATTCTTCCTGATCGTCCTGGCGCTCCTGGCCACCGTGGCATCATGCCTCGAGGCGCAGGGGCTTCCCCGGCCGACCCCGACCGCCCGCAGGAGCGATTTCACGACCGAGGGGCGTGAGTTCTGGGTAGTGTTCCAGAAGAACTTCCGGGACTTCGTCTCCGACGACAAGACCCAGGCCTCCCGTCCGGCCGATCCGCTGCAGCTCGAGCTGTTCATCACCTCGAGCGAGAACGCGCGCGGCTACGTCGAGATCCGCGGCCTCGGCTTCCGTCGCGATTTCATCGTCGACGCCGGCCGCGTGATCAACATCCCGATCGACACCGCCGCCCAGGTCCGCTCCAGCGAGCGGATCGAGGACCTCGCGGTGCACATCGTTTCCGATCAGCCGGTCGCCGTCTACGGCCTCGACCGTCGCTTCCAGACCACCGACACCTACCTCGCGCATCCGGTCAACGTTCTCGGGAAGACCTATCGGGCCATGGGCTATACCTGGCTCCAGAACGACCTGCTGTCGCAGATGGCGGTGATCGCCACCGAGAACGATACCCGCGTGACGATCACGCCGTCGGTCCGGACGCAGAAGGGGCGCCCACCGGGAGTGCCGTTCGACGTCAAGCTCAACCGCGGCGATGTCTATCAGGTGATTCCGAAGTATGATCCCTCCGGCAACTCCGATCTGACCGGCACGCTGATCGAGTCGGACAAGCCGATCGCGGTCTTCAGCGGCCACAACTGCGCCTACGTCCCCGATCCGAAGGTGAAGGCGTGCAATCTCCTGATCGAGCAGCTTCCGGCGCTCCAGTCGTGGGGGCGCCAGTTCTTCGTCGGCACGCTGGCCGGCCGCTCCAGCGCCGTGATCCGGGTGCTGGCGACCAACGACAGCACCCACGTCTTCGAGAACAACCGCCTGGTGGCCACGCTCAACGCCGGCCAGTTCTACGAGAACAAGAACCAGACGCAGCACACGATGCTCACGGCCGATCAGCCGGTGCTCGTGGCGCAGTACTCCAAGGGCTTCGATAACGGCGACAACGTCGGCGATCCGATGATGATCATGATCGCGCCGACCGAGCAGTTCCTCGCCTCCTACCGCTTCGCCACGCCGGTGCGCGGCTCCTGGCACCACTACATCAACGTGGTGGTCCCGACCCACACGCTCGACTCCCTCTTCCTCGACGACAAGGCGGTCGACCGGAAGCTCTTCCAGCCGTTCGGCCTGAGCCGCTATTCGATCGGGCAGATCGAGGTGAGCTTCGGCACCCACGTGATCCGCGGCCCGGAGCCGTTCGGCCTCTACAGCTACGGCTTCGGCTACGACGACGCCTCCTACGATGCCTACGGCAACGGCGGCGGACAGTCGATGGAGCAGGTGATCTTCTCCCCGGACACGATCCCGCCGTCGATGGACGCCAAGCTCAACTCCGGGCTCGGCTTCGTCTCGGCCATCGCGCGCGACGATCGCCTCAACGACCTCGGCCTGGACGAAGTGCGGGTGCTCGACGCCGAGAACCTCGACGTGAACCTTCCCAAGTTCGAGAGCGGCGTGCCGCAGGTGCCGCTCCGCCTGACCATCGGCGACCGGAAGCAGAACGCCTACGTCCGGTTCCGCCTCCGCGACCGCGCCGGCAACAGCGCCTACGTGACCATCTGCGCCAAGTACAGCGCGGTGGGAGATTCCTTCAGCCTCCAGGTGCTCGACAACGGCCGTTCCTGCGACTTCGCGCGCGACCTGATGATCGGCGGCTTCGTCAAGTATTCCGTGATCGACAACCGCGTCTCGATCCCGGCCGGCTCCTCGCCGATCGGCAATCCGGTCGAGCTCAAGGGGGCGCACGGCATGCCGGCCTGGGGGATCGGCGGCTACGCCGAATATCTCTACGCCAACAACCTCTATCTGACCGGCCGCGTCGGCTTCGACCTCTGGCGCGGCGACGCCTACGGCTACTGGCCGGATTCGCTCGGCACCACCCTCCCGGACGGACGGCGCGTGGTCGAGGAGTTCAAGCTCCACCGGCTCAACGTGATGCTCACCCTCGGCGCCGGAGCGCAGTGGTACTTCGTCGATCGCCGCTTCTATCTGTTCGGCCTGCTCAACCTCTCCGTGCCGTTCGTGACCTCGGAGACGCTGACGCGGAGCATCCTCTCGCCGAGCTCCGCCTCCTACCCGGGAGGAAACGGGGGAACGATGACGATGTATGATGGCGGTGGCCCCTCGGGGCTGGCGCTGGTAGTGGTGCCGGAGCTCGGCCTCGGCTCGTCGCTCGAGCTCTCCAACGGCTGGCGCATCTTCGGCGAGCTCGGCGCCGGCTACTCCATCACCTCGATCTCTCCCGAGCGTGACTGGATCATCAGCTACCTGTTCGCCCGCACCGGCGCGAAGATCCGCTTCTGATCATCCTCGTTCGATCATCCCCGGACCGGCGGCATCTCCGATGACGCATCGGGCGGGGCATCCGGCCGCTCCGGCGCCCCTTCCAGGGGAATGAGGCCGGCGGCCACGCGGCTCCGCAGAAGCTCGGTGAAGCTCCGCAGCTCCTCCTTGCCGGCCGTCGACGGCGCGGGAACCGGGTCGTGGAAGGTGATCGTCGCCTCGAGCGACGGCAGCTTCAGCAGCCGCCAGCCGTGGCTGGTGAAGGATGGGGCGGGATCGAACCAGTAGACCAGCTCCCGGTTGGCCGCCGTCAGCGGGTACTCGCCCAGCCGCGGATAGTTGATCGTGAACGGCTGCGCGAGCGTTCCGGTGCCGGCGATCGAGCCGAAGAGAAACGCCTTGAACCCTCCGACCCCCATCCCTCCGGTGGTTCCCCCCTCGGGAAAGATCGCGATCCGGACTCCCCGGCGCACCCGCTCGCCGATATCGGCCGAGGAGGCGATCGCCGAACGGAGCGATCGCCGGTCCAGGAACACCGTCCCGGCCAGCCGCGCGAACAGACCGATCACCGGCCAGTCCTTCACATCGTGTCGCGAGACGAAGACGCCGCCGACGCCCGTGGCGGCCACCAGGATATCCAGGTAGCTGACGTGGTTGCCGACGAAGACGCCGGCGCGGGGATCGCGGCGGCCGATCACCCGGATCCGCATGCCGAGCCCGAGCGCCAGCAGGCGGCAGACCGGCGAGGTGAGCGCCATCACGGCGCGCTCCCGGATCCGAGCGCCGAACAGCGATGTCCCTCCCAGCACGATCGCGCAGAAGGGGAGCAGCAGAAGCACGAGCACGAGGAGCAGGGCCAATCGGAGCACGCCTCTGAGGAGGCTCGACGGAAGCTCGGAGGATCGGGACATCGGCGTTCGGTCAGCGAGAGAGGTGCGTGGGAAGTTGCGAGGCGGGACGGCGGCGCTCCCGCGAGATGATACAATCGTAGCTGGAACAGATGCGCAAACTGATTCACGAGGAGATTCTCGGACAACGGCTCACCCCGGAGCGGGCGCTCGGCATGGAGCGGCATCCGGTGGTCGGCGTGCTCGAGGATATCCGCTCGCTCTACAACGTCGGCTCCTGCTTCCGCACCGCCGACGCGATGCTTCTGCGCAAGCTCGTGCTCACCGGCTTTACGCCGACGCCGCCGAGGAAGGAGATCGCCAAGACCGCGCTCGGCGCCACCGAAAGCGTCCCCTGGGAGTTCTTTCGCGATCCGGCCGAGGGGGTCGAGCATCTGCGCCGGGAGGGGTATCGCGTCTACGCCCTCGAGATCGCCGAGGGGAGCGTTCAACTCGATCGGTTCCCCCCGCTCGACGGCCCGGTGGCCTTCGTTGCCGGCAACGAGATCGGCGGCGTCGGCGAAAGAACGCTTGCCCGCTGCGACGGCGCCATCGAGATCCCGATGTTCGGCGTGAAGCACTCGCTCAACGTGGCGGTCGCCTTCGGCATCGCCGCCTGGGAGCTGGTGAAGCTATCGACCGGACGCGGCTGAGCTGCGTCCGGTCGATCGTTCCCGATGTCGTTACCGACGTGGCCAGGGCTTTCTCAGCCGACGTCGTTGAACTCGCCGTGCACCATCGTCACCAGCTTGCCTGCAAAGCCCATCACATCCTTCCCCGCCGCCTTGTTCTCCTCGCTCCCCATCGCAGCCTTGAACGCCTCCTTGTCGGCGAACACCATCTCGGCGATCAGATAATAGGGCGCCTCGCCGGCGAAGGCGCGCAGGTTCCGGCTCACGCTCATGCGCTCGAGGCCCGGGACCTTCCGCATCAGCGGCGCGTGAACCTCATCGTAATGCTTGTCGAACGCCTCGACGTCGTCGGGGCGGGTGAAGAAGGCGATCAGTTTGTACATCTCGTCTCGTGCGATTGCTTGCTGAAGTGTGGACGCTCCTCCGTCCGGCACGCGCCGGAGGAAGATCGGCCAATATACGAGTGACGGCCGGATGGCGAGGGAGGGGAGGAGCGACGCGCCGCCGCGTCGATGACGCCGGAACTGCCACGCCGTGGATGCGATGCCATTCCGGCGCGTGCCGCGGGTGCGGGAGGGGGAAGTGAGAGTCGCCGTGACGCCGGTTATCGCGTGAGGAGCCGCTGGATGGTCTCGCTCCGCTCCAGGCGGGTCATGGCGCTCAGGTCGTAGATATCGTCCTTCGGGCTGGCGATCTGTCCGATCACGTAGCCGATGAGCGCGCCGCTGGCCAGCCCGACGCCGAGAAAGGTGGAGGCCGGAGTTTCCGACTTACTGAGCGCGCCGGTGATGTAGCCGGCCACGCCGCCGGCCATGGCGCCGAAGCCGATCGTCCGCCAGGTGCTCCAGGCGCGGAGGCGTCTCAGCTCGGAGATCTGTTCCACCGGGATCATGGCGGTGTCGCCGTCGCGCATCACCACAAGCCGGTCGCCGTTGAGATCGGAGAGCCCCACGCCGGAGTATGCCTCCCCCGAGGCGAGCGTCACGCGCCAGAGCCTTCCGGGGGGCTCCACGCGGCTCCCTTCCTGGGGCGCGGCGTCCGGCGGGGCGTTCGGCGCCGCGAGCACCGTCGCCGCGGATACCGGGAGCGGACGCGAGAGCGCGGCGCGGAGCGACGCGGATGGGGTCGGCTGCTGCGCGCCGGCGGAGGCAGCGGCCAGGAGGATCAGCGAGGAGATCGCGACGAGTCGCGGCATCGGCGTGTGGTTCGTTCGCATGGGTCTGTCGAAGGATCGGTTCGGTCGATCACCTCGACGAAGCATATTTCGGGCCAGCGACGATCGGCCGCCTCATCGAGCGGCGGCCGCGTCGGCGACATTCGTCATCGGGGGAGCGCGTCATCGGGGGAGCGCGTCATCGGGGGAGCGCGTCATCGGGAAGCGCTACTCCTCCCGCTTCCGCTGGAGCGACCAGCTGATGAGCGTGGTGCAGGCCAGGATGATGACGCTGATCAGGCTGAAGACCTTCGGCAGCATGCCGGTCGCGCTCAGGATGGTGATCAGGCCGAGCGCTCCCGGGATCATCACCCAGAAGAAGACGCCATGCCCCTTGCGCCACCGCTGCTCCGGCGCGGTATCCGCCTTGCGGGCGTAGCTGATGGTCGAGAGGAAGCCGATGATCGGTATCACGATCACGATGCCGATCAGGAAGTACAGTGAGGTCGTCACCGGTGTTGTCCGTCGTTCAAGTCCAGTTGCTGGAGCTCGGCGATTCTCCTCAGGAGCTTCTCCCTGGAGACCACCCGCTGCCGCTGCGATCCGCGCGCGATGATGCCGTTCCGGTTGCGTGCCTCGATCCGGCAGGTGATGCTTCGCCCCTCCACGCTCTCCAGCCGCGCCGTGATCTCGACGATCCAGCCGACCGGCGTGGCCTCCAGATGCTCGATCTCCACCGCGGAGCCCACGGCGTCCTCATCCGGTTCGAGGAACGGGAGGATCACCTGACGCGCGGCGTATTCGGCGTGCTCGATCAGGGCGAAGGTCGCGTAGAGCGGATGGATCCGGCAGTCGAAGAATCGCGCCGTCATCTCCTCGGTCACCCGCACCCGCATCGTGAAGTCGTGTCCGGTCGGAATGGATCGCACGGCGCGAATCTACGCCCCCGGCCACGATGCGGCAACCATTCCCCTCCTTCGGTCTGTCACGAACGGTCACCGCTCCGGTCGGTGCCGACGACATTTTCTATCTTCCGCCGGTTCCATTCAGGAGTGATTCTCTCGATGATCAACAGCAGCGCGGAGCGCGCCCCGGTCTACCCCTTCGTCGCCATCGTCGGCCAGGAGGAGATGAAGCGCGCATTGATTCTGGTCGCCATCGATCCGGGGATCGGAGGGGTGATGATCATGGGGCATCGCGGCACCGGCAAGTCCACGTCGGTGCGGGCCCTTGCCGACATGATGCCCCGGCTGGAGGCGGTGGGGGGATGTCCGTTTCACTGCACCCCCGGCGCCACCGCCGGGCTCTGCGATCACTGCACCGGCGTCGATCCGGCGCCGTCGGTCGTTACCATCGACGTTCCGGTGGTCGACCTTCCCCTCGGCGCCACCGAGGACCGGGTGGCCGGGACGATCGACATCGAGCATGCGCTCCTGCATGGCCGCAAGCGCTTCGAGCCCGGGCTGCTGGCGCGCGCCAACCGCGGCTTCCTCTACATCGACGAGGTGAACCTGCTTGAGGATCATCTGGTCGACCTGCTGCTGGACGTTGCCGCCAGCGGCGTCAACGTGGTGGAGCGGGAGGGGATCTCGATCCGGCATCCGGCGCGGATCGCGCTGGTCGGCAGCGGCAACCCCGAGGAGGGGGAGCTCCGCCCGCAGCTGCTCGATCGCTTCGGGCTGCATGCCTCGATCGAGACCGAGCGGGCGCCGGAGCGGCGCATGGAGATCATCCGCCGTCGCCTCCGCTTCGACGACAACCCGGCGGCGTTCGTCCGGGAATGGGAGCCGGAGACCGTGCGGCTGCGTGAGCGGATCTCCGAAGCTCAGCGCGCCGTCGGCGCCATCGAGCTGCCGGATCGTCTCCTGGCCGCGATCGCCGCCATCTCCGCCGAGCTCGGCATCGACGGGCACCGCGGCGAGCTGGTGATGGCCCGCGCCTCCCGCGCCAACGCCGCCTTCGAGGGGAGGAGCGAGATCGCGCTGGAGGATCTGGCGGCCGTGGCTCCCATGGCCCTGCGACACCGCCTCCGGAAGGATCCGCTGGAGACCTCCGATCCCGGACGGCGCATCGAGGCGGTGCTCAAACGGGAACTGGGGCTCGAGCATGTCGACTGATCCGGAAGGGAGCGCCGCCTACTTTCCCCTCTCCGCCTTCGCGGGGTTCGGCGCCGCGCGGCGCGCGCTCCTCTGCACCCTGGTCGATCCCGGCCTCGGCGGCGTGATCCTCTCCGGCCGCGTCGGTACCGGCAAGTCCGCGCTCCTGCGGAGCTTCGGGAGCTTCGTCCGCGCCCACGTCGACCCGGACACGCCGGTGGTGCGGGTTCCGATCGGCGTCACCGACGATCGCCTGATCGGCGGCGTCGATGTCGATGCCTCGCTGGCCAGCGGGGAGCGCCGCGTGCAGCGCGGCCTGATCGCCGAGGCTGATGGGGGATTTCTCCTCGTCGACGATCTGGCGCTGCTCGACCGCACCGCCATTGCCTCCATCACGCGGGCGCTGGAGACCGGCGAGAACATCTGCGAGCGGGAGGGAGTGAGCCGGTGCGATCCGGCCCGGTTCGTCCTGCTGGCCACCTCGGTGCCGAACGAGCGGGAGATCCCGATCGAGGTGGCCGACAAGGTGGCGTTCCTCCTCGGCGAGGAGCGGACGCTCTCGATCGATGGGGTCCGCATCCTCCTCCGGCGTCTCGATCGTCACGCGCGCGATCCGGTCGGCTTCGCGCGCGAGCATCGGGTGATGGAGCTTCGTCTGGCCGAACAGGTCGCCACCGCGCGTCTTCTGCACCAGATGATCCCGGTGGAGATGAACACGATGGGAACGATTCTGACCGAGGCCGCGAAGCTGAACGTGTCGGGGAACCGCGCCGAGGTGTTCGCCGCCCGGAGCGCGCGCGCCCACGCGGCATTGCGGGGGGCGCGGGAGATCGGTGAGGAGGAAATCCGCTTCGCGATCGCCACCGTGCTCGCGCCGCGGGCGCAGAACGTCCCGGATGAATCGGCCCCATCCCCGGAGGAGCAGCCCTCCGACGGCGGCCCCGGCAACGGTGAGGAGCGCCCGGCCGAGCAGCCCCGCGAGGATGCCGCGGGCGCCGGCGCCGATGGGCGCGCCGGAGGGGATGATCAGATCGATGCCGGCGGAGCCGGCGAGGGGAATGCGTCCGGTGAAGGGGGGGATCGCGTCCTCGATCCGGTCGATTTCAACGCGCCGCTGATCGATCTCGACCAGTTCTTCTCGCACGGACGGAGCGCCGGACCGGGGAGTCGCGGCGAGGCGGGAGAGTGGGCGCGCGGACGCCATGTCCGCTCGACCGAGGATGATCTGCGGGGGAAGCGGATCGCCGTGGGGCCTACGCTGCGGGCCGCGGCGCCGCATCAGCGCTCGCGCCGCGCCGAGGGGGAGGAGCGTGTCGTGGTGCGTCCGGAGGATATCCGGGTGAAGCGCTTCGTGCATCAGGCCGGCACCCTCTTCATCTTCTGCGTGGATGCCTCCGGCTCGATGGCGATGAACAGGATGCGTGAGGCGAAGGGGGCGGTGACGCGTCTGCTGCAGGATGCCTACGTCAATCGCGACACGGTGGCGCTCATCTCCTTTCGCGGCACGGAGGCGGAGGTACTGCTTCCGCCGACAAGCTCGGTGGAGCGCGCCAAGCGCTCGCTCGATGTGCTGCCGACCGGCGGCGGCACTCCCCTTGCCTCCGGCCTGGTGAAGGCCTACGCGCTCGTGGCCGCCGCGCGCCGACGTGGGGTGGAACAGGTGCTGGTGGTGCTCCTCACCGATGGCCGCGCGAACGTGCCCCTTACCGAGAACGCCGCCGGGATGATCATGGAGCTCCGGCGCCGGCACGTCAGGCAGGAGATGGAGAACGTGGCGCTCCTGTTCCGTCGCGATGGGATCAGGGCGCTCGTGATCGACACGCGGCAGACCTTCGGCGCCGCCTCGGAGGCGGTCCGCCTGGCGGAGATGCTCGACGCGCGCTACTACTATCTGCCGAAGATCGACGCCGGCGGGATCGTTTCGGTGGTGCGAGGCGCCGCCTCGGAGTGAGATGGTTTGAATCTGGGGTTTAGTCTTGTATGCTCGAAACTACTCCGTTCGACATTGCTTATAATGACGTTGACAAAAGCCAAGTGCGATAGCGGGCTGATTGCAAATCTGACATTGAGCCCGATCCAACCCGTGATGCCTCCATTGACTGTAGTGAATGCTGCAGAGGCCTCGAGCGTAAACACCACGAGAACATTCTTGGCATGTTGGTCGATCCTTGCTAGTCGCTTTCCATTCTTCATAGTGACGCCGACAGAAGCCTCGAGCAAGTACCTTATTGGCACATCGGCTGCAGATTTTAGGCCGCGCGGAGTTTCGCTCGTCGACCTCTATGCAGTATGCGCGAATCTGCTCATATCGGGCGTGCTTTCTACTGAGATAAATAGTCGCATCGTCGTATAGATAGCGCATCCATTTGAGGGTAAGACGAGGGCCACCTACACCCAATTTGCAAACCACCCCGTTGCCCTTGTCGGTCCTGTAGATCGTCGGACGGATTCCGGTATCGCGGGTTAGAACGGCTGCCAAACCGGAGCAGAACTTCTTTGTTCCTAACAGGGACGCGGCGATCTTGGGTGAGACCTTTTGATTCCTCCGTAGATCCGAACTTTGGGGATACATTCCAAGTGTACCATCACCGTCGAAGTACCCACGTATGAAATGCTTCTGGAGGTCTGAGCGGAGCCATCTGGGGTATGTCAGCTTGAGCGTTTTTCGCGGAATGCATCCTAACTCTTTGAGCCGATTCCACATGTGCTCGCTTGATACCTGTAGGCAAAACTGATTGAGTGTCCTGAATGCATATAATGGGTAGGTCGAATGTAGTAGTTCCTTGAATCTTTCTAGAATTTCCTTGTCCTTGGCATGGAGGTTTATTCTGATAGAATGATTTTTGTCGGGCAGTAAGCAGCCGTCTGCGTATAGAAATCCAAGAAAATACGCCTTCTCTTCGGAATCAATCGAGTCGAAGAACGTCTCGTCGAATGTGCCGCGTTCGCGATAGGAATGAGGTGACCTGGACTGAATGTTGTGACGAGTTAGACAATTGAAGACTGTCGTGTACGATGTGCTGACCTGAGCCGCAACCTGAGACATCGTAAGGCCGCTTAGGTATAGTCGTACAATCTGCTTCTCCTGATCGATTGATAGTCGATTCCGCAGACTCGGCCGGTGAAGCTCGATGTTGTGTACTCTCAGGTATCTGCACACGGTTGTTATGCTGACTCCGAGTTGCTTGGCAATTGCGATGGAGCTAAAGCCTAATTGATAACTGTCGATAATCTTCTCGATAGTTTGGGCTTTGAGTGCGTTATGGGGACGCTTCGCCATCGTAGTCTGAGATCTGCTGCTGTTGGAGTGCACGGAGTGCCAGTTCCCACACTTGTAACATGGGAATTTCTACCACGGCTTGGTCACCATCCTCCAGATCTGACTCCCCTCCAGCCCCGACGGGGCCCACGCCTCGCCATCGCGCCGGAAGATTCCCTCGCCGAACGTGCCGACGAGCATGCCGCCGTCGGCTAGCGGCGCCACCGCGTGCACGGTGCCGTCGGGAAGGCCGTCGGTCAGGTCGGTCCAGCCGCCACCGCCGGTCGTGTCGTGGCGCCAGATTCCACCATCCCCCGCGGCGAGGATCTCGCTTCTCGACGTGAGCGCCAGGTCGTAGATCTGCATCCGCGGGCATCCCCGCGCGAGCTCCGCGGCGGTCGCGCCCGGTTCGCCGACTCCCTCGCCGGAGGAAGCCTTCCCGGTGAGGAGTGGGCCGGTCCAGAGCGTCGGCCCGATCGCGCCGCCGAGCACCGCCCCCGCGTCACCCAACGCCAGAATCGCCCGGGTTCTCTTGAACGGAATCTCCTCGGTCGTGCTGAAGCTTCCGTCGCGCGAGACGTAGAGCCGATCCTCGGTCAGCAGCGCCACGCCGGCGTCGCCGGCAAGCCGCGCGAGCCGGTAGCAGTAGGTCGAGTCGGGGCGTCCGCTCCCGGCCGGACTCCAGCTGTCGCCGCCGTCGGTCGAGCGCCAGAGCCCGAACGCGGTCGCGGCCAGCACCGTGGCGGGATGCCGCTGGTCCACCATCACGTCGAGCACCTCGGTCATCCGCCAGTCGGTGACGATCTTCCAGGTCGCTCCGCCATCGGTGGAGCGGTGAACGCCGTTGCCCGCGGCGATGAAGAGTATCCGGCCGCGGGCGGAATCCACCGCGTCCATCGAATATGCCTTCAGGTTCTCCGGGCCCAGGTGCGTCCAGCTCCGGCCGAGATCGCGGCTGGCGAACAGCCCGCTCCGGAGCGTGCTCGAGCCGACCACGTACTTCTGGTTGCCGAGCACCAGCGCGTAGATCGTCTGCGCCGCGCCCCGCGTCGGGAGCAGCAGCAGCGGCAGCAGCGGGAGGAGAAGCCGCAGGGAGGCGCGGATCATGGGAGAAACTCCAGGCGATGGTTCGCCGCGAGTGGAAGGGGTATGCTCACCGTGCCGTCGATCATCTCGATCGGCGCGCCGTCCAGCCTGGCCGAGCCGAGGCCGGTCACCGACAGGCGGATCATGTGCCCGGTCAGGAGCAGGCGGTGATGCAGGCCGAGGAGCTTCGGCGCGATCGTGATCGCGTCATGATCCACCCTGACGCCGACGATATGCTTGGTCACCAGCAGGATGAATTGCGCCCATCCCCAGACGATGATGCCGATCGGCGGATAGGGAGGGGAGACGCGCGGGCCGTAGTACTCGAACCATGTTCCTCCCGCCCCGGCCGCGTCGATCAGCCAGTCGATGGTCCGCTTCCCCCGGTCGATGAGGCCGGCCTCGAGCTCCGCCGCGGCCATGAACGCCGTGGCGAAGGCCCAGGGGCCGGGAGAATCGGGATCGGACTCCACGTTGTAGCGGGCGTAGCCCCCTTCGCCGGTCGGGCTCCAGAGCCGCTCCAGCCGCTCCATGGTCCGGAGCGCCACCGGACCCTTCGGGTCGATGACGCCGTAGACCAGCGCCAGCGCCTCGGAGGTGTCCGGCTCGCAGGGGCGGAGGGTCGTGTCGGCCGATGTCGGAACGTAGGGGCCGTAGTCGCCGTCACGGTAGCTTCGGTCGGGGCGCATCTTCCACTGCACTGATCCGTCGAGCAGCCGCCGGTGGACGAGCGCCCCCTCCTCGACGAGCGAGAGGGTCGGGTGGGTGGTAACCGCCTCCCGGATCCGCCGGGCCGCGGAGCTCCAGCGCTCGGCATGCTCCTGATAGCCGAGGGCGGCCGCCATCTCGGCCGCGCGGAAGAGGCCGACGGAGCAGTAGACCTGGTGCCCCAGCTCGAATCCCTCCTCAACGCCCATCCAGGGGAAGCGCTCCCAGAAATCCCGTCGGCTCCGGAGCAGGCCGCTCTCGTGCGTGAACTCCTCCCGCAGCGGATAATCCGCGATCGCCGCTATCCGTTTCCAGTGGGAGTGCAGCAGCGATTCGTCGCCGCTCCATCGCCAGTAGTGCCAGATGGCGTCGAGCACCGCGCCGTTGCCGTTGAGCTCGGACATCTCTCCGCCGCGGAACCGGCTTGCCTCGGCGATCATCCCATCGATGCTCGACAGCCGGCGCAGGATGTTGGTGAGCACCTGGCGGGCGAGGGCGAACATGCCGGCGCTGGAGGCCGCGGTGGCCACCATCGACGCGTCCATTCCCCACTCGAAATCGTACTGCCAGATCGACGCGTCGAACTTCCCGAGCTGCGAGACCGCCGCGCGGAGCGAGCGGCAGGAGGTCCGGTAGAGATCGGCGATCCGCTCGGCGCGCCGGCACTCCTCCTCCGGGATCGTCGGGCTCTGATCGTGGCTCTGGGCCGCGACGTCGAACGTGGCGTCCACCTCGATCTTCGGGAGCGAGAATCCCGGCGGATAGAGGGAGAACTCGTGCGTGCCGACCGCCTCGATGCCGTAGATGAACGACGCGCTCACCCGATCCGGCCTCGGCGTGGCGCGCACGGTCAGGAAGCGCTCGAACGCCCGCCCGGTCGGCACCGAGAAGAGGGAGATCGTGGTGTAGCCGGCCGCGTAGAGGAGGCACTGCTGCTGGACGCCGAATTCGTCGAACAGGAGCGGGTTGGCGTAGAGCGCCGCCAGAATATCTCCCTCGATCCCGTCGGCGACGAGCGTCACGTCGCGCACCAGCGTGGAGGTGCTGGTCTGGATGAAGAATCGCTCCACCACTTCCACGTCGCCGGCGTGCCAGCGGGCGATCACCGCCGGCTCCTCGGAATCATCCCAGGAGATATGGAGATCGTCGTGGCGCGGCTGGTGGCGCTCGCCGGCGATCGTCACGCCGAGCATCGTCCGGGCCAGCCCCAGCTCCGGGTGGAACAGGAGCGAGCCGTTCTTGCGCGACATCCGCTCCGGCTCGTAGAGGACCAGCCCGAGGGGGGAGAGCGCCGGATTCCGGCTCCATTGGATGATCGCCATCAGGCGGCCATCGCCGAGCATGAAGTAGTCGGTATCGGGGGCAAACGTCTGCAGGTCTGACATGACGCGATCAATCGGGTTCGGAAGAGGAGCGATCGGAAACGCCGCCGGCCGTCTCGTGGCCTATCCGGCCAGGAGGCGCGCCAGAAGCATGTAGAGTCCGATCACGAGGAAGACGAAGAGGATGCAGGCGACCAGGCCGATCACGTCGATCCTGGTCAACCGCCAGAATTCCCAGTCGGTGCCGGGGAAGATCTTGTTCCGTTCCACCAGCGTCGGGTCGTCGATCTTCTCCCGCACCAGCCGGGCATCGAGCGCCGGGTCGGCCACCGCCGGAGTGTGGACCCGCGCATAGAAATCGCGCAGAACCTCCTCGGAGTTCCGTCGGGTTACCAGCGACAGCCCTATCAGCAGCAGAAACGGCACCGTCGCGTCGAACAGGAACGAGGCGGTCGAGATCGCCGGCCGCGACCAGCTCCGGAAATCGACCCCGAAACGGCTCAGGAGCCAGATCTGGGGACGGAACAGCCCGCTTCCCTCCATCACGCCGAGCGAATCGTTCCGCTTGACGCTCTCGAAGAAGATCGGCGCCGGGGCGATCCGGTCCCGCCTGGTGACGGCCGCGCCGACGGCCGGGGCCAGGCCGGAGCGCACATCCTCCTCGGAGGCGCGGCGCTGGCTGGTGACCACCCGCTCCTCGGTCTGCGCCGTCAGCGACGGATCGCGATTCCACTTCTCCACCTTCGGCACCACGTTCGGGAGGATGATCGTGATGAAGATCGAGATGATCATCTGCGTGGCCACCGCCCGCGTGTTCAGCCGTCGCCAGAAATAGACCAGCCAGAAGGATGGGCCCACCACCGTTCCGACCGAGAGAATGTACTTGAACACCACCAGCAGCGAATCGAGCCGGTCGGCGAAATAGATCGAGCCGAGAAGGATCACCAGGACGATCACGCGCCCGATCAGCACCTGGCGCCGCTCCTGCAGGGAGGGGAAGATCGGCTGGACGATGTTCTTGATCACCGCCGCCGATGCGTCCAGCGAGATCGTGGCGTTGCCGTCCATGTTGGCCGAGAAGATCGCCGCGATCATCAGGCCGATCGCCCCCACGCCGAGCAGGTCCCGGGTCATGAAGCCCCAGACGTTGGTGGCGTCGGTGACCTGGTTGCTGTACAGGCCGAGCGCCAGCAGGCCGGTGAAGGCCCAGCCGATCATCAGGAAGCGCTTGGCCACCGCCCCGGAGACGAAGCCGACCCGCGCGGCCAGATCATCCTTCGGCGAGCCTCCCAGGGTGAAGTTCTTCGGCGCGTTCACCACCAGGTTCAGCAGCGCGAAGCTCGCCACGAAGTACCAGGTGTAGTCGCTGTCGGCCGAGGTGCCGAAGAGCTGGAACAGTCCGGGGGCGACCTTTCCCCTGAGCCCGTCGAGTCCGCCGATGGCCGCCAGGGCGGTCGGCAGCAGCGCCAGGGAGAGGAAGAGGATCAGCAGACCCTGCACCACGTCGATGATCGCGATGGCGAAGAGGCCGCCGAGCACCGTGTAGCCGGCGATCAGCAGCGCGTAGATCACATAGAAGAGCTTCAGGTCCAGCTCGGAGACGAACGCCTTCAGCTCCCCCCGCTTTTCCCTCTCCTGAAGCGCATTCAACGTTGAGCGCTGGGCACTGTCGAGTGTCGCGAAGTCCAGTTTCTTGAGCCGCTGGAGCTCCCGGAAGGAGCTCACGCTCTCCCGCTCGGCGGCGGTATAGGCGGTCGGGGGCTTCACCATCACCGCCTGGAGGGTCTTGCCGGTCAGCAGATAGCCGAACGAGTTGGCGTAGATCGCGATCGCCACCAGGACCGCGGCGTAGAGGCCGGCCAGGAACCGGCTCTCGAACCGGTGCAGGTACATGTCGCCGGGGCCGATGTACCGGGCGCGGCGCTGCAGGGCGGCGATGAACCACTGAAACGGGGTATGGAACAGGACCAGGTTCTGAAACCAGACCCCCTGGAGCCCCTGACGGTAGACCTCGCTGGTCACGCTGGCCACCTGGCCGGCGTCGGTCATGTTCCCGAAGTTGAGAAACGCCATCAGAATCCGCCCGAACGACCTCCCTCCCTGATAGAAATCGCGGGTATCGCGCACTCTCCGGCGCGCCCAGAGGCCGATGGCGATCATCGCCAGGAAGTAGAGGAGGATGACGAGCCAGTCGACGGGGTGAAGTCCGAGCATCCGGTTCATGGCGTTGAGGAAGGTCGATCCCCCCGAACGGGGGTGAAAAAAAGTTTCACCGAAGATAAAGAACTGTATTCCGACGGGAACTTTTTGGCGCGGACCGGGTTCTTCTTACGTATGCTTCTTGAAACTTGCTATAAGCTGCGATTCTAACTGAAAAGCGAGCTTTCGAGAACTACCCTTCCCGCCTGCCTCGTTCCTGGCCGATCGGACCGGACGCCGATCACCCATGCCGGGAGTCCGATGCCCTGGTCGACCATGCGCCGAGAGCCTCCTTCACCCCGAGGAGCCGTCGCGTGCGTCGGCTTCCGTTGTCGTGTCGAGTGTCTTCCTAACCCATAATCCTCAACCCACAATATGAGGGAGCACATGAGCCTTCGTAGGATCATTACTCTATGTGTGTTGGCGCTTCTGTCGATCGGGGGGGTGAAAGCACAGGTGACCAGCTCACCTGCGCGCGCGGTCCTTCCGTGGAATCAGTACGTGCCGTCACGCATCCCCGATGGATACCAGTCCATCATCGGGCAGTCGGGTACCACGCTGGTGTCCGGTAGCAACAACGGCTATTATTACAGCGTCTACAACATCTCGCTGCCGTTCCCATTCTACTTCATCGGCCAGACCTATAACCAGGGATACACGCTTCGCGTGGCCCCGTCGGGGTGGATGTCATTCAACGGCTCCTCGTACACCTACAGTACCTATCCTTATTATCTCGATTACAATACCTCGACGTTCTACCCCTACTACAACAAGCTGCTGATGGTCTACTGGGCCGATCTTCAGTGTGCCGGGGTGAGCGGCGGCGGTATCTATTATCGCGTGGATGGGTCCGCGCCGAACCGTGTCCTCACCGTTGAGTGGCGGGTTCAGGGAATGTATTACCCGTCGGGCAACCCGGGGAACTTCCAGGCCAAGCTCTACGAGAGCAACGGCAACATCGAATTCCACTACGGACCGAACTCGATCGACCGCACCAAGCCGAGCATCAACCCGATGTACACCTTCGGCTATGGCGCGATGGTCGGCATCAAGAACTACGGCCATCAGTTCAACAGCCAGCCCCCCTCGGGTAACGATGCCGAGAAGTTCCTGATCATGTGCGATCCGGCCGAGCTCCCCGACACGGTGGCGATCACGGCCCTTCCGACGATCCCGTACGCCGGCGTCTACCGCTGCTATCCGGTCTACTACGCGTACTACTACAGCTACGTGTCGCCGTATGCGTACTACCGCCCGGCGCCGTACTTCCATTACAAGTTCCCGACCCAGGACGATCAGCGTATCTCGTATCGGATGTCGCCGGTGCTCAACGACGTGGCCGCCGACTCGGTCTGGTTCACGCCGACCCGTCCGGCCTCGGCCTACGGCGTCGATGCCTCGGTCACGATCAACGCGCGCTTCCGCAACATGGGTGGCAATTCGCGCCAGAACATCCCGGTTCGCGCCGATGTCTACCGCAACGGCGGCACGCTGGTCGCCTCGGTCACCGGCACCGCCTTCTCGAACTCGACCGCGCAGTTCGGTACCTCGAACGTCACCTTCTCGACGGCGATCTCCACGCCGATCACCAGCCAGACCGGCGAGTACACCGTGAAGCTCTATCCGGAGTATTCGGCCGACCAGGATCACTCGAACGACACGCTCAACGGCAGGTTCTTCATCTCGAAGTCCAACGATCTGACGCCGTACGCGATCCTGCAGCCGTTCAAGAACGAGGCTCCGCTGTTCACCAAGTACCCGGTCGGCGTGCCGGTGGTGATCGAGGTCCGCTACCTCAACCTCGGTACCCGTCCGCAGTTCAATGCCACGGTCGGTTATCAGGTTCTCGACGATAGCGGCAGCGTCCTCTCCTCGGGCACCTCGACGGTCCCGGGCACCTGGGAGTCGATCGGCTTCCGCGATATCCAGTTCACCTGGACGCCGTCAACGCCGGGACACTATTACGTCCGCGCGTTCACGGTGCTGGCCAACGACGAGAACCGTCTGAACGATACGCTGCCGAGCACCTCCGCGGGGAAGGGGAGTCCGTTCGACGTGCTCTATGAGGTCGAGGTGCAGGCCGGATCGGCCAACCTCTATCCGCACTTCCCGCAGCAGGGGGGCTCCTTCCCGGACGGCAAGCCGATCCCGGTGCGCGCGACCTTCCTGAACTCGGGCGTCTCCGACGCCACCAACGTGCCCGCCACGGTGATCATCCGTGATGCGCAGGGCCGCGTGGTCTACTCGCGCAACGTGACGATCACGAACATCGTCGGCGCCGGCGGCCAGACCGTTCAGGACTTCCCGTCGTTCATTCCGAACGGCTCCGGTAACTACTGCGTGACCGCGTACGCCAACTATCCCGGCGAGCCGATCCGTGGTAACGACACGGCCGCGTGGTGCTTCACGGTGAAGCCGCGTCTGTCGGGCGTGATCCGCGTCGGCTATGGTGAGCGCTTCAAGACCATCCAGGAGGCCCGCGACTCGCTGTTCACCTATGGCGTGAGCGGCCCGGTGGCGTTCGAGCTGACGGATGATTCGTACATCGTCGAGAAGAGCGAGCCGACCATCCCGGCCCTCGACTTCCGCGGCCGCATCGTCGGTGTCAGCCCGACCAACACCGTCACCTGGCGTCCGGCCACCGGCAAGACCGATGTGGTGGTCAATCTGCGCACGGCCAGCGGTATCGGCATCTGGTACGGCCAGCTCGATACCTCCAACCCGAGCGGTTACGTGACGTGGGACGGTGGGGCGAACAAGGCCCTGCGATTCGTCTTCGAGAACATCGGAACGAAGGACGTGGCCATGCCGATCTACTTCGGCCAGGGCTCGTCCAACTATGCCGTCCGCAACGTCAAGATCCAGCCGGTCAATGCCGCCGCTGGCAAGCAGCAGACCACGACCATCTCGCTGCCGACGTTCAACCAGACGTTCAACCGCTTCAGCTACGTCAGCGATCTGTCGCTGCTGACCTCCGCGGGCATCATGCTCCGGAACTCCGCTCCGATCGATCCGATCACCGGAACCAATTCGGCCCGGATCGACACGCTGTCGATTCAGAACAACGTGTTCGAGAACAATGAGATCAGTGGCTTCGGCTACGGTATCGCCTCGGTCGGCTCCGGCCCGCTCTTCGTGGTCGGCCAGTCGAAGTATGTCGACTACAGTAACACCAACAATACCTACCGCAACAACCTGATCACGAACGTGGGTCGCGGTGGTATCGTGGTCGCTTACGAGAAGGGCTCGGAGATCTCCGGCAACACGATCCGCACGGTGAACAACACCTCGACGGTTCGTGGCAACGCCGTGGGCATCTGGGCCACCGCCGGTGGCAACAGCTCGAACAACCGTGGTTACTCGACCGACCTCCGCGTCGAGCGCAACCGCGTCAGCGATCTGACCGCCGCCAGCGGCACGGCCTCGCCGATCCTGCTGGAGACGAGTGAGAACCAGATCGTCTCGCCGGCCAACGTGGTGTTCCGCTTCCCGGTGGGCGGCGTGAGCAACTACACGGTGCGGAACAACTTCGGGTACAACTACTCGGGCAACGCCGCCTCGATCGGCATCGGCATGACCGTCGATCCGTCGACGCGGGTGGACTTCCTGCTGACCGGCAACAAGATCGAGAACAACACGATCTACAATCAGATCGCCGGCACCTCGACCGAGACCGGCGTGATGGTCCGCGGTGGT
>JBEHWX010000093.1:0-23944 GCA_048498995.1 Bacteroidota bacterium
GCTCGGACATGGTGTTCGTTACCGCCGGCATGGGTGGTGGCACCGGAACCGGCGCCGCGCTGGTGGTCGCCGAGATCGCCCACGACCAGGGTGCCCTGGTCGTCGGCATCGTCACCCGCCCGTTCGATTGGGAGGGGAAGCGCCGGAAGGACCAGGCCGAGGCCGGTATCCGCGAGCTCAAGCAGCACGTCGATACCCTGATCGTGGTCCCGAACCAGAAGCTCCTTTCCATCATCGACAAGCGGACCGGCTTCAAGGAGGCCTTCCAGAAGGTCGATGACGTTCTCTACAACGCCACGCGCGGCATCGCCGAGATCATCACCGGCCACGGCATCGTCAACGTCGACTTCGCCGACGTCCGCACCGTGATGGCCAACATGGGGGACGCGCTGATGGGGACCGGCATCGCCTCCGGCGAGGCCCGCGCCACCGAGGCGGCCCAGAACGCGATCTCCTCGCCGCTGCTCGAGGGAATCTCGATCTCCGGCTCCGAGGGCGTGCTCATCAACATCGCCGCCTCCAGCGATCTGACCATGATGGAAGTCGACGAGGCTGTCAAGATCGTCCACGAGGCGGTCGGCTCCGAGGCCAACCTGATCTTCGGCGTGGTGCTCGACGACAACCTGGCCGACGCGATGATGGTGACGGTGATCGCCACCGGCTTCAACCGCTCCAAGGAGGCACGCGTTCAGCCTCCGCAGCAGCAGCAGGCCCAGCAGCAGCAGGTCGCTCCGCAGGTGCGTCCGGCCGCGCCGATCCCCCCGCGGGACGTGCAGGCCGAGCGCGTGCCGGTCGGACAGGAGGATCTCGAGAAGTACAACGAGCCGGCCTACCTGCGCCGGAACGTCGGCATTCATCGCGGCGGTTACGACATCACCAAGAAGCGTGAGGAGCCGCAGCAGCCGAAGGCCGAGGAGTATCGCGAGGAGGAGCAGCAGCAGGAGGTGCGCAAGCAGGCCTCGGCCGAGAAGCCGGCCTTCCTTCGCCGCATCATGGACTGACGTCGGCATCCGACGCCGCCCGCTCCGGCGATCGCCGCTGAATCGGCCGCTGGATCGGCCGGCGTCGAGGATCGTCCCGGGATGCACCCCCCGCCGTGGCCGACGCGGCTTGGCGACGGGGCTCCCGACGGCTCGATCGGATTCACCCTCGTTTCTTGTGTTGCTTATGGTGCGCGCGGGGACGGCAGCAATGCCGTCCCCGTTCGTTTTTCCGGGCCGCGCGTGCCGGCGCCGTGCCCCTCCGCGCTTCCGACGCGCTCAGGCCATGAGTGCCGGCGGTGACATTTGGTAATGTGGTTACACCTTCCTGATCTTCCGTCTTTCCTACGCCTGTTTCCACCTCATCTCACTTGGAGCTGCCATGGATTTGGTCACACGCTGCCGGCGAGGCCTGCTCGCCGCTTCGATCGTTGCCGGCGTGGTTTCCGGATGCACCGATGCCGCCGGTCCGAACGAGTACAACGCCTCGCTCGCCCCTGGAGCCGGTAGCATCTACGCCGTGGATGTCTATCCCACCGACTCGTTCGGCAACAAGAAATCCTCCACCGGCGTCCAGGATACCATCCACCCGACGCCGGTCGTCGCCGTGGCCGGCGTTCCGGCCACCTTCGGCGACGCGCAGAACGTCATCTCGTTCGATGTTCCCCAGATCGTCAGTCTGAGCAATACCGGCCTGCTCGATCGCTACTTCCGCTATCTCTCCAACGGCAACGTGGAGGTCTTCCGGCAGAAGGGGACGCTGAGCATGCCCGGCGCCACCATCCCGCTCGACTCGATGTGGATCGAGCTTCCGTTCGGCACCAAGTCGAAGCGGACCTGGACCGAGGTCGACACCATGTGGGTCACCTCCGGCAACAAGACGAACAACCTGACGGTCACCTGGACGGTCGCCTTCGACAAGGTCGAGACGCTTCTCGGCGCGATCGCGCCGACGCCGCTGGCGGTCTTCCGCCCGGATCCGGCGCTGACGGCGCTCCGCGTGTACGCGCATCGGGAGGAGATTCTCTCGACGCCGGACAGCCGTCGCCGCATCTGGAGCGAGGACACCTACTGGTTCACGCCGAAGACCAAGTACCTGGTGCAGAAGACGCATGGTCGGATGACGATCAACACCACGTTCGCCACCAGCAAGGTCGACACGACCGGGCAGGACGGGTATCTCTGGTCGTCGTACTATTACAACGTGAAGTAGTCAGCGACCTCTCCGAGCCGAACGCGGCCCCTCCCCCTTCCCGGATCGATCCGGGAAGGGGGAGGACGTGCCCGACAAGCTCGGCGCCACACATTCCTCATCGGTCCCCCAACCAGGGAGCGCGGGGCAATCACCCCCGGCGCCCGATCCGAGCGATCCGTTCCGGATATCCGCTCCGAACGGTCCGCGTCGGCTATCCATTCCGGATGTCCATTCCGGACCTCCGCGTCACGCCCGGGAACAAACATTCGTTCCTGGGAGTTATACTTCGTCCCACATCCGAACCCGGTATCCTTCCGGATATCCGCCTTCCGGATATCCGCCTTCCGGATATCCGCCCCAGTAACCGTCGCCCGTCACCCCCGGTACGAATGGGGATGTCGCGCGCGGCGTCATCCGTCTGCATCACTCATGCGATTCCGACCGCTTCTTCTTCTATCGGCGCGCCTGCTGGCATCCTGCGGCCAGAAGGCCGAGCAGGCCCCGCGCGCGGAGGCCCCGACCGACACCATTTCCCATGTCGACGAGCGCCCGGCCCCGGCGCCGGGGGCCGACAAGACGCTCGAGAGCTTCGACCGGAAGCTCTACCGGCACTATGCCCGGCTCGCCGTCAACGCTCCCCACGCGGTCATCGACAGCATCGTCCACTCGGGGGACATGGCCCACGCGCGCCAGGAGGTGCAGAAGTATCTCCTGCGCCGCGACACGCTGGCACGAAAAGCACTGGCGGACTACTACAGCATGAGGCTCGATTCCGTCAATGCGATCATTGCCCGCGGCAACGCGGAGCGGTGGTGACCTCGGAGCGATCGTTCCCGTGAGTATGCAGCACCAGCAGCGTGGCACCATATCGTTCGGCATGCTCCCGTTCACCGGACGGGAGGGAGAGATGCACGACCTGCTCGATGCCTACCGCGAGGCCTACAACGGCTCGCGCGTGGCGGCGATGGTGCTCGGGGAGATGGGGAGCGGCAAGTCGCGCCTGCTTGCCGAGTTCGCCCGCCGCGAGGAGCTGAAAGGGGCCTTCGTGGTCCGCCTCAGGATGCACGAGGCCGACAGAATCGCCGGACTCCAGACGCTGCGCGACACGCTGCTGGAGACGGTTGCCACCAGGGCCCCGCTGCGGCGCAAGATCGACTCCTTCCTCTCGGCCTCCTCCGGCCCGGAGACGATCGAGGCGCTGGCGCGCTCGCTCGATCTGATCGGGCATCGTGTTCCGCTGGTGGTGATCATCGACGATCTGGACTCGGCCGGACGGGAGCTGGCGATCTCGCTCGGCGCCCTGTTCGGTCGCGTCGAGTGCCCGTTTCTCCTCCTCTTCTCGATCAATCCCGCGTTCCGGGAGTTCACGCTGGAGCTCTGCCACGCCGCCGAGACCGAGCCGCTGGAAGTGCCGCTGGAGCTGCTGACCAGCGACGCGCTCGCCGATCAGGTGGAGCAGCTCCTCGGCTTCCGTCCCGACGCGGAGGGAAGCGCCTGGCTGGCCTCGGTGACCCGGGGCCTGCCGATCCTGGTCCGCTTCGCGCTCCACGCGCTGATGCGCCAGGGATGTATCGCGCTGCGAGATGGGCGCTGGCGCGCCGAGCATCCGTTCCGCCGCTGCCACTACACGCCGATCGACGCGCTCCCCTCCCTCCGCTCCCGCCTTACCGAGCTGCCGCGCGACGAGCGCGTCGCGATCACGACCGCCGCTCTGCTGGGGCAGCGCCTTCCGCACGCGGCGCTCATCCGCTTCGGCTTCCCGGTCGGATGGTATCAGCCGCTGGTGGCGCGCGATGTTCTCTCGCTCCGCGATAGAACCGTGGAGTTCTCCCACAAGCTTCTCTACGAGACGGCGCTGGCCGAGGCGGTCGAGTCCGGGCTCACCGAGGAGCTTCGCGCGAGCCTGCTGGAGCTTCTGCCGACCGACGAGACGGAGCTCCCCGAGGTGCGGCTGCCGCGGCTGACGATCCGCGCGCTGCTGACCGGCGCCGGGGAGGAGCGGCCGGCGCTCTGCGATCGGATACTCCGCGCCGCCGAGATCTTTCACCATCGCGAGGATTACGTGGGGGCCGCCGGCCACTTCGGCGAGTGCCGCTGCTACTGGCGGGAGATCGTCGAGCGCCACGCGCCGCTGCAGGTGGCGCGCTGGACCAACAGCTACGCGCAGGCGCTCTTCCGCCTCGGGAGCGTGGCCGAGCAGCGGATCGTGCTGGAGGAGTTCCTCGCTCCCTTCCAGGACGCGATGCCGCCGGCCGAGCTGGTGCCGGACGTCGCCGACGCGATGCTGGCGCTGGTGGAGGCGCTCTATCGCGAGAAGCAGATCGATGCCGCCCTGGAGATGCTGGACCGGACGCGGACGATGCTCCTGACGCTGGACCGTCGCGAACAGCGCGTTCAGGCGGCGTTCATCAACGTCGCGGTGCGCCGCGCCGCGCTGCTGGTGACCGCCGAGCGGTACGAGGAGGCGGCGGCGATCTACAGATCGATCCTCGCGCAGACCGACGACGGCGTCTACTCGGCCGCGGCCTGCCAGGCGCTCAGCTTTCTCGACGATTACACCAACGACCCGAAGGTTCGCCGGAGGATCGCGGCCATGCTCGCGATCTGCGAGCGGGAGGGGCGCCGGCGCGATGCCGCGCAGCTCCGGTCGCACATCGTCCGCGCCTATTTCCACGCCGGCGATTACGACCGCGCCGAACCGATGGTCCGCACGCTGATCAAGGAGACGCAGCATTTCCTCCTCCCCCGCACCGAGTCCAACGGCTGGTACTGGCTCGCGGTGATCCAGGCCGATCGCGGCGACATGGCCGAGGCGCTCCGGCACGTCGACCGGACGATCGAGCTTCGATGGAAGACCCGGTCGATGGCGATGTGGCAGATCGCGATGGCCACCAAGGCGCAGTTCCTCACGCGGGTGGGGCGCCACGAGGAGGCGCTGGCGGTGATCGAGACGCTCGAGGCCGATGCCCGCGAGCATGGCCGCCCCTGCCGGGCGTTCGTGATCGAGTGGTGCCGGCGGATGATCGCCGTGCGGCGCGGCGGATGGAAGCAGGAGCAGGGGAGGCTGGAGGAGCTGCGGGAGATCGGCCGGAGCGAGGGGGCGGCCGCGGCCGACTGGCTGCTGCTGGAGCTGGAGTCGGAGATCCTGCTTCACGCCACGCGCGTGAAGATCGCCTCGGCGCTCGACTTCGCGTCGCGCGTGGAGCGGATGGCGCCGGCCGGCGTGCATGGGCCGTTGCTCTGGGTGCGCGCCGCGGCCATCTTCGGCCGGGCGATCGGCACCGTCGGCGGCAAGCAACAGGCGCGGAACAACGCGATGCTGGAGACCGTGCTGTCGCGCACCCGCCAGGCGCTCAAGAACTGGGAGGATGGCGGCGCCCCGCACAACGTGGCGCAGTCGATCAAGCTGCTCCGCACCCACGCGGCCACCCTCTTCGACGATCGGGAGCTGATCGAGCATACCGGCGGGATGGTCTCCATCCCGGCGTTCTACGAGTGCGCGATCATCAGCTTCGGGCGGCTTCGCGTGGTCGATATCTCCGGCATCGAGCGGGGAGGACGCCACTTCGGCACCCACAAGAGCGACTCCAAGCCGCGCAAGCTCCTGGCCGCGCTCGTGGCCGCCGCCGTGCAGGATCGGCGCCTGGCGCGCGAGCGCCTGGTGGACATGGTCTGGGGGGACAACGTGGCCGGGGATACCGCCGCCAACAACTTCCACGTCACCCTCTCCGGGCTCCGTCAGGTGATCGGCGACGGCGTCGATTTCGACGGCACCACCTACGCGCTCAACGGACAGAGCATCAGGGTCGACGCGATCGAGTTCCTCCGGATGATCGACGAGTCAGTCGAGCACGAGCGCGCCGGCAGAACCTTCCGCGCCTTCGATCTGCTGAACGCCGCCTGCGAGCTCTACACGGGGGAGTTCCTGGAGGGGATCTTCGACGAGTGGAGCGACGGCCCGCGCGATCTGCTCCGCGCCAAGGCGCGCGCCGCCCACCTCCGCCTGGCCGAGATCGCCATCGGCCGCGGGGAGTTCGACACGGCCCGGCAGACGGTGCAGCGGCTGCTCGATACCGACGCGGCCGACGAGGAGGCGATCTTCCTTCACCTGACCATGCTCGCCGCCGAGGGGGACCGCGTCCGGGCCCTCCGCGAGTACGACCGGTTCGCCTCCCTGCTGCAGGAGGAGTACGGCGTGAAGCCCTCACGCCGGCTGCGCGATCTGCGCGAGTCGATCGCCGGCGGCTGATCCGGAACGCCACTCCCCGCGCGAAATCCACCCATTCGCCCCGATTCCCGCCTGTTTATGAAGTGGGCTAATTATTGCCCGGTACTTTGGCGATTTTCCAGGACCATAAAACGAAGAAACGGCACCGTTCCCACCAGAGCGCTGTCCGTCCGGTGATCTACCGGAAGCACGCGGGATGCGAGGAAGCCCCCCCTTTATCCTGCAACAAACGCATGCTGACCATGAACCGCGAACGAGCTGAAGGGTCGACCGCCGATGTCGCCGTGCTCCATGTCTGTCTGAAGTGCGACTATTACGGCGTCAACACCGAGCGCTTCTGCCCTCTGTGCGGCACCGGGCTGGTGCATTGCTGCGCCGCCTGCGGCGCGGGGCTGGCCAATCCCTTCGCGCGGTACTGTGTCCAGTGCGGCCAGCCGCTCCGGACCGATGCGCCTTCGCCGGAGGAGCCGATGGTTCCGGCTCCGTCGCCGGCCGCCGATGCGTGATCGGCCGCCGATGCGCCGATACGCCGATGCGCGAACGGAGCGAGGTGCACGAACAGAACGAATCGACGAAGCCCGTCAGGCCAGGAGCCGACGGGCTTCGTTCGTTATGGACGCGCGCTTCGACGGTGGATGCCGGGAGCCGCGGATGCCGGAGCGCCGCGTGCCGGAGCGCCGCGTGCCGGAGCGCTGCGTGCCGGAAACGACGAAGCCCTCCACGCGCGGGGCGCGGAGGGCTTCCTCAGCTCGATCGCCGGGGAGGCTCAGTGGTTGGCCGGCTTCACCTCGACCGACTCGATGCCGATCAGGGAGATCGGGCTTGCCGGCACTCCCTGGTGCGCCTTCGACAGCGGCGCCGACTCGATCTTGTGCACGATGTCCATCCCCTTGGTCACCCGGCCGAAGATCGTGTAGATCCTCGGCAGCGGCTTCTTCAGGGTGGAGTCGTCCTTCAGCATGATGAAGAACTGGCTGGTGTTGGTATTCGGGCCGCGGTTGGCCATCGCGAGGGTTCCCTCCACGTAGCCGCGCTTGAAGCTCGGCGCCTGCGGGTTGAGCTCATCCTCGAACTCGCCGCCGTAGATGCTCTGTCCGCCGCGTCCCCAGTATTCCATCAGCGCCGTGTCCCGCGTCTGCGGGTCCCCCATCTGGATCACGAATCCCGGCACCACGCGATGGACGAGGATACCGTTGTAGAACCCCTTCTTGGCCAGCTCCACGAAGTTCTTCACCGTTTTCGGAGCGTCCAGACCGTAGAGCTCGATCTCGATCGGCCCCATCGACGTCCGGATCACGGCCGTGTGCGTCACCACCGGCTCGTTGGCAACGTCCTGCTCGGCCATCAGGCCGGTGCGCAGCAGGGCGAGCATCGCGGCGGCGGCCAGGGCCGCGCCGAGGATTCTGGCGGTACGTCTGCGTTGGTTCTTCATCACTGTACTCCCTGTTCAAGATTGCGTTCTCTCAGACACGGTCGCGGCCGGAAGGTTCAACCCCGAAGGCTCGACCCAGGGGGTTCAACCCCGGCGGCTCCGCGCCAGCCGAGCCGCCGGGCGCCGATCAGAGCGTCGTGACCTTGACGCCGATGATCCTCACCGGATTGGCCGGCGTGCCCCCCATCGAGCTCTCGTTCTGCAGCTTCACGTTCTCGATCGCGTGCACCACGTCCATTCCCTTGTAGACCTTGCCGAAGATCGTGTAGCTCTTCGGCAGCTGGACGTCCTTCAGCATGATGAAGAACTGGCTGGTGTTGGTGTTCGGACCGCGGTTGGCCATCGCCATGGTTCCCTCCACGTAGCCACGCTGATAGCTCGGCGCCTGCGGGTTGAGCTCGTCGGTGAAGGTGCCGCCGTAGATCGACTCGCCGCCGGAGCCCCACATGCTCTGCTTCGTGGAATCCTTCGTCTGCGGATCTCCCGCCTGGATCACGAATCCGGGTGCGATCCGGTGAAAGAGGATGTCGTTGTAGAAGCCGCGCTCGGCCAGCCCGACGAAGTTCGACACCGTCTTCGGCGCGTCCTTTCCGTAGAGCTCGATCTTGATGTCGCCGTAGTTGGTGGTGATCGTGGCCACGTGGGTGATGATCGGCGCCCCCTCGACCTGGACCGGCAGGTCTTCCTCGCGCTGGACCGGCCGGCTTGCGCAGGCGGTCATGAGACAGGCGCAGGCAAGGGCCACGGCGCCGAGTCTGATCGTATTCCGCATCGTTCCTCTCCGAGTATTTGGTTCAGTTGCCGTGTTACTTCTTCTGCGACCCGTTCTGACCGGCCGGAGCCGTTGCCGCTCCCGCTCCCGCTCCCGCGGTGGCGTCCGGGGTGACTTCCTTGGCGGTGACCGTCAGGATCTTGACCGGATCGGCCGGGGTGCCACCCATGCCGCCGGCCATCGACTCGATCTTGTGCGCGACGTCCATCCCCTTGGTGACGTGGCCGAAGATCGTGTAGCTCGGGGTCAGGTGCTGGGCTCCCTCCTTGGAGAGAACGATGAAGAACTGGCTGCCGTTGGTGTTCGGGCCGGCGTTGGCCATCGCGAGCGTTCCCTCCTGGTAGCCGCGCTTGTAGCTCGGCGTGTTCGGGTTGAGCTCGTCCGCGAACGTCTTTCCGTAGATCGACTCGCCGCCGGAGCCCCAGAGCTCTCGCTTGGTGGCATCCTTCGAGTTCGGATCTCCGCCCTGGATCACGAAGCCGGGCTCGACGCGATGGAAGAGGATGCCGTCGTAGTATTTCTTCTTGGCCAGCCCGACGAAGTTGGCGACCGTCTTCGGCGCGTCCTCGCCGTAGAGTCCCACCTCGATATCGCCGGCGGAGGTCTTGATCGTGGCCATGGCGGTGATCACCGGCATCGCCGAGGTGTCGACGGCCGCGGCCATCGAATCGGTCACGGGGGGAGCCGTGGTCGGGGCCAGCTGGGCCGTGTCGGCGCCGTTGTTCATGGTGGTTCCGCCGTGATCCTCTCCCTTACCGCAGGAGCAGAGCGTGGCGAGCGCGACGAGAAGAAGGAGACGATGTGATCTCATAGTAATGCTGAGTGCGACAAGTGTTTGGGATACAGACGAATCGACCGGCTCATACGTCGGTCACTCCGATCGACGGCTCCGGCCCGGGAACGGGAGCGTCGGACACGGTGTCGGATGCGATACCGGCCCGGCCGGATCATCCGGCGGGATCGGCCGATCGAATCGGTCGGCCGTAACGGATCGGGCCGCGCGCGAGGCGGTCGAGACAGCGGGCGATATGGACGAATCGGCGCCATCCCCACATGACTGATTGCCGGGGAGCGCCGAGAAGATTTCAGGGCCGGAGCTTGCCGGCGTAGATCGCCGCGAGGATCGCCGCGCCGAGCAGCAGCCGGTAGATCACGAACACCTGCGTGGTCCTCGTCCGGAGATAGCGGAGGAGGAAGGCGATCGACCAGTAGCCGCTGCCGAAGGCGACCACGGTGGCGACCAGCAGCGCCAGGAGCCCGGAGCCGGTGAGAAACTTGATCGAGTGGACGAACTCCAGCACGCCGCTGGCCGCGACGGCCGGGATCGACAGCAGAAAGCTGAAGCGCGCGGCCGCCTCGCGGGTGAGTCCGCGGAAAAGTCCGGCGGTGATCGTGGTGCCGGAGCGGGAGGAGCCGGGGATGAGCGCCAGCGCCTGCGCGCCGCCGATGGCCAGCGCGTCGGTCATGTTCAGCTCCTCCACCGAGCGGCGGAACGACGCGCTCCGCTCGGCGACCTCAAGCAGGAGCGCCAGGCCGATCAGGCTGAAGCCGATCACGCGGAGATCCTTGGTGAGTGCCCCCTCGATCACATCCTTGAACGCCAGGCCGATCACCACGATCGGGATCGTGCCGAGGATGATGTACCATCCGGTGCGCGCGGCGGTCGACTGCGAGCCGAGCGGGCGTCGATCGGTCAGGTTCTCGCGGAGGAACGTGCCGATGATCGACATCAGATCGCGCCGGAAGTAGGCCAGCACGGCCACGAGCGTGCCGAGCTGCATCACGGCGATCGAGGCGGTCCATTGCTCCGGGTGCGCCGGATCGATCAGGTGAAGGGCCCGGCCCACCAGCGTCAGATGCGCCGTCGAGCTGATCGGCAGAAACTCGGTGAGCCCCTGAACGAGCCCGAGCAGAACCGCTTCGAGAACAGACACGATGAGAACTCCTGTGCGAGCGTACGTGAAAGTGGCGAAGATAGAAAGAATGGAGGAGGTGGTGGACATCGCCGGACATTATCGGATCATGCCCCTGAAATGGGGGAACTTCGGAACGGCGTTTGCGTAACTTCGCCACCGAGGTGGTTCCTGGTCTTTTGCTCTTCCCCCAACGGCGCGCCTGGCGCGCCCGCCCGGGAGCGTCGACGCGCCGGAGCATCGTTATCGACGAGTGTATGTGTTCCGTTCATTCTCAATGTGAGTAGAGTCAAGTTGCCTGGTATTTCCGTTGCGCCTCTGTTCAAGCCTCTCACCGTTCCCACCGGTGCCATTACGTTGCACAATCGTCTTGTGCTTGCTCCGATGACGACGTACTCGTCGAACCCCGACGGCACGATCGCCCCGGAGGAGCTGGCCTATCTTCGACGCAGGTGCAAGGGCGTGGGCATGGCGATCACCGCGGCCTGCTATGTCTCGGCCTCCGGACATGCCTTCGACGGACAGTGGAGCTGCGCTTCCGATGAGATGATTCCGAGCCTGCGCGCCGCGGCCGAAACGATCAAGCGCGCCGGAGCGATCGCCATTCTGCAGCTCCATCACGGAGGGCGCCTCTGCCTGTCGTCGATCAACGGACGGATGCCGGTGGGACCGAGCGCGGTCCGCGCCGAGCGCCAGGGGGCCGAGGTGCCGCGCGAGATGACCGAGGCGGAGATCGAGGAGACGATCGACGCGTTCGGCCGCGCGGCCAAGCGGGCCATCCAGGCCGGTTTCGACGGCGTGGAGATCCACGGCGCCAACGGCTATCTGCTCCAGCAGTTCTTTTCGCCGCACGCCAACCGGCGCGCCGATCAGTGGGGAGGCTCGGTCGAGAACCGCGCCGCCTTCCCGATCGCCGTCGTCGAGGAGGTGCAGGAAGTGGTCCGCCGCAACGCGTATCGCCCCTTCTCGATCGGCTATCGCCTGTCGCCGGAGGAGATCGAGCAGCCGGGGATCACGATCGATGAAACCATCCAGCTCGTGGAGGGGCTCGTGGCCTGCCGCCTCGACTGGATCCATATCTCGACGAACAACTATTTCGCCGGCAGCCTCCGCAATCCGGAGGATCGCCGGACCCGCTCCCGGATCATCTCCGAGACGGTGCGCAACCGGACGCTGGTGATCGGCTGCGGCTCGATCGTCGAGCCGGACGACGCCGCGGCGGTGCTCGAGGACGGATGCGACATGGTGGCGCTCGGCCGCGGTCTGCTGATAGAGCCGGAGTGGGTGGAGAAGGTGGTCGAGGAGCGCTATGATGAGATCCGCCGTTGCATTCCGAACAGCGCGACCGCGCCGTCGGAGCTGGCGATCCCGCCGCGCATGTACCGGAAGCTGATGGGGCGCCCCGGCTGGGTGACCGTCTGCCAGGAGAGCGATACGATCCCGGTGACCGGCCTGGCCGTGGGAAAGAGGAGAAAGGAGCTGAGAGCGTAGAAGCGGCGGGCGCGGATGGTTCCGGTTCTGAATATTTGTGCACGGGCGTTCAGTTGAACGCCCGTGCTTGTTTTCGATTGCGGGTAGATAAGGGAACGGGCGTTCGGTTGAACGCCCGTACGCGATTGCGGCGCTCAGTAGCGAAGAAGCGCGGTGATGCTCGCCTCAAGGCGCCCCTTCGGGAGAAACTGCTCCTCCAGCGCGCGGTTGAACGGGACCGGCGTATCGAGCGCGCCGAGCCGCGCCACCGGCGCGTCCAGGCTCCGGAAGCACTCCTGGCCGATCGTCGCGGCGATCTCCGCGGCGAAGGCGCCGGTGTGGGTATCCTCGGTCAGCACCAGGCAGCGCCCCGTTTTCTCCACCGACGCGAACACCGTCTGGCGATCCCACGGCAGGAGCGTCCTGAGGTCGATGATCTCGATGCTCCGCTCCGGCATCCGCTCGGCGGCGGCCAGCGCCCAGTGCACGCCCGCGCCGTAGGTGACGATCGTCAGCTCCCCTCCGGCGCGCGCCACCGAGGCCACGCCGATCGGAAGCGTGTAGTAGCCCTCCGGCACCATCCCCTTGATGCTCCGGTAGAGCACCTTGTGCTCGAAGAAGAGAATCGGATTCGGATCGACGAGGGAGGCCGCCAGCAGCCCCTTGGCGTCGCGCGGCGTGGCGGGAAACACCACCTTCAGCCCCGGAACATGCGCGAACCAGGACTCCGTGCTCTGCGAGTGGAACGGTCCGGCCCCCACCCCCGCGCCGGTCGGCATCCTGACGGTCACGTTCACCTCGGCGCCCCAGCGGTAATGGGTCTTCGCCAGGTTGTTGACGATCTGGTTGAAGCCGGTGGAGACGAAGTCCGCGAACTGCATCTCCACCACCGACGCGCGCCCCTCGATCGCCAGGCCGAGCGCCGCGCCGACGATCGCCGACTCGCACAGCGGCGTGTTCCGCACCCGATCCCTGCCGAACTCCTCGACGAATCCCTCGGTCACCTTGAAGACGCCGCCGTACTCGGCCACGTCCTGCCCCATGATCACCAGCTCCGGATCGTGGCGCATCCCCTCGCGAAGCCCGTCGGAGAGGGCGTCGACGAAGCGGCGCTCGCTCTCGGCTCCGGTCGGGGCGACGTCCGCGGCCCTGGCCGGAGCGTAGACATCGGCCAGCTCCTCCGCCTCGGAGGGGACGATCTCCGGCGCGGAGAGCATGGCGTCGACGGCCTCGCTGATGCGACGGTCGAACCGGGCGCGCGCCTCGGCGATCCGCTCGTCGTCGAGCAGGCCGGCGCGGCGCAGATAGGTCTGGTAGGTGCGGAGCGGGTCGAGCGGACCCCAGCGCTCGAACAGGTCGGGGGGAACGTAGGCGGTGCCGGAAGCCTCCTCGTGGCCGCGCATCCTGAAGGTGACCGCCTCCACCAGCACCGGGCGGGGGCGGTGCCGCAGCTCGGCGGCGATCCGGCGGAACGTGGTGTAGACCTCCAGCACGTCGTTGCCGTCGATCGTGTATCCCTCGATGCCGTAGCCGATCGCCTTGTCGGCGATATGTCCGCAGCGGAACTGATCGCAGCTCGGAGTGGAGAGCGCGTAGCCGTTGTTCTCCACCAGGAAGATCACCGGCAGATCCCAGACGGCGGCCACGTTGAGCGCCTCGTGGAAATCCCCCTCGCTGGTCCCGCCGTCGCCGGAGTAGACCAGGGAGATGGCGTCCTTGCCGGCCAGCCGGGCGGCCAGCGACAGGCCGTCGGCCACGCCGAGCATGGCGCCGAGATGGGAGATCATCCCGATGATCCGGTAGTCTTTCGTGCCGAAGTGGAAGGAGCGGTCGCGTCCCTTGGTGAAGCCGTCCCGCTTACCCTGCCACTGGAGAAAGAGGGGCTCCAGCGGGATGTCGCGCGCGGTGAAGGCGCCGAGGTTCCGGTGCAGCGGCAGGATGTAATCCTCCGGGCGGAGCGCCATCGTGGAGCCGACGGCGATCGCCTCCTGGCCGATGCCGGAGAACCATTTGCTCACCTTCCCCTGGCGGAGCAGCAGGAGCATCCGCTCCTCGATCATCCGGGGGAGGAGCAGCCCATCGTGGAGCTCCAGGAGCGTCCGGTCGTCGAGATCTCCCCGATCGAACCGATGCGGAAGCTCCGGCGAGATCTCCCGCGGAAGAAGTTCGGACGTGGTCGACGTGGAGGACTCGGATGTGGGAGTCATACGGCTGCCATCAGGGTGTGAATGGAGGAACTGAAGGTCGATCGGGGGGATGGCGGACGGGGCGCGTCGGCGCGCCGCGGCGCCGTTCACTCGATCGCGTAGATCTCGATCTCGTACGGCTCGGCCAGCACCAGATACCTCCCGCAGGTCGAGAGGGTGGCCGCGAACCAGTCGCCGGAGAAGGTGTCGAACGGCACCAGCTCGGTGACGTCCCCGCGATGGACGAACACGGTCATCTCCCGCCGTCCCGGAACGAACGTATACTCGACGCGGGTGTGGCCGTCATCCAGGATCGGCTCGCCGCTTCCCCAGATGCCGAGCGGGGTTCCGAGGGAGCTCATCAGAGCGTAATCCTCCCTCGCATCCTCGTCGTGCTCCACCACGACCGGATCGCTCAGGACGATGGTGTGAAGCGCCTCCCCGGAGCAGGCGTGGAGCCGGCCGCCGTCGGGAATCGTGATGCCGAAGAACCGTTCGGCAATGTAGTTCGGGAGCTGTACTCTGGTGAGCATGGCGGCATAACCTACGCGCGAGGGGTCCAAAAGCCAAGCTAAATCATCCTATCCGTCGGCGCGATCGGCCCGCTCCCTCGATCATCGGTTCATGGCGGGTGATGAGCGCGAGGCGATGCATCGCCTCGCGATGCATCGCGAGGTGATGAATTGCGGCGGCGAAAGCGATCGGTGGAGAAATCCGGCCGCCGGGGGATGAACGACGACGGCCGCCGGCGAATCATCGCCGGCGGCCGTCCGTTGAAAACCATCGCTTCGGAGTGCTCAGACGGAGGCCATCTGATTGTTCAGCGCGTCGACGATCCGGTTCCTCGGAACGGCGCCGACGATCTTCTCGACCACCTGACCTCCGCGGAAGATGAGGAGCGTCGGGATCGAGAGGATGCCGTAGTTGGCCGCAACGTTCGGGTTGTTGTCGACGTCGAGCTTCCCAATCTTCGCCTTGCCGGCATACTCGCCGGCAAGCTCCTCGACGATCGGCGCGATCAGGCGGCACGGGCCGCACCAGACCGCCCAGAAATCGACGAGAACCGGCTCGGTCGACTCGAGAACCTCTGTCTGGAAATTGCTATCGGTAAACTCTTGTACGTTGGCCATGATGCTGCTGTCTCCAAGGGAATGTGTACGGGCGCGCGTGCAGGCGAGGACGCGCGTAACCCGACTGTTGACGAACGTTGAATGAAATGATTATGCCAGGATCGGCCGGCCCCCGGCCAGTCGCGCGGCCCTCGGCCACGGACGGACATCGGCCGCGATCATCCGCAGAGGACGGAGCCTCCGTTGACGTTGAAGATCTCGCCGGTGACGTAGGATGCCTGGCGCGAGGCGAGGAACACCACCGCGGAGGCCACCTCGTCCGGCTCGCCGAAGCGGCCGAGCGGGATCGACTTCAGGATCTCCTTTCGCGTGCTCGTCTCGGCGTGAACCGGCTCGGTCATGTCGGTCCTGATCCATCCCGGGGCCACGCAGTTGACCGTGATCCCCTGCGGCGCCAGCTCCACGGCGAGCGACTTGGTGAAGGAGATCAGCCCTCCCTTGCTGGCCGCGTAGTGGGAGTGGAACGCCTCTCCCCGCTGGCCGGCCGTGGAGGAGATGATCACGATCCGTTTCGGCGCGTTCGATTCGCTCGGCTGGTTGAGCAGGCGGAGCGCCTCGTTGGCGACGATGAACGCCCCGGTGAGGTTCGCGTTGATCATGTCGCGCCACTCGGCCAGGGTCACCTTGCCGAGCTCTCCCCGCTGCCAGATGCCGGCGTTGAGCACCAGCAGATCCAGCCCTCCCCAGGATTCCTCGATCCGCTTCATCATCGTGCCGACCACGCGTTCCTGCGTGACGTCGGCACGGAGCATCATATGCTCGAATCGACGCTCGCCGAGCTCCCGGCCGAAGGTTTCGGCGGTCTCGGCGTTCGTCCGGTAATTGACGGCGACCCGGGCTCCGGAGGATGCCAGGGCCATGGTGATAGCGCGACCGATGCCGCGCGTCCCGCCGGTGACGAGGGCGCGCACGCCGCTGAGGTCGAGTACCATACGTGGATGAAACCTCCTTTCATGAGGGACGGCGACATTCAGCGTCCGTCCGATCCCCTGGTCGGGGAGTCCGGTCTTCGTCCCGGCTCCCCATGGGGAGGCCCAATTTGCAGTCCGGAGCGTCCAATCACAAATCAGAATCCGCCCCGCCCCCCGAGTCGGCTGGGCCATCGGCTGGGCCATCGGCCGGGCCGTCCGGCTCTCCATTCGGCGCGCCATCCGGCGGAAGCTCGGAGGCTTCCTGGGGCGATCCGTACTTCCGGTCGTTCTGCACCGCCTTGAGCACGCCGAGATCGTGCGCCAGGTCGACGAGGTTGCGCAGGCTCCCCTGCGTGAGGGCGTAGTACTGGGAGTTGAACCGCTCCACGTCCTCCTCCTCGGCCTCGAGCAGCACCCGCGCCAGCAGATCGCGCAGGGTCTCGACCGCGGTGGCGAACTCCCGTTCGAGGTTCGGGTAGCCCTGCGAGCCGGGGGCCGCCTTCCGGAGCGTGGTGTAGAGGTTGAACAGGTGGCTGCCGTTGAAGGCCAGGGCGTTCATCTCCTCGAACGCGTCGTGCTCGGCGGCCAGCTCCAGGAGCACCGCCAGGTCGTTCCGTTTCCGCAGACCGTGGCCGGCGGCGTCGTTCAGGAAGTTCAGTACGTTTTCGGTGTCCGTGGAGATCGTCATCGCCGTTGCATGTCTGGGTTTCTGATTTCCGGCGGGCCTTCCCCCCGACGTGGTCGTCGAGCGAGAATGTCCCGCTCCGGTTTCCGCCTCCGTCGGCGCGCTTCCCTCCGGGCGATCCGGCCGTGAACGCCGCACGCCCCGCGCCGAACGACCGGGCTTGCGTCACGAAGAGGCACATCATGTCGAGGGCACGCGGGTCGAGGGCATCGCGGGTCGAGGGACGCGTCGCAGAGGCGTGATCGTCCGCGACGCGTGATCGCGTGGAGCGGCGCGCTTAGAAGGGCGCCGGCTCGTCCCCGGCGCCGGGGAGATACTGCGGAGGATTGTCGTACTGGAAGGCGAGGTTCTCGAACCGGGTGAACTCCTTGATGAAGGCGCACTTGGCGATGCCGGTCGGACCGTTACGCTGCTTGCCGATGATCAGCTCCGCCGTCCCCTCGGTCGGCATCCCGTCCTCGTCCATCGCGATCCCGTAGTACTCGGGACGGTGGACGAACATCACCACGTCGGCGTCCTGCTCGATCGAGCCGGACTCTCGAAGGTCGGAGAGCATCGGGCGCTTGTCGCCGCGGGACTCGACCGAGCGGTTGAGCTGCGCCAGGGCGATGATCGGGATATCGAGCTCCTTGGCCAGCTGCTTCAGGCCTCGTGAGATCATCGAGATCTCTCGCTCGCGGCTCTCGGCCTTCGGCGCGTGCATCAGCTGGAGGTAGTCGATGACGATCATCTCGATGTTGTGCTCGCGCTTCATCAGGCGCGCGCGCGACCGGAGCTCCATGATGCCGAGCGCCGGGGTGTCGTCGATATAGAGCGGGGCCTCGGTCAGCCGGTGGATCGTCGAGACGATCTGCTGCCAGTGCTCATGCTTCAGGTCGCCGGTGCGGAGCCGCTGCTGGTCGACCTTCGCCTCGGCGGAGATCAGACGGAGCACCAGCTGCACCGCGGACATTTCCAGCGAGAAGAACGCCACCGCCTTCTTGTAGTCGATGGCGGCGTTGCGCGCGATCGACATGGCGCAGGCGGTCTTTCCCATCGAGGGCCTGGCCGCCAGAATCACCAGATCCGAGCGCTGGAAGCCGCTGGTCATCTGGTCCAGCTTCACCAGGCCGGAGGGGACGCCGATAACGCCTCCACCCTCGGCATAGCGGCTGGAGATCGACTCGAGCATCTCGATCGTGTCATGCGTCAGCCGCTTCATCGACTGATAGCTCCGCCCGCCGGTCTTGCTCTCGGCGATCTCGAAGATCTGCTGCTCGGCGCGGTCCACCTCCTCGAAGGCATCGGTGGCGTCGGAGTAGCTGTTGGCGATGATCTCGGTGGCCGCGGCGATCATCCGACGCTTGAGCGCCTTCTCGAAGACGATGCGCGCGTGATGCTCGACGTTGGCGGCGGTCGGCGTCCGGAGATTCAGCTCGGAGAGGTAGTGCGATCCCCCGACGTCGGCCAGCTTCTCCTGGCGACGGAGCTCGTCGTTCAGGGTGATGATGTCGATCGGCTGGTTCCGGTCGGCCAGCGAGAGCATCGCCTGATAGATCTGCCGGTGGCTGTCGCGATAGAAGGAGCTGGCGCCCCGCTCATCGGCCCCGAGGATCTGGATCACCTTGTTGGCGGCTTCCTTGTCGAGCATCATCGCCCCGAGCACCGCCATCTCCGCCTCGTTCGAGTGCGGGGGGACGCGATCGGTCGGCGAGGGGGGCTCCAGGTGCACGATCTTCTGCCCGCGGCGCCCCGCGTTGAAGCGATCGTTCCGAGCACCGCCGCTGCTTTCCTCGTTGAGAATGCCACCACTGATTGCCATTGCTGACGCCTTCGTTCCTGCTTGCTTCGGTTGGATACTGAGGAGAGGGGAGCCGCGCTCATCGGGCGCGGCCCGTCCGCCGTTCGAGGTCGATGCCGCTCCGGAGCTCGTGGTCCGACGGGCGTCGGATGGCCAGGGCGGCGACGGCAATTCTACGGCGGAAGGTCATAACGGGAAAAGGGTTCTCCACATGGTTACCCGCAAGTTATCCACATTGGGGGCGAATTTTTCCACATCCCGTGGAAATCCTCGACATGGCGGGGAAGGGGATCACGATGTAACTTACCGTCCCGCCGATTCCGGCGGCATCCGCAATCAGAACAGCATGGCGCGTCCGGTCGGAGCGGATTGATCCCGCTCCCTGGCCGAGGCCCCGTAACACCGAACAATGAGCAGCTCCCGCGCACTCCTGACGGTCCTTGCCGTCATCGTTTCAATCGCCCTGGCCGCCTGCGGCAACGACACGCCGGCCGGCCCATCCGGTCCGATCCCGATCGCCTTCAACATCGTGATCCCCCCATCCATCGTCGCCAACGGGGATTACTACGCCATGAGCGGCACCGTCTCCGAGCCCGGCTACGCCAGGATCGGCGACACGACCATTGAGGTCCGCACCCGGACCTTCTACGCCCAGTTCTTCACCAGCAACCGCGTGCTGCTCCCCTCGAAGGTGACCCTGAACTCGCTGGCGCTGCAGCATCACAAGGATACCGACACGCTCCGCCTGGCCGCCAGCTCCGGGGAATCCTCCAAGATCAACGCCACCAATACCTGGGGGGTGACCGACACCGCCGGCGTCACGGAGACCTTCCCCATCCCGGCCGTGGATCCGCTCGACTCGATCGCGCCGCTGGAGCGCTCGACGATCGTCCGCGCCGATACCGGCCTGTCGCTGCGCTGGAGGGTTCCCGATATCTCCCAGGGGATCTACATGGTCTGGTCGGCCGACCGGACGTCGTACACCTACTCGGTCTACATCGGCGACTCCGGCCAGTTCATCGTCCCGAAGGAGGAGCTGAAGAAGCTGACCGGCGTCGGCAAGGTGATCTTCACCCGCTTCTACCGGAGCACCAAGACCTACAAGGGAAACACCTTCTCGATGCTGAGAGTGGCTCAGCGCGTCTACAAGGTGACCGTGCAGCCATGACCCGTGGCGATCGGCGCGCAGGGGCGGCGCCGCATGTTTCAGCGGCAATCTTCAGGAGACCGTGAAGCGATCGATCATTCACCCCGCCATCCACCTTGCCGTGGGGGCCCTGCTGCTGGCGCTCCCCTCCGGAGTGGCCGCCGCCTCCGACGGTGCCTGGAACCGGGAGGAGGACGGGTATTTCGTGAAGTTCGGCTTCACCTCGCTGACGGCCGATGAGGAATACGATTTTGCCGGCCGGCTCCGCGGGCTCTTCCGCGATTCCCTCTCCTTCGGCGATGCCGAGTTCGGTGTCTCCACCTTCACCTTCTACGCCGAGTACGGTCTGCTCGACTGGTTCACCGGCGTGGTTTCCACGCAGTTCAACGTGGCGGTCAGGAGCGCCACGTACCTGCCGACCGGGGTGCCGGTCACGGCCTCGGCCAGCGGCCTCGGGGATATCTGGCTCGGCGGGCGGGTGCGTCTGCTGCCGACCGGCGGGCCGGTTGCCGCGTCGATCACGGCCGCCTGGAAGGTGCCCACCGGATCACCACATCAGCAGATTCCGCTCGGCTCGGGGCGCGCCGATTACGAGCTGGACGGCTCGCTCGGCTCCGGCTTCGCGCTCGGCACGGTCACCGGCTACGGGCAGGTCTCGGCCGGCTACCGGCTCCGGGGAGGGGTGGCCGACGAGATCACCTACCTTGCCGAGCTCGGCGTCAACGTCGGATCGCGGACCATCGTGCATGGCGTGGTCGACGGGATCGGCTCCGGGACCGATTTCCCGGCGGCGGCCCGCGCGCTCGGCGACGGCATCGGCGGGACGGGGATCCTCCCCTCGCAGAGCTTTCTCCGCTGGACGCTCGGGGCCATCTACGCCACCAGCGCCGGCTTCGAGCTGAGCATCGACTATTCGCGGCAGGAGTCGGGGCGCAACGCGCTGGCCTCCTCCGCGGTGGCGCTCGGCATCACCTGGAAGCGGTAGCCGCCGGGCGGCCGCGTCGATCATCGAACTTCTCGCCGTGAATCAGGATGAGCTTCTCGGATCGCTCGTGATCTCCCTGGAGGTGGCCCTTGCCGCGACCGTCGCGGTGGCCATTCTCGGGGGGATCACCGGCTGGCACCTGGCGCGTCACCGCTATCCCGGCCGCGAGCTGGTGGGGGGACTGAGCCTGCTCCCCCTGTTCCTGCCCCCGACCGTGCTCGGCTACTACCTCACGCTCCTGTTCGGCCGCCGCGCGCCGCTCGGGGAGCTGCTGGGGCGCTTCGGGGTCGAGTTCACCTTCACCAGGCTCGGCGCGGCCCTGGCCAGCGCAACGGTGGCTTTTCCGCTGATGGTGCAGGCTTCCCGCGCCGCCTTCGAGACGATCGACCGGGAGCTGGAGGAGGCGGCCGCGCTCGACGGGGCCGGACGGCGCCGTGTGCTACTGCATGTATCCCTTCCGCTGGCGCGGAACGGCCTGCTCGGCGGGATGGCGCTCGCCTTCGCCCGCGCGATGGGGGAGTTCGGCGCCACCCTGATGCTGGCCGGCGACATCCCCGGCCGCACCCAGACCATGCCCCTGGCGATCTACGACGCCTTCACCATCGGCGACGATTCCCTCGCGTTTCGCCTCGCGCTCCTGCTTACCATCGTCTCCCTGGCCGTGATCCTGATCGGATTTCGGTTGGGAAGAACGCGTTGATGCAGATTGCAATGTTTTGCCGCCTCTCGTACCCGTTGTTACGTCGTTTCCGTTCCATTCTGTGGCTCGGCCATTCTTGGCCCGTGTTCTGTAATGAATGATGTAGTGGTTCGATGAATGGAAATTCGATAACGTGAATGGGGATGGGGTGAGAGCATGAGTGACAAGGCGTTCTATATCACGCAGACGATGGTGGTGATGGCGCTCGTGATGCTGAGCATGAGCGCGGCCGGATGCGATGTGATTTCCGGGATCTTCAAGGCCGGCATGTGGGTGGGAGTGGTTCTGGTCATCGTGATCGTGGCCGCGATCGGATGGGCGATCCGCTCGATGAGGAGTTGAGTGCCGTCGGCGGTTGAGGATTCTTTCGGGCTGGTACAGGAAGTCATCCATGAGATGGCTCCCTGTACCGGCCTTTTCTGCGTTTGGGGGCTCCCATCCAGGGCGGGATATCTCTCGCGATGAGAGGATCTTCGTCCGGAGATCTCTGCGGGGCCTGGCATCTGGCTGGGGGTAAAGACCCCCAGCCAGCATATCGGCACCCGTTCCGGGTGCCGGGAGAAGAGAAGAGGGGCCAGGAGACTTCGGCGGGGGCCGCCGGTCAGCGCACCAGATGGATGATCAGGCCGACGATGCCGCCGATGAAGGTGCCGTTGAGGCGGATGTACTGCAGGTCGCGGCCAAGGTTCAGCTCGAGCTCGCGCGAAAGCTGCTCGGCGTCCCACGCGTCGACGATCCGCTGGATCAGCGCGCCGATCTCGTGATGATGGTTGCCGACGATCGTGATCACGCCGCTCCGGAGCCGGCGGTCGATCGTCTGCTGCAGCTCCACATCCTCCCCGAGCCTGCGCCAGAGGGACTCCACGGCGTTCCCCGCGTAGGCGAGGATCGTCGAATCGGTCTTCTCGATATCCGACAGCACCCACTCCTTGGCCTGACTCCAGATATCGGCGATCGCGCTCCGGACTCCCGGATGGTCGATCAGCTCGTTCTTCCAGTCGTTGATCCGGGACTGCCATTCCGGATCGGTCTTGATCCTGCCGATCCACTCCCGCGTCCGCTGGTCGAGATCGGCGCGCAGGGGATGTTGCGGGTCGGCCGAGGCCTGCTGGATGATCTCGATCAGCGCCGTGAGGGTCTGATCGGTGGCCCGGTCCACGACCGCCTGCGGGACCAGACGCGAGCCCCATTTCAGGGTCCGCTCGATCGAGCGCTCGATGAACTCCTGCACGGTCGCGCGGCGCGAGGGGAGCCAGTCGGCCACCGCGTGCAGCGCCTGATCGATCAGCTGGTTGTGGCGTCCGGAAGCGGTGATGAGCTCCAGCCCCCCGCCGAGGAGCTCGGCGGCGTTGAGGCCGCGGAGGCGTCCGGCGATGACATCGGCCAGCAGGCGCTCCACCTGATCGGAGTCGAGGGCGCGGACCACGGCGCCGATCCCCTCGCCGATCCAGCCGGCCGCGCTCCCGCGATGCTCAGGATCGTCGAGGAACGTGGCGGCCATTCTGGAGGGGGAGAATCGGTCGATCTCCACCTTCAGGTTCTCCACCGAAAGGAGTCTGGTCTCGACGAAGTTGCCGAGATTTCGTCCGATCTCGTTCTTTTTGCGGGGAATGATGGCGGTGTGCCAGATCGGGATGCCGAGCGGATGGCGGAAGAGCGCGACGACGGCGAACCAGTCGGCCAGCGCGCCGACCATCGAGGCCTCGGCGAAGGCGTTGATGTGATCCCAGCGGAGGACCCAGAAGATGGTCCGGGTGCCGAGATGTTCGGTCAGGAAGAAGACCGCCGTCATCAGCACGAACGCTCCGGTGGCGATCATCTTCATCCGTCGGAGCGCTCGGATCTTCTCGTCGGCGTTCGGCGTCAGCATGTGCGAAGAACTAAGATGGGAGAATGCGGCATCCCGGGGGAAATCTCCCCCGACCGCTCCGCATCCTCACAACGAGCGTACCGGCCTCCGGGTTGCTCCCGGCTTCCGATTCCCGAGTCCCGGCTTCCGAGTCCGGCGCCACGATCCTTGCAACCACGGCGCGCGGGCATGGCGCGCGGCGCGCGATAGTGCCGGAACGGCGCCGGCGTGGCAATCCCCGCCGGAAGCATCCGAGCGGAAAGCATCCGTGCCGGAAGCATCCGGGGGCGCTCACCGGAGTGGCGAGAAGCTCGGCGTGACGTCCGGGGACGCCCCGACGGTTACTCCTTTTCCTCGCCGATCAGGCCGCGGCCGCTCTTGTTGAGCCGCCCTTCCTTCTTCAGCTTGGCCAGCGCGGCATCCAGCACCCCGTTGATGAAGATGCCCGACTTGTCGGTGGAGTATCGCTTGGCGATCTCGATCGCCTCGTTGATCGTCACCTTGGTCGGGATCTCGGGGAAGTAGAGCAGCTCGGTGATTCCCATCCGGAGGAGAACCTTGTCGATCGGGGCGATCCGATG